>CAYLVU010000007.1:34652-79450 GCA_964387225.1 uncultured Clostridia bacterium | reverse complement strand
AGATCGCGCCCACGAGGGAAAGAATACCGAATACCAATCCCGCAACAGCCATTTTTTCCTATCCTCCTTTAATATTTGAGCTTTTTTCACTCATTATGGGTGAATTATAACATAAAATTTTTGTTAAGTCAACTCAATACGAAAGAAATATTACAAAATTTTACCCGTTTTGTTATTATTTCGGCAAAATTCGTCAAAGGAGGATAGCGAATGTTTTGTTTGAAAGAATTGCGGATGGAGAGCGGTCTCAAACGCAGCGAGCTCGCAAAACTTACGGGAATCAATCAAAATACCATTGCCAATTATGAAAACGAGACAAGGCAGGCACCGTACGAGACGCTTATTCTCTTCGCCGACTTTTTCGACGTAAGTCTGGACGATCTTCTGGGAAGGAACCGCAGCGTCCCAAAGGATAGAAACGCGGCGGTTTTTACCGCAAAAGAAAAACGTCTCATAACGCGATTCCGCGGGCTTAACGAAGAGGATAAGGCGCGCGTAGAGGATTATTTATCCGTTTTGGAGCGTACGCGGGCGGAAGACGCCGATTAAAGGCAGGTCATAACCGCGAGCGCAAAAGCCGATTCGTTTTGAAGCTGATTGATGCAGGATAAGAACATGTAGATAACAAATGCAACGAATACAAGGACCAGTAACGCTGCGACGAGCGCGATGATATTGATGACGAGCCCCGCAACGGTGACCCCGTTTTTCTTTTTCCTCGTTGCGACGCTGCTCAGAATGAGACCCGTTAAGGAGGCGATAAAAGCGACGGCGCAAACACCCAAAGCGAGCGCGCCGGCCTCTTCAACGACCGAAACGGTTACCGTTACAAGATCGCAAACAAGCGCGAAACATCCCAAAATCAAGCCGGCGATTCCCATATTGTTTTTCTCCATCATTTTTTTAGGAGTATAACACAAATAAATCGTTCTGTCAAGCGGCGGAAATGCGGAGAAAGCCTTTAAAAGACGGTAAACGATAAAAGCCTCCCGCACCGCGGAAGGCAGAAGACGATAAGCGGAACTTAAACCATGCTCTCCAAAATGAGTTTGTCGGCGACGAGCGCGATAAACTCGCTGTTGGTCGGCTTTTCCGTACCGATGTACACGCGTGCGCCGAAAATCGCGTTCACCGCGTCGATTCTTCCCCTGTTCCACGCGACCTCGATCGCGTGGCGGATCGCGCGCTCCACCTTGCTCGCCGAAGTGTTGTATTTTTCGCCGATCACGGGGTAGAGTCCCTTCGTTACGTTATTGATCACATGCGGGTCTTCGACCGCCATCTTGATCCCCTCCCGCAGATATCCGTACCCCTTGATATGAGGCGGAATCCCGATTGAAATAAAGATATTGCTGATGCGCTCGTCCAGCGTTCCCGCGCGACGGCGCTCCATCGTCTCCCTCTGCGGGGAGTCCGCATCCTCGGAAAGCTCGAGCACCCTGTCGCCGACCACCTGCGCGGAGACGGGTTTCATGATATAATAGCGCGCGCCGAGCGAGATCGCGCGGCTGATGATCTTATCGTCCGCAAAATTGCCGAGCACGATAAAATCGCATTTTCTGCGCTCCCGCCGCGCCTGTTCGAGCACGGAAAAGCCGTCGAGCGTCTTTAAAAGAAGACTTAACACGACGACGGACGGCGAATACTTTTCGACAAGCTTGAGCCCCTCATCCCCATCGCCCGAAACGCCGCACACCTCATACCCCTCCCGCGAAGCGAAATAACCGGCAAGCTCCGCCGAAAAATCCTCGTTGCTCTCCAAGATCAATACCTTCTCCAAAGCGATTCCCTCCGAAACATGTGTTTTTTGTTTGCAAAAGCAATTATAAAACATGATTTTGTTGTTGTAAAGTGATTTTTGTAAATAATTCAACGAATAATTTACAAATTTCATCGATTTATTTTCATAATTGTCGAAAAAGGAAGAAACCCGAAACGGTGCGATTTTTCACGGTTTTTTCGCAAAAAAACGCCCGACGCCATTGCGTCGGGCAAAACCGAACCCTTATTTATGCGTTTATAAGATCGAGATACTCGTCGAACGTCACGTTCTTGTCGAATTCTTTCCTCTCGCCGAGCACGATAATGCGGTTGCAGACGGTATTCATGAGCTCCTGGTCGTGGGAGGTGAGCAGCATACACCCCTTGAAAGCGGTCAAGCCGTTGTTGAGCGAAGTGATCGATTCGAGGTCGAGATGGTTGGTGGGCTCGTCGAAGATGAGAAAATTTCCCCCTTCGAGCATGAGCTTTGCGAGCATACAGCGCACCTTCTCCCCGCCCGAAAGCACCTTCGCCTGTTTCAACGCTTCCTCGCCCGAGAACAGCATGCGTCCGAGCCAGCCGCGCAGATATTCCTCGTAGTGGTCCTTGGAAAATTGCGAGAGCCATTGCACGAGGGTGAAATCGCAGTCCTCGAAATATTCGTTGTTGTTCTGGGGAAAGTATCCGCAGGATATCGTCTTTCCCCACTTTACGGTGCCGGCGTCGGGCTCCTCTTTGCCCGTGAGAATATCGTAGAGCATGGTGACGGAAGTGGACTTATCGCTGATAACGCCGATTTTGTCTCCCTTTTGCACCGTGAAGGAAACGTCCTCGAAATAGCCCTTCTTCGTCAACCCCTCGACGGCGAGAATGTCGTTTCCGATCTCTCGTTCGAACTTGAAGTCGATAAAGGGATATTTGCGGAGAGAGGGCTTGAAGTCGGAAATCGTGAGTTTTTCGAGCTCCTTTTTGCGCGAGGTCGCCTGACGGGACTTACTCGCGTTCGCCGCGAAGCGCGCGATAAAGTCCTTGAGCTCCTGCGCCCGCTGTTCCGCCTTCTTGTTCGCGTCCTTCTGCTGACGCGCAAGCAGCTGCGACGTCTGATACCAGAAGTCGTAGTTTCCGAGGAAGAGGCTGATCTTGCCGTAATCCACGTCGCAGATGTGCGTGCATACCTTATTTAAGAAATGGCGGTTATGCGAGACGATGATAATGGTATTCTCGAAATCCAACAGATAATTTTCCAGCCAGCGCACCGTCTTCAAATCGAGGTTGTTGGTTGGCTCGTCAAGCAGCAGCACATCCGGATTCCCGAACAGCGCCTGCGCGAGCAGCACCTTGACCTTCTGTTTCGCGTCCAGCTCCCCCATCTTCATACCGTGACAGGAAGAGGGAATGTCGAGTTCGTTGAGAAGGGTCTGCGCTTCGCTTTCCGCCTCCCAGCCGCCGAGCTCGGCGAACTCCGCTTCCAGCTCCGAGACGCGAACGCCGTCCTCCTCCGTAAAAACGGCGTGCGCATAGAGCGCTTCCTTTTCGTCCATGATCTCCACGAGGCGCTTATGCCCGAGCATGACCGTACGCAGTACCGTCTCAAAGTCGTATTTGTTCTGATTCTGCGCCAGTACGGACATGCGCTCGTTCCTGTCGAGAGACACCTCGCCCTTGTTCGGCTCGATCTCGCCCGAAAGCACTTTCAGGAAAGTGGATTTTCCCGCGCCGTTCGCGCCGATGATCCCGTAGCAGTTTCCCTTGGTAAATTTCAAGTTGACATCTTCGAACAATTTCTTACTGCCGTACTGCAAACTGACGTTCGTAACCTGTAACATAACTACTCCGTTCCTCTTTTTTCCATGCCATTATAACATATCCGTGCCGCCGAATCAAACAAAAAGCGCCGCCGTTTCAAAAATTCGGCGCGCCTTTTCGTCCTATCCGCGGGCAATGCTGCCGCGGAAAATAAAATCTTGCCATCGCGCGCCGCACCCCGCAAGCCGCAAATAAATTACCCTCAGCCGGTTTGTTTCACCTCAACGACGCCTTTTTCTTCGCATAGCGCACGAGAAGAAAGGACAGGATAAATCCGACGGCGAGCAGCGCGACGGCGGCGATCCAGTACCAAGGGGAAGAATAGAGCGCGGAAAGCGCGGGCTTTGCTTCCCGTATCGTAGAGACGTACACGGCGGGGATCGACCCCGCGATGAAGCCCAGAATCGCAAAGTAAGTTCCGCGCGGGAATTTTTTCAGCAGAAACTTCATCAGAACGGAGATCGCAAAAAATCCGACGGCGACGCCGACCGCCAGACAGGCAAGCACGGCAACGCAAGTACCAACGTTGACGCCGCGGATCAGATTTTCGGTAACGAGCCGAACGACGGGATTATAGTATCCGAAAATGAGAAGAAGCATCGACCCCGAAATTCCGGGCACGACGAGCGCGCAGGAACCTACGAACCCTATCACGACGAGCAGAATATATCCGCCCGCGTCCAAAGAGAACAGATCCACGTCTCCCGCAAGCGGCAAAAAGGAAAGGGACGCCGCCGCGGCGAGAGGCAGCGCACAGGCGAGAATATGCTTCCAAGAGGGCTTCCCGCCCCTCATCTTGTCCGTCACGGAGGGAAGCCCGCCGAGCGCCAGCCCGACGAAGAGCGTCACGGTGGGAATAGGATAGTGTTGAAGCGCGATCTGAATGGGATAGATGAGCGCGGCGATTCCGACGAGCATCCCGATCAAAACGGGCAGGAGAATGAGAACGCTCTCCTTGAAGCGCTTGAAAATATCGGCGATCGCCCCCACGAGCTTCTCGTATATGCCGAGGATCGCCGCAACGGACCCGCCCGAAAATCCCGGAATAATAAAGGCGATCCCGATACAGACTCCGCGCAGAATATTCTGCAAAAACGCGACGAGCCCGTTTTGTTTTCTCTCTTTTTCTCCGCCCCCTTCGGGCGGATCTTTTTCGTTCTCCATACCGTTTAATATATCACACGCAAGACAAAAATACAACCTTTTGCACCCAAAAAAAGGAAACAGACCGCGCACGGAGGCGCGGTCTGTTCGTCTGCGCAGGTGTTCCCGTGCGCAGACGGGGCTTATTCTCCGCTCGCGCCGTAGTTGGAGAGAACGCGCGCGGAAGGGTCGTTCACGTCGCAGCCCTTCCAGGATCGGTTGGGCATCCAAAAATCCGCGATCATTTCCGCCTGTCCCGGATAGTACTTTTCGAAAATTTCACGGTAGAGGAGAGATTCCTTGGTAAACGGCTTGCAATGGTAAGCGTAGCGTTCGGCGACCGATTGCCAGTCGTCTCCGTACCGTCCCTCGGCATACTCTTTCAGATCGTCCACCATGGAGTGTCCCACGGCGTCCGAAAACGCCGCCTTCTCCCGCCAGAGCAGTTCGTTGGGAAGCTCCCCCTCGAAGGCGCGGCGAAGCAGATATTTCCCCTTGCCGTAGACGTTCATTTTCAGCGAGGGATCGACGCTCATCACGTATTGCACGAAATCGAGATCGCCGAAGGGTACGCGCGCCTCCAACGAGTTTACCGAAATGCACCTGTCCGCGCGCAGAACGTCGTACATATGCAGCTCGCGCACCCTCTTTTCCGATTCCCTTTGAAACTCCTCCGCTGAGGGGGCGAAATCCGTATACTTATATCCGAACAACTCGTCCGATACTTCCCCCGTGAGAAGTACGCGCACGTCCGTCTGTTCGTGGATTTTTTTACAGATGAGATACATCCCCATGCTCGCGCGGACGGTGGTGATGTCGAACGTAGCGAGCGTTTTAACGACGAAATCGAGCGCGGCGAGCACTTCCTCCCGCGTCATGTAAATTTCCGTATGTCTGCTGCCGATATAATCGGCGGCCTGTTTTGCATATTTGAGGTCGATCGCGTCCTTCTCCATGCCGACGGCAAACGTGCGGATGGGCTGCGGAAGCGCTTTTTGCGCGATCGCGCACACAAGGGAGGAATCCAGACCGCCGGAGAGCAGAAAACCGACGGGCGCGTCCGCATCCAGCCGCTTTATGACGCCCTTGACGAGCTTTTCGCGGATGTTTTTGCACACCGTATCCAAATCGTCCCCGACGGTCTCCTCCACCTTCGTCACGTCGCGGTAAGAGATAAACCTGCCTTGACTGTAATAATGTCCGGGAGGGAAGGGCATCACCTTTTTGCAAATGGAGACGAGGTTTTTCGGCTCGCTCGCAAACGCGATCTCCCCTCCGCTCAGATATCCGTAATAGAGGGGGCGGATCCCGATGGGGTCGCGCGCGGCGATATATTCCTTCCGTTCGCCGTCATAGATGACGCAGGCAAATTCCGCGTCCAGCCGCGCGAACATATTGACGCCGTACAGCTCGTACATGGGCAGAAGGATCTCGCAGTCGCTGTCCGAAGCGAAGGAAAATCCCTCCTCTTCCAACAGGCGTTTTTCCTCTCGGAAGCCGTAGATTTCGCCGTTGCACACGCAGAAATTTTTCCCCTTCGTAAAGGGCTGCATGCCCGAGACGGTCAGCCCCATGATCGCAAGGCGATGAAAGCCGACGAAGCCTTCCTCCGTTTCATAAAAGCGGGACATATCGGGACCGCGCGTCACCGTCTGGTAAAACGCCCTTTCCGCAGCTTCCGCAGGCGTGCTTTTCCCCGTGAGTACGAATATCGAACACATACCGAAAAACTCCTTTCCGTCATTTTTTTCAGGGACAAAAAAAACGGCTATCCGTCCCTTGCAGTTCTTGCAATCAGGACGAATAACCGAAATTATCCGCGGTGCCACCCGATTTACCGTAAAACGGTCTCTCAACGCCTCTATCAAGGCTCCCGCGCGTGACGTGCGCGGCTACGGCTCCCCTACTCGTCTCCTTTGGGTTCGCAGCTCGGGAGCGTTTTTCGTAAACGGCGCCTGCGGGGTTTCCACTCTCTCCCGCTCACTGTACAAGGCGTACCGTAAATTACTCCTCTCCGTCTTGGCTTTTTCAATATTATACGGGATAATTTGCGGTTTGTCAACGATTTATGCGCATTTTTATAAAATTTATTCCCGTCTTTCGGATTTTCGGGCGGAAAAACGGCGGGTTACTCGCTCAAAAAATCCTCCCTTCGCAATCCGTTCCTCAGTTTTTCCAAGGCGCGCTTTTCGATGCGGGAGACATAGGAGCGGGAAATTTTCAGCTTCTGCGCGACCTCCCGCTGCGCAAGCGGCGCGCCGCCCGTCAGCGCATACCGCATACAGACGATCACCGTCTCGCGTTCGGTGAGAAGCTGTTTGATCGCCGAAAGAAACTTTTCCTGCATGAGCGACTGCTCCACGCTGCCGAAAACCTTATCCTCCTTTTCAAAGAGCAGATCCATGATCGTGAGTTCGTTTCCGTCCTTATCCGTCCCCACGGGATCGGAAAGAGACAGATTGCCCTTGTGCTTTTTCCCCGCGCGGATGAGCATTAAAATTTCATTCTCGATGCAACGGGCGGTATAGGTCGCAAGGCGGGTCCCCCGCCCCGTTTCGTAAGAGTTGATCGCCTTGATCAGCCCGATCGACCCCACGGAAATCATGTCGTCCGTCTCCGCCGCACCGTTATATTTTTTTACGATGTGCACAACCAGCCGCATATTGTGTTTTACCAGTATCTCTTTGGCGTACGCGTCGCCCTTTCTTGCAAGCGAGAGATATTTCGCCTCGTCTTCCGCGGAGAGGGGCTTGGGATAGGAGCTGCCGTCGTCGATTGCGCCCGTGAAAAAAAACAGCCGTCCGAGAACGGCATAAAACAATTCCAGCATACGTTCACCTCACGGATAATCTATGCGGGCGGGGATTTGTCCTACAACTTCAAGTTAAGAAAATGACGGCATGAAAAAGACCTTCCCGAAAAACGGGGAAGGCCTTTTTCCTTACTTGTTTTCTATTTTTTTTCTTCCGCGATCCGAATATGCACGTCGTCGAGCTGCCTTTGTTCCACGGGCGCGGGAGCGTTCATCATGAGATCGCGCGCCTTGGCGTTCATGGGAAAGGCGATCACTTCGCGGATATTCACGGTGTCGGCAATGAGCATCACCATTCTGTCCACCCCGGGAGCGACGCCCGCGTGCGGGGGCGCGCCGTACTCGAAGGCGCTGTACAGGGCGGGAAATTTCGCGCGCACCTCTTCTTCGCCCATGCCCACGAGAGAAAACGCTTTGAGCATGATTTCGGGATCGTGGTTTCTCACCGCGCCCGAAGAGAGCTCCACGCCGTTGCATACGATGTCGTACTGATAGGCGAGAATATCGAGCGGATCCTGTTCGAAGGCGGACATGCCCCCCTGCGGCATCGAAAACGGGTTGTGACAGAATTCGAGTTCTCCGCTCTCCTCGCCGATTTCGTACATGGGGAAATCGACGATCCAGCAAAAACGATACACGTTCTTTTCCGCAAGATCCAGTCCCGTTCCGAGCATGGTGCGCAGAATCCCCGCCCGCTTTTGGGCGAGCGCAAGTTTATCCTCGGCAACCAGCGCAACGAAAGCGCCCGCTTCGAGATTTAACCGCTCTTTGAGCGCGCCGATCCTGTCCGCAACGAATTTGGAAATTCCTCCCGCGGGCGCGCCGTTTTCGTCCAGCTTGAACCAGTACGCCGCGCCTCCTTCCGTTTTGACCTTAAATTCTTCCGCCGTCTTATCGATCCACTTGCGGGGAACGCCTATGCCGTTCACGGCAATCGCCTTGACCGTCTTTCCCTCGACCGCCGCAAAGCCGCATCCCTGCATAAGGTCGGTAACGTCCTTGACGACGAGCGGATTGCGCAGATCGGGCTTGTCGCTGCCGTATGTTTCGAGCGCATCGCGGTAGGAGATTCTCTTAAACGGAGGTTTATCCGCCTCCCAGCCCGAATATTTTGCAAACACGGGAGGAAGCACCCCTTCGAGCACCCCGAACACGTCCTCCTGCGTCGCGAATGCCATTTCGATATCGAGCTGATAAAACTCTCCCGGCGAACGGTCGGCGCGGGCGTCCTCGTCGCGGAAGCAGGGCGCGATCTGAAAATATCTGTCGAACCCCGAACACATCAAGAGCTGTTTATACTGCTGGGGAGCTTGCGGCAGCGCGTAAAACTCCCCGGGATAGAGACGGCTGGGAACGATATAATCGCGCGCCCCCTCGGGCGAGGAGCTCGTGAGAATGGGGGTGGAAATCTCGTAGAAACCGCGCTCCGTCATCAGACGGCGCAGATCCGCGACGATTTGCGAGCGCAGCACGATCTTGTCCTTTACGGCGGGATTTCTCAAATCGAGAAAGCGGTAGCGCAGACGCGCGTCCTCTCCCGCTTCCGTGGACCGCGAGACCTCGAAGGGAAGGGCGCCCACCGAGCGGCGTCCCAGAACTTCGATTTTTTCCGGTATGATTTCGATGAGCCCCGTGGGAAGCTTTTCGTTGGGAGAGGAACGCAGCACGACCGTCCCCTCCACGCTCACCGTGGATTCGGTGGGAATCTCGCGGAGCCTGCTCAGACAGGGCTCTTCGGAAGAGACGATCTGCGTCACCCCGTAAAAATCGCGCAAAACGGCGAAGAGCAAGCCGCCCTTGTCCCGCTTGCTGTCCAACCAACCCGAAATTTTTACCTTTTTTCCCTCGTCCTCCCTGCGAAGCTCGCCGCAGGTATGCGTTCTGTAAAACATAGAAATGACCTTTGAAATTTTTTCTTTATTGTATTCCCTTGCGGAAAAAATGTCAAATTTTTTCGTACCGTAAACAAAAAAACCGCGTAATGTTTGCGGTTCTATCTCAAAATCACCAATTTTTTTCTTGCGCGCGTAATCGCCGTATACAGCCATTCCCGCCCGTTTTCGAAAAGTCCGCTCTCGTCCACGACGACGACAAAATCGTATTCCGAGCCCTGCGCCTTATGACAGGTGACGGCGTACGCAAATTCGAAACGGCATATCGTGTCCTCGCGGCGCACTTTGAATCTGCGCAGCGCCTCGTAATTGCTCTCATGCACAAGTGCGCCGTTCTGCAAAAGACACGCCTTGTCCCCATAGCCGTGAAAATACCTGCCCTCCCGAAAGATCCCCGTATCGAAGGGAAGATCATACACGGTATCGGCGAGAAAATCCGGCTTGAAATCGAGAAGCGCAAGCCCGTCCTCGCTCTCGCGCACGTTATACGCCGTTCCGATAATCCCGTTGACGAGGTGAAAATTCCCCTCTTCGTCGAGGGATTTGCTCCAATCGTTGAGCGTGCAGATGATCTTTTCCCCGTCGCACGGCAGCGCCGCCTCGGCGGGAAACCCGAGAAAGGAGCGGATCTCGCGGTTGAGATAGCCGCGGGTGCGGTTAGTCCCGACGATGACCTGATCCGCTTCGAGAAAGAGCTTTTTGCGCGCCTCCTGCCCGAGGCTCCTGCGGGAGAGAATGACAACCTCTTCGCCGTAACTGCCGTATTCCGGAAAGCCCCCTTCCCGCACCCTCTCCGCAAGACGCACGATGGGATTCCCCTCCTCCTGACGGACGATTTTGGTAAGCGTGGCGCAGGGCATGGACAGCAGCGTATTCGAGCCGTTTACGGGCGGAAGCTGGGCGGGATCGCCGCAGAAAAGGCATTTGATTCCGAATGACAGCAGATCGCGCAGAACGTCGTCCGACACCATGGACGTCTCGTCTACGACGATGAGCTCGATGTCCTTTGGCAGCCGCTCCTTTTTGACAAAGCGCAGAAACCGCTCGGAAATGACCTCACCGTTTTCGTCCACTTCGATATCCTCTTCCCGCGTATAAATGAGGCTGTGTACGGTGGAGGCGGGCGTGCCGCTCCTGATGAGCACGGAGGCCGCCTTGCCCGTGGGCGCGACGAAGACTGCGCTCTCCCCCGCCGTGAGAGAGAGACGGCGCACCGCGTGATCGATGAGCACCGTCTTCCCCGTTCCCGCATAGCCGCAAAGGACGAAAATTTGCGTGTTCAGGTGCAAAAACCACTCCTCGATGAGCGTTTCCGCCTCCTCCTGCTCTTCCGTCAACGTCAATTCCCTTGCAAGCGCCGTCTTGTCCATGTTCCCATTATAACACGGCGCGCGCAGAATCGCAAACGTTTGTTCTTAAATTTTCGGATATTTTTCCGTTGACTCAGGGGAAACGGAATTCCGCATACAGAAGGCTGCTGCCGAAGGGAAGTTCGATGAAAATTCCTCCCTTATCCATGGGAAACGAGCGGGAGACCGATTTCGAGCCCGCTCCTCCCGTAAACGTGATCTCCGTCTGCGCGCCGTTTACGCGGTAGGTGCCGTCGTAGGCTCCCTCGGCGCCCTCCGCCGTGCGGTAAGTGAGCAAAAACGAGCCGTCGTAGCCGAGCGTGAGCTTTACGGATTCGAAGGCGTCCAGCCGATCCTCGCCGCCGAGCATGAGCGTTCTGCATTGATACTCTCCCGCGTACGGGCGGGAAAATTCCTGCAAGCTTCCAAGCTCTTCCGCTTTGCCGCAGGCGCACATGAAAAACAGAGCGCATGCGGTCAAAATAAAGCAAATAGACTTTCGCATGAAAAAAGTATTTGCATTTTTCCGCGGATCATGTTAAGATGGGAAAAAGCGGTCAGATAGGTGGCTATCTATGAAATTCGACGTGGAACTCGTGGGAAAAATCGGTTCGATGGCGCTCATCGACACGCGCGACGGCATCATCGACTATACGCGCGTGGCGAGGCTTTCGCGCGAACTGCGCCCGGGCTACATTTGGGTGTCGAGCGGCGCGACGGAAATCGGGCGGCTCGATTACCTCTCGCGCAACAGGGAGGAGCTCACGGGGGATAACGCCAAGACGGATTACGCCGCCCAGGGACAGACCATTCTCATGGAGACCTACCGCCGCTATATCGATCCCCGCTGGTCGGTACGGCAAGTACTGGTCGAGCACCAGCACTTCAACGATGAAAAGAAAAGCGAACACATCAAATCGCTTCTCCTTCGCTGCAAAGAGCAGAACGCCATACCCATCGTAAACTATAACGACGCGGTATCCAACGAGGAAAACAGGAGATTCGAAATCGCGTCTCTCCGGCACGAAAAGGAGCGCGTCTTCGAATGTGTGGACAACGACGAGACCGCCTCCCGCATCGCCTGCCTCGTTCACGCGAAGACCCTGATTATTTTAACGAGCGTGAACGGCATCTATACCGATCCCTGCCGCCCCGAGACGCTTGTATCCGTCATCTCGGGTAAGGATGCCTACGAACTGAAAGAGAATCTCGAGGCGCACAAGCGGTTTTGCGAAGGGGCGTCCCGAGCGGGAGCGAACGGCGCGCGTGCGAAGCTCGAATATATCAAGGACGCGGCGGTGCAGGGAACGACGGTGTACATTGCAAACGCGCGGTATTCGATTGCAGATGTCCTCTCGGGCGGCGTGCCCTGCACGAAAATAGGAATCGACCTGATAGGATAAAAAAAGGATAGGCGTTGCCGCCTATCCTTTTTTGTTTTACCTGTAATTACTTGCCGAAGTATCTCTTCAAAAGACCCTTGAATCCTGCGCCGTGACGGGCTTCGTCCTTCGCCATTTCGTGCACGGTATCGTGAATCGCGTCGTAGCCGAGCTGTTTGGCGCGCTTTGCAAGTTCAAGCTTCCCTTCGCAGGCGCCCGCCTCTGCGGCGGCTCTCAGTTCGAGGTTCTTTTGGGTGGAATCGGTCACGACTTCGCCCAGAAGCTCCGCAAACTTGCTTGCGTGGTCGGCTTCCTCGTACGCGTAGCGCTTGTACGCTTCCGCGATTTCGGGATATCCCTCGCGCTCGGCGACGCGCGCCATCGCAAGATACATCCCGACTTCGGTGCACTCGCCCTCGAAGTTCGCTTTCAGACCCATCATGACCTCTTCGTCGTCCACTTTGCCGTCGCCCACGTGGTGTTCGCAGGCAAAGCCCGTGTTCTCTTCAACGGGCGTAAATTTCTTCGCGTGGCAAACGGGGCACTCCTCAACATCATCTGCGACGATTTCGCCGCATACTGCACATCTCTTCATTTTATAAATCTCCTTTTCTTCCCGACCGTCCGTCGGATTTTGCCCGTATTATAGCATAAATGAGACTGAATATCAATAGTTTAAACGCACTTTTTTTCGAGAATTTTTTGTAAGGCGCGGAAATTTTCGGCAAACAGCGTCGCTCCCGCCTTTTCGAGCTGTTCCCGCGAACGGTAACCCCACAGAACGGAAATCCCGAGCATCCCCGCGCGTTTTGCGGTGAGAACGTCCGTCTCCCCGTCGCCCACGAACGCGCACTCGGCGGGCGGGAGACGCATGGAGAGCGCCGCATAGCGGGCGAGCGAGGGATCGGGCTTTACGGGAAAGGTTCCGCTGTCGCCGCCGACGAAGGAAAACGGAAGGGCGGGAAAAAATTTCCTCACGCATCCTTCCGTCGCGTCCTGCGGCTTGTTTGTGACGACCGCGAGCTTTAACCCTCTCCCGCAGAGCGCTTTCAAAGTCTCCTCCTCCCCGTCGAAGAGACGGGTGCGGGAGTTGTCGCTCTCCGCAAACGCCGCGCGGAAGCGGGCGTAACAGGCATCCGCGTCGCGAAAATCCTTGGGCAGAGCGCGCTCCACGAGCTTTTTCGCCCCGTCGCCGACAAACCGCCTGACCTCTTCCGACGATACCGCGGGGCAGCCGAACTGCGCGAGCGCCGCATTGAGATGAGCGCGGATATCGGGAAGCGTGTCGAGCAGCGTCCCGTCCAAATCGAAGATGACGGCTTTTATCATATTACATTTTTTCGGGAACGTCGATCCCGAGCAGTCCGAGCGCGTTGGTCATCGCCGTGAGCGCCGCTTTGGTAAGGCGCAGACGGAATGCCCGCGTCTCTCCCGCCGCCGTGAGCACGGGGCAATCGATATAAAATTTGTTGAACTTTTGGGCGGCGTCCACCGCAAACCGCGCCACGAGGGAGGGCTCGTACTTTTCCGCCGCCGCCTTCACCGTATCGGGGAACTGCGCGAGCGTCTTTATAAGCTCGAATTCGGAAGCGTCCGCTTCGCCGACCTCGTCGCTCCAAACATAGCCGCGCTCCTCTGCCTTTTGAAGCACCGAGCACGCCCGCGCGCAGGTATATTGCACGTAGACGCTCGTTTCCCCGTCGAAATTGAGCGCCTTATCGTAGGAAAATACGATATCCTTGATTTTATTGTTGTAGAGCGCGCCGAAGATGACGGCGCCGAGCCCCACTTTTTCGGCGACCTCCCGCTTATTTAACAGTTCGGGGTTCTTTTCGTCGATGACGGCGTACGCCTTTTCGATGCATTTATCGATGACGTCTTCCAGCCAAACGACCTTTCCCCGCCTCGTCGCCATCGCGCCGTCCTCGAGGGAAACCATGCCGTAGGCGACGTGAACGAGATCCTTCGCCCAGTCCTTTCCCATGAGCTCCAACACCTTAAAAACCTGTTTGAAGTGGAGATTCTGCTGATAGGCGACCACATAGAGACACTTGTCGAAATCATAGGTGTTTTTTCGGTAAATCGCTGCGGCGAGATCGCGCGTGGCGTAGAGCGAGGCGCCGTCCGAGCGCAGAATGAGACAGGGCGGCATACCGTACGGTTCGAGATCGACGATTTGGGCGCCGTTGCTCTCCCGCAACAGCCCCTTTTCTTTGAGCTCCTCTACGACGGGCTCTATTTTGTCCGAATAAAAGCGTTCGCCCGCGTAGCTGTCAAAGCGCACGTGCAGTTTTTCGTAGATTTTTTCCACGTAGGCGAGGGTGAGCGACTTAAACCAGTCGAACAGCTCGTTCACCTCCCTGTCGCCGCTCTCGATGAGGCGGAAATATTCGCGCGCCTCCTTCTCCATCTCCTCGTCCGCCTCCGCGTTGAAGCGAACGTACAATTCGTTGACGGCGTGTATCCCCCGCTTTTGCGTATCCTCGCGGTTTCCCCAGCGCTTGTACGCGGCGATGAGCTTTCCGAACTGCGTCCCGTAGTCGCCGAGGTGGTTGATTCCCACCACACGGTAGCCGAGAAAGCCGAAAATGCGGTACAGGGCGCCGCCGAGCACCGTAGTCGAGAGATGCCCGATATGAAAGGGCTTTGCGATATTCACCGAAGAATAGTCGATGCAGATCGTTTTTCCAGCGCCGACCGTATCCGCGCCGTACCTGTCGCCCTCCGCGAGCACGCGCGCAAGCACCTCTTTGACGAGCCCCGCGCGGTTCACCTTAAAATTGAGATAGCCGTTTACGGCGGTGACCTGAGAGATAACCTCGTCCGTCGCATAGCCTTCTTGGAGCTCCTGAGCGATTACGGCGGGACTTTTACGCAAAATTTTTGCGAATTTAAAGCAGGGCAGGGCGTAATCGCCGAGCGAAGTATCGGGCGGAACGGCGATCGCGTCCGCAATTTCCTCCTTAGAAATCCCCTCCGCGTTGAGCCGCTGTGCAATGTAAGCTTTGTAATCCATAGTTGAAAGACCTCGTTGATTTCACCCGCAATTTTAGCATATTTTTGCGCGTGAAGCAAGCGAAAGACTTGCCGTTTTGCCTTTTTTATTATATAATGAACGGAGGCGGGAACCTTTTCCGTTCTCTTTTAAAACGGAACGGACAAAACGCCTGTCAAGGAGAGATACAGAATATGAAGCTCGGAGTCGTAGGACTTCCCAACGTGGGAAAATCCACGCTGTTTAACGCGATCACGCACGCCGGAGCGGAGGCGGCGAACTATCCCTTTTGCACCATCGAGCCCAACGTGGGCGTCGTCGCCGTGCCCGATGAGCGGCTTTCCAGACTCGCCGCGCTCTACAACAGTAAGAAAGTGACCCCCGCCGTCGTCGAGTTCGTCGATATCGCGGGGCTCGTCAAGGGCGCCAGCCGCGGCGAGGGACTGGGAAATAAATTCCTCTCCCACATCCGCGAGGTGGACGCCGTGGTGCACGTGGTGCGCTGTTTCGAAGACGGGAACGTGACCCACGTGGAAAATTCCGTCGATCCCGTGCGGGACATCGAGACCGTCAACTTAGAGCTCATTCTTGCCGACGTCGAGACGGTGGAAAAGCGGCAGGACCGCATTAAAAACGCCGCGCGGGGCGGGGCGGACAAGGGCGCGGCGGCGGAATACGCCTTCCTTTCCAAATTGCTCGACCACCTTGGAGCGGAGCGCCCCGCAAGCTCTTTCCCCCTTACCAAGGAGGAGCTTCCGCTCATGGAAAATTTGTTCCTCCTCTCCTACAAGCCCGTCGTCTACTGCGCGAACATCGCCGAACGGGACATGGGCGCAAACGAGGACGATATCCCCATGGTGCGTCGGGTGAAGGAGTACGCCGCCCGCCACGGTGCGGGCGTCATCGTGATATGCGCAAAGACGGAGGAGGAGCTCTCGCAGATGGACGAGGAGGACAGGGCGCTCTTTTTGGAGGATTTCGGACTGAAAGAGAGCGGGCTCGACAAGCTGATCCGCGCGAGCTACTCCCTGCTGGGTCTGATTTCCTATCTCACCGCGGGCGAAAAGGAAACCCGCGCCTGGACGATCGTGCGGGGCACCAAAGCGCCGCAGGCGGCGGGCAAAATTCACACCGACTTCGAAAAGGGATTTATCCGCGCCGAGGTCGTGGAGTGGGAGACGCTGCTCGAATGCGGCGGACTTGCGGGCGCGCGCGAAAAGGGCAAGGTGCGCTCCGAGGGCAAGGACTACGTGATGCAGGACGGCGACGTGGTGCTCTTCCGCTTTAACGTGTAAACCGCATAACAGGATCAAAACTCCCTCCGCTTCGGAAATGAAGCGGAGGGAGTTTTCAACTTTGTCCCGTCGATACGATATCCTCTTCGTAGGATTCGTCCGCGTCGGGCAGAATCATGCAATAGCGCGGATTATGCGCATATCCGATATCCGGGCGCTCGCCGCCGTGCGGCTTCTTCGTCTCTTTCATAGACCCCTCCCGCACGCAGTTTGCCCCGCAAACGGCTTTTTATGCCCCCTTTGCGGCGATTTCTTTTTTGACCTTGGAAAAGACCTCTGCCTTCTCTTCGATCATCGTCTTTTCGGCGGGCGTCACCTCGTAATAGCCGCGCATGAGCATCTGCTCGAACACCGCAAACTGCGTATCCGCGCTCTCCGCATAGCTGCGGAAAATCTCTTTGCGGAAGGGCTTGCAGCTCCCCTCCGCGATCGCCGAAGAATAATAGGAAAGCAGCAGCTTTTCCGCGCTTAAAAGATCTTGCAGCGCGTCCTTTTCGTTGAGCGTCGTGTCCTTTTTCGACTGTTTCATTTCTTCCCTCCCAACATAGAATACAGTGCGGAAAACCGCTCGGCGTGCTGCGACGCAATGCGCCCCATCTCGGCGGCAAGCGCCGCGTCCGTAAGCGTTCCGGCGTAAATGCGCGCCTTTTTGCACGCCATTTCCTCCCCCGTAAGAATCTGTGAAAGTACGTCTAAGTCTTTTACCGTTAAATTGGTCATAAAAAAACCTCCTCCCGCCCGTTATCGACGGAAGGAGTACTTTTTATACCTTATTTGTATAAGCCGCCGCGATAAGCCTCGCAATACGGGTTTAACGTACAGTTTTTACAGTCGGGCTTCTGCGAATGGCATACCCGCCGCCCGTGATAAATAAGATAGTGGTGCGCTTTGCTCCATTCGCTCTTGGGAAGCACGCGCTTGAGCCCCTCCTCCACCCGATCGGGCGTACTGCCCTTCGCCAGTCCCAAACGGTTGGAAACGCGGAAAACGTGGGTATCCACCGCAATCGCGTCCCCGCCGAACGCCACGGCGTACACGACGTTCGCCGTCTTTCTCCCCACGCCCGCAAGCGTCCTTAAACCGTCGAACGAGGAGGGCACTTCGCCGCCGAACTTTTCGAGAATATCGCGGCTCGCCGAAAGGATGTGCGCCGCCTTGTTGCGGTAAAATCCGCAGGAAAAAATGTATTTTTCCAGCTCCTCCTGCGAGAGCGCGAGCATCGACGCGGGCGTGTTGTGCTCCGCAAAGAGCACGGCGGTCACTTTGTTGACCCGCTCGTCCGTGCACTGCGCCGATAGAATGACGGCGACGAGCAGCTCGTAGGGGCTGTTGTAGCGGAGCGCGGGCTTCGCGTCGGGATAGAGCCGCGCCAATTCGTTTAAAATCGCTTCGCTTTCACACATGCGCATATTATACCGCAATTCCGCGAAAAAAGCAAGTTTGTTTGCTTTTGCGGGAAAAAACTCTGTCAATCGCGAAAAATTCCGCCGTGTTCCCGCATGAATCCCGCAAAAGAGGAGTACGGTTTCTTCTTTAAAACGAACTGCGCGCGGGACAAAAACCGGCCATCGAACCTTGCTGAAATTCCGCAGCCGACGCCCGCCTCTTTGGGCGTGTTGACCGCCGAAGCCGGAACGCCGCCCGAACGCAGCGCCGCGATAAAGTCGAGCGTCTGCGCGCGCGAACGGAATACTGCCAACGTTGTCATGATTTTCAACCTGCCTTCGTATAATAGATTATAATTTTTGGGAGCCTCAGTCTATGATTTATCTCGATAACGCCGCAACGGGCGGTTTTAAACCCGCTTCCGTACAAAACGCCGTTCTCGCCTCGCTGCGCGTGTGCGGCAATCCGGGAAGAAGCGGTCACCGCCTTGCCGTCGCGCTCTCCGAACGGGTGCTCGCCTGCCGCGACCTGCTCTCCTCTCTCTTCGACGGTTACGGCTACGAACGGGTCGTCTTCACCAAAAACTGCACGGAGGCGCTCAATATCGCCCTGCCGGGCGTGCTCGAACGGGGCGACCACGTGGTGACGACCTGTCTCGAACACAATTCCGTCCTCCGTCCGCTCGAATTTCTCAAACGGGAAGGGAAAATCGAATATACCGTCACGCCCCTTACGGATGGTCGGCTCGAACCCGCCGCCGTCGCCGAACGCGTGCGCAAAAATACCCGCGCCGTCGTCGTGACCTCCGCTTCCAACGTGACGGGGGAATGTCCCGACCTGCGCGAGATCCGCCGCCTGATTCCCAAGGACGTCCTGCTCGTCGTAGACGGCGCGCAGGGAGCGGGGCATCTTGCCCTCTCCATGAAAAAGCTGGGCATAGACGCGCTCGCCCTCGCGGGGCACAAGGGCTTGAACGCCATACAGGGTGCGGGTGCGCTGCTTTTTTCCGAACGTTTCAATCCGCGCCCCCTCCTGTTCGGCGGCACGGGCAGCGAGAGCTATCATCTGGGTATGCCGGAATTTTATCCGGACAGACTGGAAAGCGGTACGCTTTCCTACCCCGCGATCACCTCGCTCTACGAGGGGGCGCTCTATGTCAAGATCCACCGCGAGGAGGGGGCGGAAAATCTTCTGCGCCTTACAACCGCCCTCTGCACGGCGATGAACGGCATGGAGGGCTATACCCCCTATTTTAAACCCAATCCCTGCGGAATCGCTTCGTTTGCGCACGAAAGGCTCTCGTCCGAGGAGGTTGCGGGGCTCCTCTCCGAAAAATTCGACATCGCGGTGCGGGGCGGGCTTCACTGCGCCCCTCTCATCCATCAGGCGTTGGGAAGTTTTCCCGCAGGGCTCGTTCGCGCTTCCCTATCCCCCTTCCAGACCATGCGGGAGGTCAACGCGCTCGTGGGCGCGCTCAAACGCATCGCTACGTCTTTTTGAGCTGTTCGACCAGCCTTTGCAGCCTTTTCCGCTTCGCTCCGTCCAGCATCGGGGCGAACTGACTGTAAAACGCGTCGATTTGCTCGTTTGTAAGCGTTCCGTTCTTCTTCCCTGCGGAGGCAAGGGCGTAAATTTCCCGCACGATGTCGTTTTCGTTTCTGCCGTTGTAGCGGGACGCAGTCTTTTTGACCTCCGCTTCCCAGTCCGCTCCGCCGCGTTTGTCCTCGCCGCCCTTTCCCTCATAGCTCGCAAAATCTTTCATACCGTCACCTCGCTTTTATTCTATGACGGGAACGCAATTTCCGTGAGAGACATAAACTGACGGTATGGAGATCCTTCTTCTTTTCCTTCTCTTTCTCGTACAAAACGACCGCAACGCGAAAGACACGGTGGAATCCTTTCTTCGTTTTTATAAGGAAAACCGCGGGCTCATCGCCATGCTGACGGACGCCGATTCAGACCGCCCCGCCCCCGCTCCTTCTAAGGAGGACAAAAAAACGGATCCGCCCGAAAACGGGGCAGATCCTGCAAGCATATTGGAAGCGTTTTTAAAGCGGAACGCCGTTTAACCGAAGAGCCGCGCGGCATAGGACAGCATTGCGTCCTCTCTCCCCCACACGAGGGGAGCGCCTACGGCAAGCGCGCCGTCCGCTACCGTTACTCCCTTCCCGTGGATGGACGAACCGCTGGGCCACTTGATTTCTGCAACGGTGAGTTTGAGCACGTTCCCGTCTGTATCCGCAAAGGTGTTCTGCATGATCCCCTTTCCGAAAGTGCGCCCCGTATCGCCGCGCAAAACGATATCCGAAAATCCGACGGTTCCGTAATCCACGAGCGCGCCGATGAGGCACTCGGAGGCGGAAGCGGTGTATTCGTCCGCCAAAATCTTGATCACGGAATTTTCGTTAAAATAGTCGTAATAGCCGCTTCCCTTCACGGTGAAATCCACGCTGTCCCCGTTACGGTACTGCGCGCTCGCGAGCACGTTTTTTCCGCTGCCGCCCTCCTTGATGAGATAATATCCGATTTTAAGGAACAGGTCGAGATATCCCCCGCCGTTGCTTCTGAGATCGAGAATGAGATTTTCCCTTCCGCGCTCCTTCATCACGGCGAGCAAAGAGGCGAACTCCTCCGCCGCGCTGCCGAAAAACTGGTCGATGCGGATATATGCCGTCTTATCGTCGAGCTCGTCCGAAGGATCCTCCGTTTCGGTCAGCTCAGGGCTTGCGCCGCGGAAGCCGTAGGAGGTCTCGCTGTCCCGATAAGTGCAATAGGCGGCGGTATAGGCGGCGGGAGAAATTTCAATTACGGAAGAATCCGACCCGTCCTTGCTCTCCCCGCAGCGCAAGAACAGTACAGAGGCGCTTGCGGCAAAGGCGATGAGTTGGGCGGCGGTGCCCGTCTCGCCCGCTTCCTCCGTGTCGCCGTACCCGAAAATATACATTCCCTTCCTGAGCCCCGAAGCCTGCGCGGGCGAATTTTCCACGACGTAGTAGACCGTGAGATAATTTCCGCTTGTCGTGAGGGAAAATCCGTAGCCGACGCCGCTCCCCTCGTTCTGCGCTTTGACGGCGGCGTACTCCTCGCTCGTATAGTAGCAGGAATAGTCGTCGAGCGCAAAGGCGGAAAAGAGTTTTTCATACAGTTCGTCCTCGTCCACTTCCCGGTAGAACTGTTCCTGCGCGGTATCGATCGCCCAAAGCAGGGATTTATCCCGTTCGTCCAGCGCGGCGTATCTGGAAACCCAACCGACGGCAAATCCCGCCGCGGCAAGCGCGAACGCGAACACGAACGCGAGCGCGGACGCCAAAACCGTGCGCAGCCCTCCGCGCTTTTTTCCGACTGCGGGATTTTCCGTCTTATCCGATTTTTCTTTTTTCACAATGCCTCCTCAGCGCTTTTGCAGCTTATATAATATAGATAGAACGCGGAAGGTAACCGCGTCGGAAAAATTGCGGATATCCAACCCCGTCTCCCGCTCAATTTTATCGAGACGGTACATGAGCGTGTTGCGGTGTATAAAGAGACAGCGGCTCGTCTCGGAAACGTTGAGACTGTTTTCCAAAAACGCCTCGGCGGTCGCGACCATATCCGCATCCCCGAAAATTTCGTCCGTGTTGCCGATGCCGAACTGATCGGCATATTCTTTGAGACGGTTTTCCGAAAGGTTTTCGAGAAGCTGTACGAGAAGGTATTCCCGATAGGAGTGCACCTCTCCGATCGAATGAAAAATCCCGCTCATGCGGACGGCGGCAACCGCCTGGCTGTAAGAAGAAGCGATTTGGGAGAAGGACTTCACCTCGCAGCCGACCCCCACGCTCGCCTTCACCCCCAACTCCTCGTAGAGAGACTGGGAAAGAAACTGCGCAAAATCGCACCCCAATCTGCCGCCGTCCGAAAAGACGACGACGGCAACCCTGTTTCCGTCCATCTTGACCGCCATATCCGCCGTACCTTCGACACAGCGCTCGATGTGCGCGTACGCCTCGTCGATCCTGCGGTCGGGCAGAATGTCCATCGCCAGACAGGACCCGTCCTTCAGGTTGAAGCGGGTCATAAAGCGGAACGCGTACCACTGTCCCCCTTCGCCCAGCAGGAC
Source organism: uncultured Clostridia bacterium (assembly GCA_964387225.1). Classification (GTDB taxonomy): domain Bacteria; phylum Bacillota; class Clostridia; order Christensenellales; family Borkfalkiaceae; genus Gallimonas. Next base: position 57,530 of record CAYLVU010000007.1, on the reverse strand, counting down.
GCTCTTTAAGGATTCCCGTTTTTCCGGTAATATTTCCTTGCCGTCCGCTTCCGCGACGAGATAGCGGATGAGGGGCACGAACTCCTCCTTTCCGCCGGCAATATAGGCGTCCGTCGTCTTCCCGCGGAATTCGAGCGAAAAGCGCACCGTTCCCTCCTCGGGAGAAAGCAGGACCTCCGTCCCCGTCTTTTCCCGCATATCTTTTAAAATTCGGATAAGCTCGCCGTCAGCGTTCATATTCTCTCCAAACGGCCTTATTTTCGGCCGAACCACAAGATTTAATCCGATTATAGCACATTTCCGCGCAAAATACAAGGATTTTTCCGAATTACCCCCTACCATGTCCGTTTTTTTAACGGGTTTTCACAAAATTTTTTCAAAAATTCATGAAATCTGCGCAATTCGGAAAAATCGTTATAAATCCTCCGTTTTTTTAATTTTTTTCGGTCATGGTGTTGACATCGGCGTTTTTAGATGGTATAATAGCAATATATCGTGAAATAATGCCGGAAAAGCATTTTTTTCGCTAAAAAATATTCGGGAGTGAAACTATGAGTAACGAAGATATCGTAGACGTTTCTTTAACGGACGAAGATCTCGAAAGCGACCCCATTCCCCAAAAAGAAAAGTGTCCGGGTTCGATAATCGGATACCGCATCCTTTCCGTGGTGCTCTTCCTGCTCGCCGCAGGCGGACTCTTCCTCGGGCTTTTGGGACAGGTTGCAAACGTATTCGCCCATCAGGGGGTATTCCAGAGCGACGGTACGCTCGGAGGCTCTCTCATCGGCTATATCATAGACATGTCGAAGAGGGCGCAGGGAATATTTGCCGGACTTACGAACTTAGGACTTACGGGCATGGTCAACGTTTTCGTAGTCTATGCGCTTGCGGGCGTTCTCGCCGTTTCGGTGCTCGCCTGCCTGATCTCTATGATTGTCGCATTGATTTCGAGAAAAGCGGCAAAACGCAGTATGCACGCAAGCGCCGTGTTCCTTTTTGTTGCCTACGGAGGGCTCTTTCTCTACGCCTTAATCCGTGAGACGCTGGGCACCGGCTACACGCTGAACGTAATCGACGTTCCCACGCTGATCATTGCGGGAATCGCCCTTATTATCCTGATCGCCACCGCATTGGCGGAGCGCAAGGGTATGGGACTTTTGAACGTCCTTATCTCCCTGCTCTCCTATGCCTGCATCGTGCTCTTCTTCTGGGGCGATTTGGCGCTTCTTCCCATACAGGCTCTCTCCGAGTTTACGACGAACCTGTTCCTCTCCGTTTCAGCCCTGCTTGCCGTCGTCGTGTTCCTGATCAACTTCTACGCTTCGTCGATCCGCTTCTGCGCAAAGAAAGCGTACGCGTTCGACATTATCCGTTTCGCGCTCGCTTTCGTCGCGGTCGCGCTTACCGCAGTCTCCTATGTGCTTGCCCTCGGCAACGACTGGAATCTGCTTCTTAACACCTTTATCATTGCGACGATCGCGGTCGCACTCGTCGCGCTGGTCCTCTCGATCGTCGCTGCAACCGTAAACGCGCGCCGCATCAAGAGAGAGCGCGCCGCAGAAACGGAAGTTTCGGAAGAGGAAGAAGAGGAGTACGAGTCGGAAGAGGAAGAGGAAGAGGAAGAGGAGGAAGAGACGGCTGCAATTCCCGAACCGACAGCGCCCGTCGTCAGCGCGGTGCCCGCGCCCGTCGAAGAGGCAGTACCCGCACCCGTCGAAGAAGCCGTACCCGTTCGCGCAGTTCCTGCTCCTCCTGCGGAAGAGCCCCGAACGGAATTCGAACGCCGTATGGCGGCGCTCGCGCGCGGAGAAGAACCCAAACCCGCCGAAGAGCATGCGGCGACCTATCCCGCATATGCGCCCGTCTATCAGAGATCCGCTGCGCAGACGCAGGATCAGTACTCGCAGTACACCTACGATCCTTTCCTCAATACGCTCACGCCGGCGCAGAAAAACGAATTCGGAGATCTGTTTATCGGAGGAAAATACGGCGCGTTGAATTATCTGCCCGCATACATCATCGGCGGGGACAATACGGAATTTTTCAGAAAAATCTTCATCTATCTCGGCAGATTCCGCAGCCACATTTCGCGCGACCTGCTCGATAAAATCTATCAGTTCGTTACGACGTATATCGTAAAATAACACGGAATCAAAAAAAACGGGTTTAACGTCTTGCGTTAAACCCGTTTTTTTGATTTGTTCCTTCAATACCGTATCACGACGATAACGCCCTTCTCCTTGCTGTAACCGCGTTCGCCGAGCCTGTCAATCAAAAACAGTCCCCTCCCCGACTCCTCATACGGGGCGGCGAGCGAAGTTTGAACGGACGGGCGGTAATCCTTTTCGCCGCGCACGCTGATGGTAATCGTTCCAACGGCGAGCTCCGCCCGCAGAAAAGCCTTTCCTCCGCCGTGTTCGAGGGCGTTCGAGACAAGCTCGAACGCGATCAACCGACTGTCGAACACCTTTTCTTCGGAGACTCCCTCGGAAACAAACAGATCGCACATGCGTTTAAGCGCCCGCCTGAGCGCGTTGTAATCGTCGATGACAAGCTCCATTATTCCGTCGTACTCTTTTTCAGGTTCTCTTTCAGTTTTTCCAAAACTTTCCGTTCCATGCGCGAAACGTACATCTGTGAAACGCCCATATGGCGCGCCGTTTCCATCTGCGAGAGCTCTCTGCCGAAGCGGTAGCTAACCAGTTTTCGCTCCTGCTCGCTCAGCGAGGCGAGGGCGGAGCGCACCGCGTCGCGCGTCTCGATTTTGTCGAAATCGTCTTCCTCGGCGGGGATCACGTCGTAAAAGCTCATCCCCTCCGTACCGTCCATCGGTCTGTCCAAAGAGACGGCTCCGCCCGCCTCCGACGCACGCACGATCTCCTCTTCCGAGACGCCCAATCTCTCGGAAAGCTCCTTTGCCGTGGGCTTTCTGCCCGTCTCCGTCAGAAAATCTTCCGCCGTCTTTTTGATGCTTACCCGCAGTTCGGCGACCTTGCGCGGCAAATGCACGAGGCGGGAACGGTCGCGGAAATAATTTTTAATTTCTCCCGTGACCGTAGGCGTAATAAAGGTGGAAAATTTGACGTCCTTCCGCTCGTCATAGCGGTCGATTCCCTTGACGAGCGCCAGCGCGGCGACCTGATACAGGTCGTCGTATTCCACTCCGCGTCCCACAAATTTTTTGGCAAGAACGGCGGCTATGTAGAGATATTTTTCCGCAATCTCGTTTCGGATTGCCTGATCGCCCGTCTCTCTGTAACGGGCGAAAAGTTCTTTATCGTCCATTCGCGAAGCGGAATCCGATTGCCCGAAGGGACCCGTCCTCCTTTTCCATGCTTACCCCCTCCGCAAGCGCCGAGAGAAGGGCGGCGGAAATGTCGTCCTCGGGGCTCTCCCCGGCGGGCGCGCCGAGCGCCGTCCCCTCCGCGCGCACGGCAAGTCCGCCGTCGCAGGTAAAAAAGATCCTCGCTTCCCGATATCCGCCGTGCATGAGAAGCAACAGGCTCTCCGTCACGCACACTTTGCAGTCCTCGCTCGCATCGAGATCGAGCCCCGCCGCCGAACACAGACCGCCCGTAAGAAGACGCGCCGAAGTTAAAAGTTCGTTTTTTAAAAGAAGGGTCAATACCGCCAGCTCTTTCATCACGCTATCTCCATGATCGTATCGAGGGCGCAGATCACAAACAGCTTTTTAAGACGGGCGTTCAATCCCGTAAGCTTCATCGAGCGACCCTCCGTTCTGATCCGTTTCAGAATCTTTACGAACGTTCCAAGCGTCGTCGAATCGATAAATTCCAGCGCGGAACATTCAAACGTAACGTTTACGGGAGCGTCGTACGCCCTTGCAAACTCCGCGTAAAAATCGTCCGCGTTTCCGGCATCGATCTCTCCCGAGAGAGCGATGAGAAGCTCGGGCTCTTTGGCAATTACGCTCACTTCCTTCATCCTTTCCTCCGCACCCCGTTCAGGGCTTTTCTTTTATTGTACCACCCGATCGGCGATTTTGAAACGTTTTTCAAAAAAATACTCGCCGATTTCCCGTGATTTCGCGATTATTTTTCTTCCAACAGACCGAAATCCCGAATCAGCGCGGACAGACCGCCGCCGTACTCGGGAAGAGCAAACAACGCATCCGTTTTCCCCGCGCCAGTCTCTTCCGCCCCGTAAAATCGCAGCGCGGCTTCGAATCCCGCGCGCCTCCGTCCGATCAGATCCAGCTCTCTCAAAAAGGAGGAACGTACCTTTTCAAGAGTGACCGCGCGGCGGGCAAATTCCGAAGGAGAGGGAATCGACTGTACGGAATAAACGGCGCCCGCCCGCGATGCCCGCTCCGCATAGTCGGGCACGAAACAGAGCCGCGCCTTTCCCCGCGCAAAAAACGCGCCGTAGAGTGCGCAAAGCTGCACATATGCGCGCCATTCGGGCATTTGCGCCCCGTTTTCCGCCATATGCGCCGCAAGACATACGCCCTCGCCCGCATATGCGCCGTCGCGCTCGCATCTGCGCATGCGCGCGTTGATTGTCGCGAGCTCTTTCAGCCCGAGCGCGCCCTTGACGGGGGAGAGCAGTCTGTACGCCTCTTCCTCCGCCTCCTCCCGCCCGACGGGGACGTGAAAGGCGCGAAGCGCCCTGCCCTCGGTAAGCGCCAGCCGCGAGAGCAGAAGCCCGGAAAAGGCGCGGGGCGCGGAGGGCGCGGCAAGATGAAGATCGCACAGCGCCTCGCCCTGCATAAGCGGTAACAGCGCCTCCGTACCGCCGACGACGATTTTCGCCTCCGCCTCGAACACCCCCTCCATCGCGAGCGAAGAAGGGACAAGCGTACAGGGAACGCCTCTGATCTCCGCAAAATAGCGCGCCGCCCAAAGCGTTTCCCTGTTCCCGACCGCCACGACGCAGGAAACCCCGTCCGGCATGGAAAACAGGGGCAGCGCGTCCCGCCCGTCCAGCACCAGAGAAATCACCCTTCCGCCGAACGGTCTGAGCAGTTCCGCCGAGGAGCCGTCGGTCACCAGCAGAATCTTCGCGGGTCGGCTTTTGAGCGCCCTTTCGACCGCCTCCGCCGCGGATAAAAACAAAAGCCCGCCTTCTCCTCCGTGCTGTTCCCCTTCGGGTTTTATCATCGGTACGGATTCCTCGGCGAGCTGCATGGCTCCCTCCCGTTATGAGAGTATTGTTTTTAATTCGGCAAGAAGAACGTCGTTTTGTTCCCGCGTTCCCACCGTGATACGGCAGAAGTCGGAAAGGAGAGGCTTATCCCAAAACCGCACGAGCACACCCTCCTCTTTCAGTCTTTCGTAAATCTCTTTTCCGCCGAGCTTCGCCCTTCCCGCAAAGAGGAAATTCGCCCGACTGTCCGGAACGGTAAATCCAAGCGCGCGCAACTCCCGCGTAAGCCGCTCCCGTTCCTCCGCGACGAGCGACACCGTCTTTTCGTGATAGGCTTTGTCCTCCACGGCTCTCACGCACACCGCCTCGCACAACCTGTCCACGGGATAGGAGTTCATGCAATCCCTCATGCGTCTGAGCCCGTCGATAAGCGCCCTGTCGCCGACCGCATACCCGCAGCGTATCCCCGCCAGCGAATAGCTCTTGGAAAAGGTCTTGACTACGAGCAGATTTTTGTGCGTCTTTACAAGGCACGCCGCGGACTGTCCGTAAAAATCCATATAAGCTTCGTCGGCAATCACAAGCTTTTCGGGAACGGAAGAGACAAACCGTTCCATCTCCGCAAGCGGAATCCCGACGCCCGTGGGCGCATTGGGATTGGCGATATAATAGCCCGCACAATCGGCTTTTTTCAGTTCGGTCAGGGGCATCGAAAAGTCGGAACGCAGCGGCACGACGACGGCGGGAATCCCGAAAAATTTTGCCCATACGTCATAAAAGGAGTAGGTAATGTCGGGAAAGCACACCCTCCTCTCCCGATCGAAAAACGCCGCGAAGGACAGGAACAGCACCTCGTCCGACCCGTTTCCGCAAAAAATGCAATCGGGCTCCGTCCCCTCCTCGCGGGCGAGCGCGTCGCGCAGAATCTCGGCGTCCTGCGAGGGATAGAGTCTCAGGGCGGAAGCATCGAACGAGCGCAGAAGCTCCTCTGTTCCGGGGGAAGGAGGATAGGGATTTTCATTGGTGTTGAGTTTTATGTAGCGCCTGCCGCGGGGCTGTTCTCCCGCCGTATAGGGGGAAACAGCCCGAGCGCGCCCGCTTAAAAATTTCATACGCGATGATAACCTTCCGATTCGCCGTCAGATACACAGTGCGACGGCGTTTACCGCATATCCCGCGATCACGCCGATGAGGAACATGACAACGAGAATCATAAGCCCTTGCTTAACGCCCTTTGCGTTGCGGAAGAGCACCGGAATGCCCAGTCCCGCATTGGTGACGAGCCCCGCAAGACAGCTCCCGAACGCAATCCCGCCGATCGCGTAAGTTTCCGCCAGAATGACGGAGGACGCGCAGTTGGGAATGAGTCCGACGAGGCAGCAGACAAGCGGCTGAAACCAGTACCCGGAGCCCTGCAAAAAGTCTTTGACAAGATCCTCTCCCGCCTCCGCATCTCCCCCGCCGATTCCGAAGAAGAGAAAACCGAACGCAAGATTGACAAGAAGCACGAACGCCGCAACCTCCAACGCGTGCAACAGCGGCGAAACCAGATAGACGTGAACGCCGCTCTTGTGGCGGTGTTCGCACGCGGTATAATGCCCGTCGTGCGATAGGTGTCCTTCGGCGTCGCGGTCATGCCCTTCATGACCGTGCTCTTCGTGCTCTTCGTGTCCTTCGTGCTCTTCGGCAACGTTTGCTTCGGCGTCGCGGTCATGCCCGCAGCACTCCGCACTCTCCCCCAAAGGCGCCTCGCAGACGGGCGCGCGCTTCCTGCGCAGAAGAAAATCGACGAGATAACCTATGAGCACGCCCAGCAAAAATTTAATCCCGATCATGGAAACAAGCGACAGCGCTTTTCCCGCCCACGGCAGCGCGGGAGAGGCGACGAGCACCAAAAAGGCTTCGTCGCTCGTCGCCGCAAAGACGGCGAGCAGCGTTCCGATCGTAATATGGCGGTGCTGATAGAGCTTTGCCGCCATGACCGAAAACCCGCACATAGGCACAAGCCCCGTCGCCGCCCCGATCAAGGGCGCGAATTTCCCGGAGAGCGCCCGCGAGGGACGCCCCATGCGGGTCTTGTGCTCCATGATTTCAATGAGAACATACATGAGAAAGAGGAACGGAAAAAGAATGGCGGTATCTTTGAGCGCGTCGAGAACGACGTCGTACCACATAAACGGCTTCCTCCTTCTGCGAAATTTTCCTAATCATACCTTTTTTCCGGCCGTTTGTCAAACGATTGAGCGGCTCTTGGAGAAATGTCGATAAAAAAGAGCGTTTACCGTTTTGGCAAACGCTCTTTTGTGTCCGTAAAAATTATTCCTCGTCCTTAGGCTCGTCGTTCTCGGATTCTTCCTCTTTAACGGGCGCCTCTTCTGCCGCGGCGGCAACCTTTTTCTTCTCCATCTTGGCGTCGCGTTTCGCCTGCTTCTTCATTTCCTTGGTAACGACGCGCGCCGCATCGATCTGCGCCTTCATTTCCTGAGGCGTAGGAGGTACGAACGCCGCACCCTCCGCGTTTTCGGGAATCACGTCGTAGTGTTCGTCGCGCTCGAGCATGGTCGCTTCCGTCACGCCGTCGAACAGGTGGATGTGCTTTGCGTCGAACGCAAGCTCGACGATTTCGCCGAGCTCCACGCTTGCGCGGGAAGAGATCTTTGCGATCATCTGCGACGCATTGTCAATGACGGAGTTCTTGTCGCTTTCGTAATCAAGGTCGCAGTAAATCTGCGTCTCGGCGCCGAGCTTTTCGATGACGTCGATCCGCGCCTTCACGATCGTGTCGGGCGAGTTGGAGATAAACAAATCGTCCTCGTGAATGTCCTCGGGACGGACACCCAACGTTACGGGTTTTTCGGTATTAACGTACTCGTCGAAATTTTTGATCTTGGCAACCATCGTCTTGGGGAGAAGGATCTTGTTCCCTCCGATAAAGTTGACGTAGACCTTTCCGCCCTCTTCGGTGATCGTGGAGTTCTTGAAGAAGTTCATCTGGGGCGTTCCGATGAATCCCGCAACGAAGAGGTTGATGGGATAATCGTAGAGGTTCTGAGGGGTATCCACCTGCTGCATGAAGCCGTCCTTCATGACGACGATACGCGTACCCATCGTCATCGCCTCGATCTGATCGTGCGTGACGTAGATGAAGGTCGTCGCAAGACGAACGTGCAGCTTGGAAATTTCCGTTCTCATCTGAGCGCGGAGCTTTGCGTCGAGGTTGGAAAGAGGCTCGTCGAGCAGGAATACCTTGGGCTCGCGGACGATGGTACGGCCGAGCGCAACACGCTGACGCTGACCACCCGAAAGAGCCTTGGGCTTACGCGACAGGTAATCGGTAATGCCGAGGATTTCCGCGGCGGCTTTTACCTTTTCGTCGATCACTTCCTTGGGAACCTTTCTCAGTTTGAGACCGAACGCCATATTATCGTAAACGGACATATGGGGATAAAGCGCATAGTTCTGGAAGACCATGGCGATATCTCTGTCCTTGGGAACGACGTCGTTGACGAGCTTTCCGTCGATATACAGTTCGCCCGAAGAAATTTCTTCGAGCCCTGCGATCATACGAAGGGTCGTGGATTTTCCGCAGCCGGAGGGGCCGACGAATACGATAAATTCTTTATCCCGGATATCGAGGCAGAAGTTGAACACCGCCTGATTCCCGCCGGGATAAACCTTGTTGATGCCTTTTAAAAGCAGACCGGACATAATTTTCCTCCCAATATTGGTTAACGTTATTGTTATTTTACACCCAGAACGCAAAAATTTCAATAGGCATTTGCAACAAACTTGCAAATCGATTTTATAAAAATTGCACAAAAATCCCCCGCGGCACGCGTACCGTTTCGTAAATAATGCACAGAAAACTTCCGTTGCGCCCCGTCCGCATAATTTCGCGGCGGTTTCCCATACTTTTTTTGTGAAAAATATTTCGGGAAATCTGAAAAAGGACGCGGACGCCCTGAAAAAACTGCTGCCGGCAGAGGACATCCTCGCCTTTCCGTTTACGGCGGCGGGCGGAATTGCCTTTACCGTCATATTTGCCGATCCCGTCACGGATAAGGAGCTTCTGGGCGAACAGGTCATACGGCCTCTCTTAAATTACGGCGGGGAAGCTTCCGCCGAAGAGATCTCAAAACGGCTGACTTCTCCCGAGCTGCGCAGGGATAATTCCTTTGCGAAGCTGACGGAGGAAATTCTTGCGGGCAACCCCGTTCTCCTCTTCGAAGGCGGGGACGAGGGAATTGTTGTCGGCACGAAAAAGGTATCCGTGCGCGCGATCGCGGAACCGCCCACGGACGTCACGATCAAGGGTCCGCGCGAGGGGTTTATCGAGGATATTAAGACGAACGCCTCTCTCGTGCGCCGCCGTTTTAAAACCGCAGAGCTGAAAATCGATATGCTGAAAGCGGGGAGACGCTCGCAGACCTATATCGCCGTCTGTTATCTCGAAGGGACTTCGAACGAAAAAGTCGTCGCGCAGATTAAAGAAAAAATCGAAAAAATCGACATCGACTTCATTCCGGACAGCTCCTATCTCACCCACTTTCTCGCCGCCCGTCCCCGCTCGCTCATGAAGCAGATCGGAACGACCGAGAAGCCGGACGTCTTTTGCGCGAAGATCGCCGAAGGACGGGTAGGGATCCTCGTGGACGGATCTCCGATCGCCCTCACGGCGCCCTATCTTCTCGTAGAGGACTTTCAGTCGGGCGAGGATTATTTCGTGCCTCCCATGCGGGCGACGTTCACCCGACTTCTGCGCCTGTTCGCGCTGTCCGTCGCCGTGTATCTTCCCGCCTTCTACATTGCGGCGCAGCTGTTTAAGCTGCAACTGCTGCCCATAAGGCTGCTGCTCACCATCTCCGGCAGCATACAGGACATTCCCCTGTCCCCTTCGCTGGAAATGCTGCTCGTACTGCTCACCCTCGAAGTGCTCAACGAGGCGAGCATCCGAATGCCGAAATACGTCGGCATGGCGCTCTCCGTCGTAGGAGCGCTCGTTTTGGGAGAGACCGCCGTAAGCGCGGGCTTCGTTTCCACGCCGGCAATCATTATTATCGCGTTCAGCGGAATCGGGCTCTACGCCGTACCCAACCTCATCGAACAAACCTCCGTGATCCGTCTATGTATGCTGCTCGTGGCGGGCAGCGTGGGAACTTACGGCATCCTTCTTCTCACCGCGTTTCTTCTCTTCTGTCTCGTCACGGCGGACTGCTTCGGCACCCCCGTACTCGCGCCCTTCTCCCCCGTCGTGAAAAAAGATCTGCGCGACTCGCTCGTAAAATACGACTTGGGCTCCCTCGCCACCCGTCCCGAGGCGTTTGAAAGCAAGAACAAAAGGAGGCTCAAATGAAAAAAATCGCGCCCCGTCAGCTCTATTTTTTCCTTGCGGCGATCGCGCCTGCGGGAAAAATCATTCTCATGCCGACCCAGCTCGTCCTGCAAGCGAAAAACGATCTGCTGTTTCCCGCAGCCTTGAATTTTTTGTTGCAGGCGGCGGTGATTTTCTTTGTCGTGCTGCTCGCGAAAAACAACAGGAGCCTGTACGAACTGCTCTCCTATACGTTCGGGAAAATCGCGGCGAAGATTCTCATGACGCTGTTTTCCCTCTTCCTCTTTTACGCGGCGCTCCTGCCCTTGCTCGAACAAAAGCTGCTCGTCCAGAGCGTCTGTTACGACACCCTCCCTTCGACCGTCGCGTTCGCCCCCTTCTTTCTCTTTTCCTCATACCTTTGCAGCAAGCCCCTCGCCTCCTTCGGCAGGGCGTGGGATATTCTCGCCCCGCTCGCAATCGCGGGATTTTTCGGAATCCTTCTCTTTTCGGTTTCGGAGGCGGATTTCGGAGCGCTCGCCCCCGTCGGCGCGGCGGGCGCGGGCGGCTTTGCACGCGGGTTTGCCTATACGATGAGCTGGTTCTTCGATTCGGCGATCGTCCTTCTTCTCATGGGAAAGCTCGACTGCGGAAAGGGAACGGCGTGGAAGAGCGCCCTCTTTTATTTGGCGGGCGGAGCCGCCGTGCTTCTCTTTCTCGCCGTGTTCTACGGCGTATTTTCGGACATTGCGGTGCGCCAGCTTTTCGCATTTTCGAAGATCTCCAAATACTTTTCGGGCATCTCGGTTCTCGGACGCGTCGATTACGTCTTCATCTTTCTTTTGGTCCTCGTCATGGCGTTCTACGGCGCTCTTCCGTTGAAGGCGGGCATCGACGGTCTTACGCAGGCGTACGGGCGGGGCGAAGCGCGGCTTCTGAATATCCTGCTCTCCGTCGGCGTCAACGCGGTCATGCTGCTGCTTACCGTTCTAATCAACTTCAACCACACCGCGGCCGGCGACGCAATCACGAAGGTTCTCTTCTGGATCTTCCCCGCGTTTACCCTGCTCGTCCCCCTGCTCTGTCTTTTTTTGAGGAGGTCGCCCCGTGAGACTTCGTAAATTTCGGAAGACGGTTCCCGCCAAGCTGTATCTGCTGCTGGCGGCGATCGTCGTCTTTTCCTTCTTTTCCAACGACTTCATGCTGGTGGACATTCAGAAAACGGCTATCATCCTTGCCGCGGGAATCGACCGGGAGGAGGACTCGTTTAAGGTGACGGCGCAAATCGCCGTTCCCAAGGGCAGCGACAGGACGGCGGGCGGCACTTCAAGCGTGGAGATAAACGGAGAAGGAGAGACCGTATCCGCCTGCTTTTCCCAAATATATTCCAAGACGGGTCGGGTCCCCAAGCTCGTCTTCTGCGATTTGCTCGTTTTGGGCGAGGAAGCCTGCAAGGAAGACGTGATGGGCTGTCTCGATTACTTTTTGCGCAACGAATATATGTCGGACAGCTGCCGCCTTGCCGCCTGCGAAGGGGACGCGGGCGATCTTTTGTCCTCGCAGAGCGCGATCGACGACGTGTCCTCTCTCGCCCTGCAAAACCTCTTTTCGGACGCCGCGGAAAAATCGGGAAGGGTCGTTACAACCTCCCTCAAAGAATTTGCTATCGGATATTACGGCGTATCGAAAAGCGGCTATATGCCCTATCTGAGAAAGCAGAAGGAAGAGGGCGGAAAAACCGCGGAGGGCGAAGCGGGCGGCGGCTCTTCGGGCGGGACGCAGAGCGAAGGAGATACGCCCGTCGTTTACAGCGCCGGGGAAACCGCAATCTTTTCGGAGGGCAAAGAGGTTGCGGTGCTTTCGTCGGAAGAGACGTTCGCCTTCGCGCTGCTCAAAGGAAAGGTCTTTTCGGGCACGCTCACTTCGGAGGAAAAGGGCAAAAAGGTGAGTTTGAATATTCTGAGCAACGACGGCGGCGTCAAGCTGGACGTGAAAAAAACACCGCGCGCGCAGCTGAGCGTCAGGCTGAAGGTACGCCTGCAAAGCAGAAGCGAGGCGGCGCCGATCGAAGACGTCACACAGAGCATCCTCTCCGAAGAGGGGGCAAAAAACGCCGCAGATATGATTGAGCGCCGTCTCGCCTCCCTCTTTTCAACCTGCAAGGAGGGAGGGTGCGACCTGCTGCGGCTCAACCGTATGCTCTACCGCTCCTCGCTGCAAACCTTCCGCGCCTGGAACGGCAACATTCTGCCCGCCGTAGAAGCGGAGATCAGGGCGGAAGTCCAAAGCGTAAAATAGCCCAAAAAAAATTAAAAAAATTTTTCGAAAACCTATTGACAAATAAAAAATCTCTGCTATAATGAAGGTACAAAAAGAAAATAACTTTCATGAAATGTTATTCACTAACTTTTTGGGGTAAACTCCAATGCACAGATAAGTGTCAGGGCAACTGAGTGAAATGCGGACGGGAAAGTTCGCCATCGCAGGGAAACCGCGGGAGATCGGTACGGTTTCCGAAAAAATCCATATCGGGAGGTACGACGATATGAAAATCTTCTCGAAGAGCTTTAAGCTCGGATGAAAGGAGGATAGACCAATGTACCATTATATGATAAGGGCGGAAAAATAGAGACCGCATAGTGAGGCGGCAGGCACGAGCGCCGCAACGGGTATTCCCCGAATATGGTCATACAAAGTGCGCCCGCACAACTGAATATGAAAAATGATCCCGCAGCTTGCTGCGGGATTTTTCCGCGCTCTCCTCTCCGCCCTTCCCCCTACTTCGACAAAGTAAGACGAATCTTCTTTTTCATAGCGCACGCGCACACCCTATAATAGCGGAAAAACGCCGAGGTGCCCAATGAAACGAATCGTGATCCGCCGCCCCGCCTTCTCCGCGAAGACGGCAATAAAATATCTTCTTCTCGCAGCGGCAATGCTGCTCTGCTCTTATGCGCTTCCGCAGCGCGAGCCCCTGTCCTTCGCGCTTTTTTTCGCCGCGCTTGCCGAAGGGCTGAATCCCTTCCTTGCGGGGGCGGGATTTCTCCTTTCCTCCCTCTCCGCCCTGTCCTGGAAAGCGACCCTGTCGAACGCCGCGTCGGGCGCCTTTCTCGTTCTTGTCTTTTGTATCTACCGCCGTTTTCGCCGCCGCCCGTCCTACGAGCGTATTCTCTACGCGCTGATTGCCCAGCTTCCCTTTGTCTTTCTCTTTCCCCACGGCGGATACGCGCTTTTCCCCTTCGGTGTTCTCTGGCAGAAAGCGGTTATCGCCGTCTTCCTCGTCCTCTGCTCCCTCCTGTTTGAGGGCGGGCTCCATGCTCTTTTGCATCAGGCGTTCCGCTGCCGCATGGGCGCGGGCAGTCTCGCGGAAATCTGTCTTATCTGGATTTTTCTGGGACTGGGTATCCTGAATACCTTCTCCTCCTTCGGCGAAGCGGCGTTTTTCGCCCTGTCGCTCACCCTCCTGCTTTTGGCGGTCGTCCTCGCGGAAAACGCCGCCGCCGTGCCCTTTTCCGTCGTCCTCGCGCTTCCCCTCGCCATAGCGCGCACAAGCGCCCTGCCCGTCGCCGCGTTCGCCCTTCTCTCCACGATCTCGCTTCTCTTTCTGCCGTACGGCAAAATCGCCTCTGCGATGTCCCTCGCGGTCTGCTTTTTGGGCGGTCAGTACTTCGAAGGACTGTATCAAGACACGATCGCGCAGATCGTTCTCACCGTGCTCGCCTGTCTTCTGCCCGCGCTGGCGCTCTCCTTCCTTCCCGAACGATACATACGGCGGGCGAGAAAAACTCTGCTCTTCTACCGCGAGCGCGCGTTGCCCCGCATTGCCGTCAACCGCAACCGCCGCGCCGTCGGCGAGCGGCTCTACGAAATCTCCTCCCTCTTCCGCGAGATCGAGACGGCGTTCAATGCGGAAGAGCGGGAGGACGATTCGGGTCGGATCATGTGCGAACAGCTGCAAAACACTCTCTGTGCGGGCTGTCAGAACAGAAACCGCTGCGCGCAGGACGGCATCTACGAGAGCATTGCAAGGCTCGTCGCCGTGGGGCGGACGAAGGGGCGGGTGAACCTCATCGATCTGCCCGCCGACATCTCCTCCGTCTGCTCGAATTCGGCGGGAATGCTGTTCGCGCTCAACAAACAGCTCGCCGAGTACCGCCGCTACGCCCGCGATCTCGAATCGGCGCGGGAGGGCAGACAGCTGCTTGCGCGGCAGGCGCACGGAATCAGCGAAATTCTGAAAGACATCGCGCTGGAACAGAGCGAAGAATACGTCTTTTCCGACGGAGAAAAGTCCGTCTCGTCCGCGCTTGCCGCCGCAGGAATTTTGAGCTACGAAATCTTCATCTACGGCGAAGGGAACGGGCTCACCGCGAGCATGACGCTGGACGCCGCGACCGACGGCAAAAAGCTGTGCGCCGCCGCGGGAAAAGCGATGGGAATCCCCCTCGCGCTCTCCGAAAAAATCCCCCTGACGAACGACCGCGCCTGTTTTGTGCTCAAACGGAAGCCGGAATTCGACGCGACATTCGGGATCGCCTCCCTTCCGAAGGCGGGAGAGAGAGCAAGCGGAGACACCCATTCCATTCTGAAAATAGACGAACGCCGCTTCCTCGTCGCCCTCTCGGACGGCATGGGAAGCGGCGAAGAGGCGAGAACGGTCTCCGATCACACCCTCTCTCTGCTTGAAAGCTTTTATAAGGCGAAAATGCCCTCCGAAACGGTGCTCCCGACCGTCAACCGACTCATTGCCTTTTCGACGAAAGAAAGCTTTTCCTGCCTCGATCTGGCGGCGGTCGATCTCGACACGGGAAACGCCGATATCGTAAAAATCGGCTCTCCCGCGGGCTTTATCCTTGCGGAAGGGGAACTGCGCATTTTGGAGGGAGAGTCTCTGCCCATCGGAATCATGGAGGCGGTACACCCCGCCACCATGAAGGTGAGTCTCAAAGAAAACGACTTTCTTCTGTTCATGAGCGACGGCGTAACGACGGCGTTCGGCTCCTCCTCCGAGCTGTGCGCCTTCCTGAGCGGGCTTTCCCCCGTCAACCCGCAGTCCCTCGCGGAGGAGATCCTCGACAGCGCCCTGCAACGCTATCGCGGCAAAGCGGAGGACGACATGACCGTGCTCGCCGTAAAACTCACAAAGGCGGCTTAACGGAACGCGCGCCGCCCTCTGAAAGAGGACGGCGCCGCAATTTCATTCATTCGGATCCCAAGGCGTCATTCGACGACGATCTGACAGCTCTTCATGGTGAGAAGGGCGGCATTGTGATTTTCGGGCGAGGTTCCCGCACAGGCGGAAGAGACGACGCGTACCGTCGCTTCGGGGCAGAACGCCTTTAAGAGAACTGCGTTCGAAATTACGCAGATATCCGTGCATACGCCGCACAGCGTTATGTCCGTATACCCTTTCCCCGCGGCGTACCGCGCCAGCTCCAAACTTCCGAACGTGCTCTTTTCAAAGATTTTTCCGCTCGCGAAAGGCTCCAGCGCGGAAACGATCTCCCAACCTTGCGTCCCTTTGATACAGTGCGGAACAGGCAACAGCTTTCCCTCCGCGGTGGCGAGATAGTCCTCTCCGTGCGTATCCTGCGTAAAAACGGTATCGCCCGTCTCCCGCTCCGCAAGCGCGCGGACGGCAGGAAGAATCGCGCGCGCCTGCGCGCCGCCCAAAACGCCGCTCACGAAATCGTTTTGCATATCCACAACGACAAGCAGCTTTTTCATTCCAGCGTCTTTTTCAATTCCTTGATGACGAGATCGGCGATATAGCGGCAGCCCCGATGGGTCGGGTGCACGCCGTCCGCCGCGAACTGGGCGGGCGCGATATCGCGGGTCACACCCGTAAAAATTTCGTCGAGCGGAATCAGGGCAACCTTCTCTTCCTCCGCAATCCTGCGGATGATCGCATGAAACAAAACGAGCTGCGGGCGCAGACGCTGCTTGTCACCCACGGGAAGCGCGTACGGCTGTACGAGGATCAGTTCCGAACCCGTTTTTTTGATCGCGGTCACGATGGCGCGGTAATTGTTTTCAAACTCCGCTTCGCTGACCTCCGCTCCGCCAAAAAAACGGTGCCAGACGTCGTTTATGCCGGCAAAGAGCACCGTCACGTCCGGCCGTTCGCTCACCACGTCCCGTTCGACGCGGGCTAAAAGATCGGCGGTGCGCTCCCCGCCCACGCCGCGGTTGAGAAATTCGAACTGCGTTTCGGGATAGAGCAAGCGCAGCTTGCCCGCCGCAATGCGCACGTAGCCGTTGCCGAGGTCGTACGGATTGCCTACGTCCCGTCCGGATTCGGTGATCGAGTCGCCGAAAAAGATGATTTTCATTCCATTCCCCCTAAAAAGCCTACCTGCCGTATTTTTCGGCGTAAGCCTGAATACATTTTTGTATGATCTGCGTCGCCTCGTCGCGGTGCGCGATCTCCTTTACCGTCGTCTTTTTATGTTCGAGCGACTTGTACACCTCGAAGAAGTGCATCATCTCGTCAAAAATATGCTTAGGCAATTCGTTGATATCGTAATAACCGTTATAAGTGGGATCCTTATGCGGGATCGCAATGATTTTTTCATCGAGCGCGCCCGAATCGATCATTTTGATGACCCCCACGGGATAGCAGTTGACGAGGGTCATGGGATATATGACCTCGTTGGAGAGCACGAGTACGTCCAGGGGATCGCCGTCGTCCGCAAGCGTGCGCGGAATAAATCCGTAATTGGAGGGATAGACCGTGGAGGTGTAGAGAACGCGGTCGAGTTTTAAAAGCCCCGTCTCTTTATCGAGTTCATACTTCGCCTTACAGCCCTTTGGGATCTCGATGAGCGCCTCGAACGAATTGGGATTGATGCGTTTTTCGTCGATATCGTGCCAGATGTTCATATTCTTCTCCTGCGGGTAAGTACCGTTTTCTGTTATATTTTACCATACTTTATGCCCTTCCGCAAGACGGAATCAAGAAATTTCGAAAAAAAATTTATCGATTGAGGACGAATATACTTTGACAAGCGCGTTAATTTGTGCTATGATAGAAAAGCGTTTCGACAGAACGCTTTTTTGAGCCGCGTGCAGAAGTACCCAAGAGGCTCAAGGGGCTCCCCTGCTAAGGGAGTAGCACTGTTAAAGGTGGCACGAGTTCGAATCTCGTCTTCTGCGCCAATTGCGAATCATACGGACCTTTTGGGGTTCGTATTTTTTTACCCGAAATGATTTCGGCGTTCCCGTGAAAGCCGCAGAGAACCTGTCCGCTTTTCCCCGATCCGACGCCGATAAGTTTGCATTATGACAAAAAAACGGCGGATGAAACATACTCCGCCGTTTTTTAATTATTTCCGCGTATGGGCTTCGAGAAAACCGAGAACATATTCTCTTGCCGCCGCCCCGCCCGAAGGAGTAAAACCGTGACCTTCGCCCTTAAGAACAATCCGTTCCGAATTCTGATAGACTTCCGCCGCTTTATCCAAATAACGCCGCGGCACGACGGGTTCCTCGTCTCCGTGTATGATGAGAACTCCCTTTTTGAAACCGCCGATGATTTCAAACGGATACAGATCGCGGATAGACGTAAAAAATACTTTCCCGAGCAAGAGCCCCCAATGAAAAGGTTCGTACGTTTCCGGAATATCCGCTTCCGAAGCAAACCGCGAGCGCCAATCGTCGGGGATATTCAGAGCGGGATAATAGAGAATCATGCCCGCGATCCCGTCTTTTATCCTCTCGGCGGCAAGCGCCGTTACAAGCCCGCCCTGACTTGCGCCGAACAGGAAAATCTGCGTCGGATCCGCCGTTTCAAGCAGCCGAACGTTCTTTACGACGGCAAGCAGATCCGCCATCTCCGTGTAAACCGTCATTTCCGTTGAGGTTTTTCCCCTGCTTTGCGAGCGGGCAGAGCCCCCGCAAAAATCGTAAGCATAGACGATATATCCGTGTTCTGCAAACAGCCGACATTCTGCGGCAAAATCCGCATGCGTTCCGTTAAAACCGTGACTGATTATGACTGCGGGACACTTTCCTTCTTTTTCGGGGATAAAAAGCTTTCCGTAGATTTCATCTTCTCCGTTCCCGATCAGAAGCGTTTCCGACCTGACTGCAAAAATCGAATCTTCTGCCATACATGCAATTTCCGCTTTTTCAGGGTTTTGCGGAACAAATATTGTTCGTAACGCGTTCCAGCATAGAGAGAAGCGTAATCCTTTCGTCGTCGGTAAAACCGTCAAAGCCGAGTTCTTCCAGCGCTTCCACTCTTTCGTTGAGTTTCTCCTCAAGCGCGCGACCCTCTTCCGTGAGAAAAACCCGCGAAATCGATTTCCCCGCCGGGGTGACGTCGCGCTCCCGCCTGATCCAACCGTTTTCCTCTATTTTGCGAAGAAGTACGGTAAGGGTAGACTCCTTTACGCCGCAAATTTCCGCAAGCTTTTTTTGTACGATTCCGTCCTCCCCCCGTAAGATGTAGAGAACTTTCGGCTGTCCTTCCGTTAAACCGAGTTCGGAAAATACCTTTCTGCTTGCCTCCGCGTGCGCGGCAGAACTGCCGAGGAGCGCCAAAAAAAGTTTTGTGTACATAAAAACCGCCCCGCTTTTTACGATTTTTGAATATTGGAAATCATATAAATTCCGCCGTCTGTGTGGTGAACGATGACGTTGATGATGGGCGAACCTGCGTTCCCCGCAGCAGTCGAGACGGCATTCGTCACGCTGAAAATCGTAGAATAATTTGTCTTATCCGCCGAATATTCGAGTTTTAACGTTGCATTAGATCCGGAAACGGTTCTTGTAAGACGTATCGTAAAGGTGGTGCCGTTTGCCGCCGCTCCGTATCTGCTCTCCGTATAACTGCCGTACGCACTGTCTGCGCCGCCGCCGATGTCTCCTTTATCGGCGTTACCGCTGCTGTCTGTTTTGTTCCAATTGACCCATATATTTCCCGTTGTATTGTCGCTTCCCACGGCGGCGCCCTGCCAAAGGTCAAGGATAATCGTATTCCAGCCGCTCGAGTTTCCGTCATTGTTGATGACGGTTACATCAAAGGTGACCTGTTGATTCTCCGTCGAATCGCCGCAGTAAATGAGACCCAAGGTGCAGTCGAGACTGGCCGAGCCGTTCCGGTTGGCAATAATGCCGTTTTTGGTGAGTACCGACGTCTCCCTTCCGAGTTCCGCCGCCCCGCCGCTCGTCGCATCGTTGTCAAGATTGATACCGAGCGCGCCCTCATAAACGCTTTGCCCATACGTCTGCCAATCCGACGTAGAAGTTACGGTAAAGGTTTTTGTCGCCGTCTTGCTCTCCGCGCCGCTCACCGAAACCGTCATTTGAACGGTTACCGAGCCAGCCGCCGTCGCAACGAGATAGCGGTAGTTACTGTCGCTGTTGATCGTATTAATCGAGGCGATGTTGGAGCCGCTCGTAATCGTATAGGATACGCTGCTCGCGGAAACCTGACTGCCGTTGTACGTTGCGTCGTAATAAAGCAGCATGCCGATATCGGGAACAAGCTCCGCCCACGTTCCGCCGAACGGGTCGCTCCCGAGCGTTATTTCATTGGTGCTTCCCGTGTTGCCGCCGCTGCCGCCTTCGTCGCCGGTATTGCCGCCGGTGTTGCCGCCGGTGCTGCCTTCGTTGCCGCTGCCGCTTTCATTACCGCCTTCGTTGCCGCTGCCGCCTTCGTTACCGCCTTCGTTGCCGCTGTTGCTGCTCGTGCCGGTTACGGTGATAACCTTGCTCGCCGCAGAGGTGTAATCGCCTTTTATCGCCCCGACGATAACGGTATACTCTCCCGCTTCCGTAAACTTGATTTTGTTCGCCGCGGCGTCGTACTCGTAGGTTTTCGTGGAATTGCCGTTCTTCGTAACGTAAACGCCGACCGTTTCGTAGTTGCTTACGTCACAGCTCAAATAATGCCATGCGTCCACGCTGCCGTAAGTACCGCCCTCCTCCACGGTGATTGTCAGCTCCGAAACGACGGGTCTGTCCGCCGTATCGATTCCGAGATCGCCGTCGTCGCCGCAAGCCGCCAAGCCGAATACAAGACAGCCCGCAAGCAGCAATGCCGCCAATTTTCCCAGGATCTTTTTCATGATTTATCTCCTTTATTTTTTGTCTTAACTGTAACTGTTATAGATCGCGCGCGCCTGAACTTCCGTCACCGCTTCCGTAACGATCAAGTTCTGCGCTTTCACCAAATCCGAATCGGCAAACACGAAGCCGTTTGTTTGAATGTACGCAAAAAGCTCCGTGATAAATGCCGATAAGGTACCGCCGTCCGAAAGCGTTGCCGAAGTCGGATAATTCTGCGTCCGCACGCCGTTTTTGTAAAATTGAATCCCGCCGCTCTTACTTACGGATACGGTCACATAACAGGTTGTTTCCAAAAACGAATCCCATGCGCCGGAAGACGTATTGTAATTTCCGTTGAGCGTAGGATATAGGTTTCCCGTGCCGATAATATTGGGCAGCGTAATTTTGAGATCTCCGCAGGAAACGACCGTGCTGTTCCAATCGTTATACTGCGAATCGCTCCCCTTGGAAATGCTCTGCGAAAGATAGAAAGAAACCGCAAAGCCGTTCGTAACGCTCAGCTCGTTTGCGCCCACCGTCAGCGAGCTCACGCTTCCGCTCACCGTTTTAAAGACCGTTAAACTGTTCAACGCCGACTCCGACGCCGATTGATTCGCCCAAAGGCTTCTGCCGCTTGACGAGGTTGCCGTAATGCAGAGCAGCGCGCCGCCGTAAGTGCTCCACGCCGGCGCCACTACGCCCTGATAGACGGTGCCGCCTATCGTGAGGGTGATAAACCAATCGCCCGTGAGCGACCAACTGCCCGCGCTCGACGAGCCGCTCTTCACCGTTCCGTCTTCCGAAAGAGTATAGCTCGAAGAGGAGACGAAGGACGCCGTATTCCCCGTGCTGTGAACGATGACGTCGTATTTTCCCGCAACTGCCGTTTGGGTCACTTTCCCGAGCGTCTCTCCCGCATAACGGTCGGGCGACAGAACAGGCCAGCCGTCCGCGTTAAAGAAGATCTGCCTAACCTGCAAGCTGTAAGTGTTGGTTACGTTGCCGTAGCCGTCGTTAAAGCGAGAATGGAACACCGCAAAATACTTTCCGTCCTTTTTCAGCAGGGAGCCGCCGCCCATTGCGGCGTAACCCGTGCCGTCGTCCGCAAACTGATAGTTCCCCGCGAGCTTGTTTCCGTTTCCGTAGGCGCTTGCCATCTTCGCGCCCGTGATATCGACGTACGGTCCGTCGGGATTTTTACTGCGCGCAACGCGCATGTTGTAATCGGAGCTCAGACTGCCGTCGCTCACCACGAGATAGTAATAATCGGTCTCGTCGTTATACACGATATCGGGACCTTCCACGCCCGACGAGCCGCCCTTCCAAAGAAGGGTGCCGTAGCTGTGTACGGCGCTGTCGACCGGAAGTCCCGTAGAGGCGTCCATCTCTTTGATATAGACCCCGGCGAAGAAGGAGCCGTACACCATCCAAAGCTTTCCGTCCTTATCGTAGAAAAGTTCGGGATCGATGCAGTTGGGGTCGGTGGAGAGCCCCTCGCTCCATACGATAATTTCATCGTTGGAGTAGGGACCCGTAATGCTCGAAGAGGACACTCTTCCGATGACCGATTTATTGCTCCCAAATGCCGACGTAAGCGAATAATACATATAGTATTTGCCGCCGATCTTTTCGATGTGGGGCGCCCATATATTCTGGTCCCCGCCCACAATGGAATTTGCATTAGAGAGCACGCTCCTGAAATTCGTGGTGCCGAACAGAAGCTGTTTTCCGCTGTTTTCGTCCGCAGTGACCTGCGTCCAGTTCAGTAAATCCGTGGAAGAAGCGACGGCGAAGTGCGAACCGAACACATAATATTTGCCTGTCGCGTCGTCGTAGAAAATCGACGGATCGTGTACGGAGACGTCCGTTCCGTAATTCGGGTCGGAGGGAAGCGCATAGCTCGGGGCTCCGCTTCCTTCGTTGCCGGTGTCCCCTTCGTTGCCGGTATCCCCGGTGTTTCCGCCGCTGTCGGTGTTGCCGTCCTGATTGCCGTCCCCGTTTTGATTACCGTCCGTTTCCGCCGCCGTGACGCGGATCGAGAAGGTTTTCGTCTGTGTTTTGCCCGACGAGGAGCGCGCCTCCACCAAGACGGAATACGTTCCCTCCTCCGTCGGCGTAAACACGTTCGTCTGCGCGTCGTATACCGCGTCGGTCACGTCCTCTCCGTCTTCGTTCTCGATGCGGAACGTTACGCTCTCGACCCCTTCCGTCGCGGTATATTTCAGCTCCATAGACTGTCCGAGCGCTATCTCGCTCTCGATATCGAACGTGACGTTTGCCGGTCCGCTTGCCGTGCAGGCGCAGAACACGGACGACGCAAAGAGCGCTATAATCAAAACGGGCAGAATCAATTTGAGTAATCGTTTTTTCAAGGTTTCCCTTCCTCCGTTCGGAAATCAAACGCGCTT
>CAYLVU010000007.1:30440-34552 GCA_964387225.1 uncultured Clostridia bacterium | reverse complement strand
TGAGTAATCGTTTTTTCAAGGTTTCCCTTCCTCCGTTCGGAAATCAAACGCGCTTTTTCATTTCGGAATACACTACCGCGCTGTACGTGCTGTCGGGCAGATCGATATCCGCCGCAGATACGTTGGCGTACGCCGCCGTTGCCGCCGCTATGGCAGCGGCAAAATCGGTGCTCGGGTCGCTGTTCAGCTGCGCGACCTGATCGTCCGTCATGGCGCCGGTATAGAGCCCGAGGGAGATGAAGTAGGCGCCCATTATCTTCGTCCAGTCGGGATGTGTGCCGCCAAACACGTAGAAGCTCTCATAAGACGTGAGAAGCGCCCTCGCCCCGTGCGAAGAATCTACCCATACGCCTTCCGTAAGCGTAATTACCTTCGAGCCGTTGATAAATACGGCAACCTCCGTCGCGCTGACGCGAAGCGTAAGGGAAACGGTGGTGGCAGTCGCCGGCGCGACGCCCAAATCTACGTCGGCATAGTTACCCGCGTAGTCGTTGATCGAAATCTGCCAATTAGTATCGTTCTGAATAATGCCGATAAATCCGTTGGTGCTTGTTTTGAATCCGAACAGCGGCGCCCATGTTTGTCCATAACTGATATATACTTTCGCGTGTACGGTAAGCGTATCCGCCGACGAGCCCTTAAACGGATTGGCAACATACGCCGCGGTGTCGACATGCCAACCGCCGGTGTTGTAATCTATATTCCCCGTTCCGAAGCTTAAATCGCCGCTGCTGAAAGAGCCGGTACCGGTTCCGCTGGGGGTAAAGTATGCGATGCGCTCGGGCGCCTCCGAAACTCCCGCTTCCAGCACCGTGACCGTGATCTCCGCCGAATAATCGCCGTAAGTTACGGTTACCGTATAATCGCCCGCGGTATCCCCGTTATAGTCGGTAGAAGTCAGCGTGTAGTCGCTTGACGAAAGGAGATCCCGACTGCCCAGGTTATAAACCTTGTAAACGGACAGTTTTTCCTTCACGTGATCGAGCGCAGAACCGTTGGCAACGGAAACGCTCTGCGGCGATACGGCAATTCCGGTCACCGTGGGCGGCACGTTGTCTCCGATCACGTCGCCGTAAACAATTGTGGTGTCCTCTCCGCCGAGATAAACCGTCATCGAGGTAGCGTTGTCCGTCGGCTCGGTGACCGTCGAAGTGCTCGTCGCGGTTCCGCTCGTCACTGTGACCGTAAGAACGAAATAGCCGTTCGTACTGTCGTAAGCGCGCGTGATTTCAAAGCTGATATCGCTGCCGCTCTGAATATTGGTGCCCGTACGCGTATAGCCGTTGCTGCCGCTTGCGCCGTCACCCCTTCCGAAGTTATTGATAACCCAGTCGTCCGCTCTCACAATGGCTGTTCTATCGCCCGCTGTGAACTGAATGAGCCACGAATCCCAGCCTTCCGTACCCTTGGTAAGACTCGTCACGGTAAAGCGGTAGGTAAATTCCCCTTCGAGCGTGCCGAGCGACAACGATTGGGGAAGATAGTCGGAAAGGGTTAACGTGCCCGCGTCCGCGGCGTGATTCCAAACGTGAAGGGTGCTTGCCGCGGTCTTTCCGTAATAGGTAAAGGTAACGGTGCAGTCCTCATAGACTACGGCGTTGCTCGTTTCTTTTGTAAGCTGTTCGCTGTCTGTAACGTTGTAAGTTGTTTCGTCCTCATAGCTCGATGTTACCGCAAAGCCCGTAAAGTCAATTGTTCCGTCCTTGCTGACGAGATATTCGGGCGCCGTCACGGCAATGCCGCTGAGCGCGACTTCTTTGGTCTGCGAACAGCCCTCAACGGTGCAGGTATAAATTTTCTGCCCGTTCGCGCCGATCGTAAAGTCTGTGCTCCATACGTGATCGTGCGTCTCCGGCTCGGGCTCTTCGCTCCCGCCGCCGCTTGACAGCACGCCCTTGGCGACGATATCGAACTTGAAAGACTTTTCTGCGGCGAACCCGTTTTGAAGGGAAGACGGCGTCATCATAAACAGCGTGTAATCCCTCTTTTCGCTCGCCGCAAAGGTCGCGGCATAAGAATATGTCTCGGTCAAATACGCGGCGGTGACCCCGCTCGCAAGCGCGGTTTGCCCTTCGGTTTGCCCCTCGAAGAGCCAGGCGACGACGCATTCCGCGACGCCCTCCGCATTATTATAATTCGTCGTATCGAACGTAACCGTTACGTCGAGCGATGCGCCGGATTTGTTTTCAACGGAAAAGTCCGCCTGCGCGGCTTTGTTAGCGTTCGCAAGCGTTTCTAAATCGGAATAACCTAAATCGGTATACCCCTCGTCTACCCAGGCGAGCGCCTTTTCCATGGGAATTGTGCCGCCCTCGCCGTCCGTCACAGCCAATTCGACGGAACCGATCGTAATCGTGTTGCCGTCGTAGCGCGCGCCTCCTACCCAGGCTGCCGCCGCCCCGCCGACTGCCGCGCACAGCGCCAGCCCGCACAGCGCAACCGCTGCAATTTTACGTTTTGTCTTCATATCCGTCCCCCTTTGAGGAATCGTCCGCTTTCTTTGTCCGCAATATCCGAATCGCCTTCTTAAAACAGAAAACCGCCGCGATGATCGCTATCAGCACGATGATCCCGTAAACGCTTTGAAAAAACTGCACCGCTCCGCCGACGCTCTTCCAGGTCGCCACGACCTTTCCTTCGATTTCGGAAAAGGAGACAGGGTCGTCCGCAACATTGTTCGCGTCCCCCTGTGTAACAAACGATTCGCCGTCGATCTCGATAAGGCGGTGCACATACTTCACTCCGCCCCGCTTATACACGAGGATGTCGCCGATTTCAAGTTCTTCCTCGCCGACCTGCTTTGCAAAGACCAGGTCGTTTTTATAGAGCGTCGGCTCCATACTGCCGCTCTGCACAACGTCTGCCTGCAAGCCGAACAGCCGCACGCTCTCTCCCTTGATTCGGCAGGCAATCGAATAGATGAGAAAGAGCGCAAGGACGGCGATCACCGTCCAGATTAAAATTTCCGAGAGAATGTGCAGCGCTTTCCGCATTATTCCGCGCCCGTAAGTTCCAAACGGAAGGAGAGCGTCTTTTGACTGGACGCCTCTCCCGCGCCCTTCGCAAGATAGAATACGACGGAAAGCGTTTTTTCCCGCTCCGCCTCCTGCGAAGTATACAAAATTACGCCGTCCTGCACCGCAAGCGGCTCCTGCTCGTCTACGCGCACCATAAGATACGGAATGTCCGCACCGTTCTCGTCGTAGACAAGTTTGAGTTCCATCTTTGCGCTGTCCGTCGCCGTCAGCTTTATCGTCGCCCGCTCAACGTCGTCCGTTTCCGCAGGCAGGTCCCCCGCGATTGCCGTGAGGGGCACGTTCGAGGTAAAATACGCCGTTTTGCTGTCGAAACTAAGCGTGATCACCTTATCCTGCGGTTTCGAGCCGGACGTACAGCTTGCCGCGGCGACACCCGCCGCGGCAAGACAGAAGATAACGACGATTAGAACGAGCATTTTTCTGATTTTTTTTCTTTTTCCGAATAATTCCAATCCGCTATCTCCTCCGTTCCGTCATTGCATTGCTGCTTTCTTCGTCAAAAAACCTTCGCGGTTAATCCGCAGGGTTGAGCGCGATGACAACCGTGTAGTTCTGACCCGCCATCGTCGTTTCCGCATCCTCCGGCACCGTGACCTTGAAGGTGACATCGTAAGCGCTCTCGCTTGCTTCAAGGCTGATGCCACCGCTGTATGTGGTCTCCGTGCCGTTCTCCCCGATCTTATACGTAACCGTGAAGCTTGCGGTGCTGTCGGTCTCGCCGTTCTGCAGCTCAAAGGTGAGCGTCGAGGCTTCGTTCTTGTTGTTCGCCGAAATGGTGACCGTTGCGTTGTCGCCGGGATAGAGTCCCTCATTGTTTTCCGCTTTCGCAGTGAGCTCAAACGTTTTCGCTTCCCCTGTGCTGATGGTGTTGTTGTTGTTTGAAGCGCCCGTGATCCACGCGCTCGCCGCAAACGCACCGCCTGCAATGCAGAGCGCACCCGCCGCCGTTAAGGCAATTGCTGTTTTTACTTTCTTGCTGATCATGTTACCCCTCCATAAAATAATTTTTTTATATTGCGTTTCACAATAAATTCGTTTTCTAATTAGAATTCGAATTCAAAAGGGGGGAAAACG
>CAYLVU010000007.1:0-30340 GCA_964387225.1 uncultured Clostridia bacterium | reverse complement strand
TTTCACAATAAATTCGTTTTCTAATTAGAATTCGAATTCAAAAGGGGGGAAAACGGCTTTTCGGAGGGGAACGGCGCGGCGGACGCTCAGTTTTCGGTGTAAAGACGCCGATAGGGATTTTCGCTGTTTGGCGTCAGCAAAAAGAAGTTCGCGTCGAGAAGAAAACGGGG
Organism: uncultured Clostridia bacterium; assembly: GCA_964387225.1. Lineage (GTDB taxonomy): Bacteria > Bacillota > Clostridia > Christensenellales > Borkfalkiaceae > Gallimonas. Next base: position 30,170 of record CAYLVU010000007.1, on the reverse strand, counting down.
ATCGAACTCCTCGAAATACGAGCAGTAGTTTTCGACGATCTCTTTGAGTTCGGCGTCCTCCCCGCCGCGCAGCCTTTCGGCGCGCACCTGCGAGGGGATCTTATGGGGCAGCTCTTCGCAGCGCAGATAAATTTTTCCGCCGTGCATCCCCGTTCCGCAGAAATGATTGACAATGGGCATACCGTCGTCGTTCTGTCCGAGAACGACGATTACGCCGCCCGCCTGATACTCCCCCAAAAAGGAGCCCGCCCTGCCGCCGACGACGATGACGGGCTTGTAGTCCATATATGCCTTCATGTGGATCCCCGCACGGTAACCGGTGTTCCCGCGGATGTAAATTTTTCCGCCGCGCATGGCGTAGCCCGTCGCGTCGCCCGCGCTGCCGTGAATGACGATCGTGCCGCCGTTCATCGTATCGCCCGTCGCGTCCTGCGCGTTGCCGTAAACGCACACCCTTCCCCCGTTGAGATAGGCGCCGAGCGCGTTCCCCGGCGTTCCGTACAGGGCGATCTGTTTTTCGGCGATTCCCGTTGCGATATACCGCTGCCCGATGCAGCCGCGCACAACGACGGTTTTATCGCCCGTGTCCCGAATCCGCTTGTTGAGCGTCTGAAAATCGACGTTTTCGTCGACATTGATTACCATATGTTACCTTCCTTATATTATATCTTCCCTTTCTTGTTTTAAACCTTTTTTGCAAGTTTGCTCTTCCGCACCTCTTGCGAAAACGCCGCCAGCTGCGGTTTTTTTGCGATCAGATCGAAGTCCAGCGTGCTCAAATCGGTTTTATCCCGTATGAGCGAAGTATAGATCCCCGCCCGCGCGATATCGCCGATCAGAATAAAGCCCGCAAGCCTGCCGTCCTTGACAAACAGCTTCTTGTATCCCCTTTCGCTGCGCTCTTCGAGACATTCCCCCTCGTACGCGCCCGCGCTTAAAACGTGCAGACCGAAAAATCCGACCGCGTTCATGGGGATCGCGTTTTCGAAGACGCACTCCTTTCCCGCCATGTTTTTGCCCGCGCACAGACCTTGAAAATAGGCGTTCGGCAGCAGAGCGAGCACGCGCTCCTTTCCGATGGAACTGTCAAATCCCTCCGCGCAGTCTCCCGCGGCGTAGACGTCTTCGAGGGAGGTTCTCCCGTGCGTGTCGATTAAAATGCCGCGGTTGCACCTGCCGCCCGCCGAACGGACGATCTCTGTGTTGGGAACGACGCCCACGGCGACGATGAGAAGATCGAAGGGGATCTCCTTTCCGCTTTTCAGCACCGCCGTATGTTCGTCCAGCCGCTGTGCACAGTCGCCGAGGTAAAACCGAACGCCCCGCTCTTCCGGCTTTTTTCGGACGATCGCGGCGCCCTCACGATCCAGCACCGAGGGGAGCACCCTGTCCGCAAGATCGACGACCGAAACGCTCTTCACCCTGTCTAAGATCCCCTCTACGCATTTGAGCCCTATGAGCCCCGCGCCGATCACGAGCACCCTTGTCTCTTTTGTAAGCGCGGCTTCGAGCGCGAGCGCGTCGTCATAGCTCATGAAGTGAAAGACCTTCACCCTGTCCATCCCCTCCGTTTTTAACTCGATCGGACGGGAGCCCGTCGCAACGAGCAGCTTGTCGTATTCGATCCTCTCCCCGTCCGAAAGCTCGATCTCGTGCCGTTCGGCGTCGATCTTTTCCGCCCTCCTGCAAAGCAGCAGCCGCACGCCGTTCTTTTGATAAAAGTCGCGGGGACGGTAGAGCATTTGCTCGGCTTTGATGTCTCCCTTTAAATAGTACGAGATGGTGGGTCTGCCGTAGCAGTGATGATTTTCCGACGAAATTACGGTAATATCGCCCGCAGGGTCCGCCGAGCGGATCCCCTCGATTGCGGCGATTCCCGCCGTGGAATTTCCTATTATGACATAACGCATATCAGTCACGCTCCTCGAATACGATCGCCGCATTGGGACAGTTCTTCACGCAATTCGGCATTTGAAGTCCGTTATCGGTACACAGCATGCACTTTTGCGCCGCTTTTCCCTCCGCGTCGGGCATGATCGCCCCGAACGGGCACACCAGCACGCAGGTAAAACAGCCCACGCATTTTTCCCGATCGATCGCGACCATTCCCTCCTCCGTCTTGGAGAGCGCCCCCGCAATACAGCTCTGCACGCAAATCGCGTTGGTACAGTGACGGCAGTTGACGGCGAAATGCACTTCTTCCCCGTCCTCTCCCTCTACTTTGATTTTGGGGACGAATTCGTTCAGCCTCCCCTTTAATTTGAACATGGCGTCTAACCCCGAGCCCGCAAACATGCACTCGTACTCGCACAGCCTGCAACCCAGACAACGGTTTTCGTTGACGTAAATTCTCTTCATCCGCGTCACCTCACATATCCTCGCCCGCATGGCGGATTCCGAGTACCTTCAATTCGGCTTCGTTGAGCCCCACGCCGCGCAGCATGAGCCTGTTTCCGCGAAGCGCCTCCACGGAATTCAGTCCCATACCTCCCATCATTTCCTTGATTTCGTGATTCCAGGCAGTCACGAGATTGACGAGCCGCCGATATCCGAGATCGGGATTGAGGCGTTTGACGAGGTCGGGACGCTGAGTGGCAATGCCCCAGTTGCATTTTCCCGTATGACAGCTTCTGCAAAGATGACAGCCGAGCGCCAGCAGCGCCGCCGTTCCGATGTAGCAGGCGTCCGCGCCGAGCGCGATCGCCTTCACCACGTCCGCGCTCGAATGGATCGATCCCGCAACCACGACCGAAACGCTGTCGCGGATCCCCTCCTGTCTGAGCCGCTCGTCCACGCGGGCGAGGGCGAGCTCGATGGGAATTCCCACATTGTCGCGGATCCGCGTAGGCGCCGCCCCCGTTCCCCCGCGGAATCCGTCGATCGCGATGATGTCCGCTCCCGAACGCGCCACCCCCGAAGCGATCGCCGCAACGTTGTGCACGGCGGCAATTTTTACGATGACGGGCTTTTTATAGTCGGTCGCCTCCTTTAACGTATAGATGAGCTGGCGCAGATCCTCGATGGAATAAATATCGTGGTGCGGCGCGGGAGAAATGGCGTCCACGCCCTTGGGAATCATGCGCGTTCTGGAAACGTCGTCCGAAATCTTCATGCCCGGCAGATGTCCGCCGATCCCCGGCTTTGCGCCCTGTCCCATCTTGATTTCGATTGCCGCGGCAGCCGCAAGATATTCGGCGTGAACGCCGAATCTGCCCGAGGCGACCTGAACGATCGTATTGGGACCGTACTCGTAAAAGTCCTTATGAAGCCCGCCCTCGCCCGTATTGTAAAAAGTTCCCAGTTCACGGGCGGCGCGCGCCAGACTCTCGTGCGCGTTGTAGGAGATGGAGCCGTAGCTCATCGCCGAAAACATGACGGGCACGTTCAGTTTGAGCTGAGGGGGGAGCGTGTCGATGAGTCTGCCCTGATTGTCCCGCTTGATTTCCGCGTGCTTTTTTCCGAGATAGACCGTGGTTTCCATGGGCTCGCGCAGGGGATCGATGGACGGGTTGGTCACCTGCGAAGCGTTTACCAGAATCTTATCGAAATATTTGGGATAGTCGTTGGGATTGCCCATGGAAGAGAGCAGCACGCCGCCCGAGCTCGCCTGACGGTACACCTCGTTCATCGTCTGCATCGGCCAGTTCGCGTTCAGGCGGTAGGTGTCGTCCGACTTGACGATTTTAAGCGCATGGGTGGGACAGAGGCAGACGCATCTGTGACAGTTTACGCACTTGCTGCTGTCCGCGAGCATTTTATTGAGATCGCCGTCCATGTGGTGCACGCCGTTGGCGCATTGCCGCTCGCACACTCTGCATCCGATGCACAGCTCTGCGTTGCGCACGACCTCGTATTCGGCGGGGATAAACATTTCCATATTACTCCGCCTCCTTTAAGGTATATATGACCGGCTGCCCGCCCGCGGGCGCGTATATTTTGTCGAGTTCGGGCTCTATGACCCGTATTCCGCACTCCTCCGAAGAGATATACGCAAGATCCCCCTTTTCCGCGCAAACCATCGAGCGCAGCTTCAATCTGTCGTTGAGCGCCATGATCCCGCCGTTATAGCCGAAAATAATCGAAAACGGTCCGTTGATGAGAAGGGAGGGAAACGCCTTTCTCAAAAAGGTCTCTTCCTTTCTCTCCTCTTCGCTCTTTTCCTCGATCGTCGTCCAAAACGACGCCGATATCACCTTTGCGATCTCCCGAAGCGTGAGCTTTTTGACCCGAATCAGATAGTCGATGATGTATGTGATCACTTCGGTATCCGTTTGCAGGGAGCACTTGTAGCCGAACATTTCGATATACCGCCTGTTGGCGTCGTAGGAAGAGATTTCGCCGTTGTGCACAACGGAAAAATCCAGCAGCCCGAACGGGTGCGCCCCGCCCCACCAACCGGGCGTATTCGTGGGATATCTGCCGTGCGCCGTCCAGGCATATCCTTTGTATTCTTCGTCCAGAAGATAAAATTTTCCGATATCTTCGGGATATCCTACCCCCTTGAAAATTCCCATGTTCTTCCCGCTCGAAAAGACGAACGCGCCGTCGATCTGCGCGTTGATTTTATTGACGCACCGCACGACGTACTGTTCCTCGTCCATGAGCGAATTGTTGAGTTTCTTCGACAGCGGATACAAAAAATAGCGGTAGATGATGGGCTCGTTCGTAATGCCCCGAACCTTGCGCGTCTTCATTTCGGACGAATAGACGATCTCGAAATGCTTGTTTAAAAAGTCCTCCGTCTCCTTGCGGGACTGAAAGTCGTTGTAGAACAGATGAAACGCATAATAGTCCTTGTAATCGGGATAGATCCCGTAACCCGCAAAACCGCCTCCCAGACCGTTCGAACGGTCGTGCATCGTAGCGATCGAACGGATGATTTTTTCGCCCGTCATCGCCTTTCCGCTTCTGTCGATCATCGCGCTCACCGCACACCCCGAAGGGATTCTCACTTCGCCCTCTAACGGCGAACCGCTCAAATTACTTTTAAACATTTTCTTTTCCCCTTTTATTGTCGCTCGTTTCAAAGTACCCGAAAGCCGCGCAGTAAAACAACTACTACACGGCTTCCAAGTAATTTGAGCGTGAGCAAAATTGATTAGTCCGTGACCTCGTTGGAGAGTGCGGCGCCGCCCGTTTCGCCCGTGCGCACTCTCATCACGTTTTCGATGTTGCTGACAAAAATCTTACCTGCGCCGTAATTGCCGTCCGCGAGAGCCTTTTGCGCCACGGCTACAACCAGCTTGGGATCCACTTCGGATACGACCACCTCCACCTGTATTTTGGGAAGAAGGTGCATCGAGGTTTTCACGCCCCTGTACTGTCCCGTCTTGCCGCTCTGGGCGCCGCACCCCATCACGGTGGAAACGGTCATGCCCGTGACGCCGATCTTTGCCATAGCGTCCTTGAGCGTCAAAAATTTATCCTGACCCGTGATCACCGTCACCTTGGTATACTTGCCCTCGGCGGGCTCAAGCTCTATCTCCGCGGGCAGTACGTCCGATACGTCCACCGCCGTTCCCTCGCCGTCGTAGGAGGGCGCAGTGGGAAGAAAGTCGGCGTATGCGCTGTCCAGTCCGTGTTCGGAGACGTCGAGCCCCATCACTTCGTCCTCTGCGGAGGCGCGCAGTCCGTTCCACGTCTTGCCGATCGCGATCGCCCGTTTAAGACCGCACCTTTCCTTGATCATGACGGGCAGATATTTGATCCCGCCGAAAATGAGGATCATCCAGACGACGGTCCATGCCAAAATTGCCAAAAGCCCCGCAATCTGAATTCCGAGCAGATATCCGTTTCCGCCGTAAAATACGCCGAGCATGGATTTATCAACGAGTCTGCCCGCCTCGTTCACGCCCGCCGCGCCCGTCTGAAAATCGACGCAGGCAAAGAAGCCGACCGCAACCGTTCCCCAGATGCCGTTGGCGCAGTGAACCGCCACGGCGCCCACGGGGTCGTCGATATGCAGCTTTTTATCCAGCGCTTCGGCGGCAACGACGACTAAAATTCCCGATACCGCGCCGATCACCGTCGCGCCCACCGCGTCCACCGTATAGCAGCCCGCGGTAATTGCCACAAGACCCGCCAAAGACGCGTTCAAACACATCGAAACGTCCGGCTTTTTGTTTTTGATCCAGGTAAAAATCATGCACGCGACCGTTGCCACGGCGGGTGAGATCGTCGTCGTCAAAAAGATGTTCGCAAGGGAGTTCAAAGAGGTTGCGGCGGCGCCGTTGAAGCCGTACCAACCGAACCAGAGCACGAACACGCCGAGCGCGCCCAGCGTAAGGCTGTGCCCCGGGATAGCGTTCACCTCCGTCACTTTGCCGTTCGCGTTCCGCCCGTATTTCCCGATGCGGGGGCGAAGGAAAATCGCGCCGATCAGCGCGGCGGTGCCGCCCACGGTATGGATGCACGCCGACCCCGCAAAGTCGATAAATCCCATGTTGACGAGCCATCCGTTGCCCCATACCCAGCCTGCCTCTACGGGATAGACGACCAGCGATATGAGCGCGGAATAGACGCAGTAGGAGATAAACCGCGTACGCTCCGCCATCGCACCCGAAACGATCGTCGCCGCCGTCGCGCAGAACACGAGGTTGAAGACGAAGCTCGACGCGTTTTTGGCTACGAATCCCGTGAAATCGGTAAACAGTCCCATGGTGGGAACGCCGATGAAGCCGCCGACCGCTTCCTGCCCCACGAGCAGGGAATAGCCGAGCAGCATGAAAACGACCGTTCCGATACAGAAATCCATCAGGTTCTTCATGATGATGTTGCCGGCATTCTTGGCGCGGGTAAAGCCCGTTTCCACCATCGCAAAGCCGCATTGCATGAAAAACACGAGCGCTGCGCCGATTAGAAACCATATCCCGAAGGCATAGTCGCCGACCAACGCATAAATTTGTTCGTCCAACATATGAGATACTCCTTAAAAATTGATACTATTTTACCCGATACAGCATGTCGCTGTACGTGGGATAGGGCCAATAATCCGCAGCGGTGAGCTTTTCCGCCGCGTCCGCAGCGCTGCGCACCGCCTCCATGTCCGGTATCACCGTGTGCGCCATCGCCTGCGAAGCGGTCTTATAGTCGCTCTTGTCGATTGCCGCAAGATCGTTTTCCAGCTTCACGACGGCGGCATACAGCCGATCGTTGATTTCCGCCAGCGATCCGGCAATCGCCGTCTCCGCCGCGCAAGGCATATTCTTGCAGACCTGTTTCGACGCGATATTCGCGCACAGCGCGGAAACGTAGTCCGAAACGGCGGGAATGATCTCCTGTTTCGCCATGTCGAGCATGGTGAGCGCCTCGATATTGATCGTCTTGGCGTAGTTTTCCAGCGCGATCTCTCCGCGCGCAACCGCCTCCTGTTCGGTGTAGACGCCGTTTCTCACAAACACGTCGATATTTTTCTTTTCAAAAAATACCGGAACGGCGTCCGCCGTGTTCTTGTTGTTGAGAAGTCCCCGTCTGGCTGCCTCGGGCTCCCACTCGGGTCCGTAACCGTCGAGATTGAAGATAATGCGATAATGCGCCTTTAATTCGCGTTCAACGATCGCGTTCGCCGCCGTCTCGATATCCTCCGCGCCCTCGAGCTCGTCTGCAAACGCCGCAAAGGCGTCGGCAACGATCGTATTGAGAACGATATTGGGATCGGCGACATTCGCCTGCGAGCCGAGCATGCGGAATTCGAACTTGTTGCCCGTAAACGCGAAGGGCGAAGTGCGGTTTCTGTCCGTTGCGTCCTTGGGGAAAATGGGGCTTTCGGGTACGCCGATGGAGCCCTTTTCCGCCTTGGCGGGCACGTAGTCCTCCCCCTTTACGATGCAGTCTACCAGCGAACCGAGCTGGTCTCCGAGATAAACGGAGATAATGGCGGGAGGAGCCTCGTTCGCCCCGAGACGGTGATCGTTTCCCGCAGACGCCACCGACGCCCTTAAAATCCCCTGATAATCGTCAACCGCCGTAATGACCGCCGCAAGCACCAGCTTGAACAGGGTATTGTTTTCCGGCGATTTGCCCGGATTGAGTAAATTGAGACCCGTATCGGTCGACATCGACCAGTTGTTGTGTTTTCCGCTGCCGTTGATCCCCTCGAAGGGTTTTTCGTGCAGGAGACAAACCAGCCCGTGCTTATGCGCAACCTTTTTCATGATTTCCATGGTGAGCATATTGGCGTCCACCGCAATATTGCTCGTCGTGAAAATGGGCGCCATCTCGTGCTGGGCGGGAGCCACTTCGTTGTGTTTCGTCTTGGAATAGATGCCGTAGCTCCATAGCTCGCAATCCAAATCGCGCATATACGCCGAGACGGCGGGCTTTAACGTGCCGAAATAGTGGTCTTCGAGCTCCTGACCGCGCGAGGCGGGCGCGCCGAACAGCGTTCTGCCCGTCAAACGGATATCCTTTCTTCTCTCGTAATCCTCTTCGGAAATCAGAAAATATTCCTGCTCGGGTCCTACCGTCGTCGCGACCTTCTTGCACTCGATTCCGAACAGCTTCAAGATTCTCTTCGCCTGCTTGTCAAGCGCCGTCATCGATTTGAGCAGCGGCGCCTTTTTGTCGAGCGTTTCGCCCGTATAGGACACGAAGACGGAGGGGATATAGAGAGTTCCCTCCTTGACGAAGGCGGGCGAGGTGGGGTCCCACGCCGTATAGCCGCGCGCCATGTAGGTAGCGCGCGAGCCGCCCGAGGGAAAACTGGACGCGTCCGGTTCGCCGACGATAAGGCTCTTTCCCGTGAGACGCATGATCACGTGATCCCCTTCGGGCTCGATAAAGCTGTCGTGCTTTTCCGCGGTGAGTCCAGTCAGGGGCTGAAACCAGTGCGTATAGTGCGTCGCGCCCTTGGAGATCGCCCATTTCTTCATCGCCGAGGCGACCGAACCCGCAATCGAGGTATCGAGCGTCTTTCCCGCCTCGATCGTCGCGCGCAGCGCTTTATAGACCTCGCTGGGCAGAGAATCCTTCTGTACGGCATCGTTGAACACGTTTTCTCCGAAGTTTTCGGGTAATTTCATATTGTATGCTCCTCTTTCTTGGTGGTTGTTACAGTATCAGTTTAATCCGCCGAAATAATAATGTCAACAAATAGAAGGCTCCTTTAAAATCGTATTTTTTAGTATTTAGTATAAGCTAAACTTATAGATAAACCGAGAACTTCTTTGCATAAAAAAACAGCCGCGGAAAATCCGCGGCTGTCCTGTTTAGAGCGGCCGACCCTTATGTCGCAGTACGGGACGTAAAGACGACGTGACAGTGATCCCCGCCGAATCCGATGCTGTATTCCTCCGCAAGCGTCTGACCCGCCGCGGGCGTTACGGTAAATTCCCGCAGGATTTCGCCGCCGGACACGCCGTCGAGCACGATTGAAATGCGGATAACGGAGAGGTCGGACCAGTCGAAAGTCACGGTGATCGCCGCCTCCGCAATGACGGAACAGAACGCCGTCTCGTCTATGGCGGCGCTCGTCTTCGTTACGGTGAGAGTGCCCCCGTTGACCGTCGCCGACGAAGCGGCGTCGCCGGGCTGTCCGTAAACGTACCCGTCCGCACGGATATAGTAGTCCGGCGCGATACCCGTAAACAAATAGAGATAGGGCGAATAGCGGGCGTAATCGGCGGCCGAGGTCAGCGTGCCCGTGAAAGAAACCTGCTCGCCCGCTTGAAGCTTGCCCACCCAGACGGGCGTGAGATTGGTCATCGTAAGCACGTTGTCCGCCGTTCCGTACTCGATCGGCTGTGTTTCGGAGGGCGACTGCACCTCGGAGGGGATCGCCTCCGTCTGCATAAAGCGGGCGGTAAAAACGGCGTCGCCGTACGGCACGAACGAGGCGCTTGCAACCGTCTCCCCGCAGTACCAACCGTCAAAGACAAAATAGGGCTTGGACGGCGGCTCTATTTCCGAAAAGCCCGCGCTTTCGAGCGTTTCCGCATACCTTACAAAGAGCGTCCGTTCCTCCTCTCCGTTGACGAACGTAACGGTATACACGATCTCCTCCCAGACGGCTGCCGCAAACAGATCGCACGAAAGTCCGCTTACCCGCTCGCCCGCCGCATACAGACCGACCTCGTTCCCCTCTCCGTCCGTCAGACGCCATCCCGCAAAGGAGTATCCCTCCCGCTCCGGCGACGGCGGCAGCGTCAACGTTCCGCCCGCCTCAACGAAGCCGTAGGGAAACAGGTCCGCGCTTCCGCCGTCGGTCGAATAGGTGATCCTGACCGCCGAAGCATAGACGGCGGTCTGTCTTCCGTCGTCCGACAGGAGAACGAAAAAGCGTCCTCCTTCCCCCTCGTAGGTGTATACCGTAGTCTCCCCGATCCGCTCCGTCTCCGTAACCGCGCCCGCGACCGCGCTGCCCTCTTCCGTTTCGAAAATGCGGACGAGTACGGGAAAATCCTGCGCCCCGCCAACCAGCGCGAGCGTGCCGTACGCGCCGTCCTCCGCCGTGACGAATGACGCGGGAAGGACGAGCACGCTCTCTGTAAACAGCAGCAGATACGCCTGAGCATCCTCCGTTTCTCCGAGCGCGGCGTACGCAAAGACGATGGGCGCGGACCGATCTCCGGACGCCGTGTCGAAGGAAAACAGCCTGCCGCCCGAAATTCCCTGCGTACGGACGACCCCGCCCGATCCGATCGCGGCAATCGCGATCTCCCCGTCTTCGCTTAGGCGATATCCCACCGTCACCGTTCTTCCGTCGCCGTCCGTGCCGTATGCGGCATTTGCCCAGCACGCCTCCGCCGTGACGGACGCGGAGGGCATCCGAAAGCGGTAGACGCCCTGTTCCTCCGTACATTCGACTTCGTTTCCGTCCCCGTCCCGAACCTTCCAACCCAAAAAGAGAAATCCCTCCCGAGTCGGCACGGGAAGCCGAATGTACGTCCCCGCAACCGCCGGAGAAATTTCGATCGACTCCTGCGCGCCGCCCGTTTGCACGTTCACCGCATAGGTATTGCCGTCATATACGGCGATCAGATTCACGTCTCCGTCCGCAACCAGTTCTTCGCCCGCCTTTTCTCCGTAAACCACGTGAAAACTCTCGTCCACGGTATAATAGAACCAGCCGCTAAAGACGTATCCTTCCGCCGCCTCGGGGACGGGAAGTCTCACAAGGGCGCCCTTTTCTTCAAAGGAGAACGTCAGCACGCCGAGATCGCTCAGCGTGAGGATCGCCCTGTCGCCCTCGTACACGGCGAGCGTCTGAGCCAAGCGGACGACGCACAGCACCCGCTCCCCGTTCAGATAACGAAAGGCGAGACCGTCGGACGCCCATTGAATATCCCCGCGGAAAGCGGGCTGCCCGTCCCGACCGTTCAAGGCTATTATCGCGCGCGCCTTTCCTCCCGCTACGAGATATTCGAGCCCGTACTCCCCGTCCTCCGTCGTCAAAACCGCCTTTTGACATTCCGCCGCGGCGGCGTGCGTAACGTCCTCCTCCGTCTCCGTAAGCGCGAAATAGAGCGTTCCCGTTTCGTACGGAAGGGAAACCCAGTACACGCCGACATTCCCCTGCCGATGGGAAAAGCCTCCCTTTGCGCCCGAAACCTCGGACACGGTACCCGCGCGCATGCGGGCATATACAAAAACTCCCCTCTCGCCGTCCGCATAATAGAGGAGAGTTCCTTCGTAACCCGTCAAGTCCGCGGAACGCACTTCTTCAAAGAAAAATTCCCCGCCGAGGTCGAGAAAAAGAACCTGCTCTCCCGCAGCGGAGGAAATCTGTGCAAAATAAAGATCTTTCCGATCCCCGTCTGCCGCGCGGACGGAGAGCACCTCGCACTCCCCGCCGTCCGCCCGTACCCTGAGCGCCAACCCGTCCTCCGTCGAGGCGTATTCGAATTCGTAGACGACCTCGGATGCCGCAAGCTTGCCGCCCGCCCTGTTCCATACGGGCGCGGTCTCCTCGTCCAAATCGCCGTTCGAATCGTCGTCGCCGCTTTTTTCGCCCTCCTCTTCTTCCCCGTCAAGCGCCGCAGGCTCCGAACGGTATCCGCAGACGTCGCAGACGCCGTCCCCGTCTTCGTCGACATGCCGAAGTTTTTCCTCCGAAGCCGCATGCCAGTGTCCCTCTTCGTCAAATTGCCACACGGCGGGAACGGGCTGCGGATCTTCCCCGCCGATATCCGCCGTCCCGCACGCCGCCGCCCCGACGGATAATCCGAGCGCAAGCGCGGCAGACAGCACGATCAATCGTCTTTTGTACATACGCTCCCTCCTTTGTTATTGTCGGATTTATCATAACAGGAGAACGACGGCTTGTCAAATTTTTCGGCCGAACGCCTGAACGCCCGCGCTTAAAACCTCTTTCTGAATTCCTCTGCCGCACGCACGAGGTTGACGAGGCTCGGCTTCGTCTCTTCCGTGCCCCTCGTCTTTAACCCGCAGTCGGGATTCACCCACAGCTTTTCCGGCTCGATCTTTTCCGCCATCTTTTCGAGTGCGGAGACGATCTCCTCCACGGAAGGAATTCTGGGCGAGTGAATGTCGTATACCCCGGGACCGACCTCGGTGCGGAAATGATTTTCTTTCAGGGAATCGAGAATGAGCAAATCGGAGCGGGACGCCTCGAACGTGATGACGTCCGCGTCCATATTGTCAATCGCCGGAATGATATCGGTGAATTCGCTGTAACACATATGCGTGTGAATCTGCGTTTCCGCTCTTACTCCGCTGTGAACGAGGCGGAACGCCGCGATCGCCCAATCGAGATATTCGCCGTACCAGTCCGATTTCCGCAGGGGCAGTTTTTCCCTGAGCGCCGCCTCGTCCACCTGAATGATGCGGATTCCGTTTTTCTCCAAATCGAGAACCTCGTCCCGAATCGCTAACGCGATCTGATAGGCACATTCCTTCAACGGGATATCCTCGCGGGGGAAGGACCAGTTCAAAATCGTGACGGGACCCGTAAGCATACCCTTTACGGGCTTCGCCGTAAGGCTCTGCGCAAAGACCGACCATTCTACGGTAATGGGTCCCCTTCTCGAAACGTCCCCCCACACGATGGGCGGCTTTACGCAGCGCGTGCCGTAAGACTGCACCCACGCCTTTTCGGTAAACAAAAATCCGTTGAGATTTTCGCCGAAATACTCCACCATGTCGTTGCGCTCGTATTCGCCGTGCACCAGAACGTCGATTCCGATTTCCTCCTGCAACGAAATACACTCCGCAATCTTGCGGCGGTTGAACGCGACGTACTCTTCCTTCCCGATCTGTCCCTTTTTAAACGCCGTACGCATCGATTTGACGTCTGCCGTCTGCGGAAAGGAACCGATCGTCGTCGTGGGGAACAGCGGAAGCGCAAAGACCGCTTTCTGAATCTTTTCCCGCTCTGCAAACGCGGGAAGCCGCGTAAAATCGCTCTCTTTAATTTCCCGCACCCGTTTCTGCACGGCGGGATCGGACGCGCTGCGTCCCTCCGCAAACAGGCGCTCGTTTTCCAAAAACACCCCGTCCCGACTGTAATCCGGCTGTTCGCTCAGCTCCTTGAGCCTTGCAAGCTCTTCCAGCTTCTCATGGGCAAACGCAAAGTGACGCAGCACCTCTTCGGGCAGCGCGCTTTCGTTTTTCAACGTATAGGGAACGTGGAGAAGGGAACAGGAAGTGCCGATTACGGTTTCGATTCCCCTGTCTTTGAGCTCTCCGACCAGACCGAGGGTCTTTTGATAGCGGTTCCGCCAGATATTCTTTCCGTTGACGACGCCCGCAAACAGCGTCTTCCCTTTGGGGAAGCCCTTTCCCCGCACGAGCTCTAAGGTTTTCCTTCCCTCGACAAAATCCAGACCGACCGCGTCGAAATCCAGTCCCGTAATCTGCTCGTATCCGTCGCGGATATCCCCGAAATACGTCTGCAACAACACCTTGGAGCCCCCTTTTTCGGGCAGAATTTTGCCGTAGAGAGCCGTAAACAGACGCAGATCCTCCTCCGAAAGGTCGCGCACGAGACAGGGCTCGTCGAATTGCACGAGCTTTACGCCGAGACGGGAGAACTTGGAAAGGAGCTCTCCGTAGGCCCCGGCAACCGCGTCGGCAAAATCCCACGCGCCCTTACTGCCGGAAAATCGCGCGAGTTTGAGAAGCGTGAACGCGCCGACCACGACGGGCTTGGTTTCGATGCCGAGCGCAAGCGCTTCGCGGTATTCGTCGAAGGGCTTCGTTCCCGCGAGCATGATTCTCGTACCGTCCTCGATTTCGGGAACCATATAATGATAATTGGTGTTGAACCATTTTTTCATGGCGAGCGCTTTGACGTCCCCCCGTTCGCCCTGATAGCCTCTCGCCATCGCAAAATAAGTGTCGAGCGGGGAGAGCCCTAACTTCGCGTAACAGGCGGGAATCATGTGAAAAAGTACCGCCGTATCGAGAACGCCGTCGTAATAGGAAAAGTCGTTCGAAGGGATATAGTCTACCCCGCTGTCGCGCTGCAATTTCCACTGCTCCGCACGGATCTCCCGTGCCGCCGCGTCCAGCTCTTCGGACGTTATTTCTCCCCTGAAATATTTTTCCGTCGCAAATTTGAGTTCCCTTGTTTTTCCCACGCGGGGAAAGCCGATGACCGATGTTTTCATGCCGTTTTTTCCTTCCGTTTTCTTTTCCCCGGGCGGGGATACGGATTATTATAGTACATTCTCCGTATTCTGTAAAATACAAAAAAATAGCGGCTTGCTATAACTTAAAACTATGACAAACCGCACGATAACGCCTTCATTCCCCTTTTACGAGACGCTCGAGCGCCCGAAGATAGAGGGCGCCCAGCCGACTGAGCGAAGAACGGCTGTGGGTGATATAACCTACGTGCATATCCCCTTCTTTTAAAAGAGGTACGGCGATGATCTCTTTGCCGTTGAGCTTCTCGTCGATGATACCGCTGCACACGGTATAGCCGTTCAATCCGATAAGCAGGTTGAAGAGGGTCGCCCTGTCGCGCACGCGGATATTTTTGGAACGCGGCTCCGCGTTAAAGATCTCCTCCGAGTAATAGAAGGAGTTGTGGCTGCCCTGTTCGAACGAGAGGTAGGGATAGGGTTCGAGATCCTCCATCGTTACCGTCTCCCTGCCCGCAAGCGGATGCTTTTCGGAGAGAAAAACGTGCGGTTTGGCGACAAACAGCTCGGTAAACACGAGATCGTTTGCTTTGAGAATCTTTCGGAGCGCCGCCTCGTTGAAGTCGTTCAGATACAGAATTCCGATCTCGCTTTTCATGCGGGCGACGTCCTCGATGATCTCGTACGTCTGCGTCTCGCGCAGACGGAAATCGTAGCGCCGTCCGCCGCTCTCCTTAATGAGATCGACAAAAGCGTTGACGGCAAACGAATAGTGCTGCGTCGAAATACAGAATTCCTTCTTTTCCTCCGCGCGGCTCCCGTACTTTTCCTTCAAAAGGGACGCCTGCTCCAACACCTGCCGCGCATACCCGAGGAAGGTCTCCCCCTCCTTGGTCGCCGTTATCCCCTTGTTCGTGCGCTCGAAGACGGTCACGCCCATCTCCGCTTCGAGCTCTTTTACGGACTTCGTAAGACTCGGCTGGGAGACGAAGAGCTCCTTTGCCGCCGCGCTCATCGAACCGAGATCCGCAATCGCGGTCACATATTTTAACTGCTGCAACGTCATTTTTTTACCGCCCGAAATTTTTAAGTGGATCACCGTCATTATAACACAAAAAAACGTTTTGGAAAAGAGTTTTCACGGATTTTGCCGTTTGCGCCTCCAATCCTACCCGATCATGGGAACAAACAGAACGGTCACGGAGGATTTGATCGTCCTTCCCTACAAATCCCTTCCCGAGCGCAAAAACCTCTTCCGCCCCCGAAGAGTGACCTGAAAAAGCAAAAAACAAACGGCACATTTAAGCCGTTTCTGTTTGACGAACGGCTTTGATTTTATTATAATATGGACGAGGCGTATTGGAAAAGGGATACGAATGAACGCGTTTTCAAGAACGGAACTGCTGATCGGCGCGGAAGCGCTTGAAAAACTCAAAAACAGCCGCGTCGCCGTATTCGGAATCGGCGGTGTCGGCGGCTACGTCGCCGAGGCGCTCGCGCGTACGGGCGTGGGCGCGCTCGATCTTATAGACGACGACAAGATCTGCCTTACGAACATCAACCGCCAGATCATAGCGACGACCAAAACGGTCGGAAAATACAAGGTGGACGTCATGGCGGAGCGCATTTCGGAAATCAATCCCAAATGCTCCGTGACGGCGCACAAACTCTTTTACCTCCCCTCCTCCCCCGACGCGCCCGACTTTACAAAGTTTGACTACGTCGTGGATGCAATCGATACGGTGACGGGTAAAATCGGCATCATCGAGAGCGCGAAGCGCGCGGGCGTTCCCGTACTGAGCTGCATGGGCGCGGGGAATAAATCCGACCCCACGCAATTCGAAGTGACGGATATTTCCAAGACCTCCGTATGTCCGCTTGCGCGGGTCATGCGGCGCGAGCTGAAAAAGCGCGGGATCGAAGGCGTAAAGGTCGTCTATTCGCGCGAAAAACCGATAAGACCGCGCGAGGATACCGAGGCAAGCTGCCGTACGCACTGCATCTGCCCGCCCGGAACGGTGCGCAAGTGTACGGCGCGCAGAGACATTCCGGCAAGCATCGCGTTCGTCCCCTCCGTTGCGGGTCTCATCGCCGCGGGAGAGGTAATCAAAGATCTCATAAAGTAAAATCTGCCCGATTAAAAAGGAGTTCGTTTATGATTCATTTCGACACGCTGTGTCTGCATGCCGACGGCAACCAAAAAGACGAGTGGGGTACGTTGACAACCCCCGTCTGTCTGTCGGCAACCTTCGTCCACAAGAGCGTGGACGAGCCCTCCCTGTACAGTTACAGCCGTCTTTCCAACCCTACGCGCACCCATCTCGAAAACACGATGGCGGCGCTCGAGGGAGGAAGGGCGGCGTTTGCCTACTCCTCCGGAATGGCTGCCGTGACCATGGTGATGAAGCTCTTCGGCGCAAATTCGCACGTCATCGCCTCCGAGGATCTGTACGGCGGCAGCCTGCGCCTGTTCAGGAGCTTGCAGGAAGCCGAGGGCTTCCGCTTCGATTTTGCGGATACGGGAGATCTCGAACGGGTGGAAGCGCTCATTTGTCCGGATACGAAGGCGATCTACTGCGAGACGCCGAGCAACCCGCTCATGCAGGTTTCGGACATCGCCGCGCTTGCCGGACTTGCAAAAAAACACGGTATTCTTCTCATCGTCGACAACACCTTTCTCACGCCGTACTTCCAGCGCCCGCTCGAACTCGGCGCGGACGTGGTCGTGCACAGCGGAACAAAGTACCTCGGCGGACACAACGACACTCTCGCGGGATTTGCGGTGACGAATTCCCCCGAAATCGCCGAAAAACTGTCCTATACATACAAGACGGTGGGCGCCTGTCTCTCCCCCTTCGACTGCTTTCTCATCGAGCGCGGAATCAAGACGCTTGCCCTCCGCATGGACAGAATCAGCGACAACGCGTTTAAAATCGCGCGCTTTTTAAGAGAGCACGGCAAGGTCAAAAAAGTGTACTACGTGGGATTTCCCGATCACAAGGGATACGAGGTCACAAAACGTCAGAGCAGCGGCTTTGGCGGAATGATCTCCTTCGAGGCGAAGGACCGCGAGACCGCGGGAAACGTGCTGCGCAGGGTAAAAGTCTTCCAGTACGCCGAGAGCCTCGGCGGCGTGGAAAGTCTGATCACCTACCCCATGCGCCAGACGCACGCCGACGTGCCCGAGGAGGAGCGCAACCGCAGGGGAATCAACGACGCATTTCTGCGCATCTCGGCGGGGATCGAGAACGCGGACGATCTCATAGAAGACTTGGAGCAGGCACTCAGATGAAATACGGGTTCGATCACGTTTACGAAAGGCGGCACACGAACAGCCTGAAATACGATTTCCACCGCGAACGCGGAAAGCGGGAGGATCTTCTTCCCATGTGGGTAGCGGATATGGACTTCCGCGCGCCCGACGGGGTGCTTAGCGCCTTACGGGAAAAATCGGAGCACGGCATTTTCGGCTACTCCGAACCGGATAGGGAATACTTCGAGGTCCTTTCCCGCTGGTTTTTAAAGCGGCACGGATGGCGGACGGAGGGAAAAAATTTCGTCCTCACCTGCGGAGTCGTCTTTTCGATCTGCGCCCTCCTTCGGGCTCTCACAAAAGAGGGAGACGCGGTGCTCGTCTGCCAACCCGTGTACTACCCCTTCTCCTCGTCCGTGACGGCGAACGGACGCAAGCTCGTCGTGAGCGAACTGCGCTTACGGGACGGCGTCTATACCGTCGATTTCGCCGACTTTGAACAGAAAATCGTCGATAACGACGTCAAGGCGTTTATTCTGTGCAGTCCGCACAATCCCGTCGGCAGGGTCTGGACGAAAGAAGAGCTGCAAAGAATGGGCGATATCTGTCTTAAAAGAGGGGTCTTCGTCATATCGGACGAAATTCATTCCGATTTTGTCTACGGCAACAACCGCCATACGGTTTTTACGACCGTGAAGAAGGAGTACGAACAGATTTCCGCAGTCTGCACCGCGCCGACGAAGACCTTCAATCTCGCGGGGCTGCACATCGCCAACACCTATGTTCCCTCGGAGGAAATCAGGAGAAAATTGATAAGAGAGCTTGACGCACAGGGCTATTCCCAGCCGAACGTGATGGGGCTCGTCGCCTGCCGCGCGGCATACGAATCCGGAGAAGCGTGGCTGGAAGCGCTGAAAGCCTATCTTGCCCGCAATCTGGAATTGGTGCGGGAATACGCTGCGGAAAAGCTCGGCGGCATACGGCTCGTCGAACCGCAGGGAACCTATCTCGTATGGCTCGACTGCCGAAGGTTGGGGCTCTCGGACAGAGAGCTGAAAGATCTCTTCGAAAACAAGGCGAAGCTTTGGCTGGACGACGGTACAATCTTCGGCGCGGGCGGAAGCGGTTTTATGCGCATGAACATCGCTTGTCCCCGCTCCGTGCTCGAAGGCGCGCTCGAAGGACTCGGCAAAGCTTTGCTCGGCGAAACGACGTAACGAAGCGTCCCGCCGATGTTTCGGCGGGACGCTTTTCAATGCTTCATACCGTTCTGCTGGCGTGACAGCAGAAATAGACGATCTGCGTCTCCTGCGACAGCCGCCTGAGCAGGGCGGCGGCCTTTTTCATATGTTCCTCGTCGAGATGCACGAAGGGATCGTCGAGAATGAGAAAGGGGCGTTCCCGCTCGAACATGTTGTCGATGAGGGAGAGCCGCAGACACAGACTGCAAATACACCTCTGTCCCGCGCTGAGGTGGCGCTCGCCGTGCAGAACGCCTCCCTCCTCGTAGCCGATCCTGAAATCCTTGTCCATGGTGATTTTATCGTCGAACGCCTCCTCCACGGCGCGCGAATAATGCAAAAAGCGCTCCTTGACGGGGGCGATATATTTATCTTTCAGCCGCCGTTCGGCGCGGTCGAGCTCCTCGATCGCCGCTTCTAATACGGCGTATTGCTCCTTCGCCTCCGCATAGGACTCCTGCAACCGCTCGGAATCGCCGCGGAGATCGGAAAGCCTCTCCGTCTCGTTCTCGTCGGCGCGTATCGCCGAATCGAGATCGGAAAGGAGCTTCCGCTTCTGCCGAAGCAATTCGCCGATCTCCTCCGCATTTCTCCCCGCTTCCCCGGGGCGCTCCGCAAGTCCGTTCTGCGCCGCAAAGTCCTCCGCCCTGTGCCGAAGCTGCAAAATTTCTTTCTCCAGCCTGTCCGACTCCGCTCCCGCCTCCACAACCGCCTTGACTGCGGCTGCGCTGCGCGCGTCCAGCCCGTATTTTGCGGAAATGCCGCCGAGCGCTTCCCGCGCCGCAAGCGCGCGCGCTTCGGTACGCGAACGCCTCTCCCGACACTCTTGCAAGTCGCGCGTCATTTCCGAATATCCGTTGCACTTTTCCCGAACGTACAACAGTCTGTCCCGAAAACTCCCGCCCGTACAATAGCGGTCGAGATAGCGGGCGAGCTCTGCGGCAACCGCGCCGCGCCTCTCCTCTCTTTGCCGCCGCGCCGCAAGATTGCCGTCCTCGACGGCGATCAGCTCCCGATAACGCGCGAGATCGGCTTCGAACAGGGAAAAATCATATGCAGCTCCGTTGTCGCCGTAGTATCCGTACGGCGCGAGAAAGGTCCGTACGGCGTGCTCGGACTCCGAAAGACGGAGGGCCGCGCTCCCGTTCTCTTTTCCTCCGCTGCGGGCGATGAGCCCCTTTAAATAGAAAAATCCGTCCGCCGCAAGGAACAACAGCCCCACCGCAAGGAGTACGGCGCCCGCGATACGGGAAAAGAACAAAAACCCTACGCCCGCCGCCGCAAGAAGCAGCGCCAGCACGGCGAAGACCGCAAACGCGGGACTGCGTTTGCGCCCGCCGTTCTTGCCTGCGGAGGACGCGTAACGAAGCTCCTTCTCCGCCTCCCGATATTCCTTCGCCGCGTTCCGTGCGCGGGAAATCTCCTCCTCTTCCGGAACCCTGCCGCCGAACCGTCTTTCCAGCGCGGCGCGCTCGGACGATCCTTCCGCCGAAGCGGGCTCCTCCCCGAGGCGGTCGTATTCGTCTATCATATCCTGTACGGCAGAGAGCTCCTCCGCCGAGGGAACGCCGCTCGCAAACATTTGGGCGTATTCCCGATAACGTCTCTCCTTTTCCTCCCCGAAGGAGAGGGCGGAAAGCGCGCTCTCCGCCTCCGAGAGCTCCTGCGCCGCACGCGACAGCAATTCGCGTTCCTCCTGCGAGGGAAGTCCGCGCGGGTAATCGCTAAGCAGCTGACGCCGCTTTTCCTCCCGCTCCCCCGCGTCCCTCCGATAGCCGTCGTAGGTCTCCCATTTCTGCAGCAGAAGTCTCTCCCCGTTCGCGCGCTTTTCTTCGGCGGACAGTTCCGAAATCTCCCGTTCGAGCGCCGCCCTGTCCGCATAGCGCTCCCTCAGTCCCGCCTCCGTCTTTTCGAGGTTGACAATCTGCCGCTCCGTTTCGTTCATCTCCTCCCGAAGACGGAAAATCGTCCCGCCGTTCCCGCGCGCAGCCTTGAGCGCGCGGCTTTGCCGCCCGAGTATCTCCCGCGCGTTCTCGTAGCCCTGCTCCTGCGCGGTGTCGTCCACGCATTGGTTGAGCTTCGCGTTGATCCCGCCCGTTGCAAAGACATCCGTCCCTGCGGAAACGAACACGGTGCGTTCGAAGGAATCCTCGTCCAAACCGAATACGCTCTTTCCGATCTCCGCACCGAACCGCGCCGTCACGGCGCCGTTGCAATAGACCGTACATTCGTCCTTCGAATCGCTCTTTCGGTCGAAAAAGCGCTCGATCCTGTATTCCGTGCCCTCCTGTTCGAACACGAGACTGCCCCCGAATTTGCCGCCGTGAAAGGGATAGAAGTGCTGTCTGTCGTCAAAGCCCGTTGAATTGGCGCGCGTGGTCGGCAGACCGTAGAACATCGCTTTGAGAAAGGAAGCGAGCGTCGTCTTCCCGTAGCCGTTTTCCTCGCAGAACACGGTGAGCGCGTCAAACGAAAAAGATTTTCGGCTGATTTTGCCGTAATTTTCAATATAGCATGAGACAAGACGCATCAATCTGCCTCCCGTCCGCTCAGTGCGCGCAGACCGACCGCGATGATTTTCCGTTTCTCCTCCTCGGAGTAGTTCCCTCTCAAAACCCCGCGGACAAATTCCCCTTTGAGCGAAATATCTCCCTCGTAATCCGCCAAGTCCAATCTGCGCAAAGTATTGTCTTTGACGGACGCGAAATAGTATTCGCCCGAGAGCTGCCGACCGACGTCCGCCGCGAGCGAATCGTTCTCGAAGGAGAGTTCTCCCTCGAGCAGAACGCGTACCAGGTCCGCGCCGCTCACTCCTTCGAGCGAAGTTTTGACCGACTGGACGGCGGCGTAAAAGCTCTGCGCCCCCGTGAGATCGACGTGCTTTTCCCAAATCGTGCGGCGGGCGAACGGCACAAATACGCTCCCGATCCTTCCCCCGTCCGTATTCAAAAGCACAAAACCCTTTCTGCCCGTCTCGTCGAATCCGCGCCCTTCCAGACACCCGCTGTAAACATATCTTCCGCGCTCGTCCAGCTTTCCCTCCGAATAGGAATGAAGATGTCCGAGGGCGAGATAATCGATCTGTTTCTCCCTGAGTTTTCCGAGGTTCACGAGCCCGTCGCCCGAGGCGGCGCCGATTTGTCCGTGCAGCATGACGACGTTGAGACGGTCCCCGCGCAGGCGCAGCGAAGAATAGAGGGAGTACGCGTTTTGAGGCACGAGCTCCACTCCGCTGACGTCGAGCCCGTCGTAGGAATACGTTCTCCATTCGTCGAAAAAGGTTTTCAGATTTTCGGGCTCCTCCTCGTACGATTCGAGCCCGTCGTGATTGCCGCGCAGGTAGAGAAAATCGATTTCGGGATGCGCCTTTACCGCCTGATAAAAGTACTCTTTGTCCTTTTTGAGAGGACGGTCGGAATCGAAGACGTCCCCCGAAAGCAAAACGGCGCGCACTCCCTCGCGCGCGGCAAAGCTCACCATTTTATCGAACGTGGCGCGCACTTCCGCCCTGCGTTCCGCCGCCTTTTCGCGCGGCAGCTTCGCCTCCATTTTCGAACCGAGATGAATATCCGCGCAATGAATCAGTTTCATGTCCTCTCCTTTCCGTCTATTATACCCCGAACGGGGCGTCTTGTCAAACCGGACAGCAAAAAAGCCGCAGGAACTCCTGCGGCTTTTCCGTTTCGAAAATTATTCCTTGCGCGCCCCTTCCCTGCGCATAAGCAGACGGATTCCGATTACGATGAGCGGGACGATCACCGCTTGCAGGACAAGCGCAAGCATCCCCGTTTGAATCTGTCCCCAAATGACGGAGGGTTGCATTGTTTGGGGCAGAACCGACTGAAAGACGAGCACTAAAATCATAAACACGCTTCTGCCCGCGACCGACGCGAGGAGCGCGGCGGGGAACGCCATCCAGCCGTTTTCGTATATCTTCTTGCTGAATATCCCCGAGACGGCGGCGTATACCGCGAGCTCCGCCATCATGAAGGGAAGGCGCATTGCGATCGGCATGGGGCTTCCCCAAGCGGTCGTGAGCGCAAAGCTGACGAGCGGAGACAGGAGCCCCACCCCGAGCCCCCACCAAGTGCCCAAAAGGCAGCCGCCGAGAAGGACGGGAAGATACATGGGCAGCCAGGTCACGCCGCCCGGCTGACCCGCGATGAGGTGCACAAGCTGCGGAAGCGCGACCGCTAAGGCGACGATCCCGAGAGAGACAAGACTCTTGACGGTGATCCTGATTTTAAGGGAGCAGTTCCTCTTGGTTAAAACGTTTTCTATCATAATTTCTCCTCAGATAACCTCGATATCTTTAATGGTGATCTCGTTCCCCGTGACGAGATAGGTGTCGTAACTGCCGCAATGCGGACATTGCTTGGCGTAAGCCGTCGTGCGATAGGTCTCCCTGCAATTCTTGCAATAAGAGACGGCTTCGAGCACGATGAGATTGAGCTGCGTTTCCCGCAGATACTGCGTTCTTTTTTTCGCCCATTCGAAGCAGTCGGTAAAGAGCGCGGGCACTACGGAGGAAACCTCGCCGACTTCCACGTTGAGTTTTACGACCTTTTCCGCTCGGTTTTCCCGCGCCGCCTCTTCAACCTGTCCGATGACGTGCATGACGATACCCAGTTCGTGCATGGTTTACTTTGCGCCCTTCTGTTTTTGCGCTTTTTTATAGGCGCGGCGCTTTTTCGCCATCTCGCGCGCCTCCTTCGAACCCGAATGAAGCACGATTCTGAACGCACGCTTCATGGCGTAGGAGAGCAGACCCGTAATCTTCTTTTCGGCGACCCGCATCGTCGTACATTCGGGATGATCGCGCACGAGATGAATGGCGTCGAAACGGCAGCGGGTCGTGCAGATGCCGCACCCGATACACTTGTTGGGATCGACGTAAGAGACCCCGCAGGAGAGACAGCGGCGCGTCTCTGTTTTTACCTGTTCTTCGGTGAGCGTGCCGTGCACGTCGGCAAACGTATGGCGATCGTCCCCGTCCGCGGCTTCCTGCCTGCCCGCCGTGTCGTACGAGGGATAGGTCAGATCCTCCTTGTCGAGCGGGGTGTACTGTCTTCTGTCCCGCCCGATCGTCATGGACGCCAGGGGGCGCGCGCGACGGTGAAGGCTCTCCGCCGCCGCGTGTCCCGCCGCGATCGCGTCGATTACGAAGCGGGGACCGGTGTAAACGTCTCCTCCGACGAAAATATCGGGATCGGCGGTCTCGTAAGTGAACTCGTCGGCAACGGGATAGTTCCCGTGCCGGAAGGTGACTTTCGTGCCTTCGAGCAGGCTTCCCCACTCGATGCTCTGTCCCACGGCGAATACGATTTTATCCGCCTTGACCTCTATCGTCTCGTCCTCGTCGTAGACGGGCGCGAACTTCTTCGTTTCGGGATCGACCGTTCTGAGACATTTTTTGAGAACGATCCCCCTGACGGCGCCCCGTTCGTCCACGAGCACCTCTTTGGGACCCCACGAGGGGAAGATTTCCGCGCCCGAGGCGAGTGCCTCTTCGATCTCCTCTCTGCTCGCGGGCATCTCCTCACGCGTTTCGAGGCAATACATCTTAACGGATGCCGCGCCCAGTCGGAGCGCGTTCCCCGCGCAGTCGATTGCCACGTTTCCGCCGCCGATTACGACGACGTCGCCCTCGAACTTTTCGCGCTTTTCATAACACTCGCGCAGATAGTGAACGGCGATGTCCGTGCCCTCCGCGCAGTCGTTTTTCACGTTGGGACGCTTGCCGCCCTGACAGCCGATTGCAAGATAGAACGCTTTATAGCCCTGCTGTCTGAGCTGCGGAATGGTGACGTCCTTGCCCACCTCCACGCCGCACTTGATTTCCGCGCCGAGCTTTTCGATAATCTCGATCTCGGCACGGATCACCTCCTTTTCGAGCTTATAGGAGGGAATTCCGTAGGTGAGCATTCCGCCCGCTTCGGCGTTCTTTTCGAACACGGTGGGACGGTAGCCCATAACGGCGAGATAATACGCGGCGGTGAGCCCCGCGGGTCCCGCCCCGACGATGGCGATTTTTTCGTCGAACGCTCCGTGCACCGACTGAACGACTTTTTCCGGAAGATAGCGCTCCTCCGATTTCAGTTCCAGATCGGCGACGAACTTTTTCACCGCGTCGATGGAGACCGGCTGATCGATTTCGCCGCGCGTACAGGCAAGCTCGCAGCGCTTGTTGCACACCCTTCCGCACACGGCGGGGAAGGGGTTTTCCGATTTGATCACGGCGAGCGCGTCGCGGTATTTGCCTTCGCGGGCAAGCCTAAGGTAGGCCTGCACGGGAACGCGCGCGGGGCATGCCGCCTTGCAGGGCGAGCTTCCCGTGGGGTAGGTGTTGGAAAGGCGCGCGGTATCGCGATAATCCTCGTCCCATGCGTATTTCCCCCAGATGAGCCGATCGGGCAGGGGCGCGTGCGGATACTCCCTCTCCGAGCCGTCCTTGCGGCAGAGCTTCTGTCCGAGTTTGACCGCGCCTGCGGGGCAGGACTCCACGCACTTACCGCAAGCGACGCATTTTTCCCGTTCCACCTTGGCGGTGTAGGCGCTGCGCGAGAGATTGGGCGTATTAAAGAGAAGAGAGGTACGCAGCGCGTTGCATATCTTCACGTTGCAGTTACAGATGTCGAAAATTTTATTTTCGCCGTCGATATTGGTGATCTGGTGAACGTATCCGTTTTTTTCTGCGATCGCAAGAATTTCGAGCGCGCGCTCCTTGGTGATATAGTGGGCGCGCCCCGTCTCCACGGTGTAGTCCGCCATGTCGCCGAGCTGAATACACCAATCGTCGATATCGTCGCTGCATCCGTCCCCGAGCACGGCGCGGGAAGCGCGGCAGGAGCAGATGCCCGCCGATATATGTCCCTCGTACTTTTTCAGCCAGTAGGAGATATGTTCGAGATCGACCGACTGATTTTCCGCTTCGATTGCCTTTTCCACGGGAATGACGTGCATGCCGATGCCGTCGCCGCCGGGGGGAACCATCTGCGTGATCCCCGCAAGCGGGATAAACGTCATCCTCTCGAAGAAGGAGGTAACCGCGGGATTGCGCTCGATGCGGTCCACGCTGGAATTAAAGAGTTCTGCCGAACCGGGCACGAAGAAGGGCAGGCGGTAACGCTTGATACGGGGTTTGTCTTTCAATTCCCCGTCGTGGTCGTAGTTGTCGCCGTAATCGAATTCGAGAATCCCGATCACCGACATCTCTTCGAGCAAATCCCTCAGTCTCGTGGGCTCGTAACCCTTGTTCATTTTGAGAAGCTGTTCGAAGGTATAAAACTTTCTCAGTTTCATCTTGTTTGCGACGTCGCACATTTCGGGCGTCAGCACCTCTTTCAGTCCCCAGTATTCGGGAGCTTCCGAGCCGAATCCCACGATTTTATGCGCCACGACGTCCGTAATCTTTTTCCCGAGCTTTATGTAACGCTTATCCGGATTTTTTTCGCCCTGATACTTACTGATAATCTTGTCGTTTTGTTCGGGCATTTACCTTTCCCTCCATTTTTCAATCTTTGTTGTAAAATATTCCGCCGCGGCGTCCATGCCCTCCCCCGTCTTTGCGGAGACGGGCAAAACGACCGCCTGCGGATTTCTGAGAGCGACTCCCCGCAGGAACGCCTCTTCGTCGAACTTAAAGTAGGGCAGCGCGTCCTTCTTGTTGAGCAACACGAGCCCGCATTTTTCGAAAATGAGCGGGTATTTTAACGGCTTGTCGTCCCCTTCGGGCACGGAGGATATCATCATATCCATCGAGGCGCCCGTATCGTATTCGGCGGGACAGACGAGATTGCCGACGTTTTCGAGAAAAACGACGTCAAATTCCCATCCGAGCTGCGCAAGACCCTGTTCCGTCATGCCCGCGTCGAGATGGCACATTCCGCCCGTATGAAGCTGCACGGAGGGGCATCCCGCCTCCCGCGCCACCCGCACGGCGTCCACGTCCGAGTCGATATCCGCTTCCATCACGCCCACGCGGTAGCGGCGGGACAGCCGCCTGATCAGGGAAATCAGCGCCGTCGTCTTCCCCGCGCCGGGCGAAGACATGACGTTGACGAGAAAGAGCCCCTTCTCTTTCAGCTTTCCGCGAAGCTTCTCCGCCGCGGCGTCGTTGTCCTCAAACACGCTCTTTTCGAGTTTAATGGTTCTGACCGCCATAAATCTTTTCCTATGTCTTAAAAAGGCTTCTCTCATCGGGAAGCCTTTTTAAGAATCCGTTCCGATTATTTAAAAAATCTTCCGATCAGATCGCGGCTGTATTCGACCGTTTCTTCCATGTCGCCGAAGGACATGACTTCGCCCGCGTAATAGGTGTTGTCTTTCCCCTGCATCGCCTCGACCTTTTCGTACCAGCCGTCGGCGTAATCCTTCGGGGAGACGTGCGGGAAGTAATACCAGTCGTCGATTCTTTCGATCTGCTCCACTTTTCTGCCGCACAGTTCCATATCCTTGAGCGTCGTTTCCTTCGCAATGTCAAAGGGTACGTCCTCCATGCCCTCGTGGTTGCGCAGGGTAAACGTGACGACGGGCTGTTCCGTGACCTCCTGCTGCGGCCAGCGGTGATAAAATACCATGAGGTGTCCGCGCGTCTCGTTCGTCATGTTCTCGAAGAAGTAATAGGAAATTTCGGGCGTGTTTCCCTCCGCGGTGCGCACCGCCATCGTGAAGTATTCCTTGTGCACGATCTTGCCGAAGAGCTCTTTCTCCTCTTCGCGGGGATCGCCGTATTTGAGGAAGCGTTCGAGCGGCGTGCATATGATCAGGGTATCGAATTCCTCCGTCTTGCCGTTGACGGTGATATAGACCTTGCCGTTTTTACGCTCGACGTTCGTCACTTCGCTGTTGAGCACGGCGGGGTGTTTGAGGTGCGCGTTGACCCCCTCCCAAATGGACTGCGTACCGTTCTTCCACGTCCAGAGTTTTCCCGTAGAGAGAAACTGCTGTACGGTGAACGCGTCGAGGTATTTGAGCACGTACGCGGCGGGGATCTCGTCGAAATAGCCGTAACCGAAGGAGGTAAACGGTCCCTTCCACACCAAAGTCGCGTCCTCGCACTTGTTCTTTTTCAAAAACTCCGAGAAAGGCATGCTCAGATCTTTCAGATTGGGGTTTTCTCCCTCGATGTGTTTGAGCTTCATTTTGGGCGAAGGGCACGGTCCCTCGTATCTGCCCTGCGAGACGCCGCGGTGACCGTTTACGTCATAACCGTAATATTTCTTTTCGAGAAGCTTGTTGAGCTTCTTCATCTTCATATACTTTTTGAGC
This sequence comes from uncultured Clostridia bacterium, assembly GCA_964387225.1. Taxonomy (GTDB): domain Bacteria; phylum Bacillota; class Clostridia; order Christensenellales; family Borkfalkiaceae; genus Gallimonas. The sequence goes on along the minus strand of CAYLVU010000007.1, from coordinate 1,863 downwards.
AGCGCGATCTTCGAGGACTTTTGGGGGGTGCCGTCCGTCATCATGAATTTGCGCCCCATGGGAGGACCGTCGAGGTGGGTCGTCCCGCCGAACGCTTCGCACTCCGCAACCGCAAAGTACGTATCGCAGCCCATGACCGCGCCCATCTCGATGGTACGGTCTTCCCACTTTCCGTCCGCCGTCTTCACCTTCATCATGGGCGAAAACGCCTTGCCGCCCACGCGGTCGCTCTTTTCATAAATCACATAATTGTCGTATCCCGCTTTTTCAAGATACATCGCGGCGCTCGTTCCGGCAGGACCGCCGCCGATTATGCAGATCCTCTGATTCTTGTCCTTCATCACAATTCCTCCCGATAAATCGATTGATTTTCTCTATTATACTACCGAATCGAAAAAATGTAAATACCTTAAATTTAAACATTTTCCGCTTTTTTTCGCAATCCGAGACTGAAATAACTCTCGTCGTCCCGCATCGAGACGGTTTCAAATCGGCGCGCGAATATTTTTGCCTCCTCCTCCGCGCTCTTCAGCCCCGCCGAAATGCGCCCGTCGTGTCCCGAATGGCGGCTGTTGATCTCTGCCCTGCTCTCGTCGAAAAAGATATGGAGTACGCCGCCCTCTTTCAAAAGCGCATACGCGCGCTCCTCGAATCCCGCCTTGTCCGTAAAATGGGGATAAGCGTCGAAGACGAAAATACGGTCGTATACTCCGCTCCCCGCAAAACGGTAAAAGTCGGCGACAAAAAACCGCGCTTCCCCGTGCGCCTCCCGCGCCCGTCTGATCATTTCGTCCGAGACGTCGATTCCCTCCGGTTCCAGACCGAAGGACAGGAGATACTCTGTCAGAACGCCCGTTCCGCAGCCCACGTCCAGCGCCCTTTCTCCGCGCCTGAGCCCCATTGGTTCTAAAAGCGGCATGACCTTTTCCCTTGCCGCGCACGTACGCCAGTGAGGCGCTTTCGCGTTGAAAAAATCCCGCTGCAGCTCCGCGTTATCCATGCTTCACCTTCAAGATCTCCGCCCGCAGATAGGATTCGAGTTCGTCGATTCCCTCTCCGCGCGGTACGGAGGTCGCAAACACGGGAATATCGGGATTGCGCTTTGCAATATTCTCTCTCGCCCGTTCCAAAGAAAAGTCGAAAACGGGCGCCGCGTCCGTCTTCGTCACGGCGACGAGCGAGGCGACCTCGAACATGAGGGGATATTTGAGCGGCTTATCGTCCCCCTCCGGCACGGAGAGCAGCACAAGATTTTTTTCCGCGCCCGTATCGAATTCGGCGGGACAGACGAGATTGCCGATATTTTCGAGAATGATAAAATCGAGCCCGTCCGTGCCCAGAGCGTCCAGAGACTCGCGGGACATTTGGCAGGTGAGATGGCAGGCTCCTCCCGTATGGATCTGAATCGTGCGCACGCCCGTCTCCCTGTCGATTGTCCTTGCGTCCGCGTCCGAATCGATGTCGGCTTCGATGACGCCTATCCCGAAATCTCCCTTCATCCGCTTGATCAGCTCGACGATGAGGGTCGTCTTGCCGCTGCCGGGCGAGGACATGACGTTGAGAAAGAAGATCTTCTTTCGTCTCATCTCTTCCCGAATCGCCTCCGCGCCCGCATTGTTGCGCGAGAGAAGATCCTCTTTGATTTCTACGACGGAAACAGAATTGTTCATACGGACATTATACAACGGCGAAAACGGAAAGTCAAGACGCAAAAAGAGCCCCCGCAGGGAAAGTCCTTAATCAATAAGGGATGAAACGGATGCTTTTGCATGAGAAAAAGCGCTTGCGATCGCAAGCGCTTTTGTCTGAAAGGCGGCAATTACCTATCCTCCCGCATCATAAGATGAAGTACTTTCGGCGTAA
>CAYLVU010000006.1:0-86604 GCA_964387225.1 uncultured Clostridia bacterium | reverse complement strand
ATAGATAATATGAAAACGGCGAAAGATGAATCTGTCCATTTTAATCTTTTGCCACAGCAAGAGAGAAATAAAAAGCGCGTTATGCGGGAATCGGCGGGAGGCGGTATGAATCGGATGAAGGACGGGGGCGAAGAGAAAGTCACGGTGAGTTTTTTTAAGGACAGGGCAAAACGGCTTTGGCTTGCCGTGCTTTTTTTGTCTCCGGTGCTCGCAATCGGGGCGGCGGTCGGTTTCGTCTTCGTACCGAACGTCACAGCGCGAATCGTGCTCGCCGTGGCGGTCATTTGCTTCGGGGGCGTTTTTTTCGTCTGCCTTTTTACCGCAAAAATGCGTACGAGCAAATGGACGGCAGACGAGAACGGAGTGAGTTATTTTGCGTTCGGGCGAAAACTGACTGCGCTTGGCTGGGCGGAGATGAAGGAGGTCGGCTATCTTAAAATCATCAATCCCCGCAGCAATGTGACGCAGTACTGCCTCTACTGGACGACGGAGGAGCTCATGTCCTGCTGCCGCGATTTCATCAAGGGCGGCGTCATGCAGCAGAAGACGAAATGCCTCGGCAGCTATAACCGCAGAAAGGGGAGCATCATTCTCTATCAGCTCGACGTAAACGCTCTTTCGTCCGATCCGCTGCTTCTCTTTACCGGACGGCGCTATATCCATCCGTTCAAAAACCCGAAGGTTTTGGAGATGGCGAAGCAGGAGGCGGAAGAACAGAATGAAGAAACGGCTTAACGCCGTTTTTTGCTTTTAAAATATGTTTTCGATTCCCGGGCGGTACGTATCCGGAAGGCATGTCGTGAGATGAATCAAAATTTCGAGCTTGGAGAGGGCGAGCGAATATTCTTTTTCGCCCACAAGCCGCACGGTCTCGCTCAGGTAATCGTCGATGCGCGATATATCGTTATGGGGAATCCACACGTGCAGGTGTTCTTTTCGGTCCTCCCAGGACATCTGGACCGCCTTGGCGTCCTCGGCGTTCGCCGTTTCTTCCTCCGCCTTTGCGCAGAGGGTTTTCAGCTCGTCTCCGAATTGCGAAAACTGCGTGTCGATATAAAACCATTCGAAGATTGCCGCGCCAAGTAGCAGCGCGAATGCGATCAGGATGCTTGTCAATGATTTTACCATAATTATGTAGCGGCGAAGAGGCGCTCTTTCTACCAGACTTTCCCGTTCGGATATTCGGTCTTGATCGTCTTAAATTTTTCGCCCTTTTGCTGCAAATACAGTTTCCCGCTCCCGTCCGCCGTGAGCACGAGCACTTTTTTCACGTTTTTCACCTTTTGCTCCCTCAAAATCCCATCGAAAAATTCGCGTTTAAGACCCGTGATCTTCAAATTTTTCTTGTCGTATTTTCCGTTGTCTATGATGACGAGCGGAAGAGAGTTCTGCGTGTCCCCGTAATCCGCTTTTGGAAGGGCGGAGAATGTCCCGTTTGCCTCGTACAGCGCGTAGTCGATGCAGTCGAGGGAAAAATATCCCGCCGAACGGAGAGATTCGATGAGATCGGAAACGTCGAGCTTATTCCGTTTCAGCTCGTAGTCGTCAATGCCGTTCTTGTTGATCACGACGCTCGGTTTTCCCGATATGAGCCCCTTTAACGGCTTCACTTTCAAATCGAGCAGAGTGACGATCTCATGCAGGACGAAGATGGTGACGACGGAAATAATGCCGTAGAGAAGGGGAATGGACGCGTCGGACATGGGAATACAGACGAGTTCGGCGATCAAAAGGGTAATCACAAGCTCGAAGGGCTGCATTTCGCCGATCTGTCTCTTTCCCATGAGCCGCATGATAAGAAGAAGCACGACGAAAATGATCGACGTACGGATCATAACGAGTACCATAGTAAAAGTTTTCGTCTTTTTTGCGAAAGTATGTAAAAGCGCTTGCATTTCCCAAGGCGGGGTGCTATAATCGGCTCAGAAGAGTAGCCAAGGCGCGTTAAGTGTTGCGAAACGGGACGTTGTTCGCAAACGAAAGGGACGGAAAATCTCAGTCTCCGTTCCTGCGGTGCCGCGGCGCGTCCGCTCGAATTGCGCGTTTTTCGCGCTCACTTTTGCGGACCTCCTCGTTTCGGGAGGTTTTTTATGTCTCAGGCTGCAGTTCGCGTTCCCGTCTGGAAGCGGGTTCTGTTCTCCTCCGTGCTTGCCGATAAGTCGGCGGCGAAGAAGATCGCGTACATCGGTGTCGCTGCGGCGCTGTGCATCGCGACGAATATGTTTGAAATCAAGTTCGCCACTACGCAGTTTTCCTTCACGATCCTCTCGTCCGTGCTCGCGGGAATCCTGATCGGTCCTCTGTTCGGTTTTTGCGCCGTGTTTTTGGGGGACGGGGTCGGCTATCTCGTCAACAGCATGGGCTACCCCTACTATTGGTGGGTCGCGCTCTCCTGCGCGTCGATGGCGCTTATCGCCGGACTCACCATGGCGATTCCGCTGCGCTTTAAAGGGAGCCTGAGTTTGAAACTCGCCTTTATCTGTGCCCTCGTGCTCGCGGTCTGTTCGGTGGGGATCAATTCCACGGGAATGTACTTTATCGGTTTAAAACTCTATATGCCCTCCGACGTTGCGGAGGCGATTGCCACGCAGTTCGGCGGGGAATGGTCCTTTGCCGCCTATCTCATTATCCGATTCTTTCTTCTGGGGCAGATTTACAACAATCTCGTCAATTATGCGCTTATCTTTATTCTGGTGCCCGCGCTGCGCGCGATAAAGCCCCTTAAAATCCAACTTCGATAGTGATAATTCGGAAAAAACTTTTAAAGTCAACCGCTTGCGGTTGACTTTTTATATCGCGCAGGGTATAATGGACGTATCCGTTATAAGGGGTATTCTATGACTTTATCTCTACTTGCCGACAAGCCGTTGTTCGGCGTCGTAGGCGACGGCCGCGGAATTTACATTTTCGGGCTTGAAATCTACTACTACGCAATTTTTATCGTCGTCGGCATGATCATTGCCACCGTTTTTTCCGCGCTTCTCATGAAACGGAGAAATATGTCGAGCGACTTTATCTTCCTGCTCTTTATCGTCTGTATCCCTTCGGCGATCATCTGCGCAAGGCTCTTCTATGTGATCACGGACGAGAATACCTCGATCGCCGATTTTTTCGCGTTCCGCGACGGCGGACTTTCCGTTATCGGCGGGGCGCTCGGCGGCGTGCTTGCGGGCTTTATCGTATGCAAAATCAAAAAAGTGCCCTTTACCCGCGCGGCGGACTGCGTTGTCATCAATATCCTGTTTGCGCAGGCGCTCGGACGGTGGGGGAATTATTTCAATCAGGAAGTTTACGGCGGCGTCGTCACCGATACATCCCTTCAATGGTTTCCCTTCGCCGTGTATATTTCGAAGGACGCGCAGTGGCATTACGCCTTCTTCTTTTATGAAATGATCATCAATCTCATCGGCTGGGCGATTTTGTTTACCTGTGCCTGGTTCCGCAAAAAAAAGCCGAACGGCGTACTCACCTGCCTGTACTTCGTGTGGTACGGCGCCGTTCGCATGGTGATGGAGCCGCTTCGCGATCCCGGTTATATTTTGAGCGGCGGCGGCGTCCCCTGGTCCGAGTTATTCTCGATTTTGATGGCGGGGCTCGGCGTGATCGCGATTCTTCTGCTGCTCATCATGAACTTTATTCGGGAAGGTTCGTTTATCGGCAGCAGAAGGGGAGATCCTTGCGGCATCACGCAGTGGGTGACGCCCTATAAAAACGATCCGCCCTATTTCTCGAAAATCAATATGTTCGGCGCCGCTTATCCGCCCAAACCCGCCAAGGGTAAGAAAAAGAAAAAGAAAGAGCAGGACGAACTGAATACCGTGGAACTTCCCCCCGAACAGTTGCTCTTGGGAGACGGAGTAAAACCTGTTCATGAGATATTTGAAGAATCTCCGGAAAAACCGGAAGCGGAAATTTTGCGGGACGAGAAAGACGGAGAGAACGGAGATCAAGAACAATGAGAAATTTGACCCTTCTCACCGACTTATACGAACTTACGATGGGGCAGGGATATTTCGACCGCGGCATTGCGGAACGCAGGGCTGCCTTCGATCTGTTTTTTCGTCCCAATAAACTCATCACTTATTCGGTTGCGGCCGGAATGGAGCAGGCGGCGGAGTACCTTGAAAATCTCCGTTTCAGCCGGGACGACATCGACTATCTGCGGGGGCTCGGGATTTTTTCGGGAGAGTATCTCGAATATCTTTCCGACCTCCGCTTTACGGGAGACGTCCTCTCCGTGCGCGAAGGGGAAATCGTCTTTCCCTACGAGCCCATTTTAACGGTGAACGCCCCTCTCGTCGAGGCGCAGCTTGTCGAGACGGCGCTCCTGACCTTTATCAACCATCAAACGCTCATTGCCTCCAAAGCGGCAAAAATCTGCGCGGCGGCGGGCGGGGGCGTGATGGAGTTCGGGCTTCGTCGGGCGCAGGGCGCGGACGCGGGAATTTACGGTGCGCGCGCGGCGATGATCGGAGGCTGTATCGCGACTTCCAACGTGCTGGCGGGAAAGCTGTTCCGCGTGCCCGTTGCGGGAACGATGGCGCACAGCTGGGTCATGAATTTCGACAGCGAGCTTGAAGCTTTCCGCGCCTATGCCGAAAGCTTTCCCGACGACTGCCTGCTTCTCGTCGATACCTACGACACCCTTCAAAGCGGCGTGCCGAACGCGATTACCGTCTTCGGCGAGCTTCGCGCGAAGGGCTACGAGCCAAAGGGAATCCGTCTCGATTCGGGTGATCTTGCCTATCTTTCGAAAAAGGCGCGGAAAATGCTCGACGGAGCCGGCTTTCCCGACGCCGTCATCTGCGCTTCGGGCGATCTGGACGAGACCTCGATTCGCTCGTTAAAGGAGCAGGGGGCGAAGATAGACAGCTGGGGAGTGGGGACAAAGCTCATCACGAGCGCGGATATGCCCGCCCTCGGAGGGGTCTACAAGCTTGCCGCCGTCTTCGAGAACGGCAGGGAGATCCCCAAAATCAAGCTTTCGAACACGACGGAAAAAATCACCAATCCGGGTCTCAAAGAGGTATACCGCATCTACGACAATTCGTCGGGGAAGGCGGTCGCCGACTATATCGTTCGCGCGGGCGAACGGATCGACGAGAGCGCGCCGCTGGAAATTTTTCACCCGCTCGAAACCTGGAAGCGGCTGAAAATCGAGAACTTTCACGTCCGCTCTCTGCGCGTGCCCCTCATGAAGGACGGCAAGCGCACCCAAAAGACGGAGGAGATCTCTGCAATCCGTGCGCGCTTTCAGGCGGAATACGCAAGATTTTGGGAGGAGTATACCCGCTGCGATATGCCGCATATCTATAAAGTGGATCTTTCGCCCGCTCTCTTGGGACTCAAACGCCGCATGGCGGAAATGCGCGGGGAGGAGGGATAATGTTCAAACTGTATACGGAAAAGGACGTCTGCACCCTTGTCACCCGTCTCAAAGAAGAGTACGAGGGGGTATTGCAGCGTCAAAAGAGCGCGTCTCTTGCGGTCAAGGAAGAAAATACGCGGCTTCGCGCCCGCCTTGCCGCCTGCGAAGAGGAGCGCGGAACGATTTCTTCCGCCATCCTTCATGCGGAGGAGGAGGGGGAGCGCATCCGCCGCGAAAGCGCCGCGGAAGCGGAAAACGAGCGCAGGGAGCTGAAACTGCTTGCGGAACAGTGCCGCGCGCTCTGCGATAAGCTGCTGAAAAAATATCCCGACGAAGAGGACGTGAAGGATTTCGCCGCGTTCAACGCGGAGCTGAAAAAAAGGCTTGCGGGAGAGACGGGGGAAAGCGGATTCGATATGGACGCGGTGCTTTCCCCGGGACCGCTCGACCTGTCCCGCCTTTGCAGAGAGCTCGGGCTTATGGAGGACGAAACGTGAAAAAACAATTCAACTATAAGCTCGCCAAGACGGCTGTAATCGGAGGGATTATCATGCTCGCGCTGCTCGTCGTCGATCTTGTCTCCAAGGCATGGGCGGAAGCGAACTGGGTTCGGAGCAATCTCTTTCTCGGTCTTGTGGGTTTGAATTTTACGCGGAACGCCGGCATTGCGTTCGGGATCCTTTCGGACAATCCCGTTGCCATGTACGGGGTTACGGCGGTCACACTCCTCATGATTGCGGGAATCGGAGTTCTTTTCTTTACGCTCTTTAAGAAAAATGTGCCCGCGCAGATCTGTCTGGCGGTCATCGAGGCGGGCGCGATCGGAAACCTTATCGACAGGCTCTGCCTCGTGAACGATTTCGGAACGCACTACGTGCGCGACTTTATCGATCTTACCCGCATCGGATTCGGGATCTGCAATATCGCCGACTTCTGTATTACACTCGGAGCGGTCGCCCTCGTGTTCATCATTTTCTTTATCGGCAGATCCGCCGTATTCCCGCTCACCCAAAAGTGGCGGAAGGAGGCAAAAAAGGACGACAAGGCAAAATCGCATAAAAAGGCAAAGAGATGACCGAGCTGCGTTTTACTGTAGAAAAGGAGAGCCGCGCCGACGTGTTTTTGAGCGCCAAGAGCGGACTTACCCGTTCGGCGGTTAAAAAACTGTGCGACGAGGAGCGGGTGATGATTGACGGAAAATCCGTCAAGGCGAGCCGCACCGTGAGGGCGGGAGAGGAGCTTTGCGCCCTGTTGCCCGATCCTTCGCCCATCGACGCGAAACCGGAGGATATTCCTCTTGACATCATATATGAGGACGGAGACGTCGCCGTAGTCAATAAGCCACAGGGCATGACCGTGCACGCGGGCGCGGGCAACTACGAAGGAACGCTCGTAAACGCCCTCCTGTACCGTCTCGACAGCCTCAGCGGGATAAACGGCAAGATACGCCCGGGCATCGTACACCGCATCGATAAGGACACTTCGGGATTGCTCGTCGTCGCAAAAAACGACGCCGCCCACCTCTCTTTGTCCGAACAGATCAAAGAGAAAACGTGCAGGAGGGAATATCTCGCTCTGCTCGAAGGCAAACTCGAAAAGGATTGCGGCAGTATCGTGACCGGAATCGGGCGCGATCCCCGCAACCGTTTGAAGATGGCGATACTCCCCTTGGGGGAGGGACGAATCGCCGAGACCGACTATTTTGCGGAGGAGCGCTTTTTGCACAATACGTTGGCGCGTTTCCGGTTGCATACGGGTCGCACCCATCAAATCCGCGTGCACGCAAAATATTTGGGTCATCCCGTGGTGGGGGACAAGCTTTATGGGTATAAAAATCAGCGTTTTTCCCTCGAGGGGCAGTTGCTTCACGCGCAAAAACTGGAATTTACGCACCCGAGAACGGGAGAACGGATGGCGTTCGAAGCGCCTCTTCCCGACTACTTTGTACGCATACTTGAAACCGTGAGGAAGGAAAAATGATGAAGTTAATGCAGGAAGAAGAAATCCGACGCGCCGTGAGAAGGCTCTCGATGGAGGCGGTGGAGAAGAACAAGGGAACGGAACTCGTGTTGATCGGTATTCGTACGCGCGGGGTCATACTCGCGCGCAGAATGCAGGAAGAGATCGGAAAGCTCGAAGGGGAGAAGCCGCCCGTCGGGATTCTCGATATCGCACTTTACCGGGACGACCTCCTCTCGGGGAGCTGCGACGCGGTATTCAAGGGCAGCGAGATCGATTTCGATGTGACGAATAAAAACGTCGTCATCTGCGACGACGTCATGTACACGGGCAGGACCGTCCGCGCGGCGCTCTCGGCGCTCTCCGCCATGGGGCGGGCAAGAACGGTGCGTCTCTACTGTATGGTGGATCGGGGGCACAGGGAGCTTCCCTTCCGTCCGGACGGCGTCGGAAAGAACGTGCCTTCGTCCCGCAGGGAAAAGGTGATCGTTCATTTTACGGAGACGGACGGGGAGGACGCCGTATATCTTCTCAAAGAAGGGGAAGAACTCTCCTGAGGGCGAACGCTGCCTGAAACGCAGGGACACATCTGAGAGCGGCAGGAGTATTACTATGACGAAGCCAATCGTTGCCATCGTGGGACGCCCCAACGTTGGCAAAAGTACTTTTTTTAACAGAGTCGCGGGGCGGAAAATAGCGATTACGGAAAACAGACCCGGGGTCACGCGGGACCGCATTTATGCAGACGCGGAATGGCGCGGAAAACCCTTTACGATCGTCGATACGGGGGGCATCGAGCTCAAAAGCGAGGATTCGATGCACCGTCATATCGTCTTGCAAGCGGAACTGGCGATCGATACCGCCGACGTGATTTTATTTTTCGTGGACGGCAGGGAGGGACTCACCTCCTCCGATTACGACGTGGCGGATATGCTGCGCCGAAGCAAAAAAAAGGTCTTGCTCGCCGTCAATAAAATCGACGATTATTCCCCGGACAAAATATTCGAATTTTACGCCCTCGGACTGGGCGAGCCGTTTGCCGTTTCCTCCGAACACTCCCGCGGCGTGGGAGACCTTTTGGACGAAACGGTGAAGGACTTCGGAAGAGGGGAGACGGAAGACGACGGCAGTCTTAAAATCGCGGTCGTCGGCAAGCCGAACGCCGGCAAAAGCTCTCTCGTCAACCGTTTGCTCGGCGAGGAACGCACCATCGTCACGCCCGTTGCGGGCACGACGCGGGACGCCGTCGATACGCCCTTCGTGCGGAACGGGAAGCGGTATACGCTCATCGATACCGCGGGAATCCGCAGAAAACGCTCCGTGGAGGACGACGTGGAGTACTATTCCGTACTCCGCGCCTTTGACGCGGTTCGCCGAAGCGACGTCGTATTGCTCGTCGTGGACTGCGTGGAGGGGCTCACCGAACAGGACGTTAAGATCATCGGCTTCGTCCACGAGGAGGGGAAGCCGTCGCTCATCGTCATGAACAAGTGGGATCTCATCGAGAAGGACACGCACACCGTCCTTAAATTCGAGGAGAAGCTGAAAGAGGATCTCAAATTCATGGACTATTATAAATCGGTTTACGTTTCCGCGAAGACGGGTCAGCGCACCGATAAAATTCTCGCGCTCGCGGGAGAGGTTTACGAACACGCAAGCTACCGCGTGCCTACGGGCGCGCTCAACGACCTGCTTGCGGACGCGTTCCGCGTGAGCGAACCGCCCTCCTATCAGGGAAGACGGTTAAAGCTCTATTACGCCTCCCAGCCTGCCGTCAATCCTCCGCTCTTCGTCCTCATGGTCAACGACGAAAATCTTCTGCACTTTTCCTATGCGCGCTATCTCGAAAACGTAATCAGGGGAGCGTACGATTTTTCGGGTACGCCCATACACATTCAGGTGCGCAATAAGAAGGAGGACTAAGGTGAAGGAACTTTCTTTTTCGGAGTGCTGGTACTGGCTGCTCGTCATGGCGGCAGTCTGCTATTTGATCGGCTGCTTTAACGTCGCCGTTCTCATCGCGAAGGCGCGCAAAAAAGATGTGCACAAAATCGGCAGCGGCAATCCCGGAACCATGAATATCAGCCGCGAATTCGGGTTGAAGGTCGGACTGTTGAATTTCGTCCTCGACGTCTGTAAAGGGGGCGTTCCCGCGCTCGTGAGCTATTTTATCTTTCGCGGGTACGTGTTTGCGGGGACGGAAATCGTCGTCTCCGATCTCACGCGCTATCTGTGCGGCGCCTTTGTCGTTTTGGGACATATTTATCCCGTGACGATGAAGTTTAAGGGAGGGAAGGGGATTGCGTCTACGCTCGGAATGTTCCTGTTCTCTTTCGCCTGCGAAAGTCCTTGGTATATCCTGATCGTGCTCGGGGGCTATCTGTTCGTACTGCTCTTCATCGCTCTCACCGAAGTCGGCTCGATGGCGTCTCTGCTCGGCGTGACGGGTTTCAGCCTCTGGCAGGCGGCAATCTTTTATCTGCGCTACGAAGCCGTTCTCGCAAACGGATGGGTGATTGCGATATTCATGATATTGCTCTTTATCAACGCGCTCACTTGGTTTGCCCACCGTAAAAATATCGTACGGTTTTATTCGGGCGAAGAGCACCACACCTCGGTGAAAAAGCTCTCGAAGGGCAAGCGCGGGATGCAGAATTTATAACCGTTTTTTCCGCGAAATTAAAAAAACAGCCCGCTATCCTCTAACGACGGATAGCGGGCTGTCTGTTTGTCGTTTTACGCCTTAATCAGGCTCTTGCCCGTCATTTCGGGAGGGACGGGGAGCCCCATCACCTCGAGGAGGGTGGGAGCAAGATCGGCAAGCACGCCGTTCTCTCTCAGATGGACGTTCTTGTACTGTTCGGATACGAGCACGACGGGAACGGGATTCGTCGTATGCGCCGTGAAGGGAGATCCGTCGGCGTCGATCATTTTATCCGCGTTGCCGTGGTCGGCGGTGAGAAGCGCCGAACCGCCCATGGAAAGAATTTTGTCCGTCACCTTTTTCACACATTCGTCCACGGTATGCACTGCTTTGACGGCGGCGGGGATAACGCCCGTGTGTCCCACCATGTCGCAGTTGGCAAAATTCAGGATCATCACGTCATATTCGCCGCTGTCCAGCTCTTCGAGCGCCTTTTCCGTCACTTCGGGGGCGCTCATTTCGGGCTGTAAGTCGTAAGTCGCCACCTTGGGCGAGTTGACGAGCACGCGTACCTCATCGGGGTTGGGCTCCTCTACGCCGCCGTTAAAAAAGAAGGTGACGTGCGCATATTTTTCCGTTTCGGCAATGCGAAGCTGCTTTTTGCCGAGGGAAGCGAGGTATTCGCCCAGCGTGTTTTTCATGCTCTGCTTGGGGAAGGCGATCTCCACGCCGCCGAATTCCGCGTCGTAAACCGTAAAGCAGACGTACACGGGGTGCAAAAATCCCGTCTTGCGTTCGAACGCCGTCCCTTTGGGAACGATAAATTCTTTCTGCGAGAAGGCTCTCGTAATTTCGCGCGCGCGGTCGGGACGGAAGTTGAAAAACACGATCGAGTCGCCCTTTTCGACGAGCGCGACCGGTTTTCCGTTTTCCGTAATATTGGTGGGCAGAACAAATTCGTCCGTAACGCCCGCGGCATAGGAGTCCTCCAACGCTTTTTCCGCGTTTTCCGCCTGTACGCCCGTGCCGACGGTGAGCATATCGTACGCTTTTTCGACGCGGTCCCAATTGTTGTCGCGGTCCATCGCATAGTATCTGCCCGATAGAGAGGCGATTTTGCCGTAGTGAAGCTCATTCATCTTAGACTGCAATTCGCGCACGAAATGAACGCCCGAAGTGGGGGAGACGTCCCGTCCGTCCATGAAGCAGTGCACGTATGCCTGCGGAACGCCGCGTTTTTTCGCCATTTCAAGCAGGGCGTAGAGGTGCGTGATATGGCTGTGCACGCCGCCGTCCGACAAGAGCCCCCAAAAATGAAGTTTTTTGCCTCTCTCTTTCGCGCTGTCGATCGCCTTGACGAGGGCGGGATTTTCGAAGAAATCGCCGTCCCCGATCGCCTTTGTGATTTTGGTGAGGTCCTGATAGACGATTCTGCCCGCACCCATGTTTAAATGTCCGACCTCGGAATTGCCCATTTGTCCGTCGGGAAGTCCGACGGAAAGTCCGCTCGCGCCGAGCGTAGCGGAGGGGTATTTTTCCCGGAGGGCGGTCACGTTGCGGCTTCCGTCCAGAAAGATCGCGTTGCCGTCGTGCTCGGGATTGAGTCCGTAACCGTCCATAATAATAATGGCGTAAGGAATTTTTTTCATAGTTCTCCTCAGAGCAGATCGGGACTGAGTTTCATGCCCGCCATGCCGCCCTTATCGTAGTTTACGATTTGGGAAAAATCTTCCGCTTTGAGCGAAGCGCCGCCGATCAGACCGCCGTCGATTTCGGGCATCGCCATGAGCTGCTTGCAGTTGCCCGCGTTCATGGAGCCGCCGTACTGAATACGCACCTTTTCCGCGCACTTGGGGCAGAAGACTTCGCCCAGCTTTTTACGGATATATCCGATTGTTTCGTTCGCCTGTTCGCTCGTCGCGGTTTTTCCGGTGCCGATCGCCCACACGGGCTCGTAGGCGACGACGATTTTGGAGATATCGTCGATTCCCTTCATGCCCTCTGCGATCTGTTTATCGAGCACCTGTTCCGTTTTGCCGCTCTCGCGTTCCTCGAGCGTTTCGCCGATGCAGACGATGGGGGTAAGCCCCGCGCTTAAAGCCGCAAGCGTACGCTTGTTCACCGTTTCGTCCGTCTCGCCGAAGTACTGCCTGCGCTCGCTGTGCCCTATGATCACGTACTTTACGCCGTACTCTTTGAGCATGGCGGCGGAAATTTCGCCCGTGTAGGCGCCTTTTTCCGCAAAGTGAACGTTTTGTGCGCCGAGGGCGATGTTGCTGCCCTTGACCGCTTCCGCAGCCGCGGGAATGTCGATCGCGGGCACGCACGCGACGACTTCGCAGTTCGCTTTCTTTACAAGCGGTTTCAGGGCTTCAAGCAGCGCGACGCCCTCGCTTGCCGTGTTGTTCATTTTCCAATTTCCCGCAATAATGGGAGTTCTCATTGATAAATTCTCCTGTTCAAAAATTTTCTGATATATTATACCACGAACAAAAACGGATTGCAAGATGTTTCGTTGTAATTCGGAGACAAAAAAATCCTCAATTACGCCTTACCGTCGATCGGCGGGGAACCGTCGAAATTCTTGCGTGCGCGAAAAAAAGAGGCGGAGCGGTGAATTGTGCAAATGGTTCCGACGGAAAAACCGCTCTCCCGAAAGCAGGGGAGAGCGGTTTCGTTTTTCAATGCTTACTTCTTATCGTTGAGACAAGCGATGCCGGGGAGAACCTTTCCTTCGAACAGTTCAAGCGAAGCGCCGCCGCCCGTGGAAATGTGCGTGATCTTATCGGCAAAGCCGAGCTGGGTGCAAGCCGCCGCGCTGTCGCCGCCGCCGACGATGGTCGTCGCGCCCTTGGCGTCCGCTAAGGCTTGCGCAACCGCAATCGTGCCCGCCGCAAGGGTGGGATTTTCGAATACGCCCATGGGACCGTTCCAGATAACCGTCTTGGCGCCCTTAATCTTTTCCGCGAACAGCTCTCTCGTCTTTTCGCCGATGTCGAGTCCCATGCTGTCTTCGGGAATGTGCATCGAGCAGACGGTGGAGATTTCGATGGGTGCGTCGATGGGATCGGGGAAATTTTTCGCGATTACGGTATCGACGGGGAGGAGGAGCTCCTTGCCCATCGCTTTCGCTTTTTCGATCATCTCTTTGCAGTAATCGAGCTTTTCGTCGTCCACGAGCGAGGTTCCCACCGTGCCGCCCTGCGCTTTCAGGAAGGTGTAAGCCATTCCTCCGCCGATGATGAGCGTATCGCATTTTTCAAGCAGGTTGGAGATGACGTTGAGTTTGTCCGCGACTTTTGCACCGCCGAGGATTGCAACGAAGGGGCGAACGGGGTGTTCGAGCGAATCTGCCATCACGGTGAGTTCTTTCTCGATGAGGAAGCCGCAGACGGCAGTCTTTACCAAACCGTATTCGACGATCGCCGCCGTCGAAGCGTGACTGCGGTGCGCCGTTCCGAATGCATCGTTTACATAGATATCGCAGAAGGACGCGAGCTTTTTGCAGAATTCGAGTTCCTTCTTCTCCTCCTCCCAGTGGAAGCGGAGGTTTTCGAGGAGCACACATTCGCCCTCTTTGCAGGCGGCGACCTTTTCCTGTGCGTCGGGACCTACTACGTCGGAGGCAAACGTCACCTTTCCGCCGAGGAGCTCGTTGAGCCGCGCGGCGACGGGGGCGAGGGTGAGCTTCTTGGGCTCGTCCTTCTTCGCCTTTTCGATGATGGCTTCCGCCGTCGTCTCTCCCTTCTCGATCTTTTGCTTGTCTTTCTTGTTGAGTTTTACTTCGTCGGAGAAGATGGAGTGGGGTTTGCCCATGTGCGAGCAGAGGATGACCTTTGCGCCTTTCTCCATCAGGTATTGGATGGTGGGAAGAGCTCCGATGATGCGGTTTTCGTCCGTAATTTTTCCGTCCTTCATGGGAACGTTGAAGTCGCAGCGGACGAGCACGCGTTTCCCTTTCAGACATCTGAGGTCTTTCACGGTTTTCTTGTTCATAAAAAGTTTATCTCCTTGTCAGGTATTTTACCCTAAATATAATAATATTTTTCCGCCATTTTGTCAATACTTTCCCCGCAAAACGCCGCCGAAAAATTTTATAAAGCGCGCCGTCCGTCGGGAATCGCCAGTGCGGGCGCCGCGCGCAGGGGGAGGAGACGGCTTTGCCGCGCACACATTCCGCTCGGCTCGGAAATGTCCGGAAAGGGGGAGAGACATTATAATAGGAAACGGAAAAAATCCCGGTTAATTCTTCGCATTTTCGCATTTTTGCCTCCATTCCGCATAAAAATTTGTCATAAATCTCCTTCAAACGTTTGACAAGCATGTTTAACTTTGATAAAATATGCGTTGCTGACGAAAAGGCATTTCTTTTTTCATGCCCTTTCGCCGTAAATCCGCTTCTTCGGATTGCTGCGGCAGTCCCGAGATATTCCGAAATAAGAACAAGGAGGTCAGAAGAATGCCTACGATCAACCAGCTCATCAAGAAAGGCAGAGAGCGCGAAGAGTTCAAGTCCAAATGCCCGATTCTGGACAAGTGCCCGCAAAAGCGCGGCGTATGTCTTTCGGTGACGACGACTTCTCCCAAGAAGCCCAATTCCGCGCTTCGTAAAATCGCGAGAGTCCGCCTCACCAACAAGCAGGAAGGTACCGTCTACATTCCCGGCGAGGGTCACAACTTGCAGGAACACAGCTCGGTGCTTATCCGCGGCGGAAGAGTTAAGGATCTGCCCGGCGTGCGCTATCACATCATTCGCGGCGCGCTCGATACGGCAGGCGTCGCAAAGCGCAAACAGGCGCGCTCCAAGTACGGCGCAAAGCGTCCCAAATAATTTTCCGTTTCCAAGTTTCACCTACTTATTTCGGAATATCGGCCCGATAAAGTAGGCAGTATTCCCCGCGAGGGGGAGAAGGTTTGCTACTTGAATTTCAAGCAAGCAACGGCTGTACTGAGGGCGGCTAAAAAGTTTGCCGCAACAATTATTAAAAGGAGGATAATAAAATGCCCAGAAGAGGGAAAGTTCCCAAGAGAGAAGTTCTGCCCGATCCCATGTACGGCAGCACGGTCGTGACGAAACTCATCAACCAGATCATGCTCGACGGCGAGAAGTCCGTGGCGCAGAAGATCGTTTACGACGCGTTCTCCATGATGGGAGAAAAACTGAACATGGAGCCGATGGATATTTTTAACCAGGCAATGAACAACGTTATGCCTATGGTAGAAGTCAAGGCAAGACGGGTAGGCGGTGCAAACTATCAGGTTCCCATCGAAATCCGTCCCGAGCGCCGTCAGACGCTTGCCATCCGTTGGATCGTCATTAACACGAGAAAGAGAAGCGAGAGGGAGATGTCCAAAAAGCTCGCTGCGGAACTCATGGACGCGTATAACAATACGGGCGGATCCGTGAAGAAGAAAGAAGATACCCACAGAATGGCGGAAGCGAACAAGGCGTTCGCGCACTTCCGCTTCTAAGGAGTTACTATGCCCAGAGAATACGACTTATTTCATACCAGAAACTTCGGTATCATGGCGCATATCGACGCCGGCAAGACGACTACGACCGAGCGTATCCTGTTTTATACGGGCAAGACGCACAAGCTCGGCGAAGTTCACGAGGGCGCTGCGGCGATGGACTGGATGGTGCAGGAACAGGAGCGCGGCATTACGATTACGTCTGCCGCTACGACCTGTATCTGGAAGGGGCACCGTTTCAACATCATCGACACGCCGGGACACGTTGACTTCACCGTAGAGGTGGAGCGTTCTCTGCGCGTGCTCGACGGCGCCGTAGCGACCTTCTGCGCGAAGGGCGGCGTCGAACCCCAGTCCGAGACGGTATGGCGTCAGGCAGACACTTACAGGGTCCCCCGCATCGCCTACGTCAACAAGATGGACATTAACGGGGCGGACTTCTTCCGTGTGGAAAAAATGATCCGCGAGCGTCTGGGGGCGAACCCCGTGCCCGTGGAACTTCCCATCGGCAAGGAGGACGGTTTCCGCGGAATCATCGATCTGATCCGCATGGAGGCGGAGGTCTATTACGACGACCTCGGAAAGGATTTCAGAAAGGAGCCCGTTCCCGAGGACTTGCAGGATCTTGCGAACGAATACCGTGCAAAGCTCGTGGAGGAGGCGGCTTCCGCCAGCGACGAGCTCATGGAGAAGTTCTTCGAGGACGGCGATCTTTCCGCAGAGGATATCATCAAGGGTCTGCGCATCAGATGTCTCAATATGGAGGCGGTCCCCATGCTCTGCGGTTCTTCCTATAAGAACAAGGGCGTGCAGTTCCTTCTCGACGCCGTTATCAACTTCCTTCCCAGCCCTCTCGACGTCGATCACGTCAGGGGAACAGATCCCAAGACGGGCGAAGAACTCGAAAGAAAGACCTCGGACGACGAGCCTTTCGCGGGACTTGCGTTTAAGATCGCAACCGATCCTTTCGTAGGTTCTCTCGCCTATTTCCGCTGCTATTCGGGCGTTCTGGAGGCGGGGTCCTACGTCTATAACTCCACAAAGGAGAAGAAGGAGCGCGTGGGCCGTCTCGTTCAGATGCACGCCAACGAGAGAAAGGATATCGATTGCATCTATTCGGGCGATATTTGCGCGATTGTAGGTCTTAAAAACACGACGACGGGCGACACGCTCTGCGACGAAAAGCACCCGATCATACTCGAAAAGATGGAATTCCCCGACCCCGTGATTCAGCTTTCCCTTGAACCCAAGACGAAGGCGGGACAGGAGAAGATGACGATCGCGCTCATCAAGCTTGCGGAAGAGGATCCCACCTTCAAGACCTGGACGGATCAGGAGACGGGGCAGACGATCATCGCCGGAATGGGAGAGCTTCATCTCGACATCATCGTGGACAGGCTTCTTCGCGAATTCCACGTCGAAGCAAACGTCGGCGCTCCCCAGGTTGCTTACCGCGAGACGTTCCGTCAGGCGGTTGACGCGGAGGGTATGTACAAGCGCCAGTCGGGCGGTAAAGGTCAATACGGTCACTGCAAAATTCACCTTATCCCTCAGGAAGCGGGCGCGGGTTACGCGTTCGAAGACCTCACGGTCGGCGGATCGATTCCCAAGGAATATATCCCCGCGATCGATAAGGGAATTCAGGAAGCGGCGAAGAACGGTTTCCTTGCCGGTTACGAGGTGGTGGATTTCAAGGTGCAGGTTTACGACGGGAGCTATCACGAAGTCGACTCTTCGGAAATGGCGTTCAAGATCGCGGGTTCGATGGCGTTCAAAAACGGTATGGAGAAGGCGAAGGCGGTGCTTCTCGAGCCCATCATGAAGGTGCAGATCATCACGCCCGAAGATTACTTCGGCGACCTTATGGGCAACGTGAGCGGCCGCCGCGGTACGATTCTCGGCACGGACGACAGAGGGGGCGCCAAGGTCATCAACGCTGAGATCCCTCTTTCGGAGATGTTCGGTTATGCGACCGAGCTCCGTTCGCGCACGCAGGGCAGAGGACAGTTCACGATGCAATTCGATCACTACTACGAGGTTCCCAAGAGCATCTCGGAGAAGATCGTAACGAACCGCGCGAAGAGGGACTGATCCCGTATCGGGGAGAAAAAGCGAAAAAACGGCAAAAATTTATCGATAAATCATTGCAAAATTTTTCGCTTTGGTTTATAATAGGTTCTGTAAGCGTAAAGCTTACTATCAGGAAATGATAGATAGCTGCGCTTTCTTCCCGCGAGGGGAGAAAAAAGTTATCAAAAAATAAAATTTATCGGAGGATTACTCAAAATGGCAAAGGCAAAATTCGACAGAAGCAAGCCCCACGTCAACATAGGCACGATCGGCCACGTTGACCACGGCAAAACCACTTTGACCGCAGCTATCACCATGGTTATGGCGTGCAAAGGTCAGGCTAAGAAGATGCGCTACGACGAAATCGACAAGGCGCCCGAAGAGAAGGCACGCGGTATCACGATTAACACCGCGCACGTTGAGTACGAGACGGACAAGCGTCACTACGCTCACGTTGACTGCCCGGGACACGCCGACTACGTTAAGAACATGATTACGGGTGCGGCGCAGATGGACGGCGCTATCCTCGTCGTTGCTGCGACCGACGGTCCTATGCCCCAGACCCGCGAGCACATTCTGCTTGCCCGTCAGGTAGGCGTTCCCTATATCGTCGTATTCCTCAACAAGGTTGACCAGCTCGACGATCCCGAGTTGCTCGAGCTCGTTGAAATGGAAGTGAGAGAGCTCCTCTCCTCCTACGATTTCCCCGGCGACGACATTCCCATCATCAAGGGATCCGCTCTCAAAGCGCTTGAAAAGGCGACGAGCGGCGCTTCCAACGAGGAAATTCTTGCGGCTCCCGAATGCCAGTGTATTCTCGAGCTCATGAACACCATCGACGAGTACATTCCCACACCCGAGCGCGACGACAAGAAGCCTTTCCTGCTTCCCGTCGAGGACGTATTCACCATCTCCGGCCGCGGCACCGTTGCTACGGGCAGAGTTGAGAGAGGAGTTGCTCACGTAGGCGATCCCGCTGAAATCGTAGGTCTTATCGATAAACCCAAGACCACGACGATCACCGGTCTCGAAATGTTCCACAAGTCTTTGGACGAAGCTATGGCGGGAGATAACGTCGGTGCGCTTCTCCGCGGTATCAACCGTACGGATATCGAGAAAGGGCAGGTTATCGCGAAGCCCGGCACCGTTCCCACCGCTATGAAGTTCGAGGCTCAGGTCTACGTTCTTACCAAGGAGGAAGGCGGCCGTCACACTGCATTCTTCAACCACTATCGTCCTCAGTTCTTCATCAGAACGACCGACGTCACCGGTTCTATCGAACTTCCCGCGGGGGTTGAAATGGTAATGCCCGGCGACCACGTTACGATTACCGTCGAGCTTATCAAGCCCGTTGCAATCGAGGAAGGTCTCCGCTTTGCTATCCGCGAAGGCGGTCGAACGGTCGGTTCCGGCGTCGTTTCCAAGATTCTGTAAACAAAACCGAAAAAAGCACGGCTTAATCGCCGTGTTTTTTTTAGAACGCAATCGAACAACAAAGGAGAAACGGAAAATGAAACTTATTTACGGCGTGAAGGACAGACCCAAAGCAGGGGAATTGATTCTGTTTGCGCTTCAACAGCTCCTCGCCATTCTTGCGGCAACGATTACGGTACCCATGGTTGTCGGCAACGGAATGTCCAACTCCGCCGCACTCTTCGGCGCGGGCGTAGGTACAATCGTTTATCTTTTATTCACAAAATTCAAGAGCCCAGTATTTTTGGGAAGTTCGTTCGCCTTCCTCAATTCCATGACCGCCGCGTTTGCAGGTGCCGCGTCCATGTCTCTCGGATACCTCGGATTGCTCATCGGCGCGGTGTTCGCGGGGCTTGTGTACGTGATTCTTGCGGTTGTCGTCAAATTCGTGGGTACGAATTGGATCGATAAGATCATGCCCGCCGTGGTAATCGGTCCTACCGTGGCGATTATCGGGCTCTCTCTGTCCGGCAGCGCGATCAGTTGGATGACGGAATACGCTGCCGCCGACTCCGTAACGGGTGCGTTCGTCATGAACACGCACAGCGGTCTGTGCATTTTGTGCGCGCTCGTCGCGCTTGCGGTGACGATCGCTTGCTCCGTTTACGGCAAGAAGACGATCAAAATGATCCCGTTCGTGTTGGGGATTCTGGCGGGATATGCCGTGGCTTCCGTTTTTACGGCATTCAGCTATATCGAGGGTGCGGAAGAGATGCGCATAATTGACTTTACGATTTTCACGCAGCTCAAAGAGGGAAGCGCCTGGTATCCCGATTTCGTCTTCCTCGAAGCGTTTAAAGGCGACTACGGCGGAAACGTGGGCGCGTACATCGGAACGATTGCGGTTGCGTATATTCCCGTCGCGTTCGTTGTATTTGCGGAACACCTTGCCGACCATAAGAATATTTCCTCGATCATCGAAACGGATCTTCTCAAAGATCCGGGACTTCACAGGACCCTCCTCGGGGACGGCGTCGGGTCGATTGCCGGCGCCTTCTTCGGCGGCTGCCCCAATACGACTTACGGCGAATCGGTGGGATGCGTCGCAATTTCGGGGAACGCTTCCGTAATCACCACGTTCGTAACGGCGATTATGGCGGTCGTCATAGCGTTTATCGCGCCCGTCACGCTGTTTCTCTCCTCGATTCCCAAGTGCGTCATGGGCGGCGTTTGCGTTGCGCTCTACGGATTTATCGCAGTCAGCGGCTTGAAGATGATTCAGAAGGTTGACCTTAACGAAAACCGCAACCTGTTCGTTGTATCCGTTATTCTGGTTACGGGCGTAGGCGGACTCGCTCTGCAATTCGGGAAAGGTACGGAAGGGGTCACGCTCACCAATATTGCGGTTGCGCTCATTCTCGGAATTCTTACGAACGTGCTCGTGAATATTCACGGAAAAAAGAAGAAGACGGCGGTACAGGCGGAAGGCGGGAGCGCACAGAACGAGGCTTCTGCGGAGACGGCAGACGGCGTTGCGGAAGCGGCAGTCATAGAAACGACAAATAATACAGAGGGAGAAAAGGACGAACATGAAGGAGTATAAAAACGTATTTATCTTCGATCATCCGTTGATCAAACACAAGGTGTCGGTTTTGCGCGACAAGAGGACGGGAATGAAAGAATTCCGCGAGCTTGTAGAGGAGATCACGACGCTCATGACCTACGAAAGCATGCGCGACGTCGAGCTGGTGCCCGTTCAGGTGGAGACGCCGCTTGAAACGACCACGCAGTACCGCGTGCCCGAAGAGAGCGTGGCAATCGTGCCCATTCTCCGCGCGGGGTTGGGTATGGTAAACGGCGTGCACAACGTTTTCCCTACGGCGCGCGTAGGACACATCGGTATGTATCGCGACGAGGAGACGTTGGAGCCGCAGGAGTATTACTGCAAGCTTCCCGAGGGAATCGAGAAAAAGACGGTTTTTCTCGTAGATCCTATGCTGGCGACGGGCGGTTCCGCCTGCGACGCGCTGGCGGCGCTTAAAAAGCGCGGCTGCCGGAAGATCAAGCTCATGTCGATCATCGCCGCGCCCGAGGGCATCGCGAAAGTCGCGGAGGCGCATCCCGACGTTCCCATATACGTCTCGACGCTGGACAGACAGCTCAACGAAAACGGTTATATCCTTCCCGGGTTGGGCGACGCCGGCGACAGACTGTTCGGCACAAAGTAATTTCATTCGGAACGGAAAGGGCGTTAACGCGCCCTTTTTCCGTTTTGGCGGCAACGGGGAAATTTTGGATGACAAACCGCGATTGCGCGGTTATAGTAGTATTCGGGTTGCGTCGGCTTGAAAGCGGCGCGGCAGGGGTGATAAAAATGGGATCGGACGAACGGAACAAAATGCTCGCGGGGAAAATTTACGATCCGAGCGACGGAGAACTGGCGGCGCTCCGCCGTAATGCGCACAGACTGAGCAAGCTCTACAACGATACGTTGGAGGAAGAAAGGGAACGGCGGGAAGAAATTTTAAACGGGCTTTTGCCCAACCGCGGCGAAGGAACGTATCTACAGGGCCCCGTCTGGTTCGATTACGGCGTATTTACAACGGTCGGAAGAAATTTTTATGCCAATTTCAATCTGACCGTGCTGGACGTGTGTCCCGTAACGGTCGGGGACAATGTGTTTTTGGGACCGAACGTGTCGATTCTTACGCCCAAGCATCCGCTTCTTCCGCAGGACAGAAATCCCTATCCGAACGGGAGGGGAACCGTAACGGACAGAGAGTACGGTGCGCCCGTCGCCATCGGCTCGAACGTATGGATCGCGGGCAACGTGACGATTCTCGCGGGCGCCGAGATCGGGGAGGGCTGCGTCATAGGCGCGGGTTCGGTCGTTGCGGGCAAAATCGCGCCCGATACCCTTGCGTACGGCAATCCCTGTCGGGAGGTGCGCAAGATCACAAAAGAAGACGCGATCGCATTGAAGCGCGAATTGTTTTGAAGGAGGAGTCCTCTTTCTTTTTGCGTGAATTTTTAAAAAAATATTGCAGAGTGTAAAAAAGTATGTTACAATAAGACGGTAAATTTATCATAGGGGGAAAGAAAATGAAGAAGGTTTTATCAAGCTGCCTTGCCGGTGCAATGGCGCTTGCCGCGCTGGTCGGTGCGGCGGCGTGCGGCAGTTCGGCGGAAACGGCGGATTACGACGCGCCCGCATATTCCGATCAGGGCGCGACGCTCACGCTGTCCGGCTCGGTGGATAAGACGAGCGCTTCGTCGCGCATCTCCGCCGATCTGTTCGGACTGTTTTTGGAGGATATCAACTACGCCTCCTATGCGCTCGACGATAATCTGGTCTGTAACGGCTCTTTTGAATACGCCACCGACCGCGACTACACCTGGAGCGCGACAGGGGCGACGATCACGGTCAAGACGGATGAGAACAAGCTCCATGTCAATAATCCTTATTATGCGCTTGTCAATGTGCAGGCGGGCGGCTCGATCGTGAATTCCGGCTACCGCTACGTGCCCATGGCGGTCGAATACGGCACGCCTCTCGTCTTTTCGGCGTTTATCAGAAATTATGCGGGCGACCTCACCGTACGCATAAAAAGTACCGGCGCTTCCACCGTTTACGCCGAAAAAACGATCACGGTCACGGAGAGTTCGGATTGGGTCAAATATTCCGCGAAGATCGAACCGGACATGACGGGCGACAGCAATATCGTGCTGGAACTCGTCTTTGCCGAAGCGGACGACAACGCTTGCATCGACTCCGTAACGCTCGAGACGACCGATTCTACGGCGGGCATCAAAAATTATCTCTACAACGCGATCAGCGACCTCTCTCCCTCCTTCCTGCGCTTCCCCGGCGGATGCGTAATCGAGGGCAAGAGCAACAGCGACCATTACGACTGGAAGAACTCTATCGGCGCCGAGAAGGTCAGCGGGGGCGACCAAGTCAATGCCTTTACCTATACCCTTAAAAGCGACGACGGCGAGTCCGTGGTGACGACCTACGGCGAACAGGCGACGCGGACGCCGAATACCGATATCTGGTATCAGAGCGGATATTATGAAATGGAGTACGGCATCGGATTTTACGAGTATTTCCTGCTCTGCGAAAGTCTTGGCGCGAAGGCGGTTCCCGTCGTGAGCTGCGGTCTTAGCTGTCAGACGCAATCTTCGGGGGACAGGCTCTCCGGCAGACACGGCAACGGCATTTCGGACTTTATTCAGGACGCCAAAGATCTCGTTTGTTTTGCAAAGGGGAGCGTCGATTCCCGGGACGAGAACGAGGCATACTGGGCTCAGGTCCGCACGAACATGGGGCATCCCGAGCCCTTCGAGATGGACTATATCGGCATCGGCAACGAGCAGTGGGGATCCGTCTACTATCAGACCTATTACGAAAAATTCCTCGAAGCGTTTCAAGCCGATACCAACCCGCTTTATCAGAGCGTCAAGTTCATCGTGGGCAACTGCACGCTCTTCCAGAACTGCGAAAATCCCAAGACGGGAACGAGAGGCGAAGCGCAGAACTATGCGTCCCAGTATTTGCAGAAGGGAAAAATTTCCTCGATCAGCGAGTACGGCGTCGTCGATCAGCACTACTATATGAATTATACCGATTTCCTTTCGAACGCCGATCTGTACGACGGGTACGCGCGTCCCGATACCGATCCCGAAACCTATTACGAGGTATTCGTCGGGGAATATTCGGCGAATTCGGAATCTATTAGCTCTCCTACGGCGGGAAGCACGACGTATACCGAGTTCTTTAAAAACAATATGAACGGGCGCAACACCTGGTTGACCGCTCTTTCGGAAGCGGCGATGATGACGGGTTTCGAGCGCAACGGCGATATCGTAAAACTGGCGGCGTATGCGCCTATGTTCGGCAGCCTGTGGGATAATACGCACAACAATTATAACCAGTGGTGGGTGGACATGATGTACTACACAAATACGAACGTAGTGCTCACGCCCAACTACTATGTGCAACAGCTCTTTATGCAGAATTCGGGTGACTATAAAGTTACTTCCGAAATCTCCTTCACGGACGAAAAGCCGCAGACGACGTATCTTTCCGACGGCACGGAGACCCGCGTTCTCGACGATATCTATTATGTAACGAGCATGGACGAGGAAACGGGAGAGGTCATCGTTAAAATCGTAAACGCGGGCGCAACCGATCTTAAAATCAACATCAACGTTGCGCTTACCGGCGTGCAGCTCACGGGGATTGCCGCCGTTACCGAATTGAGCGGAGCGGAAGGGACCGCAATCAGTACCCTTGCTTCCGGCGCGGTGGAACCCGTATCTTACAAACTGGGCTCGTTCGGCGATACGCTGGGATATACCGCCAAGGGTTACAGTCTGACCGCCATTCGTTTCAGAACGAAATAAAAAGCAGACTGTTTTTTACCGTAGTTTCCATATGGATCATCAAAAGGCATCGTGTAAGCTATGCCTTTTGATGATTTCTGTTTTCTGTCGGATACCGATCATGAAACGATGAAAAAAGCGAGAATTTTTACGTTCTTCGTTTTTTTATTTTCCGAAGGAAAACGCGCTCTGCGGGAGCAACTTTTTGTTATTCCGTTTACTTTTATATAAAACAATTAAAGTTTATCTGAATTTTTTCCAAAAGGTATTGACAGCGACGAAAAACGTGTTAAAATAAAGAAAAGGGGGAAAGAAAATGAAGAAGTTTTTAGCGGTATCTTTGGCGGCATTGATGGGTACGGCGACGCTGATCGGCGCGGCGGCGTGCGGCGAGAGCGGCGAACAGGCGGAACAGGCGGATAGAGACGCGCCCGTGCTCTCGAATGCGCAGGCTACGCTTTCGGTAAACGGCAAAATCGACACGAGCGAGGATAACGCCATATCGGACAGCCTGTTCGGGGTGTTTCTCGAAGATATCAACTATGCGTCCTATGCACTGGACGACGATCTCGTTCTGAACGGAAGCTTCGAGGCGCTTTCGGGCTCGGGCGGCAAGAGCTACGGCTGGTCGGCGTCTGGCGCGACGCTCTCCGTGCTGAGCACGGGCGGCATTTTCTCGGGTACGGGTACCGCATACGAGACGCAGAACGTAAATCCGAACTATGCGCAGCTCACCGTGAGCGCGGCGGGCGGAAAACTCGTGAACAGCGGGTACGACGCCGTTCCCATGGCGGTGGAAGAGGGGGTTAACTATATCTTTTCCGCCTTTATCAAGACGGATACGACGGTGAACGTGACCGTCTCCGTCACGGACGGCGAAATTTCTCCGGTGACGGGAACGTTCGAAGCGGCGGCGGATTCGAGCTGGGTAAAATATACCCGCACGTTCACGGCGACCGAGACGGCAAGCGAGAATCTCAAACTCGAGCTGTCCTTCGATAAAGCGGCGACCGTCTGCCTCGACGGCATATCCTTCGAGACGACCGATTCTACCGTCGGCATCAAAAATTACCTTTACGAGGCGATCAGCGATCTTTCGCCCAAGTTTATCCGTTTCCCCGGCGGCTGCGTCATCGAGGGAACGAGCGAGCAGGAAGCGTACAACTGGAAAAATTCGATCGGCGCGGTCGTGACGGGCACGCAGGCAGGAGACGATGACGTTCCCGCCTTCTCCTACAAGGTCAACACGGACGGCACGACGAAGGAAGGCGAGGCAACCTACGGCGAAACCGTTACTCGTACGCCCAATATCGACATCTGGTACGGGAGCTACTACGATATGACCTATGCGCTGGGCTTCTACGAGTATTTCCTGCTGTGCGAGAGTCTGGGCGCGAGCGCCGTTCCCGTGCTTAACTGCGGGCTCAGCGATCAGGGCGGTCTTTCTCCCAGAAATCCCGCGCACGCGTTGCAGGGGCGTCACGGAAAATATATCGAAGATTACATTCAGGACGCGAAGGATCTCATCGAATTTGCGAAGGGAGACGTCTCCACGAAGTGGGGCGCGATCCGTGCATCGCTCGGGCACGCGGAACCGTTCGAGATGGACTATCTCGGAATCGGCAACGAGCAGAGCGGCGTCTATTATACCGAATATTACGAAAAGTTTATCGCTGCCTTCAAAGAGGCGGACGATCCGCTGCTCAACAGCGTAAAACTCATTGTCGGAAACGGAATGACCCTCAGCAATTGCGAGGATTCCGCAAAGAGCCGGAGGGGAACGGCGCAGACGGCTGCGACGACCTATAAGAACAAGGGCGGCATCTCTTCGATCAGCGAATACGGCGTGCACGACCAGCACTACTACGTCAGCTATGCCGATATGCTGCAAAACACGACGCTTTACGACGGATACGCCCGCGCTTCCTATGCGCCCGATACCTACTACGAAGTGTTTGTAGGCGAGTATTCCGCGAACTCGGTCGCAAGCGGAGGAGATTCCTACGCGTTTAACTCCACATGGGCGAACTCCTGGCTTTCGGCGCTCTCGGAGGCTGCGATGATGACGGGCTATGAGCGCAACGGGGATATCGTGAAGCTCGCCGCATACGCGCCTATGTTTGCCAACTGGAACGGCGGCAACCAATGGCAAGTCGATATGATGTATTACACCAATACCCGGCTCGTCCGCAGCACCAACTATTACGTGCAGCAGCTCTTCATGAAGAATCAGGGCGCCTACATCGGACAGGGCGAGCTTACCTTTGCGGACGGATTCGACTCCACCTTTACTCTGCCCGTCGGCGGAACGAATTACACCGAGGCGAACGCTCCCACGGTGGATAAACTGTACTACGTCGTGAGCGGCGCGGAGGACGGCGACATCATCGTGAAGATCGTCAACGCGAGCGACGACACCATCGGCATCAATGTTAAAGTTAACAGCGCCAACCTTACGGGGATTGCCGCCGTCACCGAGCTTTACAGCAAATCCGGCACCTACCTGGCAAGGAACACGATCTCGGATACCGAGGTTACTCCCGAAGAGTACAAGATCGGTTTCAGCGACGGAGAGTTCGGCTATACAATGCAGCCTTACGGCGTCGTGTGTTTCCGCGTGCGGGTCAAATAAACCGCTCTGCTTAACGCGATATTAGGGGGGAACTCCTCCGCCTGTTCTTTCGGGCGGGGGAGTTATGTTTTGCGGAAGAACCGATTGCGGGAAAAGCGCTTGACTTATTTTTTTCCGTCGGCTATAATAGGGTCGTTTGCACGGAGGATCTATGAATTACAGAGAAGAATCGCTTAAAAAACACGGCGAATGGAGGGGAAAAATCGAAGTCGTTTCCCGCGTGGAAGTGGACGACCGCGAAAAACTTTCCCTTGCTTATACGCCGGGCGTTGCCGAGCCTTGCCTGGCGATCCACAGGGACGTAACGAAGAGCTTCGAACTCACCCGCCGCTGGAATACGGTGCCCGTCATAACGGACGGAACCGCTGTTCTGGGGCTCGGCGACATCGGACCCGAAGCCGGTATGCCCGTTATGGAGGGGAAATGCGCCCTCTTTAAGGCGTTCGGCGGGGTGGACGCAATTCCGCTGTGCATCCGCAGCAAAGATACGGAGGAGATCGTGCGTACGATCGAGCTTCTTGCGGGCTCGTTCGGGGGAATCAACCTCGAGGACATTTCCGCGCCGAGGTGCTTTGAAATCGAGGCGAGGCTCAAGCGCGATCTGGATATTCCCGTGTTTCACGACGACCAGCACGGCACCGCGGTCGTCATGGCAGCCGCGCTGATGGGAGCCGCAAAACTGGTTGAAAAGCAGCTCGAGGGGCTGAAAATCGTCATAAACGGCGCGGGCGCGGCGGGGATTTCGATTGCAAAATTTTTGATGCGGCTCGGCGTGAACGAAATCGTGCTCTGCGACAAAAACGGGATTCTCTGCGAAGGGGATCCCTCTCTCAACCCCGTTCAGGCGGAGCTGTCCCGCATCACCAACCGCGCGCGCCTGAGAGGAAAGCTCGAAAACGCTTTGCGGGGCGCCGACGTTTTAATCGGCGTCTCGGTCGCAAATTGCGTGACGAAGGAGATGGTGCGTTCGATGGCGAAGGACGCGATCGTGTTCACCTGCGCCAACCCCGTGCCCGAGATCTCGCGGGAGGATGCGCTGAGCGCGGGCGCGGCAGTCGTCGGAACGGGCTCTTCGGAAAAACCCAACCAGATCAACAACGTTCTCGTATTTCCGGGAATTTTCCGCGGCGCTCTCGACGTAAGAGCGCGCGATATCAACTTTGAAATGATGCTTGCGGCTTCCCGCGCAATTGCGGACTGCGTAGGGGAGAGACTGTCGCCCGATTACATTTTGCCCTATGCCTACGAAAAGAGCGCGCACGACGCGGTGGCGGCGGCGGTTGCCGAGGCGGCGAGAAAAACGGGCGTCGCGCGCAAATAATTTCACGGCGCAATTTCTTTCAAACGGTTGACAAATTCCCTGAAATCCGTTAGGATAAATAGTGCGTGCAGATCTTTTTGCACCGTGCGGCGAATCGCTGCGTTTACGATCGGAAATCTGCGTCCGGCGGCGTGTCCCCCTCGTCTCGGTCGCATAAAAAACATTCGAGGAAAATCGGATCATGATTACACACTGTAACGAAATCAAGCTGTTTGCGGGAAATTCGAATCTGCCGCTCGCGCGCGCAATCGCTTCCAAACTCAACACGACGCTCGGCGAGATCGAAGTCGGAAAATTTTCCGACGGCGAGACGAGCGTCCATCTCGGCGAGACGGTGCGCGGACGGGATCTGTTTATCATTCAGTCCACGTCCTATCCCGTGAACGACAATCTGATGGAACTGCTCATCATGATTGACGCGGCAAAACGCGCTTCGGCGGGCAGGATCACCGCGGTCATGCCCTATTTCGGCTATGCGCGGCAGGACAGAAAGGCACGTTCGCGCGATCCCATCACGGCGAAGCTGGTTGCCGATCTGCTCACCTCGGCGGGGGCGGACCGCGTACTCACGATGGATCTTCACGCCGCCCAAATTCAGGGATTTTTCAACATTCCTCTCGACAATCTGTTGGGCGGTCCCACGCTTTACAACTATTTCGCGGATAAACTCGACGGGGACTACATCGTTGTCTCGCCCGATATCGGCAGCGTCAACCGCGCGCGCAAGGTTGCGGAACGGCTCAACTGTCCCATGGCGATCATCGACAAGCGCCGCCCCAAGGCGAACGTGATGGAGGTCATGAACATCATCGGTAACGTCGAGGGCAAGAAATGCCTTCTCGTGGACGACATGATCGACACGGCGGGGACGATTTGTCAGGGTACGCAGGCGCTCATCGATCAGGGCGCGACGGAAATTCATGCCTGCTGTACGCACGCCGTGCTCTCGGGTCCTGCAATCGAGCGGTTGGAAAAGTCTCACATTTCCGAGCTCGTGATGCTCGATACCATTCAGCTTCCTCCCGAAAAGATGATTCCCAAGATTAAGATTCTTTCTTCGGCGGACATCTTTGCGGCAGCGATCGAGAACGTATATCTCGACAAGCCGATGAGTAAAATATACGACTGAGTTACGAAAAGTTACGTGAGCCGCGCCTATGGTGCGGCTCTGTCTTAGCTCTCGCAGGAGAGAAAAAGGAGTGTTATGTTTTTGATCGTCGGGCTCGGCAATCCCGAAGAAAAGTATGCAAAGACCTATCATAATCTCGGATTCGTGGCGGCGGGAGACTGCGCCGCGCTGTTAAACGCGAAGTTCCGCAAAAAGGAATGTGAGGCGAGCGTTGCGGAGGGGTTTATCGGCGGCGAAAAGGTAATCGTCGCCCGCCCGCTCACCTACATGAACGCCTCGGGAAGGGCGGTCAAACAGCTGGTCGCGAAATACAGGATTTCTCCGCAGGAGCTCGTCGTACTGTACGATGATTACGATTTAATCAAAGGGCACGTCCGCATCCGTCCCGCGGGGAGCGCGGGCACGCATAACGGAATGAGGTCGGTCATAGCCGAATTGGGATTTTCCGACTTTGCGCGCATCCGGATCGGAATTCGCGATCCGCAGGTAGAGGTTCCTCTGCTTGCCTATGTGCTTTCCCAAATCGGAGAAGAGGATTACGATCTGTTCGCCTCCGCGACGCAGCGGGCGGCGGAAGCGGCGGTCATGCTGGCGAAGGGAGAAAAAATCGATAACGTAATGGGTAAGTATAACGGATGAGGGGCTTTTTTACCTTTGATAATTTATTCGGGGAATATTCCCTGCTCGGGCGGGACGTCGAAAACGGACTGCCCGTTTGCGCGTTCGGGCTCCCCGATCCCGTCAAATATCTGATCGCTTCTCTGCCGCGGGGACGCGTCGTATACATTGCCGCCGACGCGCTCTCCGCGAGACGTGCCTGCGACGCAATCGCGGCGCTCTCGGGCAAGGAGTGTGTTTTGCTGCCGCCCAAGGACGAAGTGCTCATATACCGAAGCGCCCGTTCGCGCGATACGCTTTTTAAGAGACTTTGCGCGCTCTACGCCTGGGAAAAGGGGGCGGAGGTTCTTGTAACCGACGTCGAGGCGATCGTGCAGCTCGTACCCGCGAAACTTGCGGTGTTTACCCTTAAAACGGGGCAAGATACAGACATGAGCGGGCTGATCGCATCGCTCATCAAGGCGGGCTATACGCGGGAATACACGGTGGAGGCGAAGGGCGCGTTTGCCGTAAGAGGGGATATTTTGGACATCTATCCCGTCAACTGCGACCATCCCGTGCGGATTGATTTTTTCGGCGACGAGGTGGAGGCGATCAAGCCGTACGATGAAATTACGGGGGAGAGACTTCCCCTTTTGTCCTCGCTTGAAATTCTTACCGCTACGGACGTATTTTTGGAGGAGGGCGAAGAGGAACGCGTGCGCGCCGTTCTCGAATCGGAAGTGAAGCGGGCGAAAAATCCGACCGCCTACGCCCGTTTGCAGACGATCGCGGAAGAAATTCAGTCGGTCGGATTCGATTCGGACTATATTCTGCCCCTCCTCAAAAATGCGGTGGGATTTTCCGGGCTTGCGGGGGATGCGCTCTTTATTCTGGACGAGTGCAAAGCGATTTCCGATAAGCTCGAGGGACTTTACGGCGAGCACTTCGAGCGCTTTTCCGAACTGGAAAGGGCGGGCGAATGTATGAGCTTTTCTGCGGGACAGTATCTTCCCAAAGAACGGTTTTCCTTTGCGGGGAAGCGCGCGCTTGCCCTTTCCGCTTTTATGGGGAATCCCGTCTTTTTTACGGCGCTGAAATCGCACAATTTTACGGCGAGTCCTGCGCGCCGCTATCTCAATTCCTTTCCCGACCTCTTAAACGACGTGCGCGCCTGGTTGAAGACGGGTTACCGCGTAATGGTCTGGTGCGGCACCTCCGAGCGTGCCGAAAAGCTGAAAGAGGCGTTTGCGGAGAACGGTTTTCCCGTCCTGCGGCGACCCGATTCCCTTACGGAGCTGCAGGGTGTAGCCGTCAGCGAGGAAACGCTCGAACACGGATTCCTGCTTCACGAATGTAAGCTCGCCGTAATCGGAACGGGGGATCTCTTTACCAAGACGGCGACCGCCCGCCGCATCAAAAAGCGCAGGGGCGATCTCTTTGTCGCTCCCGAGGTGGGGGATTACGCCGTGCACGAGACGTACGGCGTGGGCAAGATCGTAGGAACGCGCAAGATTGAGACGACCGAAGGAACCAAAGAGTACGTCGCGCTCGAATATAAGGACGGCGACTGTCTTTACGTTCCCGTCGAGCAGATGGACGTCCTGTCCAAGTATATGGGCGGGGACAGCCCGTCGCTTTCCAAGATAGGGGGCGGCGAGTTCGAGCGCGTGAAAGCGCGCGTCCGCGCCTCTCTCAAAAAGATGGCGTTCGACTTAAAGCAGCTCTATGCCGAGAGACAGGAACAGAAGGGCTTCGTCTTTCCCGATTATCGGGAGGAGCTCGACGAGTTTATCGCCGCGTTTCCGTACGAGGATACGCCCGATCAAACCACTTCCTTCGAGGAGATCCGTCGGGATATGTGCTCGCCCAAGGTCATGGACCGTCTCCTTTGCGGCGACGTGGGCTTCGGCAAGACGGAGGTCGCGCTTCGCGCAGCCTATCTCTGTATTCTGGCGGGGCGGCAGGCGGCGCTCATGTGCCCCTCGACCGTGCTTTCCGAGCAGCATTTCCGCACCGCGACGGAGCGCATGAAGGAGTTCGGCGTACGGGTGGAGGCGATCAACCGTTTCCGCAGCGAACGGGAACAGGGACGAATTCTCGCCGCGCTCGAAAGGGGGGATGTCGATCTCATCGTGGGCACGCACCGCCTCCTCTCCGCCGACGTAAAATTCCGCGATCTCGGGCTCCTGATTTTAGACGAGGAACAGCGCTTCGGCGTAGAGCATAAGGAAAAGATCAAGAACTATAAGCGCGACGTGGACTGCCTCACCATGACGGCGACGCCCATTCCGCGTACGCTTCACCTCTCCCTTTCGGGAATACGCGATATTTCCACGATCCAGACCCCTCCGCACGCCCGTCTGCCCGTGCAGACTTATGTTGCAGAGGAGACGGAAGCGCTCATCCGCGACGCCTGCGTGCGGGAAATCGCGCGCGGCGGACAGACCTTTGTTCTCTACAATAAGGTTGAATCCATCTATACTTTTTCGGATCGGCTCAAACAGATCGTGCCCGAGGCGCGGATTGCCGTTGCGCACGGCAGAATGGACAAGGCGACGCTCGAACACAACGTATTCGGTTTTTATCGGGGGGAATTCGACGTGCTCGTGACGACGACGATCATCGAGAACGGCGTCGATCTGCCCAATGCCAATACGCTGCTCGTGATCGACGCGGACCGCTTCGGGATCTCCCAGCTCTATCAGCTTCGCGGCAGAGTCGGAAGGGGCACCCGTCTGGCGCACGCCTACCTTACCTATAAGCCGGAGCGGGTCATGACCGAACAGGCGGCGGAGCGTTTGAAGGCGATCATGCAGTTCACCGAATTCGGTTCCGGCTTCAAAATTGCCATGCGCGATCTCGAAATCCGCGGCGCGGGCAATGTGCTCGGCGCCGAACAGCACGGGCATATGGACAAAGTTGGCTACGAGCTGTACGCCAAGATTCTCAAAGAGGAACTTACCGGCGAGCGGCAGGAGGCGGTGGATCTCGACATCAGGACGACGGCGTTTATTCCCGAGCGTTATGTCGAGTCCAACGCGGGCAGAATGGACTGCTACAAGCAGATTGCGGAAATTCGCTCGGTGGCGGACTACAAACGCGTCTTCACCTCCATGGAGGAGACGTACGGTCCCATGCCGGACGAAACTTTAAACCTTCTCGTCATTGCGGTTATGAAGAGCTACGCTTCCCGCTTCGGGGTCAAAAAAATATCGGTGAGCCAGAAGGGCGGCGCGCTCGAATTTTCTTCGCTGGAAGCGCTTTCGAACGAGAAAATTTCCGCCGCGCTCGAAAAATTCAAGGATAAAATATCCCTCGATATGACGAGCGCCCCCGTTCTCCGCTTCCGTTCGATGGGGGAAGGAGGCAAAACGATGGTTCTCATGACGAAATTTCTCAAATTCGCGGCAACTTTTATTTGAATTTCATGAAAAAGGATTGCTTAATTTTCCAAAATGCGCTATAATGGATAAAGTATGAAACCGTGGGGCAGTATCACGGACGTTTCGGAGTATAAGAGATGAAGAACAAAAAAAAGTTGGCGGTTGCTTCCTGCGCAATGGCGCTCGTCATGTCGGCGGGAGCGTTTGCGGGTTGTGCGGCGCTGGAAACCAAGGATTCCGCAAAAGACATCGCGCAGACGATTGCAGAGGTCAATTTAACGGAGAGCGCTCAGTTTCAGGAGGAATTTGCGGGGTACGAAGACGCCGTTACGACGACCGTCGTAACGAAGCGCGACATGATTGAAAGCTTTATCGGTTCCGGCTATTCGGTGATGAGTACCTACGGTTGGACTTACAGCGATACCTTCAACGCGATCTGCGAATCGCTCGTGAATAATCAGATTTATATTCAGTATGCGAAGGCGTATTTCCTCAAAAACGGCTGGACGGATACGGAGGACGATACGCAATACACCTATACCCTTGCGGGCTATCAGGCGGCGGTCGACGCCGCAGACGGGGAGACCGCCAAGGCGATTGCGGGCATTGCCTATTTCCTTACGCAAAAGGAGATCGATACCGCCGATTACGCCGTGCGCGTGTATATGAATAATTCGATCGATTCGTTGGAAAAGGCAATCATTATTGCCGCCGACGACGACACCGAATACGAGACGAGTGTGAGAACGACTCCCACGGGCGTCGATACGGAGGATTCGGACTATTACGACGTAGCTTACCGCGTCTATACCGGAACGGGCGAACAAGCGGGCGTACAGGGCTCCTACGAGAAGGTGGACGGATCTTCGCCCACGACCCGCATGACGGCGTACGGCAAGTTTTTAAGCAGCCTCAAAACGAACGGTTTGCTTGTCAAAGGCGAGGACACGAGCGACATCGAGAGTCTTCAGTACTATCAGAATCAGAAGAAATCGACGTATGAGAATTTGCTCATCACCAAACTCGGCGAAGTGTTCACCGATGCGGCGATCGAGACGCTCACGCAGGAATATTGCGAGGAGAGCTACGCTACGACCCTTGCAAATCAGCGCAGCACGTATTTGAAGGACGTAAGCACGCTCGAGAGCGATCTGGACAGCGTTTCCGATACGAAATTCGTCATGACTTCCCCCGGCGACGAGGATAAGAATTACGGGCTCGTGATCAACATTCTGCTTCCCTTCTCCGCCTCCCAGTCGCAGGCGCTTTCGGATGCGGACAAGGATTACGGCGACACGAAGGGAAATAAGTTTGTGACCCGCGCAAATCTCCTGAAACAGATCAAGGCGACCGATCAGCGCGGCAGCTGGTTTACGGGAGAGACGGATTATTCGTTTGCAGTGACCGATGCCGTCTCGGCTTACGACGGCGGCAGCGCGAACAGAACCTGGCTCTTCTTTGAGAACTCGCTGTTCGACGACACGGGTAAATACGATCTTCTCTCCAATTACTACGGGAAATACACTTATAACGGCACGTATGACGCGGACAAGCGGGTGTACGTCCCCAACAAGCTTACCGTGGACGGATTCCTCGGCGAAATGGAAAGCTATCTCGGCTTTGCGTTCGGAAAGGAGAACGTTCTTACGAATAAAGAGGATTATAGCGGGAATTATTACGCGCAGGCGGTTTCCGAATATTACAGCGCGGACGGAAAGGTGGATTATTCCAAATTCGTCTATGCAAGCGGCAAGATCGATTGGTCTGCCGTTGCCGGCGAAGGCGAGACGGCGACGTTCAACGCGAACAATATTTTCCTTGCGGGCAGCAAAGAAAATATCGCCCTGTCCGTCATTAACGAGCTTTCGTTCGCATATAATACCGATACTTCCGGTCTCAACACCTACCTCGGCTATGCGGTGACGGCGAACAAGACCGACTTCGTTTCCGAATTCGAGTATGCGGCGCAGCAGGCGGTACGCGGCGGCGCGGGAACGTACTACGTAGTGCCCTCCGACTACGGCTGGCACATCATCTATTGCACCTTCTCTCTGGCGGATGCGGAGAACGGACAGCCCTATACCTTTAACTGGGACGACGTCAAAACGGAGGGGACCTTCTCATACCTCTACTACGAGGCGCTCAAAGCGGACGCTTATTCTACGACTTCGACGAATATCCGTTCGCAGATCATCAATTCTTATTCGGGCAGCAGCACTGTCTACGAGGATCGTTATTCCGATCTCACGGGGTTGGATTCGTCAACCTGATTTCGGAGGCTTCCATGACCCTTTGGGAATCTGTTTGGAAATCGATTATATTGGGTACGGTGCAGGGGCTCACAGAGTTCCTGCCCGTTTCTTCAAGCGGGCATTTATCCCTCTTGCAGCGCGTGCTCGGCTTCGATCTGAGCGGCATGACCTTTCTCAATGTGATGCTTCACTTCGGGACGCTGGTCGCGGTCGTCGTCGTCTTTTGGAGGGATATTCTCGCGCTCTTCAAGCGCCCCTTAAAACCTCTTCTCATGCTCGTCGTCGCCACGATCCCCGCGGGGGTCGTAGGACTGCTCTGTAACGACGGAATCAACGACTTGTTCGCGGGGGAAAGGGGACTTGCCTATCTCGCCGTATGCTTTGCGGTTACGGCAGCAGTCATGCTCGTGACGGAGACGGTTGCAAAGCGCAGAAAAAAGCACACGCCGCTCGGGTGGTCGAACACCGTTCCGATGGGGCTTGCGCAGGCGCTGGCGCTCTTTCCCGGAATTTCAAGAAGCGGATCGACGATTGCGGCGGGCACGGTTTCCGGGGCGAAGGCGAACGATGTTGCAAAGTTTTCTTTTCTCATGAGCATACCCGTGATTCTCGGCAGCTTTGCCGTCGAGTTAAAGGACGTCGTTTTTGCGGAATCGGGGTATCAGATCGGAACGAATGAGATCGTCGGCACAGTGATCGGGGTGGTCTTTGCCGCCGTTTCGGGCTTTTTTGCAATCAAAGTCATGATGAAAGTAATCGGCAAGGCAAATTATAAATGGTTTTCCCTCTATCTCGTTCTGCTCTCTTTGACCTGTTTTTGGCTGGACGTTCTCGCGGTGGTATAAAATTCCCCCCGAATCCGTATAATTGCGCCAAACACGCGCAAGATAAGAGTATCGGAGGTGAAAAAATGAGATTAAATTGCGGAGACGTTTGTCCTAAAACGGGTTCCTACAAGGTAATCGACGGGGAAGGCAGAGTCATCAACACGATTTATGTGGGCGAAGGCGAAACAATGCCTCCTACGCAGAATTCCGATTGTCATTACGAATCGGAAAATTAACCGAAGATGCAAGAAAGAAGCGTCCGCAGAAATGCGGACGCTTCTCTTTTTCGTTTGACTCACATGCCGCAGGCGGCGTCGATTGCGCGCAGTTCTTCCTGCGTGAAGTGCGGGTTGATTTTAATGTTTTCCAGAATCTGCGCGGCGGAGGACGCGCCTATGATGACGCTGGTGACGGCTTCGTCTTTCAGCAGCCAGGAAAGCGCAAGGCGGGCGAGCGACTGTCCGCGCTCCGCGGCAATCTCTCTCAGCTTCGCCGTCCGCGTTTTCCATTCGTTCGTAAGGGCGTTCTCGTTGAGAAATTTGCTCTTTGTGATGCGGCTTCCTTCGGGAATACCTTCGAGGTAACGGTCGGTAAGAAGCCCTTGCGCCAAGGGAGAAAAGGCGATGAGCCCGAATCCCTCTTCGCGCGCGTAATCCGCGAGCCCGTCTGTTTCCACCCAGCGGTTAAACAGGTTATAGCAGACCTGATTGAGCACGAACGGACATTTCAGCTCGCGCAGAACGGCGATTGCGCGCTTCGTCTGTTCCCTGTTGTAGTTGGAGATACCGACGTAAAGCGCCTTTCCCGACTGAACGGCGCGGTACAGCGCGTAGCACGACTCCTCCACGGGCGTGTCCGGATCGGGGCGGTGGTGGTAAAAAATATCGACGTAGTCCAGCTTCATGCGTTTCAGGCTCTGGTCGAGGGAGGCGGTCAGGTATTTCAAACTTCCGAAATCTCCGTAGGGACCCGCCCACATATCGTAACCTGCCTTTGTGGAGACGAGCAGCTCGTCGCGGTAGCCTTTCAGATCGTCGTGCAGTATTTTTCCGAAGTTTGTCTCCGCGCTTCCGTAGACGGGACCGTAATTGTTGGCGAGGTCGAACATCGTAATTCCGTTGTCAAACGCAGTAAAAATCATGTCGCGCATTGCGGAAAAGTCGCCCGTACTGCCAAAGTTATGCCATAGACCGAGGGAAACGGGCGGCAGTTTCAAGCCGCTCTTTCCCGCATGGCGGTAATCTGTTTTTTCGTAGCGATCGGGGGCGGGTGTATAGCCGTTTTCTTTCATAGCGATGACCTTCCGTTTTCTTTTAAGAATAGCACAATAGAGAAAAAAACGCAAGCTTTTTCCCGAACAATCGGCGCACCAAAGCTCTTGGTTGCGCATAAAATGGTGGAAAACCGTCTTGGGGGGTGACAATGGGGCTGAGGAGCGAAAGGGCGTATCCTTCTTTGAAGGGAATCGGGGAAGATTGCAGGGCGCTTCGAATCGTTTCGCCCGCGTATGCGGGACGGGAAGGGGAGCTCACGGCAACGTTGCAGTATGTCTATCAGTCGATCAGTCTCGGCGCGTGCGGCGAGGAGGAGACGGCGCGCATCCTCATGGAAATCGCGTCCGTCGAGATGCGTCATATCGAAATTCTCGGTACGCTCATCGCGAGGCTCGGCGCGCCTCCGGTCTTTACCGCCTGTCCGCCCTATCCCGTCGGCTTTTATTCCGCCTCGTGCGTCAATTACGCCCGCGCGCCCGAACAGATGATTCTGGCGGATATCTGCGCGGAGCGCGCCTCTGCGGCTGCCTACGAGCGTATGCTCGGCGCGCTCCAAAACGAGCGGGTAAGGGAAGTCGTTGCCCGTCTTCTCGAAGACGAAAAGCTGCACCTTGCGGCGCTTGAAGCGCTGTATCGCGAGAAATTCAGTTGAATTCCGTGAGGAACTTCCAATAGCGCACGGGCATATAGCCGCGCATCTGTTTCAGCCTCTCGCGGGAGGGGATATTCACGCTGTCGTAGTAGCGCTTCCACAGCGCCTGCCAGCGCTCCTCGTCGGCGGAGAGAGCGATTTCCGCGTCTTCCAAGGGCGCAAGAAACAGGTGTTCGCCGTCGCACACCGCCGCCCGTTTCCGCTTTACGTCGTGTATCACGAACGGGTATCCCTTCAACCGCTTCTGAAAGTGCGGCGCGAGCAGATCGCAGATATCGTTATCGGGAGAAAAAGGGGCGTAGAGAGCGCCGCTTGCGCACTCCATAAAGCGGATAAATCCGCGAAAGCGTTCCGTCTCGTGAAGGACGCGCCGAATACATTCGTCTGCGGCGATCGCGTCCGGAAGAGCGAGCATGTTTCTGACGGGGCGCTTCTCTTTGGCGATCAGCCGAAAATAGCGCAGGGCGATCATGTCCCTACCGTCGTCTCCGCTTCGGAGCAGAAGATTCAGATCCCGCAGGCAGTTTTTGTCGAGAGCGAGAAAACGGCGCCTGCATTTTTCCGCTTTTATCTCGTCGCTCCGCACGAACACGGCGCTCTGTCCGAGACACATTTGCGCGTTTTTCGACGAGAGAATTGCTTCGCCGTCGGAAAAGGCGAGTAAAAAGGAAGTAAAAAACGCGCTTTCGCTGCCGTCGTAAAAATAAATCATAGTTCCCCCGTCAGCGCGGTCAGCGCCGTTTCCCTTTGAAAGAGCGAGAGCTGCTCCGCCCCCGCGCTCCGCGCCTCCGCCGAAAGAAGACCCCGCAGCGACGCAGGCTGCGCGCCGAAGAATTTTCCGCCGCAGGTAATAAAATGTTTTGCGCGTTTGAGTACAACGCGCATTTTTTTCAGCGTTTCGAAGGTGACGGTGTGATACCGCCGCGCCTCGGTGATCTTGTATGCGCTTCGCGCGCCGATCCCGGGGACTCGCAGAAGCAGTTCGAGCGGCGCCCGATTGATTTCCACGGGAAAAAGGTGCATATTCCTCAGCGCCCAGGCGCATTTCGGGTCGTAATCGAGGGGAAGATTTTCCCCCTCGGGCACGATTTCTTCCGCTTCGAAACCGTAAAAGCGCAAGAGCCAGTCCGCCTGATAGAGCCTGTGTTCCCGAAGCGCACCGCCCGCCGTCTCCGGCAGGAGACTGTCGCGGACAACCGGCAGGTAGGAGGAGTAGTAAACCCGTTTGAGCCCCGTTTTCCGATACAGACTTTGAGACAGACGCAGAATCTGTCCGTCCGGTTCCGGACTGGCGCCCACGATCAGCTGGGTCGTCTGCCCTGCGGGCAGAAAGTAGCCCTTGCGTTTTTCTAAACGGAATTGTTCCCTTGCCGCCGTAAGCCGTTTCATGGGCAGAAGAACGCTCTCCTTGCTTTTTTGCGGGGCGAGCAGCTTCAAGCTTGCCTCTGTGGGAAGTTCTATGTTGTAGCTCATGCGGTCTACGTACTTTGCCGCCTCGTATTCGAGCGCGCGGTCGGCGTACGGAATTCCCTTTAAATGGATATAACCGTGAAAGTTGTATTCCGTGCGCAGTTTTTTCACGGTGGCAAGCAGCCGTTCCATCGTGTAATCGGGCGATATCCAGACGGCGGAAGAGAGAAAGAGCCCTTCGATATAATTGCGCTTGTAAAAGTCGGTCGTGAGCTCGCAGATTTCTTCGGGCGTGGCGCTGGCGCGCGGAACGTTTTCGCCCGCGCGGTTTACGCAGTAGCGGCACCGAAAAATACAGTCGTTGCTCATCAATATCTTTAAAAGAGATATGCACCGACCGTCGGGAGTGAAGGAGTGGCAACATCCCGCAGGCGCGCCGTTTCCCATGCCGCCCGTATTTTTGCGGCCGCTTCCCGACGACGAACAGGAGACGTCGTACTTGGCGGCTGCGGTCAGGATATTCAGTTTTTCTTCCGATATCATGCCTCCATTATAATAAATGAACGTATGTTTGTCAAACGTTTGTTTGAACTATTTCGGATTTTTTTCTTTTTTTCTTTCTTGCCGTTCGCACTTGCCAACGGAATCGCTTTATGCTATAATGATTTCACGGTTTTTTCACACAATCTTAAAGGGAATATAAAACGTGTCGGATAAAATAGACGATAGGAGGCGATTATGAAAATACTGATTGTAGACGATGAGGAGATGATCCGCGCCGTTCTTCGGGAATATGTGGAGTTCGAAGGAGGGGAGGCGGACGAAGCGGCGGACGGCATGGAAGCCGTGAAGATGTGCCGCGAAAACGATTACGACGTTGTGCTGATGGACGTCATGATGCCCCGTCTGGACGGTTTTTCCGCAGTGAAAGAGATCAGAAAATTTAAAAATACGCCCGTCATCATGCTTTCGGCGCGCGGCGAGGAGTACGATAAACTGTTCGGCTTCGAAATCGGGTCGGACGATTACGTAACCAAACCTTTTTCGCCCAAAGAGGTGATGGCGCGGATTCACGCCGTCATAAAGCGGGCGCAACACAGTGCGGACAGTGCGAACAAGGACGTTTTCGAATTCGGCGGACTCAAAATTGACAAGGCGGGGCGGAACGTGTACGTTGACGGCGAAAAGGCGGTGCTCACCCCCAAAGAGTACGAACTGCTCTTCTATTTCGTGGAGAACGAGGGAATCGCGCTCACGCGGGAACGGCTTCTCAATAAGGTATGGGGATACGATTTTTACGGCGACGACCGCACGGTGGACACACACGTTAAGATGCTTCGCGGAAGCTTGAAGGAATACCGCAAATATATCGTCACGCTGCGCGGGCTCGGTTATAAATTCGAATCGAAGGTCTGACGATCGGAGCGACGGGAGTATGAGGAGAAAAAACGGAAAAAAAGTAACGAGGTCGGGCATGAGTCTGAACCTCGTTTTGTGGCTGGCTTTTTCGTTGTTTGCATTCGTGATCGTGCTCCTCTACGGGTTGATCCAAAACTATCTCATTGACAAACGTTATCAGGAACAGACGGTGGACGACGTGCGCTTGGTGGGCGAGAAGGTCGCGCAGGCGATCGAAGAGGCGCAAGAGCAAGCGGACGGAATGCAATATCTCGCCGGAAAGATATTCGAGATCTCCACGAAGAATAACATGACCGTTTACCTTCTGTATGAGGACGGGACGAGTGTTTTTCCCGCCGATTCCGGGTGGAGCTATCCCGATCTCATGGAAACGATCGAGGAGCTCATGGCGGACGGCAGTCCCTACAAGATCGCTGCAACGGAGACGGAGGTTACTTACGTCGCCGCCGTCGAACCGAACGGTCGAACGGCATACCTGTACGTGTCCTACTCGCTCGAACCCTTCTGGGAGCAGGAAGGAAGAATGAACTGGACTTCCTTGATAACGGCGCTGTTCGCCGTGGTGCTCGCGTTTGTGGCGAGCGGTTTCATTGCAATGCTCGTAACGAAACCCGTGACGGAGGTCACGGAGCGGGCAAAACAGCTTGCGCGCGGACACTACGATCTCAATTTCACGGCAACCTATTACTGCATGGAGATCAACGAACTCTCGGAAGCGCTCGATTATGCGCGCGAGGAGATTTCCAAAGCGGATAAAATGCAGAAGGAACTCATTGCGAACGTTTCGCACGACTTTAAGACGCCGCTCACGATGATTAAGGCGTACGCCTCCATGATTCGCGAGATATCGGGCGAGGATAAGGAGAAGCGGGACGCGCACGCGCAGATCATCATTGACGAGAGCGACCGTCTTGCCGCGCTCGTGGGCGATCTGCTCGACCTGTCGCGCATCCGCGCGGGGATCGCGGGGGACGAAAAAACGGTGTTCAACCTATCCGAAGAGGTGTACCGCATTGCGGGCAGATTTACCTATCTGTGCGACACGCAGGGGTATACGATAGAGACCGAGGTGGAAGACGGACTGTACGTCTGCGCAAGCCGCGACCGTATCGAACAGGTGCTCTATAATCTCATAGGAAACGCCGTCAACTATACGGGCGAGGACAAGACCATACGGGTAAAACTCTATAAAAAGGGAAACAATTCCCGCTTCGAGGTCATCGATTCGGGGAAAGGGATTTCCGAAGAGGAAATCGAAACGATTTGGGACAGATATTACCGTTCCAGCGAGACGCACAAGCGTCCCGTTAAGGGTACGGGGCTCGGGCTTTCCATCGTAAAGGGGATATTGAGTTCGCACGGTTATCCCTTTGGCGTCATCTCGGAGGTAGGAAAGGGAAGTTGTTTTTGGGCGGAATTTTTTCCGCCGCCCGCGTATGAAGAGGAGACCGGGAAAAAATAGAAGAAAGAGGGCGCCCGCAGGGCGCTTTTTTATTTACCCCCCTTTACAAGATTTCTTCTCCGTGGTATAATATAATCGGCAAGGAGGATTTATGAAAAAGATAAAAGCGGCTCTTGCGCTGTTTTCTGCGGCGATTTTGTTTTGCGCGCCTGCGGGGATTTCGGTAAGCGCGAACTCCGCGCCGGCATACTGGAAGGGCTCCGAATCTTCGGGGGTTGTGACGGGAGCCCAATGTCCCATTGAAG
The DNA here is from genome assembly GCA_964387225.1 of uncultured Clostridia bacterium. Taxonomy (GTDB): domain Bacteria; phylum Bacillota; class Clostridia; order Christensenellales; family Borkfalkiaceae; genus Gallimonas. The sequence continues at coordinate 43,687 of CAYLVU010000006.1, read as the reverse complement.
TCGAGAAAGAGACGCTCACCTTCGATATTCCCGATTTTCCCCAAAACAATTATCTGGACGGGGAGGCGCTTGCTTCCTATCGGTCTAAGGTCACGGCGGAATATGTCTTCTACAATCCTACGGATGAGGACGTCGACCTCACGCTCCTGTTCCCGCTCGGCACCAGACCGTCCTATATCGGGGAGGACGTGGAAGATTTGGAGCGCTATGCGGTCACGGTGGACGGGGAGAAGGCGGAGACGACTTTAAGGCACTCCTACAAGGAATACGATTTTGCGTTCGACGTCGACGAGGATACGGGACGGGTACGCGAGTCCTATGCGCAGGACGATTTCTTTTCTCCCGATCTTCCCGTCGTCTTTTACGACTATACGGTTGAGCTTCCCGCAGACGTGGCGCAGTCGGGCGATTTGCTTCTGCAGCTTACGTTTGAGCTGAATCCCTCCAAGACCCGCATAATCGCTCCCAACGCCCGAAACTACAGCGTGGTGAACGGAAAGACGGAGTTGTCTTTTCGGATCAAAGATAACGGCAGCACGTATGGGTTTTGGATGCTCGGAAGAGAGGTTGAAGCGGTTGTCGGCGTGTTCGATGCGTATACGGACGAGGAGATCTCCGAAGAGTGTTCGGTCACGTTGAAAAAAGGGGACGAATCGACCTTTGCCGAGCTTGTAAAACAGACGGAGGAAAGCCCCGTCAGCGAAATCGATTTGTATAATATCAGCGTGGATTATCTCAACGAGTCTCTGACTTCGAGCGGCGTATATTACGCCTATCGTGTTGAGGATGCCAATTATTATATGAGATGGTTCGAGTACAGTCTTACCGTGCCCGCGGGCTCTACCGTCGTCAACGCCGTCAGCGCGCCGCTCTATCCCGCAATTACAAACTCCAATTATCGGTATGAATACTATCTTTCCCCCGCGCAGAAGTGGGCGGATTTTAAGGAAATAGAAATCAACATCAATACCTCCTACCGTATTTTATACAGTTCGCTCGATTTTACGGAGGGGGATCAAGGGTACACCTTAACGAGAAATTCCCTTCCTCAGGGAGAGCTCACTTTCAGCATGTTTGAAACGGAAAATTACGCTTACGGTTCGGGCAGTACGTTCTCGGATGCGGGCGAGATTCTCATGACGGCGGCAATCGTGTTGATCGCCGTCAGCGTCCTCGGCGGAATCGTCGCCGCCATCGTCGTTCCCATCGTGACGTATAAAAAGAAATAAATTATCCTCCGACTCCGAAAATATAAATTCCTTTCACGCGCTCGCAGTCATAATTGCGAATCTCCATACGTTCGGTTTATGCGGAAAGGGGGTTCTGCGGGCATATCCCGCTTGGACAAAGCATACAATAGGGTGTGAAACGGTACCCTTCCCCGAAAAGAAAAATGCGGCGGCGCATCGTACTTGCGCTCGCCGCCTTATTTTTGATCGGGCTCGTCTTATTTTTGCATTTGAATATCACAGGCGTTTTAAAATCGATTGCCGAGGCGAGTATGCGTTCGATTACGACGGTCGCCGTAAACGACGCGATTTATTATACGCTGTCCGATCAGGTGCGCTACGAAGATCTCGTCACCGTCGAGCGGGACGGCGGCGGAAACATCGTCGCAATCACCTCCAACGCCTTTCAAATCAACCGGATCGCCCGTGACGCCGCATATATGTCGCAGGAAAATCTCACAAAAATGAGCGAAGACGGCATCGAGGTGCCGCTCGGCGCCCTGACGGGCGTAGAGGCTTGGGCGGGCTTCGGACCGCGCATCAAGATCAAGATTATTCCCATTTCCAACGTCGCCTGCCGCTTCGTTTCCGAATTTGCGGATGCGGGAATCAACCAGACGAAACATTCCATTTATCTTGAAATCGTAGCCGATATCTCCATCGTCATGCCGTCCGGAACGAGCAATTTCGCTTCTCTCACCGAAGTGCTCATCTGCGAGAGCGTGCTTTTGGGCAAAGTTCCCGATACCTATTTACAGGCGGATATTTTCGGGGACGGGTTTACGCTTGCGCCCGCCGAATGAGCGCACTCCTCTATGACGGAGAGGATCGCCGCGTTTCCGCTCGTATATCCGCAGCGCCCGAGAGCGGTTTTGAGTGCTTCGTCCCGACAGGTTTTTTGCAGTTCTTCGCACAGCCCGTCAAGCCCGCTCTCGCCAAGTACCCGTACGAGCCCTTTCCGCTCGAAGTAAGCCGCGTTTTCCGTCTGATCTCCGCGGGAGCCGCAGACGAGCGGCACGAGCAAGGCGGGCTTTTTCAGGCTCAGCAGCTCGAACACCGTGTTGCTGCCCGCGCGGGAAAGAACGACGTCCGCACAGGCGTACGCGCTTCCCATATCCGCTTCGAATTCCCGCTGCATGTAGCCTTCGGGCGGGTGATCCACGGTGTTTCCTTTGCCGCACAGGTGCAGGATACGGAAATGCGCCAGGAGGGAGGGGAGGGAGGCGCGGACGGCGTCGTTAAGCGCCCTGCTGCCGCTTCCGCCGCCAAGGACGAGGAGCACGGGAAGATTGCCCGTAAAGGAATACTTTTTGCGGGCGCGGCTCCTTTCGCCGTTTAAAATCTCCCGCCGTATGGGCGAACCCGTGTATCTCCCGTTCGGGAAGCGTTCCGCCGTCTCGGGGAAGGAGGTCAGAACATAGCGGCATTTTTTGGCGATAAGCCTGGTGCAAAGTCCCGCCGAAAGGTCGCTCTCGTGCGTGAGAACGGGTATTTTCAGCCTGTGCGCCGCCCACACGGCGGGATAGCTCGCGAACCCGCCTTTGGAAAAAACGAGGTCGGGTCGTTCGCGGCTCAGAACGGACAGCGCCTTCTTTTTTGCTGCGGCTAAGCGGAAGGGGATTTTTAAATTTTCCGGCGTCAGGGAGCGGACGAGTTTGGGACAGTCTACGCGAAAAAAGGGATAGCCCGCCGCCGTTACAAGTCCCTGTTCGATTCCTCCCGTTCCCATGTAGGATAGGGTGTGCGAGTAGCGGATTTCGTTCATCAGGGCGAGATTGGGCACGACGTGCCCCGCGCTCCCGCCTCCGCAAAAAAGAATATGTTTCATCGCTAACAGTATATTCCCTGCGGCAATTTTTATTGCTCCGCACGCCCGCTTGACCTACCGTCCTTCCGCGATTTTTTTGGCTTCCTCCCGCACGCGAACGCGCAACTCTTCGGGGAAGAGCACTTTAAGACCCGCGCCCACGGAGAGGATTTTTCCGATCAGAGATTCGTCGTCCGGAAGTTCGACGTCGGCAAAAAATTTACCGTCCCGTGCGTGCACGTTCTCCACGCCCAGCCATTCCTCCGCAAGCGGCAGGGCGGAAGGGGAGAGTTCGAAGCGCGCTTCCACCGTCGCGTCGGCGTTCCAAAAGTTCAGCGGAACGTCCTCCCTGCGAAAGGGCAGTCTCTCGAAGATTTCTCCCGTCTTTCTGACCGTTCTCATTCTGCCGATCTTGAAGAGGCGGAAATCCTGTCTCATGCGGCAATAGGCGTACACATACCAGACGTTCTGTTTGAGGACGAGCAGGTGGGGCAGAATCGTACGCTTCGTCTGCCCGCCGCCGCGGTCTACGTATTCGATTTCGAGCGCCTCGCGCTCGGTTTCGGCGCGGCTCACGAGAGCGAGCTTGTCCGAAAATTTCCGCTCGTCGCCCCAGGTGCCGCCGTCCACCAGAATGTTTCCCGAGAGGGGCTCCCTCCGCTCCGTTTTTGCCTGCGCCGTCAGCTTTGCGATTGCAACGGAGAGCGTCTCGTCGCCGAGTTGCCCGTTCATTGCCGTCAATGCGTCCAGAACGTGTCCGTATTCCTCTCTCGTAAAAAAGCCGCGGGGCAGTTTATAGGCGTCCGAAAGATAGATGCCGCCCCACGGACCGCGCTGGACGTCTATGGGAACGCCTGCTACGGTCAGTTCGTCGATATAGCGGTAAATCGTGCGGGTTGAGACGCCGTATTTATGCGCGAGTTCGGACGCGGTCGTCTTGCGGACGATGAGCAGAGTAAACAATATGCCGAGCAGAATTTGGAATTTCATAGAACCTCTCCGAAAAAATTTTTGATTTCCGTCTATTATTTTATCATACTTGACAGTATCTGTCAAGTATGTTGGATATAATTGTGCGTGAGAGGTGAACGAAATGACGGATACGACAGAAAGAAAAATCGAAGAATACCGCGCCGCAAAGCGCGAACAGCGCAACTGCGAACTCAGAAAGAGACTTGCCTGCCGCCGCACGACGGAAGAGCTTCTCGCCGCGCTGTGCGCGCCGTCCGCTTCGGGGCGCGAAAAAGTATCTTAAATAGGTTGACAAATCGGTTTTGCGATAATATAATAGAACATAAGCTGTTGTCGCAATTTACGGCGCTTACGATCGGGTAAAGGATTTCCTCGGTTTCGTGCGCGGATCGCAATGTCATCGTCAATCACGGTTTGCGCATGGGGCGCAGACCGTTTTTTCAAGGAGACTATCATGCCAAACGTTATGGATACCCTGCGGGCGCGGGGATTTATCAAACAGACCGTTTTCGAGGAGGAACTCTACAAAAAACTGTCCGAAGAGAGCGTGCCCTTTTATATCGGCTTCGATCCTACGGCGGACAGCCTGCACGTCGGTCATTTTATGCAGCTTGTCGCCATGAAGCATATGCAGGACGCGGGGCATACTCCCATTATCCTCATCGGCGGCGGAACGGCGCTCGTCGGCGATCCTTCGGGCAGAACGGATATGCGTTCGATGATGACGAAGGAAACGGTCAATTATCACGTCGAATGTTTTAAAAAACAGATGGCCCGCTTCATCCGTTTCGAGGGCGAACACGGCGCGATCGTCGTAAACAACGCCGACTGGCTTTCCGGTTTGAATTATATCGATTTTCTGCGCGATATCGGAGCGTACTTTTCGGTCAATAAAATGCTGACCGCGGAGTGTTACCGCTCCCGCATGGAAAAGGGGCTTACCTTTCTCGAATTTAACTATATGCTCATGCAGGCGTACGACTTTTTGGTTCTCAATCAAAAGTACGGCTGTCTTTTGGAACTCGGCGGCGACGACCAGTGGAGCAATATTCTTGCGGGCGCGGATCTTATCCGCCGCAAGGAGAGAAAGGCTGCGTTTGCCATGACGTTCCAGCTTCTCACGACGAGCGAGGGGAAAAAAATGGGCAAGACGCAAAAGGGAGCCGTCTGGCTGGACGAAAACAAGACGAGCCCCTATGAGTTTTACCAGTACTGGCGCAATACTGCGGATTCGGACGTGGAAAAGTGCTTCCGTCTGCTCACCTTCCTGCCGCTCGGAGAGATTTCGGCGCTCTGCGCCCATCGGGACGAACGCATGAATCTCGCCAAGGAGCGTCTCGCTTACGAGCTTACGAAGACCGTTCACGGAAAGGAAAAGGCGGACAGGGCGCAGAGTCAGGCAAAAGCGGCGTTCGGGGGCGAAGGGGAGATGCCCGAAAAAATCATTTCCGCCGACGTAAAGAACGTGCTCGGCGCGCTCGTCGCCTGCGGGCTGGCAAAGAGCAACGGAGAGGCGAGGCGGCTTATCGAACAGGGCGGCGTCTCCGTCGGCGACGAGAAGATTTCCGATCCGAACGCGCCGCTGCCGCAGGGCGACTTTGTTCTGCACAAGGGCAAGAAGGTGCATATAAAAGTCGTGCATTCGTCATGTATCTGAGTCTCAAAGGCGACACGCAAACGGAGCGCGTCATTGAGAAATCCCGTTTTATCACGTACGCTCAGCATGTTTCGGGCGAGGAAGAGGCGAAGGAGCGCTTAAGCGGGATCCGCGCCGCCCATCCGCTTGCGACGCACGTCTGCTACGGGTATATCGCCGATAAAACGGGAAATTTACAGCGTTTTTCGGACGACGGAGAACCGCAGGGCACGGCGGGCATGCCTATTCTCGGCGTGATCAAGTCGCAAAAGCTGTTCGAGACGCTCGTCGCCGTCGTTCGCTACTTCGGCGGGATCAAACTGGGCGCGGGCGGTCTGACGCGCGCGTACGCGGGCTGTGCGGCGGACGGGCTGGAGCGCGCGGAGATCTGCGAATACGACGTCTGCGTCGCCTTAAAAGTTTCCGTCAACTACTCCGAGTCGGATGCGTTGTTTCGTGCGATCGAGGGCGTTCCCGTTCTCTTGCGCGATTTTAAGGAGAGAGTGGAAATCACCGTTGCCGTGCGCGAAGGCGAGCTCGACGCCTTCCGCCGCAACCTTCAAAACGCCTTGTTCGGCAGGGCGGGATTTCGGGAAACAGACCGGTTTTATTATCCGTTTGCGCGCACTTGAAGCGCGGCGGCAGAGGTATCATATGGAAATCGTAAAAAGAAGGCAGTTAAAAGAGAAGCCGTCGCCCGATACGGCGCTCGGATTCGGGCACTATTTCACCGACTACATGTTCACGATGAAATATAACAGGGAACGGGGCTGGCACGAGCCGAAAATCGAACCGAACGAGCCCAAGCCCTTCGATTTGGCGACCTGCATTTTTCATTATGCGCAGGGCATTTTCGAGGGAATGAAGGCGTTTATTCAGCCGGACGGGTCGATCGGAATTTTCCGTCCCGAAGAAAACTGGGCGCGCATGAACCGTTCGGCAACCCGTATGTGTATTCCCAATTTTCCCGAAGAGGTCGTTGAAGAGGGTCTGGAAGAGCTGTTAAAGCTCGAAAAGGACTGGATTCCCCGTGAAAAGGGAACGGCGCTCTATATCCGTCCCACGATCGTCGCTACGCGCGTCATGCTCGGCGTGCACGCCTCTACCGAATATCTTTTCTTTATGATTCTCTCGCCGGTAGGCAGTTATTATGCGCACGGGTTGGAGCCTACGCGGCTTCTCGTGGAAGATTTTTACGTACGATCTTCCATCGGCGGGACGGGGGAGGCAAAGTGCCTCGGAAACTACGCCGCCAGCATGAAGGCGGGCGAGCTTGCCGAAGAGAAGGGCTTCGATCAGGTGCTTTGGCTGGATGCGAAGGAGAAAAAGTACGTCGAAGAGGTGGGGAGCATGAATATGTTTTTCGTGATCGGCGGTGAGGTCGTTACGCCGGCGCTCGTCGGCTCCATCCTTCCCGGCATTACGCGAAAAAGCTGTTTGCATATCCTCCGCGACAAAGGCTACCGTGTGAGCGAACGCAGGATCTCGATCGGCGAGGTGATCGCCGCGGCGGAAAGCGGAACGCTCGAAGAGGCGTTCGGAACCGGTACCGCCGCCGTCATTTCTCCCGTGGGACTCGTGCGTTATAAGGACAAGGATTATACCATCAACGGCGGAAAAATGGGAGAGATTACAAAGATGCTCTATGAAACCGTAACGGGGATTCAGTACGGTATCGCCCCCGATTCCTACGGTTGGCTGCGGGTAATTCGTTGAATTTTCGTCATTGCAAAGTATTATGTCACGCATAACAACCTCATTTTAAGGGGTTTTTACGAAAAAGCGCTTTTAAAGGGCGCTTTTTTTGTTGACGTTGAAATTCGACGTCCGTCAACTTCGGGTCAAAATTTGTCTGAAAGCGAATCGCGGCACCGCACTGTTTAGCGATGGAAAAAACGCGGTATAATAGAGACGAGAAAAAGCCCCGAGGGGGCAGAGGAGAAAGAAATATGGACGCAAAAAAATATACGCAAAAGTCTTTGCAGGCAATACAGAACGCAAGCAATCTTGCCGTCGAAAACGGAAATGCCGAGCTGACGGCGCTGCATCTTTTTTGCACGCTGCTTGAAAAAGACGGGCTCGTATTCCGCATTTTAAAGAGGACGGGCGCGGACGCGGAAGGATTGATGCGCGCCGCAGGCGAGGAGATCGAGCGGCTTCCCCGCGTGTCGGGCGCGAGCGCGGGCAACGTCTATCCGACGGCGGCGTTGACGCGCATACTTTCCGAGTCGGAAAAACTTGCCGCAAGCATGAAGGACGAATACGTTTCCGTCGAACACCTGTTTCTCTGCGTGTTCGACAATCCCGAACGCGGAACGGACAAACTCGCGTCCCGTTTCGGCGTGACGAAGGACGCCTTTTTGAAGGGGCTGAAAGAGGTGCGGGGAAATCAGAACGTGACGAGCGACAATCCGGAGGAAACGTACGAGGCGCTTGAAAAGTACGGCAGCGATCTTACGAAGCGGGCGCGGGAGCACAAGCTCGAACCCGTGATCGGACGGGACGAGGAGATAAGAAACGTGATTCGTATTCTCTCGCGCAAGACGAAAAACAACCCCGTGCTCATCGGCGAACCCGGCGTGGGAAAGACGGCGATTGCGGAGGGACTTGCGCAGCGGATCGTAAAGGGCGACGTGCCGGAGGGACTGAAAAACAAGACGCTCTTTTCGCTGGATATGGGGGCGCTCATTGCGGGCGCAAAGTACCGCGGCGAATTCGAGGAGCGGCTGAAAGCGGTGCTCGAAGAAGTGAGAAAGAGCGAAGGGCAGATCCTGCTTTTTATCGACGAGCTTCACACCGTCGTCGGCGCAGGTAAGAGCGAGGGCGCAATGGATGCGGGCAATCTTTTAAAGCCGCTGCTCGCGCGGGGCGAATTGCACTGTATCGGCGCGACGACGCTTGACGAATACCGCAAGTATATCGAGAAGGACGCGGCGCTTGAACGCCGTTTCCAGCCCGTTATGGTAAACGAGCCCACGGTTGAGGATACCGTTTCCATTTTGCGGGGGCTCAAGGAGCGGTTCGAAATTTTTCACGGCGTGCGGATTCATGACGATGCGCTCGTGGCTGCGGCGGTTCTCTCCAACCGCTACATCTCCGACCGCTTTCTGCCCGATAAGGCGATCGATCTTGTGGACGAGGCGGCTGCCATGATCCGCACGGAAATCGATTCCATGCCCTCCGAAATGGACGCTCTGCACCGCAGGATCGTGCAGCTTGAAGTCGAGGAAAAGGCGCTCGAGAAGGAGCAGGACAATCTCTCTCTGACGCGGCTCGAAACGATTCGCAGAGAGCTTTCCGGACTGAAGGACGAATTCGGCGCCATGAAATCGCAATGGGAAGAGGAAAAGGGGGCGATTCGTGCGGAAAAAGAGATCAAGGAAAGGATCGACCTTTTAAGGGGAGAGCTTGAAAGCGCCAAGGCGAAAGGGGATTATACGACGGCGGGGCGTATCGAGTACGGCGAACTGCCTGCGCTGAAAAAACAGCTCGAAGAGATCAAGTCGCGCGGAGAAAGAGAGAACGCCCTTCTTCAGGACGAAGTGACGGAGGAGGAAATCAATAAGATCGTATCGCGCTGGACGGGTATTCCCGTTTCCCGCCTCAAAGAGGGGGAGCGGGAAAAATTGCTCCGTCTGCCCGAACAGCTTCACAAGCGGGTCGTGGGACAAAACGAGGCGGTCGAAAAGGTCTCCGAGGCGATTTTGCGCGCCCGTGCGGGGATCTCCGACCCCAACCGCCCGATCGGCTCCTTCCTGTTTTTGGGACCTACGGGCGTGGGGAAAACCGAGCTCAGCAAGGCGCTTGCGGAAAGCCTCTTCGACGACGAGAAAAACATTGTCCGTATCGATATGAGCGAGTATATGGAAAAATTTTCCGTCTCCCGTCTCGTCGGCGCGCCTCCCGGATACGTCGGCTACGAAGAGGGGGGAACGCTCACGGAAGCGATCCGCCGCAAGCCGTACGCTATCGTTCTCTTCGACGAGATCGAGAAGGCGCACCCCGACGTATTTAATATTCTGTTGCAGATCCTCGACGACGGTCGGATAACCGATTCGCAGGGGCGCACGGTCGATTTTAAAAATACGATCATCATTCTCACGTCCAATCTCGGCTCGCAGTATATTATGGAGGGGATCCAAGACGGGGAGATAGCGCCCCGCGCGCGGGAGCAGGTTAATGAGCTATTGCGCAGGACTTTCCGTCCCGAATTTCTCAACCGCCTCGACGAAATTATCACGTTCAAGCCGCTTACGAGGGAAAATATCGACGATATCGTAGAAATTTTGCTTGAGCGGCTCAAAAAGCGGCTTGCAGGCGAAAACATCAATCTGGAAGTGACGGCGCTCGCCAAGAATTTCATTGCCGACAACGGTTACGACAGCGTTTACGGCGCAAGACCGTTGAAGCGGTTTATTCAGAGCCGCGCCGAAACGCCGATTGCAAAGTACATCGTTTCGCAAAATCCTTCGGCGGGAAGCACGATCGTCCTCGATGCGGGAGCGGACGGCTTGTATTTAAGATAAGTTCGTTCGGAAAATTTTTTATGAAAAGCGGCAAAAATCGGTTGATTTTTGCCGCGATTTGTTATAGAATGGAAAACGTCTTGCAGAGATGTCTGAGTGGTTTAAGGAGCACGATTGGAAATCGTGTGACGGTGGTGAATCGTCCGGAGGTTCGAATCCTCTTCTCTGCGCCAAAAACGTATAATCCGAACCCGAAACCGATTTTCGTCGGCGGAGCGTTCGGATTTATTTTTATCTAAAAAAGTGTCGATATATTGATTTTTGACTTTAACGCCTCTCGTATCTTTGTATCCGGTTTATCACAATTTATTTTTGCAATACTTTTTTGATAAGACAACCTTCGTTATCGTCAAACGATTCTGGTTTCGCTTTTTCTTCGGAGCCTCCCGTCTTCTTGATCGGGAAGACCCTCGGATAATGCCGCCACTCACGGCGAATTCTCCCGCATAACGGAAAAAATGCGAAGAAAAACGGATTTTTCCACCCGATTTCTTTTTCGCATTTCATTATAAAACCGACAAAAATAATTTTTTTCGCCGAAATCCGCGCAAAAAAAATTGACAAGAAAAAGCCGCTCTGCTATAATATGGAAGTTAATAAGTGCTGCGGCGAAGGAGGGTTGAAGAATATGTCTACGATTCGTGTCGGTGAAAGCGAGAATCTGGAAAGCGCTCTGCGCAGATTCAAGAGAAAATGCTCGCGCGACGGGATTATCGGCGATCTCCGCAAGAAAGAGTTTTACGAAAAGCCTTCCGTAAAGAAGAGAAAGAAAGCGGAAGCCGCGAGAAAGAGAAACAGAGGCTGAGAAAGGTCCGTAACTTCGGTTACGGATTTTTTTTGCGAAAAATGTCGAAAGGAGAAGTTCATGGAGCGGACGTTGAAGACGCTTGCAAAAGAGGCAAAAATGCGCATGAAAAAAGGTTTTTGGACGCAATGCAGGCAGGAACTGGAGGGCGAGCGTACGCACGCGAAAGAACAGGGCATCAACGAAAGTAAAATGGAGCGTTATTTTCAAGAGAAGGTGACAACCCGCATCAAGGGGGAATCCCCCGACGGATTTTATTTGAAGGTAAAGGAGCTTTTGCTCTCCGAAGGCGAAGTGTCCGATGCGATCGGGCGGCTCACCGACAGGGAGTACTATAATACGCTGACCTATTCGGAAAAACAGCGCTACACCCTCGATCTTTCGGAAAAGTATTTGCGCGCCCTCGAACGTTTTAAAAAGGAATACGAATTCGAGATAAAAGGCAGGGCTTAGCCGCTTGAAAAAGCCGCCCGTTTGTGATATAATAACGGGTATGAAACTCCTGAGCGAATTAAACGAAGAACAGATCAAACCCGTCCTCGATACCGAGGGCGCCGTTTTGGTGCTTGCGGGAGCGGGAAGCGGCAAAACGCGCGTGCTGACCGCCCGCATTGCATATCTTGTCGAGGAGAAACACATTCCGCCCGAACAGATTCTTGCCATCACCTTCACGAACAAGGCGGCGAACGAGATGAAAGAGCGTCTCTCGCAGATTACGGAGACGGGCAGAATGTGGGTATGCACCATACACTCCATGTGCGTGAAGATTTTGAGAATGTACGCCGAGCGGCGGGGTCTTACCGCTAATTTTTCCATTTATTCCGAGCAGGAACGCGCCGCAGTGATCAAGCAGGCGTTTAAAGAGTGCGGTTTCGACAGCGACGAAGGGCTTTTGAAATCGGTCAAGTGGCACATTTCGAACGCCAAGATGCTGGGTCTTTCTCCGGAGGAGTACGGCGAGCAGAACAGGCGCGAGCGGAACGTCGAGACGGCGGTCGCCGTTTACCGCAAGTACTCCGCTCATCTCAAAGCTTACAACGCGCTCGACTTCGACGATCTTCTCACCGAGGCAAAGGCGCTCCTTACCACGGACGGCGAAGCGAGGGAATACCTCGCGGGAAAATTCCGCTATATACACGTGGACGAGTTTCAGGATACGAACGCGGTACAATTCGATATCGTGAAGCTGCTTGCGTCCGTACACGGCAACCTCTTCGTTGTGGGGGACGACGACCAGTCCATTTACGGCTGGCGGGGGGCAAAGATCGAAAATATTTTGCATTTCGAGCGGGTATATCCTAAGGCGAAGATCTATAAATTGCAGCAGAATTACCGTTCGACGAAGGCGATTCTCTCCCTCGCGAACGCCTCGATCGCGCACAACGTCAGGCGAAAGGGCAAGGCGCTTTGGACGGAACGGGAAGAGGGAGAGGCCCCCGTCTTCTACGAGGCGGAGGAGGAGACGGGCGAAGCCCTCTACTGCGCCCGCCGGATTGCAGAACTCAAACGGCAGGGATACCGTCTTTCCGATTTCGCCGTGCTCATGCGCATCAACGCGCTTACCCGTTCCTACGAGCAGGAATTTACCAAATACGGCATCAGTTATAAGGTGTTCGGGGGCTTTAAATTCTTCGAGCGCAAGGAAATCAAGGACATTCTCGCCTACCTGCGCGTGATTGCCAATCCCTTCGACAGCGAAGCGGTCATGCGGATCATCAACGTTCCCCGCCGCGGGATCGGCGATAAGACCGTGGAAACCATGCTTTCCTATGCGGAGCGCGAGGGGCTGTCTCTCTACGACGCGGTGCTCGATTGCGAAGAGCTGCCGCTTTCTGCGGGCGTAAAAAAGAAATTGCACGACTTCGGCGCGTACATCAAGGAGCTTGTCCTCCTTTCGCAGGAGACGGAAGTAAACAAGCTGACCGAATATCTTATTAAAACTTCCGGAATGTACGAGCAGTACTCCGATCTGTCCGACGAGAGCGTGACGAAGCGCGCCAATATCGACGAGTTTCTCAATTCGGTCGATGAGTTCGTTCGCCTGAACGAGGGCGCCGCGCTGTCCGATTATCTGCAAACAATCACGCTCTATTCGGATACGGACGAGATGGACGACGGCGACTACGTTACGATTGCGACGGTGCACGCCGTCAAGGGACTGGAATTCCGCTGCGTATTTTTGATCGGTCTCGAAGAGAACGTCATGCCCGCCTCCCGTTCGATCGACGATCCCGCGTCGCTCGAGGAGGAGCGGCGGCTTATGTACGTTGCCATCACGCGGGCGAAGGAAAGGCTGTGGCTCACCCGCAGCAAGAGCCGCTTCCTTTACGGACACAGGGAACCGACCATGCGTTCCCGCTTCGTGGAGGAGCTCAAAGGGGAGCTGGAAATTCCTAAGGTGAGCGGTTCCCGCGATTCGGGAGATTTCGAGGGCGGTTATTCTTACGGTTACGGACGGAAGAGCGGCTACGGCGGCGGTTACATCTCCGCGTCCGCGCCGCGCAGGCTCGGTTCCTATTCGGAAACGCGCGGGGACGAGGGCGCGTACCGGACGTTCGGTGCGGGCGGCAGACCCGGGGAAAATCCCTCCGTGCGGTTCGGCAGCGCGGGGTCGAAGCCGACCTCTTCCGACGAAAAGGACGTCTCCGTATTCCGTACGGGCGTCAGGGTCAGGCACGCCCGTTTCGGCGAAGGGGTGGTCACCGCGACGCGGGGGGAAGGGAGCAGCCTCATTGTGACCGTTCATTTCGAAGTTGCGGGAAACAAAGATCTGGCGGCGGCGCTCGCCCCGCTGGAAATCATATCTTAGCCGAAGAAAGAGGGAGGAGTTTAGAATGAACAGAATGCAGGAATTGTGCGAAATACTCAACCGCTGGGCGTACGAATATTATGTGCTCGACGATCCCTCCGTACCGGACAGAGAGTACGACAGGCTTTACGACGAACTCCTTTCCTTGGAGCGGGAGAGCGGGACGGTGCTGCCCGAATCGCCTACCCGCCGCGTAGGGGGGGAGCCTGTAAAGAGCTTTGCCCGTCACAGGCACATCGCGCGGCTGTACAGTCTCGATAAAGCGGTGACGGACGACGAGCTCTCCGCGTTTTTTACCCGCGTTTCGAAGGTGCGGGAGGATGCGCATTTCACCGTTGAATACAAGTTTGACGGACTTACCCTCTGTCTTACCTACGAGAGCGGGAAGTTCGTGCGCGCCTCCACCCGCGGTAACGGCACGGAGGGGGAGGACGTAACGGCGCAGGTGCTTACGATAAAGAGTTTTCCCTTGAAAATATCCTATCAGGGTACGCTGGAAGTGCGCGGCGAGGCGGTCATACGCCTGTCGGCGCTCGAGGAGTACAACAAAAGTCATCCCGACGAACCGCTGAAAAACGCGCGGAACGCCGCAGCGGGCGCAATCCGCAATCTCGATCCCAAGGTCACGGCGTCGCGCAGGATCGAGATTCTGTTTTACGACGTCAACTATATGAGCGAAAACCCCGTTTCTTCGCAGAGAGAGGCAATGGAGTTTTTGCGGCGGGAGGGTTTTAAGACCTTTCCCTACTTTAAAGAATGTTCGGGTTACGACGAGGTGCAGGCGGCGGTGGACGAAATCGAAATCGGGCGCAGGCAGATCGACGTTCTTACGGACGGTGCGGTTGTAAAAGTGGACGAGGAAGCCGTCCGCGCCGAGATGGGCTATACGGATAAATTTCCCCGCTGGGCGATCGCCTTCAAGTTCGAGGCGGAGGAGGCGGCCGCTACCGTCAAACGGGTCCTCTGGCAGGTCGGAAGGACGGGCAAGCTCACGCCGCTTGCGGAAATAAGCCCCGTCGAACTTGCGGGGGCGACGGTGCGGCGGGCGACGCTCAACAACTACGGCGATCTCACGCGGAAACGGGTGGGAATCGGGACGCGCGTTCTGGTGCGCCGCTCCAACGAAGTCATTCCGGAGATTCTCGGCGCGGTTGACGGGACGGAGGAGGGAGAGCCCGTCGAAAAACCGGTCGTCTGTCCCTATTGCGGAAGCCCCGTAGAGGAGACGGGGGCGAATCTTTTTTGTACGAACCGCGATTGCAAGCCGCGCGTCGTGCAAAAACTCACGCACTATTGCAGCAAAAACGCCGCCGACGTGGAGGGCATGAGCGAGGCGACGCTCACGCTGCTCTACGAGGAGCGCGGCGTTAGGAAATTTTCCGATTTGTATCTTCTTACGGCGGAAAGCTTCAAGGGGCTCGAGGGCTTCAAATCGAAAAAAATCGGCAATCTCCTGTCTGCAATTCGGGAGAGCAAGCATATCCCGCTCGACCGTTTTCTGTATGCAATCGGCATCGGCGGGATCGGAAGGGTTGCGGCGCGCGATCTCGCGCGGTACGGCAGTGTGGAAAAGGTCGCGTCTTTAACGGCGGAAGAGCTCGTCGGGCTCGACAATATCGGCGAAGTCACGGCAAACGCGATCGTACGGTATTTTCAGGACGAAGAGAACAGGGCGGAACTGGAAAAACTCCTGTCGCTCGGCGTTCGTCCCGCAGAGAAGAAGACTGCGGAGGGCGGCGCGTTTGCGGGGCAGTACGTGGTCTTAACGGGGTCGCTCGTCTCGATGACGAGACCGGAGGCGCAAAAGAAAATCGAGGAGCTCGGCGGCACGGCGCAGAGCGGCGTAACGGGCAAGACGACGCTCGTCGTGGCGGGTCCGGGTGCAGGCGGGAAACTGGAAAAAGCGAAGGCGGCGGGGATTACGGTCATCGACGAAGAGGCGTTTTTAAAGATGCTCTCGTAAAGCGCGGCGTTTTTCGGTGTTCCTCCGATACAATTTATCGGAATTTCACTTCAAACGGCTTGTAAATTTTGCGCGCGCGTGATATAATAAAACGACGGAAGAGGACGGATTTAATCGATGTACAGCATGACGGGGTTCGGCAAGGGCGAATATAAAGAAAAGGGCGTGGAGCTTACCGTAGAACTCAAATCGGTCAATAACCGCTTTCTCGATCTCGCGCTCAAATGTCCGCGCATTTTTTCTCCCTTCGAGGAGACGGTGCGCGCGCTCGTGCGGGAACAGGTGACGCGCGGTCATGTGGACGTCTTTGTGAGTTATACCGATAAGCGGGAACGCGCCAAGCGTTTCTATGTGGATACCGCTGCGGCAAAGGCGTACGCCGCGGCGTCCGAAGAGCTCAAATCCGCGCTGCCCTTTTTGTCCGACGATACCTCCCTTTCGTTCTATCTGCGCCTTCCGGACGTCGTGCGTCCCGAGGAGAACGGCGACGCGGACGAAGTGCTGTGCGAGGGCTTGAAGAGCGCGCTCCTGTCGGCGCTCGAAGCGCACGGAAAAATGCGTCTTGCGGAAGGGGAAAGGCTCAAGAGCGATCTTCTCTCCCGCATGGAAAAAATCTCCGCCCTGCGCGGAAAAATCGCGGCGCGCGCTCCTCTCGTTTCGGAGGAGTACCGCAGGAAACTGACCGAACGCATTTCGGAGTATCTCGGCGGCAGGCTGGACGAAACGCGCATTTTAACGGAGGCTGCGGTGTTTGCCGACAAGTGCAATATCGACGAAGAGCTGACCCGTCTTTCCTCCCACATCGCAGAATTTTATAAGATCTGTCAAGAGGAACGCGTGGGCAGAAAGCTTGACTTTCTGGTGCAGGAATTCAACCGCGAGTGCAATACGATTTGCAGCAAATCGAACGATGCGGAGATCACCGCGCTCGGGCTCGACATGAAAAACGAGATTGAGAAAGTGCGCGAACAAATACAGAATCTGGAGTAAATATGCGTAACGTACTGTTTATCGTATCGGGTCCTTCCGGTGTGGGAAAGGGGACGGTAGTGAAAAGCGCCGTCGCGAGAAACGAAAATCTTGCGCTCTCCGTTTCCTGTACGACCCGTCCTCCGCGCGCGGAAGAGAAGGAGGGCGTCGATTATTTCTTTCTTTCGCGGGAAGAATTTTTGCGCAGGAAGGAAGAGGGAGATTTCCTCGAATGTGACGAGCATTTCGGCCATATTTACGGCACGCCGAAACCGTTTGTACTGAAACGCTTAAAAGAGAAATCTGTTCTGCTCGAAATCGACGTCGACGGCGCCCTATATGCCAGAAAAGTGCTCGAAAAGGACGTGCCCGTTGTACTGATCATGATTGTTCCGCCCGATCTGAAAACGCTTGAAGAGCGGTTAGAGGGGCGGAAAACGGAGAGTTCGGAAAAGCGGAAAGAACGCGCCGACCGCGTGGAGTACGAGCTGTCTTTACAAAACCGTTACGATTATGTGATTGTAAACGACGAGTTGGAACGCACGGTGCAGCAGTTGCTTTCGATCGTTGAAAAGGAAATAACAGTTTAAGGAGATAAAATAATATGATTAACGAACCTTCGGTAGACGCTCTTGTGAGAAAACTGGGAACGGAGGAAGAACCCATAAGCCGTTACGAACTCTGCGTGGTGGTGAGCAAGCGTACCCGCCAGATCATCGAGCAGATGCAATCGACGGGCGTGACCGAGCTCCCCGGCAAGCAAAAGGAAATTGTGCTTGCCTGCCGTGAAATCATGAGCGGCAAAGTGACGAGCGTTAAAGACTGACGGAGAAAGCCCCCTTATCGGGGCGTTTTTCTCATATCGGAGAGGGGAGTACGGTTTTGTAAGGAAGACATGATAGCCGAAGTCATCGTGGACATCGCGCACAGCGAGGTCGATAAAATTTTCGATTATGCCTGCGACGGGGGCGTTTGCGCGGGTATGCGCGTCGCCGTTCCCTTTGGAAGGAGCGTTGCGACGGGATTTGTCATGCGCGTAAAGGAGGCCTCCTCCTATCCTGCGGACAAGCTCAAACGCATACTCCGCGCCGAGGAGGAGCCCGCGCTCAACGGGGAATGTCTCCTGCTCGCCAAAAAGATTGCAAACCGCTATCGCTGTCCGCTCGCATTATCGCTCCGGCTCTTTCTGCCTGCGGAAATGCGTACGGGCAAGGTATCCGAGCGGTTTGAGAGCGTCGTAAAACTTGCGGACGGCAGCTTTGAAATATCGCCGCGGGCGAAGTCGCAGACCGCGCTGATCGGTTATCTCGAAGAGCACGGAGAGGCGGATTCCGGATATCTTCGCCGTGCGTTCGGCGGCGCGCTCGACGCGCTCAGAAAAAAGGGCGCCGTCGTCGTCGAAAAGCGGCGCGCCTTCCGCGATCCCTATCGGGAAGTTGAAGGGGAGCGCGCAGGGCATGTTCTCACTCCCTCCCAAAAGGAAGCGGTGGAGAGAATCAGGCAGTCGCAGGAGACGGTTTCTCTCCTGCACGGCGTGACGGGAAGCGGTAAGACGGAAATATATCTCACGCTCATCGCCGAACAGCTGAAGGCGGGAAAAACGGCGATTTTCCTCGTTCCCGAAATTTCTCTGACCCCCCAGATGCTCGCCCAGCTTCGGGCGCGCTTCGGAAAAGAGGCGGCGATTTTACACAGCGGACTTTCTGCGGGGGAGCGCTTTGACGAGTGGGGACGGCTGAGAAGCGGCGACGCGAAGATTGCCGTCGGCGCCCGTTCGGCGATCTTCGCCCCGTTGGAGAATATCGGCATCATCGTCATAGACGAGGAGCACGACGGAAGCTATTCCTCCGAGAGCGCTCCCCGCTATAATACGTTCGATATCGCCCTGCTGCGGGCGCAATACAACGGCTGCAAGCTCATTCTCGGCAGTGCGACTCCCGCCGTTGAAACCTATAAACGGGCGAAGGACGGAGAGTTTTGCCTCGTGACGCTCGGAGGCAGAATCAATGCCCGCCCGATGCCCTCCGTCGAGATCGTGGATATGCGGCGGGAGGTGAGAAGAGGGAACGCGTCCGTGTTTTCGCGTACCCTTTTGGATAAGCTCGAGAGCTGTCTTGCAAGCGGGAATCAGGCGATTCTCTTTCTCAACCGCCGCGGATATTCGCAAACGGTCATCTGCCGCGACTGCGGATACGTAGCAAAGTGCGAGCACTGCGACGTGGCGCTCACCTACCACAGCGCGGAAAACTGCCTCAAATGTCACTATTGCGGCGCGCGCTATCTCATGCCGCAGCGCTGTCCCGCCTGCGGCGGGGGGCATATCCGCTACGTCGGCACCGGGACGCAGAAGGTGACCGGCGAGCTCGAAAAGCTCTATCCTTCCGCCAAAATTCTGCGCATGGACGTGGATACGACGAGCGGGAAAGAGGGACATTACCGTATTCTGAAACAGTTTTCCTCGCGGGAGGCGGATATCCTCGTCGGCACGCAGATGGTCGCAAAGGGGCACGATTTTCCCTCGGTGACTCTGGTCGGGATACTGGACGCGGATATGAGTCTGCATTTCCCCGATTACAGAAGCGGCGAGCGCACCTTTCAGCTTGTCACGCAGGTTGCGGGAAGAAGCGGGAGGGCGGAGGCGCGCGGAGAGGTGGTGCTGCAAACCTACGATCCGGAAAATTATATTTTACGCTTTGCGGCAAACTATGATTACGAGGGTTTTTACGAACACGAGATTTCGATGCGCGCGGCGATGATGTTTCCGCCGTTTGCAAAGATCGTCCGCGTGATGGTGACGGGAACGGAGGAGAAAGAGGCGCTCGAAACCCTCAAACAAGTTTACGAAAAAATGCAAAAGGTCTATGCGGAGAACGCGGAAAAATTTCTGTTCTTTCATAAGATGCACGCGCCGATCAAGCGTATTCAAAACAGATTCCGTTACCAAATTCTGATGCGCCTCACCGACGGAAGCGTGTTAAAGGAGATTTATTCCGTCTGTTCGGAAATCAGACAAAAAAACACGCTTGTGTACGTGGAAGAGAATCCAAGCAATTTGAGTTGAGCAAAAAAAGGATTGTTTTTAAAAAATCGCTTTAAAACATAGTACTATGTCACGCATAAGGAGGCGTTTTCATGATTTTAGAGATATTGCAGGTCGGCGATCCCGTTTTAAGGAGGACGTGCGAGCCCGTTAAAAGGTTTGACGGAGAGCTGTCCCGTCTGCTCGACGACATGAAGGAAACTTTGAAAAACGCCGAGGGCGCGGGGCTCGCCGCGCCTCAGATCGGCGTATCTCTCCGCGTCGTCGCGGTGGACGTGGAAGAGGGCTATTTCGAATTTATCAATCCCGTCTTCGTCTGGCAGAAGGGAGAGCAGACGGGTCCCGAGGGGTGTCTTTCGGTGCGAGGCAAGGCGGGCACCGTCACCCGTCCGGATAAGGTGAAGATCGTATTTCAGGACAGGAAGGGAGACAAATATTCCCTCGTTGCGCGGGGATTTTTCGCCCGCGCCGTCTGTCACGAGCTCGACCATCTCGACGGCATTCTCTATACGGATAAGGCGACGAACGTGCGCGACGCGGAGGATTAAATGAAAATCGTATTCGCGGGAACGCCCGAATTTGCCGTCCAATCTCTTGCCGCGCTCTACGCGTCGGGATATGCGGTCACGGCGGTTTTGACTCAGCCCGACCGACCGCAGGGCAGAAAAAAGATATTGACGCCTTCCCCCGTGAAGAAGCTTGCGCAAGAGCTGGGGATTCCCGTCCTTCAACCCGAAAAGCTCCGTGAGGATTTTTCCGCGCTGGCTGCGGCGGGGGCGGATCTCCTGGTCACTTGCGCATACGGACAGCTTTTGACGCAAGAGATTCTCGATCTTTTTCCGCTGGGCGTGTGGAACGTGCACGCAAGTCTGCTTCCGGCCTATCGCGGCGCCGCGCCCATCGCGCGCGCCATCATGGACGGATGCACGAAGACGGGCGTCACGATCATGAAAACGGATATCGGAATGGATACGGGCGATATGTTCCTTAGGGCGGAGACGGAAATTTTTCCAACCGACAATTCCGCCACGCTTTCCGCCAGACTTTCCTCGATCGGCGCCGACCTCATCGTGAAAGCGCTTGAAAAAATCGAACGGGGAGACGTCACGCTCACGAGACAGGGCGAAGGGTTTGTCTGTAAAAAAGTGGGGCACACCGAGGTGGATTTTTCCCGTTCCGCAGGGGAGGTGAGCGCGCTCATCCGCGCGCTTTCGCCCTTCCCGCTCGGCTTTGCCACGGCGGGCGGGACTGCCTATAATTTTTATATGGCGGAAGAAGTTCCCCATTGCGGCGAAGAGCCCTTCGGGACGGTTATCTGCGATTCCCCCAAGCAGGGACTGATTGTAGCGTGCGGCGAAAACGCCGTCAGAATAACGCAGCTGCAGGCGGCGGGAGGGAAAGTGCTGCTTGCGAGCCAATTTCTCAACGGCGGAAAGCTGAAAAAGGGGATGCGCTTTGACCAACCCGTTTTATGACCCGTATCGGGTGCTTACAAAGGTATATGCGGAGGGCGCGCATTTCAAGATCGCCCTCGCCGAGACCGATCTTGAGGAGATTCACCGCTCCCGCACGGTAAAAACGGTGTACGGCGTGCTTGAAAACGACGGTTATCTCTCGCTGTGCATCAGGTCGTTCGCGCACAAGACTCCCAAGCAGAGCGTTCGCATTCTCCTGAAAATATCCCTCTACTGGTTGATTTATTTGGAAAAGCCGAAATATACGGTGACGGATACCGCCGTGGAGCTATGCAAAAAGCTCGGCAAGGGCGGTATGGCGGGATTCGTGAACGCATTTTTGCGTTCGTTCGACCCCGAGCGCGTGACGCTGCCCAAGGGAGACGAGGGACTTTCCGTCAGATACAATTTTCCGCTCTTTGCGGTAAAGAAGATCAAGACGCAATACGGCGACCGCGCGGAAGCGATTATGGGGGCGAAAAGTCACGGCGTAACCGTGCGTTTCGTGCGCGGGGAAGAGGAGTATCTGAACAGACCGCATGAGAAAACTCCCTTTCCGCACGTCTATATTTTTCCGAATTTCACGCGGGACGAACGGTTCTTTGCGGGAGATTACACTTTTCAGTCTGTGGGCAGCATTGCGATCTGTTCCGTTGCGGATCCGTGCGAAAACCTTCTCGACGCGTGCGCCGCGCCCGGCGGCAAGAGCGTGCTGCTCGCGGAACAGTGCGGCGCGGTTACGGCGTGCGAGCTGCATCCGCACCGCAAGGAACTCATCGTTCAGTACTGCGAACGCATGGGGAAGAAGAACGTAAACGCGGTGCTTGCCGACAGCAGCGTTTTTTTCCCCGAATGGGAAAACGCGTACGACGGGGTCCTGTGCGACGTACCCTGCTCGGGGCTCGGCACGGTTGCGGAAAATCCCGATCTTCCTTTGCGCAAAAGGGAAGAGAATATGGCGGGACTTTCCGCCGTTCAGAGCGCGATTTTAACCAACTGCTCCCGTTACGTCAAAACGGGCGGATATCTCTGTTATTCCACCTGCTCGATTCTGAGGGAGGAAAACGACGGGATCGTGAAGAAGTTTTTGCGCGATCACCACGCGTTCTCCGTTGAAAACGTTTCAAGTCCGCTTCCGCACGAAAAAACGGAGTGCGGGTTGCAGTTTTTGCCCGATCGGGCGTTCGGCGCGGGATTTTATGTATGTAAAATGAGGAAAATACGGGAATAACGGCGCAGAAAATCGTTTGGAATCAATCAGATTGCAAAGAGAGAGCGGATAACGCATGAAAGAAATTTTACAGGATTTGTCACGGGAGGAGCTGGATGCGCTCGTAGAGAGCTTCGGCGAGAAAAAATATCGCGCGCAGCAGATCTATCTCGGTCTCATGCAGGGGAAGCGGATTGCGGAATTGCCCGTATCGCCCGACCTGCGCGCGCGGCTTCTCGAACGCTTCGAGAACGAGCCCGTTAAAATTCTCGAAACCTTCGTGTCTTCGGACGGAACGAAAAAGTTTCTGTTCGCCCTTGCCGACGGCAACGTGATCGAGGGCGTTCTCATGAAGTACAAATACGGGGCGACGCAGTGCGTTTCCACGCAGGTTGGCTGCCGCATGGGGTGCAAATTCTGCGCGTCTACGCTGGGCGGTCGGGTGCGCGATCTTACCGCAGGGGAAATTCTGGGCGAGATCCTCGCCGTCAACCGCGCGGAGGGCGGCACGCTCAAAGAGCGCGCGGTGACGAACGTGGTCCTGATGGGAAGCGGAGAACCGTTTGACAATTATGCGAACGTCGTCAAATTTTTGCGCAATCTGACGGCGGCGGGGGGTATCAATATCAGTGCGCGCAACGTGAGCCTTTCCACGTGCGGGCTCGTGCCCGAAATGCTGAAATTTTCGGAAGAGGGAATTCCGCTGAACATGACCGTATCCCTGCACGCCTCTTCGGACGAGGAGAGAAGGCGAACGATGCCCGTCGCCAATAAATATTCGATCGAAGAAATTCTTTCCGCCTGCGCGCACTATTTCGAACGGACGGGCAGGCGGTATATCTTCGAATACAGTCTCATTGCGGATGAAAATTGCGACGGGGAACACGCGCTCGCGCTCGCGAAGCTGTTAAATGGAAAGCCCTGTCACGTTAATCTGATCCGTCTGAACGAGGTGAAGGAACGGGATTTGAAGACGGTCTCGGAAAAAGAGGCATACCGTTTTATGGGAATCCTCGAAAAGAACGGGATCTCCGCCACCCTGCGCCGCAGTATGGGCTCGGACATCGGCGGCGCCTGCGGACAGCTGCGGGCGAGCTATTTAAAAGGGGAAGGCGACGCCGATGGAGGGATCCCTAAATTTTCGGACTGAAAATTGAGGGAAGAGGAGACGCGGCGGAGCAAGAACACCCTTTGCGAAGAGCAAAGGGTGCAAGAGGAGCCTGCGGCGACGAGGCGGCGCCTGCGGACAGCTGCGGGCGAGCTATTTAAAAGGGGAAGGCGACGCCGATGGAGGGATCCCTAAATTTTCGGACTGAAAATTGAGGGAAGAGGAGACGCGGCGGAGCAAGAACACCCTTTGCGAAGAGCAAAGGGTGCAAGAGGAGCCTGCGGCGACGAGGCGGCGCCTGCGGACAGCTGCAGGCGAGCTATTTAAAAAAAGAGAACAAATAACGGGAGTACGAATATGCTTAAAATCAAAATCGCGCCGAGCATCCTGGCGAGCGACTTTTCCAAATTCGGCGAAACGGCGAGAAAACTCGAAGAGAACGGCGCGGACTATATCCATTGCGACGTGATGGACGGTAATTTTGTGCCGCCCATCACGTTCGGGGCGCAGACGGTGAGCGCAATACGTCCGCACACCTCCCTGCCGCTGGATTGCCACCTCATGGTGCTCCGCCCCGAGCGGCATATCGGCGATTTTATCGACGCGGGCGCGGATATTGTCACCGTTCACGTCGAAGCGTGCGGCGGGAACACCGTCAAGCTGCTTGAAAAAGTGCGCGAACACGGAGTTAAGGCGAGCGCGGTGATCAATCCCGAGACGCCCGTAGAAGAGCTCTTCGGCGCCGCCGAGATTGCAGACATGCTCCTCGTGATGAGCGTGCGCCCCGGCTGGGGCGGACAAAAATTTATTCCCGAAACCCTGAAAAAAATCGAGACCCTGCGCGACCGTCTCATCAGAATCGGAAGACCCGATTTAGACGTTGAGGTGGACGGCGGGATCACGGAGGGGAACGTACGGGAGGTGATCGCCGCGGGCGCGAACGTGATTGTGGCGGGAAGCGCCGTTTTCCGTTCTCCCGATATGCGCGGAACGATCGCGAGGCTGAGGGGCGAATGAAGGCGATCGTTTTGCTGAACGGCGAGCCGTTCGAAGGACCTATAGACGCGGAGGGCGCGCGCGTATACTGTTGCGACGGCGCTTACGAATGGGCGAAGAACAAGGTGCGGATCGACGAGAATCTGGGGGATTTCGATTCGCTCGGCTACGTGCCCGTTCCTCCGCCCGCCGAAATTTTTCCGTCGGAAAAGAACTACACGGACGGGGAGATTGCACTTCTGCGCGCGATAGAGGCGGGTGCGGACGAAATCGAGATTTATGGCGGCGGCGGGAAACGGGAGGATCATTTTCTCGGGAATCTTCACCTCCTGTATGCGGCGTGCGCGCGGGGCGTGCGCGCGCTCATGCGGACGAACGGCGCAATCGTTTTTGCCGCCTCGGGAGAGGTGAAACTGGACGGATTGCAGGGCAAAACGGTTTCCGTCGTCCCGTTCGGCGGGGAAGTGCATATAATGGAGAGCAGCGGGCTCTATTATCCTCTTCCGGATCGCTTCGTCTACGGCTCTACGCGCGGAATTTCCAACGTCGTAACGGAGGAGAAGGCGGGATTCACGGCGGAGGGAACTGTGCTCGTATTCGTCAATCTGTAAGGAGGGGAATATGATCGTCTGTTTCAAGCTGCCCTGTATCTTGGGGAAGATCGTGCGGTTGTTTTACAAAGCGAAATGAAATATTGCGATTTACACTGCGATGCGCTCACGGCGGAAGCACCTGCGGTTACGAAGGAGAATTTGCGGCTTGGCGGCTGCCTTTTGCAGTGCTTTGCCGCTTTTGTTCGCGGGAGAGGGGAGGGCAGGTTTGCTTCGGCGCTCTCCCTGACGGAAAAATTCGACGGGCTCTGTCTGCGGGAGGGCTATCATCCCGTGCGAAGCGCAAAAGAGGTTCTCGACGGAGAAATAAACGCCCTTCTCACGGTGGAGGAGGGCGGGGCGATCGAGGGGGATCTTAAAAATCTCGACGCGCTCTACGGGCGGGGCGTGCGTATGATGGGAATTACCTGGAACTACGAAAACGAGCTCGGTTTTCCCAATTTTACGGACTACGACGGTCTGTGCGCGGGACGGGGATCGTTTGCCGCGCGGGAGAGTCGGGGGCTGAAACCCGCAGGAATCGCCGCGGCGGAAAAAATGACGGGGCTCGGCATGATCATCGACGTTTCTCACGCGAGCGACGGCGTGTTCGAAGACGTCGCTAAAATCTGCAAATCGGCGAAACTTCCCTTCGTTGCGAGTCACTCCGGCTCGGATGCCGTCTATGCGTGCGCGCGTAATCTTACAGACGGGCAGATTAAAAAAATCGCCGATTGCGGCGGGGTCGTCGGGATCGACTTCTGCGCCGATTTTCTTTCAGCGGACAAAACGGCGGAAGGACAGAGAGAGGCGATTCTTGCCCATATCCGCGCGATCGTCAACGCGGGCGGGGAAGGGGCGCTATCAATCGGAAGCGATTTCGACGGGATTCCCGAGAACTCTTTTTTAAGGACCCCTGCGGATATGCCGCGGCTGTTCGAGGAGCTCGGGCGGGCGTTCGGCCGCGCCGCGCTCGAAAAGTTTGCATACAAAAATTTTCTCAGGGTCTTCGGCGACGTCTGCGGATAAATCCGTCTGTTCGCCGCTTGCACTGCATGAAAAAGGAGCCGCTCCATAAGCGGCTCCTTTTGATTTTCGATCAAACGCGTTCTACTTTGTCGCTTTTGAGGCACCTCGTGCAGACGTAACCCGTTTCGACTTTGCCGTCCTTCACATAGGAAACCTTTTGCACGTTCGCCTTAAACGACCGCCTTGTCTTGCGGTTGGAGTGGGAGACGTTGTTTCCCGAAGTCTGACCTTTTCCGCATACCGTACAAACTCTCGACATATTCAAAACCCTCCGAAGGAATTCTCTGATTTTTTTGCGCAAAAAACTTTGCCGCGAAAACCGACGCAAATATGATACCATTTCAAACGCAAAAAAGCAATTAAAAACAGGGGGGATTTCCCGAAAAATTTTCTCTTTTCGGGAAATTTTTTACAATAATGCTTGCAAAAAAGGCGGTGATGGGGTAGAATAGAGAATGAAAAGTTTTGGAGGGGTTATGTCAGTCAGCACGAGCAACGCATACGGAAAGATTTCGATCTCCGATTTGGCAATCGCCAAAGTCGCGTCTCAGGCAGCGCTTGAAAGCTACGGAATCGTAGATACCGTCGCGCGCCGCTTTACCGACACGCTCGCCGAACTTCTCGGAAAGGACGCGGGAGGCAAGGGCGTGAAAATATCCACGTCCGGAAACCGAATTTTTATCGACGTATACGTACTTATTAAATACGGCGTATCCATCGAGGCGGTCGCGGAATCTTTAAAAGAAGCGGTCAAATACAAAGTAGAGAAGTTTACGGGTATGATTGTAGATACCGTAAACGTCAACGTAATCGGTCTCAAAATTTAACTCTCAGTCTCCGCGTATCTATAATATGAGGAGCATTCCATGCAAAAAACGATAAATTGCGCCACCTTCCGCAAGATGGTTCTGGTCGGTGCGAAAATGCTTGACAACAATCGGGCGAAGGTGGACGCGCTCAACGTCTTTCCCGTTCCCGACGGCGACACCGGTACGAATATGTCGCTCACGATACAGTCTGCGGTAAAGGAGCTTACCGCCTGTGCTTCCGGAAGTTTTGCCGACGTGTGCGATTGCGTCTCCAAGGGCGCGCTGCGCGGGGCGCGCGGCAATTCGGGGGTCATTCTTTCCCAAATCTTTCGCGGACTTTGCTCCGTATTGCGCGACGGCAAGGCGGAAGTGGATACCCGCACTTTTGCAAGGGCGCTGGAAGCGGGCACGAAGGTGGCGTATAACGCCGTCGCCGTTCCCAAAGAGGGCACGATTCTCACCGTCGTGCGCATGATGAGCGAATATGCCGTGAAGATCGCTGGAAAGCAGCGCGATTTTGAAACCTTTCTTCCCGCCGTCATCGAAGAAGGAGACAGGGCTCTTGCGAAAACGCCCGATCTTCTCCCCGTTCTCAAAAAAGCAGGCGTCGTAGATTCGGGCGGCGTGGGGCTCATGACGATCATGCGCGGCTTTCGGGCTGCGATCATGGGAGACGAAATCGTTTCCGAAGTGCAGACGGAGGCGGCAAACGCGGCGCAGGCTGCGGATGCCGATTTCGGCGACAATTCCGATATCATCAATATGGATCTGGGCGAGATCCAATTTGCCTATTGCACCGAATTTTTCATAATCAATCTTAAAAAGAGCACAACGCTTGCGGATATCGACAAACTCCGCGAAAATCTGATGGGGCTCGGGGACAGCGTTATCTGTATCGGCGATCTCGAGATGATCAAGGTACACGTTCATACGAACTGCCCCGGCGTTGCATTGACTTACGCGCTCGAACTCGGCGAGCTCGACCGTCCCAAGATCGAGAATATGCTCGAGCAGAACAGAGCGCTCAAAGCAAAGATCGAGGCGGAAAAGAAGGATCAGGGGATGCTCGCTATCTGCGCGGGCGAGGGGATATCCGATATTTTCAAGGATCTTTTCGTGGACAGAGTGATCGAGGGCGGTCAGACGATGAATCCTTCCGCTTCCGATATCGCGACCGCAGTGCAAAAGATCAACGCCGATAACGTGTTCGTCTTCCCCAACAATAAAAATATTATTCTGGCGGCGGAACAGGCGAAGGCGCTTGTGCAAAACCGCACGATCCACGTAATTCCCACGAAAAACGTACCGCAAGGCTTTTCGGCGGCGCTTGCGTTCAGTCCGGACGCCTCTGCGGAAGAAAACAAGACGAATATGATCCATGCGATCGACAATGTGAAGGCGGGACAGGTGACGCACGCCGTCCGTACGACGAGCGTGAACGGTTTCTCCATCAAAGAAGGGGATATCATCGGGCTCGACGACAAGAAAATACTCGCGAAATCCAACAATATCGACGAGGCGGTGTTAAAATTGCTCGATAAGCTCAAAGACGATTCGCACGAGGTCATCACGCTCTATTTCGGCGAGGACGTAAAGGAAGAGGATGCGGCGGCGCTTTCCTCAAAGGTACAGGAGGCGTTTCCCGACTGCGACGTAGACTATCATTACGGCGGCCAGCCCGTGTATTATTATCTGTTGTCTCTCGAATAAGATAAAATCGGAAGGGCGGTGTTTCCGCTCTTTTTTATTTGCGCCGACGTGCGCGCGCAGGAAGGGTGGAAAGCGACTTTAAAATCAAAAAAATCGTAAACAAATTTATTTAAAATCAAAAATTATGAATATTGCTCAAATGGCAGGCGTCGGCGAAAAGCGGGCGAAAGAATTTCATAAACTGGGGATCGACGATACGGCGGCGCTGGTGCGCTACTTTCCGCGCGCTTATCTCGATATGACAAGCCGCGTTTCGGTGCAGAACGTCTATCATAACGATATGGCGCTCATTGCCTGCCGCCTTACGGGGGTCGAGCCCGTCCGTTACACGGGGCGGGTGCGTTTCGTGCGCGCCTGGCTCGAACAGGACGGCTGCGTGTTTTCGGCGATATGGTTCAATATGCCCTATATCGCCCCTAAATTAAAGACGGGAGAATATCTTTTTTACGGACGCGTGCAAAATAAGTACGGGCAGGTTTCGCTTGTCAATCCCACCTTTGAGCCGCTCGGGAAAAACGACCGTCTGAAAGGGTTGGTGCCCGTCTACCCGCTTAAGGGCGCTCTTACGCAAAAAGTCGTGCGGGACAGCATTTCCCGCGCGCTCGATTTCGAATCGTACGATTCGGCGATTCCCTTCGAATTACAAAAAAAATACGGGCTTTCCCCGTTAAAAGAGGCTTATTTATCCGTTCATAAGCCTAAAACGCAGGCGGAACTCGACCGCGCCTCCGAACGGATCGCCTTGGAGGAGTATTTTCGCCTGATTTCGGCGTTCAAACTGATCAAGGGGGACAGGAACGAGGCGAGGGTACGCCGTTATACGGTGAGCGAGCGGGACGTCGCCTCATTCGGAAAGCGCTTTCCCTTTGAATTTACGGCGGGACAGCGGGCGGCGGTGCAGGCGATATATGCCAATCTGGTTTCGCCCTTCCGTATGAACAGGCTCTTGCAGGGAGACGTGGGAAGCGGGAAAACAGCGGTCGCGCTGACGGGGATTTTCATGGCGGTCAAGAGCGGGTTTCAGGCGGTATACCTGTCGCCGACCGAAGTGCTCGCCGCTCAGAATTTTGCGGCTCTCCGAAAATATTTTCCCGAATACCGCGTCGGATATCTTGCGGGCGGCAGTACGGCAAAGGAAAAGAGGGAGCTCAAAGCCGCGCTCGAACGGGGGGAGATCGATATTCTCTGCGGAACGCACGCCGTTTTGCAAACGGACGTCGTCTTCAAAAATCTTGCGTTCTGCGTGTGCGACGAGCAGCACCGCTTCGGAGTTTCGCAGCGCAATATATTGAGCGAAAAAGGAGAGGCTCCTGACGTTTTGGTAATGTCCGCAACGCCCATTCCCCGCACCCTTTCTCTGATCTTTTACGGCGATCTCGATATTACGGTGATTCCCGATAAGCCCCTCTCCCGTCAGGAGATATCTACCTCCGTGATTCCCGAACGCAAATATGAGGATATGCTGCGCTGGATCGCGGAGGAGACCCGCAAGGGAAGGCAGGCATATTTCGTTTGTCCCAAAATCGAGGACGACGAGGGGCAGATAACCTCCGTAACGGAGCTCTGCGAGGAGCTGCGCGCACGGCTTGCGGGAGTGCGGTTCGCGCTTTTGCACGGACGCATGAAGGAGCGGGAAAAGACGGAGATCATGGAAGCTTTTAAACGGGGGGAGTACGACTGTCTTGTTTCGACCACCGTCATCGAGGTCGGCGTAGACGTACCAAACGCCACCGTCATGGTGATATACAATGCCGAGCGGTTCGGGCTGTCGCAGCTTCATCAGCTTCGCGGAAGAGTGGGGAGGGGAAGCGAGAAAAGCTATTGTTTTCTTCTCGTCGGATCCCAGAGCGAGACGGCGACGGAGCGTCTGAACGTTTTAAAGTCAACGACGGACGGTTTTAAACTTGCCGAAAAGGATTTGGAATTGCGCGGCGGCGGGGATTTTTTGGGCACCCGTCAGAGCGGGAAGTTTCTCGGGGAAATCAAAAATCTGCACTATTCCGCAGAGGTGATCTATACGGCGAAGAAACTTTCGGACGAGGCGTTTGAGCGGCGTCTTAATTTCGAGGAGATCAAAACCGCCGCAATGGAAAAGTACGAGAGCTTGAAGGACGTGGTTTTAAATTAACCGATTTATTGAAATTACTTTTCCGATTGGATAAAAATTTGTTTGCGAAACGGTTGTCTTCTTTGCCGTGGAAAAGAGAAAAGCACAGGACTCGAAAACCCTGTGCTTTTCTCTTAGCGGTGTGCGATAAAGTCCGCGGCGCCTTTCACGAAAACGTATTTCTGTCTTCAGGCGTTCAAACTTTAACGGCATTGGTGGAGATAGCGTGACTCGAACACGTTACCTGTACGTTGCGAACGTACCGCTCTACCGGATGAGCTATATCCCCGTCAACTGTATGCTTATTATAGCATAAACGCCAAAAAAAGCAAGCATTTTTCGGCTGTTTCCAAAAAATTTTTTTCGAATCGTAAAATGATAAAAAAATGTTTGACAAAGAACACGAAATGAAGTAGAATAACATAGCGATAAGTTGCACGGGGGCATAGCTCAGCCGGTTAGAGCGCACGCTTCACATGCGTGAGGTCACAGGTTCGAGTCCTGTTGTCCCCACCACGCCGCGGTCCGACGAAATCAGCAAAAACCAGACAGTTTTCTGTCTGGTTTTTGCTTTTAAGGTCGGCTTCTCCTTATCGCCCAAAATACGGCGTCCTGTTCGGGCGTTCCGCGGTCTTTTCCGATGCGCGCAAAAGCTGCAAAAAAACTTGCATTTTTTCGTATCATGTTTTATAATGAAAAATATGGAAGATAAAAAATTCGCGTTGCTCATCGACGCAGACAACACTTCGCCCAAATACCTGAAAACGATCGTGGACGAGATCACGAATATCGGCGTAACGACCTATCGCCGCATTTACGGCGACTGGACGGGGGTCAATATGCAGTCTTGGAAGGAGATATTGCTCGAATTTTCCATTACGCCCATGCAGCAGTACGGCTATACGACGGGAAAAAACAGCACGGATTCCGCCATGATCATCGACGCCATGGATATTCTCTACACAGGCAACGTAGACGGCTTCTGCCTCGTTTCCTCGGACAGCGATTTTACAAAACTGGCGATGCGCCTGCGCGAGGCGGGAAAGACGGTCGTGGGCATGGGAAAGCAGCAGACTCCGCGTCCCTTCGTCGCTGCCTGCCACCAGTTCAAATATCTTGATTTGCTTTCCAAGGAGGAGCCTAAAAAGGCGGCGCCCAAGAAAACGAACGTAAAGCCTGCGCCCTCCAAGGGGAAAACAAAGGAGGCCAAGCTGATTTCCTCGATCAAGAAGATCATAGAAGAAAATTCGGACGACGACGGCTGGATGTATGCCGCCAAAGTGGGCACGATTTTGCAGAAAAAAAATCCCGACTTTGACTGCCGGAATTACGGCTACAAAAAATTCGTACTGCTCTTGCAGGGATTGGGGTTTGAGACGACGAACCGCCGCGATCAAAACGACAGCAAGGATTCCTACGACGTGTATGTGAGACTAAAAGACAATTAAAAAACGGGCGGCGCGATCACACGCCGCCCGTTTTTATAAGGGTCAGACGGGGTAAATGCTGTTACCTTCTCCGTCTATCGCAACGATAAGGGGGAAACTGTCGATTTGCAGCTTGTATACCGCCTCGCTCAGAAGGTCGGGAAAGGCGACACATTCGCTCGATAAAATCGCGTTTCCGTATAGGGCGCCCGCTCCTCCTATGGCGGCGAAATAGACTTTGCGATTCCTTGCAAGCGCAAGCCGCACCTCTTCGCTCATTTCTCCCTTTCCGATCATCCCGCCGAGTCCCAGATCGAGAAGACGGGGCGCAAAGGAGTTCATGCGCGCCGAGGTCGTCGGACCGCAGCTGCCCGAAGCCTTTCCCGCGGGGGCGGGACAGGGACCTGCATAGTAGATCAGCGAGTCCTCGAGCGGGAAGGGGAGCTGTTCCCCACGGTCGAGCAGTTCGAAAATGCGTTTATGCGCGCAGTCGCGCGCCGTATAGATCTCTCCCGAAAGCAGTACGGGATCTCCCGCGCGCAGTCCGTCGATATCCTGCGGCGAGAGGGGAAGGGTGAGTTTTTTCATTCAGAGCACCTCCGATTTGCAGCGCACGCAGTGGCATTGAATGTTAACGGCGACGGGCAGCCCCGCGATATGGGTAGGGGCGATTTCGCACGAAACGCCGATTGCCGTGATCTTTCCGCCGAATCCCTGCGCCCCGATTTTAAGGTCGTTGATCCTTTTAAGCGCTTCCTCTTCGATTTGTCTCACGTCCTCGCGGGAATGGCGGCTGCCGACCTCCCGCGTGAGCGCTTTTTTGGCGAGAAGCGCGCAGGAATCGAAGGAGCCTCCGATTCCGACGCCCACATAGACGGGCGGACAGGGGCGGGAACCCGCGCATTTGACGGTATCCACAATCGCCCCGATGACGCCTTCCCGTCCTTGGGCGGGGGTAAGCATATAGAGCTTACTCATATTTTCGCTTCCGAAGCCCTTTGGAAGATAGGTGATCTTTACGCGGTCTCCCTCCGTGAGTTCGACGTGCAGGTGAGCGGGCGTGTTGTCGCCCGTATTCGCACGGGTGAGCGGATCGCAGATACTCTTGCGGAATACGTCCCGATATGCCCGACGCACCCCCTCGTCCACGGCTTCCTGCAGGGGGGCGCCCGCAAGACGGACGTCCTGACCGAGTTCGATGAGAACCACGCTCATGCCCGTATCCTGACAGACGGGCATTTTTTCCCGCTGTGCGATTCTCTCGTTTTCGAGCAGTGCGGAAAGGGCAAACTTTGCCGCTCCCTCCTCCGTCTTTTCCGCCCTGCAAAGCGCTTCGCGGCAGGAATCGGTGAGCGTGAAGCCCGCACCGTGGGCGAGACGGAATACGCTCTCTTCAATCTCTTTTGTGTCGATTGTGCGCATATCTTCCTCCTGACAGAATCATTATATAATTATTTTCGGAAAAAGCAAAGTTTTTCTTTGAAATTTCCGCAAATTCCTGTATAATAGAGGGCATGAAAGAAAAACTTGCCGTGGCGGAAGAGAGCGCGGAGGAAAAACGGGAAAAATTCCGTAATAAATGTCTTTTCGAAGCGGGCGTAACCTATTCGACGGCGTCCCTGTTTCCCGCTGTGATCTCTCTGATCCTCATGATCGCGGTATCGGCAATCGAGGGCGCGCAGGAATCGGATTGGTACGTTTATCTTTCCTATCTGCTTCCTCAACTCTGTTTTGCCGGAGCGGCGGCAGTCTATTTTTTAAGAAGCAAGGAGCCCGTCCGCGCAAGTTTCACTTCGGCAAAATGGTATTATTTCCCCGTTGCGCTTGTCCTTCAATTCGGTTTGTTTGTGTCTTTGTCCCAGCTCAACGGCTATTTCGTGGAGTTTTTGGAGCTGTTCGGCTATACCGAGAGCGAGACGGCGCTTCCCGATCTTTCCGGATGGAATCTTCTGCCCGCAATCCTCGTCATCGCCCTTCTTCCCGCGCTGTGCGAGGAAACGATCTTCCGCGGAATCATATCCCGCAATCTCCGCGCAAGCGGGTGGGGGCTTTGGTCGGCGGCGTTGGTTTCGGGCGCGATGTTCTCCCTCTTTCACGGTAATCCTTCCCAGACGCTCTACCAGTTTGTCTGCGGCGTCTGCTATGCGCTCGTAGCCGTTCGCTCGGGCAGTTCTCTTCCCACGATGGCGGCACATTTCTGCAACAACGCGGTCATTCTCTCTTTGAACGCCGTCTATTCCCCGCGCTTTCCCGAAGGATTTTCTCTCATCGATCTCATGGGCAGGGGCGGATATATCGCGCTGTGCGCCGTGTCCGCGGTTTGCCTTGTCGCAGCCGTGCTGTTTTTGGCGATCGACGGAAAGGGCGCAAAAAAGACGGGGGTCAAGGGAGGAAAAACTTTCTTCTCCGGCGCGGCGATAGGACTTGCCGTCTTTGCCGTGGAGTGGGTTGCTACGCTTGCGACGGGGGTTTTACATGGTTAAAATTTATATCGTCTGCGTGGGCAAATTAAAAGAGGATTATCTGCGCGCGGCGCAGGCGGAATATTTAAAACGGCTTTCCCGCTTTGCGAAGGTCGAAGTGAGGGAGCTACCGGAACGGAATACGTTGGAGGAAGAGGGAGAAGACATTCTGCGCAGTTTGCGCGGAAGGGCGGTTGCGCTCGCAGTGGAGGGCGCGCAGCGCTCCTCGGAAGAGTTCGCTGCGGATATTCGTGCGCTGTGCGACCGCGGGGAAGAACTTACCTTGATCGTAGGCTCCTCCTGCGGTTTGAGCCCCGCCGTCAAAGCGCGCGCGGACGCGCTTCTGTCCTTTTCGAAAATGACCTTTCCCCATCAGCTCATGCGGGTCGTTCTTTTGGAACAGCTCTACCGCGCCTTCATGATCAACAGCGGTTCCGCCTATCATAAATAACCGTTTTTTTTGCTTTCGCATAACATATAAAATGAACGTTTACGAGGCGGTAAGCGGATTTTACAGGCGCTATCGGGGCGAAAAGCGGATTTACGGCAGGAGCGCGGAGGGGCGAGAGCTTTTCGCGCTGTTCACGGGAACGCATACGCCTCCTTTGGGCGTGTGCCAATACGCGCTTCACGCGCGGGAATGGATCACCTCGATGCTTGCGCTCGAGCATGTGCGCAGAGGAGTTTCAAGGGGCGGCGTCTGGATTCTGCCCCTCGCGAATCCGGACGGGGCGCTGCTCGCAACCGAGGGAATCGCAAGCGTGAGCGGCGGGCGGAGGCAAGAGCTTCTTTCCGTCAACGGCGGAGACGGTTTTTCGCTGTGGAAGGCGAACGCGCAGGCGGTCGATCTTAACGTCAACTTTCCCGCCCGATGGGGTACGGGAAAGCGGAACGCGACCGCGCCTTCTTCTTCCGGCTATATCGGCGCGGCGCCGCTCTGCGCGCCGGAAAGCCGCGCGCTTGTCGATTTCACGCTGCAAGTTTCCCCCGATTTTACGGTGAGCTACCATACGAAGGGGGAGGAGATCTATTGGCGGTTTCATCAGGATCGTCTGCGTCTTATGCGGGACAGGCGGCTCGGAAAAATTTTGAGCGGGGCAACGGGCTATCCCCTAAGGGAGGCGAAGGGCTCGGCGGGCGGCTATAAGGATTGGTGCGTGGAGACTTTAAAAATTCCGGCGTTTACCGTGGAAGCGGGGCGGGACGATATCCCGCATCCGTTGGGGTTTGAAGCGCTGCCCGATTTATTCGAAAAAAATCTCGACGCGCTGGCGAGATTTACGGAGGAATATTGATTTTGGAAGAGAAGTTCATGCGCGAGGCGCTCCGTCTTGCCGAAAAGGCAAAAAAAAGGGGGGAAGTTCCGATCGGCGCGGTGGTCGTGATTGACGGCAAGATCGTAGGGAAGGGGTATAACCTTCGCACGAGACTGCAAATGGCGACCGCTCACGCCGAGATGAGGGCTATCGACAAGGCGTGCCGAAAGGAGCGCTCCTGGAGGCTCCCCGACGCCGAGATTTACGTCACGCTGGAGCCCTGTCCCATGTGCATGGGGGCGATTCTCAACGCGCGCATCAAGCGGGTGTACTTCGGCGCCTACGAGCAGAAGGGGCGCAGCCTTACCAACGAGCTCGCCGCCGCCAATCTGCTCAACCATAAGGTGGAGGTTTCGGGCGGGATTCTCGAAGAGGAGTGTTCCCGCATACTCACTTCCTTTTTCGGCGAGATGCGCGTCCGCGAGCGAAAAAAATAATGGATCTGCGGTTTATTTTTTCTCTTTTGCGGTATATATATAGTGTTCCACGAGTGGGAGCGAAAAGGAGAAAAAAATATGAAAGCATATGTTCAAAGAAGGAATTCGGACGTATTTGACGCGATTAACGACTTTTTCAAGCCCATGTTTTACGACGAACAGACGGGCGTCATGCGGACGGACATCAAGGAGACGGAAGGCGACTATCAGCTTGCGATCGAGCTTGCGGGATTTTCGAAAGAGGAGATCAAAGTCTCCCTTGAAAACGGGTATCTCACCGTAAGCGCGGAAAAGGCTCATAAGGAAGAGCCCGAGGCGGAGGAAGGTCATTTTATCCGCAGAGAGCGTTCGGTCTCCTGTCAGAGAAGCTACTACGTCGGCGACGATATCGAACAGGAAAGCATTCGGGCGAAATACGAAAACGGCGTACTCACGCTTACCGTTCCCAAACAGCTTCCCCAAAAGGTTTCTCCCAAGACAATCGCCATCGAGTGAGTAACCGTAATCCCATAGGAAAGTTCATATAAAAATCCTATCGCGCACTTACCCTGCTTGCAAGGTAAGTGCGCTTATTTACTTTTTAAGCAATTTGTTGTATAATATAAGAGCGGCAAACGATAATTTCGTAATTGTCCGCCGTCGTTGCGGCGAACGTTGCTTGTGTTGCCGCCGTCATAGCGGGAAACGTTTTCCGTCGTCATTGCGAGGAGCGAAGCGACGAAGCAATCCGGAAGAAAAAAACGAGCGATAACGTCCGGATTGCCACGGCAATAAATTGCCTCGCAATGACGGGGAGGGGAAGCGAGGAACGCGCATAACAGGCAGCCCCCTTCCGTCACCTACGGCGACACCTTCCCCCGTAGACGGGGGCAGGCATGAGCACAGCCCCGCTGTCACCCGTAAACGGGGGCAGGCATGAGCACAGCCCCGCTGTCACCCGTAAACGGGGGCAGGCAAGGGACCCCGCTGTCCCCCATTTATGGGGGAAAGTGCCGAGCAGCGCGAGGCGAAAGGGGGGCGTGCCTGCGCACCCCGATCGCAATGACGGAAGGAATATCAATTACAATTTATAATTCCTATGGAAACGGCACGAAAAATGCCGCGCTTTTTAGCCGATTTGTTGTTTGTTTAATTTTTGTCGGCGCAGGAACACGTTCATCACCGTCCTGTGCGGAAGAAGTTTGGTCATGGCGTGTGTTGCCTTTGCAATAAATCCGGGAACCACGTAATCCCGTTTCCCGTCCAACGCCTTCATCGCCTTTTTGACGACGAACGCAGGATCGTACATACAGTCAAAGCGGGTAATCACGGCATTTTTGTTCGAACGGTCGAAAAACGCCGTCCTCGTCCAATACGGGCAAAGCGCAAGCACGCGGATCTTTTTGGGCTTCAACTCCCGCGAGAGCGCGCGGGAAAAGGAGAGAACGTAAGCTTTCGTCGCGGCGTATACGCTGATATAGGGCACGGGCTGGAACGCCGCCACGCTCGCCACGTTGAGAATGGCGCTTCCCGCCGAAAGATAGGGGATGGTCAGGTAGACGAGTTCGGTGAGGGCGCGGCAGTTGAGATCGATCATTCCCAAATTATCCTCTTTTGAAATACGGTCGAACCTGTCGAACATTCCGTATCCCGCGGCGTTGATTAAAATGCGTACGTCGGGGTGCTCCTTTTCAAGGAGCGAGCGCAGCTTGTCTCCGCTCTCCCCGTCCGAAAGATCGAGCGGGATCGCCCGCACGGGAACCGTCGTACACGCCCCTAAGGCGCGAAGTTTTTCTTCGCTGCGGGCGATTGCCCAAAGCTCGTCGATTGCGTATTTTTCGCATACGCTCTTTGCAAACAGCATCCCCATGCCCGAGGATGCGCCCGTTACGACGGCGATTTTTTTTCTTTCCATTGTTTTCTCCTCTTCTCTAAATCAAAGTTTCGTATTCCGCATAAAGCAGCTCCGTCTGTCTTAGAATCTCGTCCTGCCGTTGCGAAATCTCCCGTACCTTCACATAGTCGGCGGCACATTCGATCAAACGGTTTCCAAGCTCCGCCTCTTCCCGTTCCAGAGCTTCCAGCTCCGTCTCGATTTCCTTTGCGCGCGTTCTCCGCCTCGCCTCCTTTGCCCGCTCCTCTTTGGAGCGGTAACAGTCCGTCTTCGGCTTGCGGGATTCTGTATCGGGAGCGGAAGGGGGAGCCTTTTCCTGTTCGAGAAAGGCGCGGTATCCGCCCTGAAAGGAGGAGAGCCGACCGTTTTCGAGGGTCACAATCCGGTTTGCAATCGCCTCGATAAATCTTCTGTCGTGCGAAACGAACAAAACCGTGCCGTCAAATTGCACGAGCGCCTCTTCCAGCGCCTCCCTTGCGGGCAAATCGAGATGGTTGGTGGGCTCGTCGAGAAACAGAACGTTTTCCTGCTTTGCCTCCAAAAGGGAGAGCTCGAGCTTTGCTTTGAGTCCGCCCGAAAGTTCCTTTACCTTCTTATCGACATCCTCTGCGGAAATGCCCGCCTGCGCCAGAAGCTTCCGCGCGTCCGTCCGGGAGAGTAGGGCATGCTTTCCCCAAAACGCGTCGAGCACGCGTTCCTCGCCGTCGAGGTCGGCATTTTCCTGATCGTAGTAGGCGATTTTGACGAATTTTCCGTATTTGATCTCGGGCTTTCCGGAAAGAAGATATTTGAGCAGGGTGCTCTTTCCCGTGCCGTTGTCTCCCACGAGCGCGCATTTTTCTCCGCGCATCAGGGTAAATTCCGCGCCCGAAAGCAGCGTCTTTTCTCCCGCCGTAAGATCGAATTTATCCACGGACAGCACTTTTTCGTACGGTTTTTCGCTGTAAGAAAACCGAAAACGGGGCGGCTCGGGAGGGGGCAGCGGCTTTTCGGGCAAATCGATCTTGGAAAGCTGCTTCACGCGGCTTTGGGCGCTTTTCGCCGTCGTCGCCCGCACGATATTGCGGTTTACGTAGTCCTCAAGCTTTGCAATCTCTTCCAGCGTGCGTTCGTATTCCCGCCGCCGTTCCTTCAACCGCTCCTCTTTGAGCCGTTTGTATTTGGTGTAATTTCCCTTGTAGGAGAACACCTTTCCGCGTTCGAGCTCGAGGGTGCGGGAAGTGAGTTTGTCCAGAAAATAGCGGTCGTGGGAGACGATAAAGATCGCGCCTTTATAGGAGGAGAGGTATTCTTCGAGCCAAAACAGCGTTTTGACGTCGAGATGATTGGTCGGTTCGTCCAAAACGAGCAGCTCGGGCTCCTCGAGCAGCAGACGGCAAAGTTTCAGTTTTGTTTTTTCGCCGCCGGACATGGTACTCACCTTGCGCTCGTAAAAGGCGCCGAATCCCATTCCGTTGAGTACGGTTTTGATGCGTACGTCATAGTGATAACTGTCGCGTGCGGCGATACGGCGGTGAAGGCTATCGAGGCGGGCGGAAAGGCGGGAAAGCTCGTTCCCTTCGGCTTGCGCCAGCATGACCTCCGTCTTGCCGAGCTCCGCGATCAGCTCTCTGTCGTAGCCGAAGAGCTCTTCCATGGCGGCATAGACCGTACTCTCGCTCTCGAAGCCTCCGTTTTGTTCGAGATAGCCGATTCGGACGGCGTTTTTCTTGGTCACGCTGCCGGAATCGGGATTCAAATCGCCCAGCATCAGGCGAATGAGCGTCGTTTTGCCCGCCCCGTTAGAACCGATCAGCCCGATGCGTTCCTCTTCGTTGACCGAAAAGGATGCTCCGTCCACATTTGGGTCGCCCGTATAGCCGAACGTTACGTTTTCGAGATGAATTAGCATAAAACAAACTCCGTGAAAAATACTGCGGATATGAAATGCAGACAGCTTGAATTGCTGCGCCGTATGGAAAAAAGTTTAAAGAGCGCCTCGCCCGAAGAATGTGCCAAACTTACGAAGGCACTGGTAAAGCTTAAGGACGATTGGCTCAACAAATGACCTAAAAGTCCCATTCGGGCGTGTATTTTCGGTCGGCGCTCTCCCGTTCTTGCGTGTAGAGAGGTGCAAATCCAAGGTCGAGCGCACGGTCGACGACGCGCCTGTATTCCCGCTCCGTCACCCGCCGCCGCAGTTCGGGAAAGCGTTCCGCTTCGCCCATGGGGGTATACTGCCGCATCAAAGAGAGGGGCGCGCCCTCGGGAAGTACCTCTTTGAGATAGTCCAACACGTTTAAGGAATCGGAAATACAGCAGGGCATGACGAGGTGTCTTGCGAGTATTCCCGAAAGCATTTTGCCGTCTTCGCTCCAACGAAGGGGCTTTTTTGCCATAAACGCGACGGCGCGGCTCGCGTATTCGAAGTAGTCCTCCCGTCCCGTATAGCGTTTCGAGAGAAGGGGGGAACAGAATTTGAGATCGGGAAGATAAACGTCAACGTACGGATCGATTTCGCGCAGCGCCTCCGTCTTGCAGTATCCTCCCGAATTGTAGACGACGGGAAGGGAAGGACGGTAGAGGGAAAACGCCTCGGCAATGAGATGGGAAACGTGGTCGGGCGTGACGAGGCTCACGTTGTCCGCGCCCATGTCCTCCAATCGGCGGAAGATGTCCGCAAGTTCGCGCGGGGAAATCTCCTTCCCACGTTCGGCGCGGGAGAGCTCGTAATTCTGGCAAAAGACGCAACGGAGAGAGCATCCGCCGAAAAAAATCGTCCCGCTTCCGTTTTTGTGCGAGATGGGGGGCTCTTCATAGGGATGAAGATAGTATTTTGCGACGGTCAGACCCTTTACGCCGCACCGTCCCGCCTGTTTTGTTCTGTCCGCGCCGCATTCGACGGGACAGAGACGGCAATCTTTCATATATGCAAGATTATATCACGCCTTTGCGCGAAAAGCAAAGATTTCGTTTGACTTTTCACCCCGATTCCTCTATAATAGACGGGAATTCAAAAGGAAAACGGACATGAGAAAATTTTTTACAAGCGAGAGTGTGACGGAAGGACACCCCGATAAGGTGTGCGACAGGATATCGGATACGATTCTGGATGCGTTGCTTGCGGGCGACGCGGATTCCCGCGCGGCGGTGGAGTGCTGTGCGGCGTACAATACGCTCATGATTGCGGGCGAGGTGACGAGCAAGGCGTGCGTGGATTACGAGAAGATCGCGCGCGGCGTGATCGAGGACATCGGATACCGTCACGGCGATTTTGCGTTCGACCGCTGCAACGTCATACAGCTCATACACGGTCAGTCGAGCGATATCGCGCTCGGCGTTGATCATTCCGTAGAGGAAAAGACGTACGCGCAGATCGGCGGCGCCGACGATGCGGACATGCTCGGCGCGGGAGATCAGGGCATGATGTTCGGCTATGCCTGCCGCGAAACGGAGGAGCTCATGCCCCTGCCCGTGACGCTTGCCCACAAGATGGCGCAGCGGCTTTCCGCACTCCGCAAGGACGGAACGCTCTCCTATCTCCGTCCGGACGGCAAGACGCAGGTCACGGTCGAATACGAGGGGAGAACGCCCGTCCGCGTGGATACGGTGGTCGTCTCTACCCAGCATAACTCCAAAGTCTCGCAGGAGCAGATCGCGGCGGACATGAAAAAGTATGTCGTCGAAGCCGTCATTCCCCGTAATCTCCTCGACGAAGGCACCCATTATTACATCAACCCCACGGGGAGATTCGAGATCGGCGGTCCCGAGGGGGATTCGGGGCTTACGGGCAGAAAGATCGTCGTAGATACCTACGGCGGCAGGTGCCCGCACGGCGGCGGAGCCTTCTCCGGAAAGGATCCCACCAAGGTGGACCGCAGCGCCGCGTACATGGCGCGCTATATCTGTAAAAACATCGTTGCGGCGGGTATTGCCGATGAAATCGAATTGCAGGTCGCCTACGCCATCGGCGTGGCGAATCCCGTTTCTCTCTTCGTCGATACGTTCGGCACGGGAAAGCTTCCCGATAACGAGGTCTGCGGTATCATTGCAAAGGAGTTCGATCTCCGCCCTGCGGCGATTATCCGGGCGCTCGGGTTGCGCCGTCCCATCTACGCGCAGACTGCGGCTTACGGTCATTTCGGAAGGAGCGGATTCCCCTGGGAGAAGACCGACCGCGCCGAAAGCCTCAAAAAATATCTCTGATGAACTGTAAAAACGGCATCTTAAATATGCTGGAAAACGCGCGCGGCGAATTTGTTTCGGGCGCTTGTATTTCCCGGGAGCTCGGCGTTTCCCGTCAGGCGATCAGCAAGGCGGTCCGCGGACTGTCCGCCGAAGGTTACGAGATTAGCGTTGCCCCCAAAAAAGGTTATCGCCTTGCGGAGAAGTGCGATCTGATATCGCCGGGCGTCATTGCGGCGAAGACGGGCGCACGCATCTTATTTTTCAAGAGCTGCCCGTCCACGAATAACATTGCGGCGGCGGAATATCTGCGCGCGGGGGAATGTCTCGTCGTTGCGCTCTCCCAATCGGCGGGACGCAGTAAGGACGGAAGCGGTTTCCCCTCGCCGGAAAACGGAGGAATCTACGTTTCGGCGGCGTTTCCCGTTTCGATCGCCCTCGCGCAGTTCGATGCGTTCAGGACGGAATGTGCGCTTGCCGTGGAACGCGTAATTTTTGCCGCTTCGGGAAAGAGGGCGAGGCGCGTCCGTCTGGACGAATTTTATTTTGACGAAAAAAAAGCGGCGGGGATTCTCGTCGAATTCATGGTAAGTGCCGCGGCGAACAGGACGGAATTTGCCGTCGTGGGGGTCGGAATATACACGGGCGAGGCGTTTTCAAAGGGGGTCGCGCCTGTTCCCTCAACCGATTCCCGCAATCGGATGATCATTTCGCTTTGCGAAGAGATGGAGCGGGTAAAAAAACTGTTTCAAAATTAAAAGGTTCTACAATAAATGTTGGAGTTTCGGCTTCGGCATTTATTTTTCAGAGGAAAGAGAAAAAAAGAAAAGCATAGCGGAGAAGAATCTGCTAAAATGAAATCACCGCAAATTACAAAGGAGATTCAAGCTATGTTTCAAGAAGATTATAACACAAAGATATTGGGGTTGTCCAACGTAAACGTAGAAGAAATTCAGGAAAACGCAGAAGTAATCCATATCAGGATCAGTACGGAAAAGAGAGAACAGCAATGTCCTTGTTGCGGCAAAAAGACGTCGTACGTTCACGATTACAGATTACAAATCATAAAAGGGTTGCGGATAAGGAAGAAAGACGTATTTTTGTTTTTAAAGAAAGTTAAATACTCGTGAGGAATTGGAAACAACAAAAAATATCAAATAATAATATTTAATACAAGACAAACGGCGAGTTCGCATAAAAGAGTTCGAGAAAGATTCGGACTCTTTTTATTCGACGGCA
>CAYLVU010000005.1:0-87097 GCA_964387225.1 uncultured Clostridia bacterium | reverse complement strand
TCTCACCGTAACGGGCGGACAGACGAACGCGGGAGAGTATACAGCAAGTGCGACTGGAGATAACGCAAATTACACGCTGACGAACGCAGAGACGGCGTTTACCATTTCGCCAAAGTCCGTAGCGGTTGAATGGAGCGGAGAAAGCTCCTACCAAGAAGGGGATCAAATTACCGTTACGGCGAGTACCGTTACGGCGAGCGGAGAAAGTCTCAGCTTCTCTTACGAGTACTATGAGGGCGGCGTAAAGCTTGAAAGTCTGCCGACCGGAGCGGGCTCCTATTCCGTGAGGGCGATCCTGTCGGATGCCGACGCGAACAATTATCGTCTGACAAACGATACCTTTGCGTTTACGATATCCGCCGTACAGGACGAGGAAGGGAACGCGGCGGATGCGATCGATCCCAATGAGAACGGGGAGGCGGCAATATGATTTGCAAAGAGTGTCACAAGAGCGTCGATCAACCGCTCATGCTGTACGACGGACGTCTGTCCTGTCCGTACTGTACCAAAGAACTCACCGCGATCGGGGAATTCCGTGTGACGCGGGAGAGCGAAGAGTATTACCGTCTTGCGCGGCTCTGTTTTTTCCGTTGGCTGGACGATCCCGTCAAAGAAAAGGAAAAGTATATCGGGCGGAGCGTGGAATATTGCACGCTTGCGGCGCGGGCGGGACATCCCAAGGCGGTCGTCTTTTTGGGATATCTCTATGAAAAGGGATATTCGGACGAGAGCCGCGGCGATATCGAGGGCTGCCGCATCGCATACGGCTATTACACCGCGGTCTGTTTTTCCGAGCGTGCGGACGTGACCGGCGACGACGGCATACAGGGCTATACGCGTGAAGACGTGGCGAAAATCAAATTCGGCGCGGCGCGGCTTCTGCTCTCCATGCTCAACTCGCTTGCAGAGGGGAAAAGCACGGAAACGGCGAACCGTTGGTTCGACTATGAAAAAAACAAACGCCTCATTTGTGAAAAATATCCGACGCTCGGAACGGAGCAAAACATCGGGCGGGTCACTTCGGTGGAGGTGGATCGCGTCGGAAAAATCTACAACGTGCTGCGCTCCTGTATTTCTCACGTTCGCGCGCCTCTCTTCGGCGTGATACGGCTCACGAACGAGGAGCTGCGCACCCTGCTTGCGCGCGAAAAAGAGATCGATAAACCCACCGTCGAGGGACTTGTCAATATGGGGCTTACGCTCAAGCACATTCGCTGCGATAA
Source organism: uncultured Clostridia bacterium (assembly GCA_964387225.1). Classification (GTDB taxonomy): domain Bacteria; phylum Bacillota; class Clostridia; order Christensenellales; family Borkfalkiaceae; genus Gallimonas. The sequence continues at coordinate 85,874 of CAYLVU010000005.1, read as the reverse complement.
AAACGGCAGGGCGGACGAGAGCAAGGAGGGGAAGGTTCAGTCGCTTACAAACCTCATAATCATCGAGGAGTATCCCAAGCTGTTGGACGACGGGGGAAGCGGGTACCTGTTCTTTATCTCGGGCGTGGGGAAGCACGCTTATCTCGGCAAGAGAGAGATCTCCCATGTGGAACAAGAGCTCGGGCAAAATAACTTCGCGCTTGTCAAACGGCTTATCAACAAGGGCGGACAGTCCGAATACACCTTCTTCGACGACGATATCGTGGCGGCTTTGGGGGGAAAGAAAAATTATGCGAAGGGAGCGGGGCTGTTGATCGAATCGGTCACATCCCAACAGAAGGATAATTAAAAAAGAGGAATTGCTATGAATGTGGACGAGACGGTTTTAGTGCTTCGGGAAAACGGAGTGGAATTCGACGGGAAATTTGCGCAGATGGGGCTCACGGGCTATCCGAGCGACGGCTGTCAGATCCTTGCCGAGGAATGTCTCGCGCTCGTGGGCAAATACTGCCGCGCGGGCGTGAACGGCGGCTTTAACAAAAGTATGCGGGATGCGATTAAAGAGCTGACCCGTCTTTGCGTACAACTCAGCGAAAAAAAGGCGGAAAAGAAGCTTGCAAAATACGAAGCCGCCCGCGATAAGATTGCCGAGGAAGTAAAACTTACGACAAAAGGAGAAAATTTTATGAGTATAAAAGCAGTGGTTTATAAGTACCTTGATACTTCGGAAAAGGCTTGCGAGGTCATCAAAAAGTTGGGCACGGCGCCCGATCGGGACAATATCCTCGTTCAGAGCGCGGAAAAGCTGCGCGAGATCCGCGCGGTGTTGGAGGAGGCGCTCGACGATTCCTCGCAGGATGCCGCCGCGCTCGCCGAACAGCTCATCGGCTGTCTCGTCCGTTGGCGCAACGACGTCTCGTCGTCGATGTATTCGAAAAGAAGCGTCGGCTACATCGAAGATGCGCTCGGCTATGCCCGCAAGTGGAAGGAGCTGCGCGCCAGCGTGAAGCAGGGCGTCTTTTCGCGCGATAAGAGCGCCAAGAAGATTCCCGAATACGTTCCCGACGCGATCGACCGCATTGCGGAGAGCGACCGGATCAAAGAGCGCATCATAATCTTCCGTCGGAATCTGAAAAAGTTCGACGACGATCTCGAATTGCGTTACGGCGTGACCGGGGACCGCGAGGCTCTCCGCGAAAATACCGAACGTATCGAAGAGCTCAAAGCGGAGAAAAGCAGAATTGCGGACGCGGTAAGGAACGGCGAAACGGACAAGGTAGACGCGATGTACCGCTGCCGCGATCAGATCGATCCCGAAATTGCCGATCTCGAGGAGGAAAACAAGAGACTTTCCGCGCAGATTGCCGAAAAGGAGCAAATGCGCAGGGCGTTTAGAAAGCAGGACCGTTTCTTAAACGGGATCAACGACTTTATTCTCGGTTACGAACAGCACCCCGCCGTCCTCTATACGCTCGGCGCGGCGATCGACTTCAACAAGATGAACAACGTGATGATCGGGCTTGCGAATGCCGACGAGCTGGAACACATCGTGGATCTCAAGCTCGTCGAGCGGAACATGACGGACAGAACCCGCTCCCAGCTCAAGCAGTTTATCCATACCGTGGACGACGCACTCCACGAATACGACGAGGAGCACCGCACGCACACGACGGGCGAAACCGTTCGGGACGATCGGGAGCAGAGAAGAGCGGAGCAGGAGCGGCGCGACCGCGAAGCGGACGCCTATTTCGCCCAACTGGACGGCGGAACGGACGGGAGCGGGGCGGAGACGGAAGGAGATCTTCTCTCTCCCCGCCGCGTAACTCTTTCGGACGACGATAAATAATTTCAGAGGTTCAACGTGCCCACCATACCCGAAAAAATCGAACGGGCGAACGCGGTCTTCCTTTTCAGTCTGGATGCGGACAAGCTGACGGAGGGCTGTCGGGAGCTTGACCGTCTCTTAGAGCAGGATCGTCCCAACCCGCGTAACCGCGAAAACGCGGAGGCGCTCTCTTTCCGTATGCGCGCAAAAGCGCTTGCGCTGCGGTTTTACGACGCTTTTGTTCCCAAGGCGGGGGACGAGCTGGTGCGCTACCTCGAAGAGACGGAGCCCGCCGCCCGCGGGAAGGGATATACGAGGACCGCTTCGGCGCTCGAAAGTCTGCTCGCCTTCACAAAGCGGGCGCGGGAGATCACCGACGGCGTTTACGCCCTCCTCTACAAACTCAGGGGGGAGAGCGGATGGCTTGTCAAGACCGCAAAGGAGGCGGCGGAGGCGGCGGACCAACTGGAGCGCGCGCTTACGCAGGCGGGCGAGCTCGAGGGAGGATTTCCCTTCGGCGAAAGAGTCAAATTTTACGATTTGAAGGAACGCGTGATTTCCGCCCTTACCGAGGAGCGCGAGGAGATTTTGGCTGTGCGCTCTATGCTGGAAGAGGCGGAGGAAGCGCGGCTTTTGGAGGATGCGGCAAAGCCGCTGTCGCCCAATGGAGAATATTTTCCCGTCTGGAACGACGAGCGCGAGGCGAACGCGGTCGTCCTCTGCACCCCCTTTCCCGAGGAGGCGCGGCTTGCCGCGGCTCACTATGCGCAAAGACGGGGGAAGAACTGCTGCGAGCTGAACGCCGCGGCGCTTTCGGGCAAGACGGCGACGCAGCTTTCCGCGCTGTTCGCGGCGCTGAAAAAACGGGACTGCGACTGCCTTTTGACGGGATTTTCCGGTTTACGGGGAGACAGAAAGGAAATACTTAGCGCGGCGGTTTCCTTCGGCAGGGAGGGCGGACACGTCTTTCTATGGGATGAAACGGGAAAACGCGCGCTCTACGACGAGGCGGTTGCGGCGGGCGGCGTCTCCGGCACGGGATACTATTATCTCACGATGCCCTATTTCCGCGACGTTGCCGATCTGTTCGAGGAGAAAGGAATGATCTCGGGAACGGGGGAATACGCGTTTTTGCGCGAATCCCTCCCGTTCATGGGCTATACGGGGCTCAACGCCGCCTCCGCCGCGTTTGCGTCGGGGAAGGATTGGAAAAAAATCGCCGCGGCACATTCGAAGAACAACAGACAGAAGGCGCTCGTCTATCTTGCGGGACTTCCCTCGCAGAACCAGCTTCTGGATAAGGACTGGGGAAAATTCGGGGAGGGCGCGGTCGACAGCAACGTCCGCAGCAAATTCGATTACGACGACATCGGGGCGCTCAATCCGCGCAATATCGAAAAAATCATGGCGTCGGGGGGAACTTTTTTTTCCAAATGCGGCATGGTGGCGCGCTATTGCGTTCTCTGCGGAGACGATATTTCGGTATGGAATACGCTCGACCGCGAGACAAAATCGGAACGGCTCACGGTTGCGACGAAGCTCGTACAGCGTCTGCTCGATACGGGGCTCGATCCTCAGGTGGAGCTTGTTCCCGAAGAGAAATGGGAGAAGAAAGACGCGGGCGGACTGTGCTGCGAGGGCGGCAATCGGATCTTATACCGCGAGAAGTGTTCGGAAGATTGCGAATGGATGATCATGTGTATTCTGCACGAATGTTTTCACGCCTTCCAGCATACGGCGATCAACCGCGGTTTCAGAGACTGGTATTTTACAGAGCTCGGGGTCACAAAGGGAAGGCTCGACGAATGGAGATACAATTTCGATCATTACGAGACCAAGACCTCTTCGCTCACTTACAAAGTCGAGATCGTCGAATGTGACGCGCGAGCGTTCGAGCACGACTGTTTTACGATGGGCGAAGACGTCTGGCATACGATCAGTTTCGAATAGGGGGGGGATCATGAATATCGATGAATTTGTCGTGGATCTTTTGCATATCGACGACGGCAATAAAAATAAACTCATGGATCTTGGAGCGGGCGACAGAGCCGCCTCCTATTATCTCACGCACAGTTTGCAGGCGAATCCCTCCGCCTATCTTCTCGAAGTCATTCGAAAACGTTTCGGCAAGACGGGGAATACCGTCATGCGGGGAAGCGCGCCCGAGCCCGAGAGCGAGCAGTTTCTTTCGCTCGGCGCCAACGACGTGGAGTGGGCGGACGGCAACGGTACGCGCGATCCCAAGCTTCTCGACAGTTTCATCAAAAACGCCTACGGCGAGATCAATTCGAAGGGGATCAACCCCATCTTTCTCGGCGTGGGTGCGGTGCGCTGGCGCGTGCCCATGAGCGGGGAGACCGAGACCAAAGAGATTCTCACTCCGCTCCTCATATTTCCCGTGCGTCTTGTGCGCTCGGTGAGAACGAACCCCGTCGTCATCGAATTTATTGCGGACGACGTCTATCTCAATCCCTGTTTTACGGCAAAGCTCAAAGCCGTATGGGGAGAAGAGATCGCGGCGGGATTTCCGCACCCTAACGGCGAAGGCGTGGCGGTGGACGATTCCATCAATCTTGATAAACTGGGCGACGGCACGGAGTATTTCGCACGCGTGGAGGCGTACGCGAAAAAGCTTCTGGAAGCCGCCCGCGAGGAGACGCTCTTTCGTCTCGAACGGGACGTGCTCGCGCTTTCCCGCTACAATCACGATGAAATCTGTATGTACTACGATATCCGCCGCAACCGCAAGGCGATCGACGAACACCCTCTCATAAAGCGCATTTTTACGATGTGTCCGCCGCAGGAGGACGCCGAAGACGGGAAGAAGGAGCCGTGGTACGTTCTTCCCCGCGACAGCGTACAGGAGGAGATGATACGAAAGGTCGTCGGCGGAAAGTCGATCATCATAAAGGGACCTCCCGGAACGGGTAAGACGCTCACGATCGCAAACATGATCGCCGCGCTGCTCTCCGAGGGGAAGACGGTGCTGCTCGCCTCCGAAAAACTTGCGGCGCTCTCCGAGGTCTATGCGAAGCTTCCCGAAAAACTTCGTCCCTTCGCGATGCTGCTCGACTGCGAGACTTCCGCGCAGGCGGCAAAGCTCAACCCTTCGGACGTCAGAAGGGATTTTTCGAGCTTGCTGCGCGCGCGCAGAAGCTATCAGCCGGCGGGCAACGCGGTTTACGGTGTGCTCGACCGCGCCCGCAAGGACAGCGCCGATGCGGTGCGGGAGATCTCTTCCCACGTCACGCGCAGCTTTTTTACCCCCGTCGCGGGCGGCAGCTATTTCGAAGCGCTCGACGCGTATTCGAAGAACGATCTTCCCGCCATAGGATTTGCGGAGAGCGGAGACGCCGCGCGGATCACGCGCGAGGAATACCATAATCTTCTTGCCTCCGCCGTCGCGGCGGGCGGTCAGTTTGACCTCATTACGGACAAGGGCGCACACTCGTTTGCCCGCTGTCCCTGGATTCCCCGCTACGGTACGTTGGAGGGGAGGGATACGGAAGGGGCGTTTGTGCGGCTGAGAACTCTGGCGGCGAACGCCGACCGCGTTGTATCCGACGGGAAAGCTCTCTTTTCTCCCCTCGGCATAGAGTGCGACGGGATCAACGTGAACGATTTCGTGCTCACCGCCGAGAGCGGATTTTCCGGGGAGGAGCTCTCCGCCGTTTGCACGTTGAAGAGGGAGGACGTCGTCCGTCTTTCCGACGCGCTCGAACGTTACGACGGGTGCGACAAGACGTATACGGGCGCATATGCGCTCACCCCTTCCAAAGAGGCAGAGACGCTCTCCGCGAGGCTCGACGGGTGCGTTACGGACGAGACGATTGCGGGCAGGACGCTCTGCGTGCTCTACGGACACAGGGAGCTTTTGTCCCGTCTCGACGAAAAAGGCATGCACATTCTCACCGAGCTCGCCAAGGAATTTCAGCAATTTCTGTCGCAGGCGAAGGAGCACGAGGAGAATTACCGCAAGGTCTTCCGCGAAGATCTTACGGACGGGGAGCTTCGCCTTGCGGAGAATTTCTATCCCCGTTTGGCTTCCTATGCGGACGCGGAAAAACCAAGAGCGCTCGATTTCGGCGCGAAGAGCGCCGTAAAAAAGCTGCTGCCCCTCTGTTATCTCTCGGATGTGACCTTCCGCGAGATCGTGGGCGCGGTGTGCGACGTGTACGCGCGCGCGGAGCTTTTGCGGGAGGCGGAGGACATCGTCTCCAAGCTCAACCGCATATTCCGCTGCGAATTAAAGAAGGAGGAACTCGAAGCCGTCGTGCTGTTCGGGAGTTTTCCCGCGGGGCGGGAACTGATCGACGCGGTTTCGGGAGAATACGAATTGATATCGGCTTGCGCGGAGCGCGCCGCGAGAAAACGGGGAGACTATACTCTGCGGGAGCTCAAAGCCGTGTACCGCGCGGCGGCTGCGGAATACGAACTGGAAGGCGCTCTCTCGGCGCTTGCGCTCGGGTTCGGGCTGCACGGCGCGCACATGGCGAGGACGGTTTGCGGGGTTTACCGCTTCGCATCGGCGGACGCCGTCCGCGCCGACGCCGTGCGGGTGATGCTTGCGGCGGAAAAGGCGGACGAGAAGGCGGTCGGGAACGCGAAAGCGTTTCTTTCCGATCTGTCGGCGTTCGGGAAGGAGTACTTCGAGACCTATTATACCTCTCCCGCGGGGCTTAATTTCCGCGATCTCAAAGTGTTTGCAAAGGAGGCGGACGACCGCAACATCGCCGGCGCCGCCGCAGAATATTTTAAAATTACGCGCAACGAGGGGAATCGCCTCTCTCTCGAACGTTTCTTCCGTCCCTTTGAGACGGGCGCCAAGAAAAAGGGAGAACATTCCTTTGCCGACTGGTTCGAACATTCCCTCTACGCACTGGCGGTCTCTTATGTACAGTCGGACATGGGGGACGCGCGCAACGGAGCGGGAAGGAGGGTGGCTCTCGCGCTCGACAGATATCTTGCTGCGGAGGACACGGCGGCGGGTGCATCGGTCTCTGTCGTCGAGAGCAAATGTATGATGCGGATCAATCCGGACGATCCGGATTTCGCCTTCCTGCAGGCGGAGCGCGGCGGCGCGGAGACGCTGCGCCGTCTCTTTAAACAGCACGGCTCTGCGATTCTCAAACTCAAGCGCTGTTTTCTGCTCTCTCCTCCCACGGTGAGCGTTCTGTTCGGCGCGGAGGAATACGCAAATTTCGACGTCGTGATCGTGGACGAAGCGAGCCAGCTCGAGCCAACGGCGATACTGCCCGTACTCTTTCGAGCCAAGCAGTGCGTGCTCGTCGGCGACGAGTGGCAGATGCCTCCCATGAAGCATTTCGTGACCCGCACGGAGAAAAAACTGACGGACGAGGACGGGGAGGAGACGACGCTTGAGCCGGAGATCTCCGTACTCAGTCTCGCGCTGCGGAACGCAGCCTTTCCCGCAACGGCGCTCGAGAGCCATTACAGGAGCAAGACGGAACCCCTCATCGCCTTTTCGCAAAAGCGTTACTATCAAGCCATGCGCACCTTCCCCGCGCCCGTTCCCATTGCGGAGGGGCTCGGCTTTACCGACGTATATGTACCCGACGGTTGGTGCAAAAACGGCGTGAACGAACGCGAGGCAGTCGCGACGGTAGAGTGCCTCAACAAGCATTTCGATCGGTATTTTGACAAGGAGACGGGAAAGCTGTCGCGTTCGGTGGGCGTGGTCGCCTTCGGTCAGGAACAGACGGAAAAAATACTCTCCCTCGTGCGGGCGGATACGTCTCTTTCCAAAAAGATCGACCGCGCGCTGTCGAATTTCTCCGACGTAAAGGAAAAGCTCGTCTTCTTTAAGACGATCGAGACGGTGCAGGGTCAGGAGACGGAACATCTCATTCTCTCTCTCACCTACGGCAGGCGGGAGGACGGAAAAATCGTGCAGGCGTTCGGGGAAATGAACCGCGGAGGACTGGGACAGTGCATTTTCAACGTCGCGGTGACGCGCGCCCAGTGCGCCGTGACCGTCGTCCATTCCGTTACCGCGGATCAGATCACGAACGATAAAGTCTCCTATATCCGCGATTACCTCGCCCTTGTCGGGAAGTTCAGCAAGGGCGGCAGGGAGCAGTTTGTTTCCGCTCCCCCCGAGAAGGGCTTTTTGCGCTCGGTGGGCGAATACGTCGTATCTCTCGGCATCGATGAGAAGCGGGTTGTGTACAACTACGGCGTAACGGCGGGGTCGGTGCGTATTCCCATCGCCGTGCTGTCCGAGGATATGAACGAGGCAAAACTCGGCATATGGTGCGAATTTCCCTTCCGGACGGCGGGCGAAAACTATATCGACGAGAACGCGAAGCGGTACAGGAGCCTTGAAGAGCGCGGTTGGAAGCTCGTGCGGGTGTACGCGCACGACTGGGTGGATAATCCCGTTGCAGAGCGCGAGGCGCTCGCTTCGGCGGTTGATAAATATGTAAAAGAATAACGGTGAAAGGAGAAAACACATGGACGAAATGGAAAGAACGCGGGACGTAGGGGCAGAACTTCAGGGCAATATCGACAAGCTTCATCTCGAGCGCGAGCGGAAGCAGCGCGCGAAACAGTTTGACGCAAAACTTTTGGAACTTGCCAACAAAGCGGTGGACTTCCGACTCAAATACGGACAGGACAACTACCTCACGGAGCTTATGGTTACATTCCTCGACGTGGGCTTACAGTTGAAGGAGGTCGTAGAGGTGCTTACGGCGGTGAACATCGCCATGGAGTGTCTCTCGGACGCGATCGGCTTTATCGATGCCGCGATCAACTTCGACCAGAATCTGTTCGAAGATTCCATGCAGACGAAGCACGGCGTTTTTGCGCGCCGGAAGCGCCGCCGTCAGGCAAAGAGGGCGATCCGCAACAACGTGGGAAGAGTGAAGTCGATCATCGAAGGGATCATCATGAAGTACCGGATGGCGCTCGACATTACGACGGCGCTGAAAACCTCCTGCGTCAAGCTGCAAAAATCCATGAACAGCCGCTCGATTACCGATAAGAAGAAAAATCTGACGAAGGGCAGCGGAAAGAGCTTCGGCACACCCTCCGGCGCGCAGCAGATGATCGCCGAAATCATGAAAGAGCGCGGAATTACCGCGGAAGGAGCAGACGGGACGGGTGTTTCGGACGCTTCGGGCGCTTCGGGCGCACCTTCCGACGGCGTTTCGAATATCGATGATATTTTGTAAGGGGAGAAGATTATGGCAGGGATCGGAAGAGCTTCCGCCGCGGGTACAGCCAAGAAGGATACGGTAGACGAACTCGAGCGGGAATTTAACGAGGCGACCGCCCGTATACGGGCGATTCTCAACGGGCGCAAGGACAGGAGCGATTTAAAGGACGAGGAGCGCAGAACGCTGCGCACGGAATATTCGCGCGCGGCGCACATTGCCAAGACGCTTGCGGATCGCTGTACCGATCATAAGAAGAGCGAGACGTACCGCGAATACTTCGAAAAACTTTCCGATCGGGCGGCAAGCTACGGTTCGGTGATCAAGAGCCGAATTCCCACTACGACGCTCGACGACATCAAAGGGTTGGAAAACGTCAAACAGCTTGTGAGAAGTTTTCTCTTCATGGCGGAAAATCCCAAGGTGATCCAATACTATAAAATGGAGGGCGGACTGGGGCTTCTCATGTACGGCGCGCCCGGAACGGGCAAGACCATGATCGCGGAGGCGATTGCAAACGCCATGAATTTGCCTCTCTTCGTCGTGACGCCCGCGGATATCTTTAAATCGTACGTGGGAGAGAGCGAACAGGCGGTCAAACAGATCTTTCAGGAGATCGAGGCGTGTCCCGACGGCGCGATTCTGTTTGTGGACGAGTGCGAATCCATCTTTTCCCGCCGTACCGACGAGACGAAGGATTACAAGGCGGCGGTGACGACAGAGCTGTTGCAGCGGATCAACGGGTTCGGCGTAGACGGCTCCAAACGCATTATGATCGGTGCGACGAACCGCCCCGATATCATCGATCCCGCCTATCTGCGTTATAAGCGGTTTTCCCACCGCATCCACGTCACCCCGCCCGACGTCGAGGCGAAGCGGGCGATCATCGAGAGCAAGCTCAAGGGAATCGCGCTCGACGATATCACGACGGAGGACGTTCTGGAAATGACCGAACGGACGGTAAAAAAGGAGACGCCCATAGGGGTTGTTTCGGTGAAGGAGGCATATTACTCCGCCGCAGACGTCTGCGGGATCATCGAGGAGGCGTGCCGCATCGCGCTCGAAAAAATTCAGGCGGCGCACGGCACGGAGCCCATTCCGCTCACCCGCGAGATGTTCGAAGCGGCGTTCGAGCAGATCCATCCCAGTATTTCCGCAGAAGCGCTCAAAGAGTACGAAGAATTTCAATAAGGACGATACGCATGAAAGTCAACGTGAAAAAATTAAACGAAAACGCCCGTCTGCCCGTTTACGGTTCCGCATATGCGGCGGGGGCGGATCTCTATGCCTGCGCGGGAGAGGAAATTCCCGCAGGCGAAACCCGCTTTATCCATACGGGGATCGCCGTCGAGCTTCCGTTCGGAACGGTGGGGCTCGTCTACGCCAGAAGCGGGCTCGCCTGCAAACAGGACCTCGCCCCCGCGAACAAGGTGGGGGTTGTGGACTGCGACTATCGGGGCGAAATCATGGTGGCGCTGCACAATCACGGAAAGGAGACGCGTACGGTTGCGGCGGGCGACCGCGTTGCGCAGCTTGTCATAGCGCCCTACTACACGGCGGAGTTCGGCGAGGCGGAAACCCTCTCCGATACCGTGCGGGGCGCGGGCGGCTTCGGGTCTACGGGGAGCAAGTAAGATGAGGATGCGCCGAAAACGCAATCTGGAGCCCCGCTTGCAGGCTTGCGGGGCTCTTTTGCTTGCACGGGGAAGACCCTGCCTCAATTTAAAGGAGGCGGCGGAATATTACCGTATGCTCCTCGATTACGGGGAAGTGTTCGGAAACGGGAATCCCGTAGAACTCGAAATCGGGTGCGGGAACGGCGGGTTCGTCCTCGAAAAGGCGGCGCGGGAGCCGAACGTGAACTTTCTTGCCGTGGAGGTGTGTTCCAACGTCGTGCTCACCGCAATGGAGCGCGTTATCGCGGCGGGGCTTACCAACGTGCGGTTCATGAATATTCCCGCCGAAACGCTCGAATGTTATCTTCCCGAAGACAGTATCGGGAGGATCTATCTCAATTTTTCGACCCCGCTTCCCGAAAAGAGAAGGGAAAAACAGCGGCTCACTTCGCCCCGTTTTCTTGCGATATACCGAAAATTGCTGAAAGAGGGCGGTGAAATCGTTCAAAAGACGGACAGCGAACTATTTTTCGATTATTCCTTGGAGCAGTTTGCTTCCTTCGGCTATACCGTAAAGGAGGTGACGCGCGATCTTCACCGCAGCGTTTACGCGGAGGACAATATCGTGACCGAATACGAGGCGGTTTTTGCGGGAAAGGGGCTTCCCATCTATCGCGCCGTCGCCGTAAAGGGGGAGAGATGAATTTTAACTATCGGATGCCGACGGAGACCTTTTTCGGCAGGGGGTGCGTAAAAAAGTACGGCGGACGGTTGAAGGAGTTGGGCGGGCACGCCCTTGTCGTTACGGGAAAATCGTCCGCAAAAAACGGGGCGCTCGACGATGTTCTGTCCGCGCTCGAAGAGAACGGACAGGTCTATACGCTGTTCGACCGCGTGACGCCCAATCCCGCGCTCGCCTGCGTGCGGGAGGGGATCGCGCTTTTAAAAAGCGCGGGCGCCGATTTTATCGTGGCGATCGGCGGCGGGTCGCCCATGGACGCGGCGAAGGCGATTGCGATTCTCTCCGTCGAAGAACGTACGGACGGCGAAGTTTTTTCCGGCGGCTATCGCAGCGCGGCGCTTCCCATGGCGCACGTTCCGACGACGGCAGGGACGGGCAGCGAGGTGACGCCCTATTCCATTCTGACAAACGATTTCGACGAGACGAAGACGAGCATCAAAAGCCCCGCGCTGTTCCCGAAATTTGCCTTTTTGGACGGCGCGTATACGGACGGACTCCCGCGCGCGGTCACGGTCAATACCGCCCTCGACGCCTTTTCCCACGCCGTGGAGAGTATGCTCTCCCGCGAGGGGACGCCTCTTTCCGACGCGCTCTCCGCAGAGAGCCTGCGCGTCATGTATCCGCTTTTGAAGGAGGCGGCGAAGGGGACGCTCACCCGTGACGGGCGGGACGCGCTCTTATACGCCTCCATGCTCGCGGGCATGGCGATCGCGCAGTCGGGAACGACGCTCGTTCACGGCATGGGATACAGTCTCACCTATTTTTACGGCGTGGACCACGGCAGGGCGAACGGACTTCTGCTCGGGGAGACCCTCCGCCTCTGCGAAAGAAAGGGAGTGCCCGTTCTGGGAAAAATTCTGGCGGCGTGCGGGGAGGAACGCGCGGAGGGGATTTGCCTGACGCTCGACGTCTGCCTCGGAGAACGGGAAGAAATTCCGCGCGAACGGTTGGCGCTCTTTACGGAACGGGCGATGAAAAACAAGAATCTCAAAAAGTCGCTCTACGACCCTACGGAAGAGGAAGTGCGGGAGATCTTTTTCCGCTCCCTGCGGGCGGTTTGAAAATTCCGTGGAAATTTCCAGACCGTTGACGATAACGGAGCGGAAAAAGAGAACGGGGGGGTTCCCGTCGCGGCGGGATCGCCGCGCTTTCGGGAATCGCCTGCGCGGCTGTCCTTCCGTTCTTCTGCTCTCTGCCCGTGAAGTGTGCGGGCGGAGAAAGGTCATTCGGCACAAAAAAAGCGCTCGCGCAAATTTGCGGGAGCGCTTTTTCGCTTAAAACAGCGCTTTGATCATTTGGGAAAGATAGGTTACGGGCACGAGCTCGATTTTGTCCTTGAATTTTTCGCAGGTCTTCCTGTTTTTGGCGGGCAGAATCACGCGTTTGAAGCCCATCTTGACACATTCGTTAACGCGTTTGTCGGCAAAGTTTACGCCGCGCACCTCGCCCGTGAGCCCCACTTCCCCGAAAACCGCCGTGTATTTTTCCACGGGCGTCATTTTTTCCGCCGAGACGAGCGCCGCGCAAACGGCGAGGTCCGCGCTCGGTTCGCCCAGCTTGATGCCTCCCATGGCGTTGAGGTAGATGTCCTGCGCGCCGAGGGGAAGTCCGCACCGCTTTTCCAGCACGGCGGTGAGTACGATCAGGCGGTTGAGGTCGACGCCCAGAGACATTCTGCGCGGCAGACCGAACGCCGTCTTGCACATGAGCGTCTGGATTTCCACCATCATACAGCGGTTGCCCGTTTCGCTGGGCGTCACCACCGCGCCCGCCGCGATTCCGCGCGCGTCGGAGAGAAAGAGGGAGGAATAGTCGGAAATTCCGAAGATCCCTTCTCCCGTCATCTCGAACACGCCCACCTCCTGTACCGAGCCGAAGCGGTTTTTGACGGCGCGCAAAATTTTAAAGTTCTCCGTGCGCTCGCCCTCGAAGTAGAGCACCGCATCCATGATATGTTCTAAAACTTTCGGTCCCGCGAGCGTTCCTTCCTTTGTGACGTGCCCCACGATAAAGAAGGTGATGCCGCGGGATTTTGCTATGCGCATGAGTTTACTTGCACATTCGCGCACCTGTCCCACGCTTCCCGCCGCGGAGGCGAGCGATTCGGTATAGACCGCCTGAATGGAGTCCACGATCACATATTCCGCGTCCCCGAACGCCTCTTCCGCGTTGTCGATGTTCGTCTCGTTGAGGAGAAGCAGGTTGTCCGAGTCGAGCCCAAGCCGCTCGCAGCGCAGCTTTACCTGCGAACAGCTCTCCTCGGCGGAGAGGTATAGCACCCTGTGCTCTTTTGCAAGGTGCGCCGCGACCTGCGTTAACAGGGTGGATTTTCCCACGCCGGGATCGCCGCCCACAAGCACGAGAGAGCCGCGTACGATGCCGCCGCCCAGTACGACGTCGAGTTCGGATATGCCCGAGGAGACGCGCTCGTACTTTTCGAACGTGACCTGCGAGAGGGGAAGGGGACGGGTGAGGGGTGCGCGGAAGGCGCTTCTCTTGCCCGCAGCGGGCGCGGGGGAGACCGCCTCTTCCGCAAGGGTGTTGAATTTGCCGCAGTCGGGGCACCTTCCCAGCCATTTTGGAGAGGTATATCCGCACTCCGCGCATACGAATTGCGTTGTGGATTTTGCCATATCGTGATACCTTAAAACAAATTTTTTTAAAAAAGGACGCCGGATCGTTCTCTGCGGCGTCTACGGTTTCAAATCGAAATCCGATCGGATCGATCCGTTTCCGTCTGCGCGCCGAGAATCGCCGCGGTTTTTTACGGATTTTTCACGGCTGTCCCTCTTTTTTCAGCAGTACCGTTGCAAACGCGGTGATTCCCTTGCCCTCGCCCACGTAGCCGAGTTTTTCGTTCGTGCCCGCGGCAATGCCGATTGCGGAAGGAGACAGGCAGAGCGCTTCCGCCAGGTTCTCTTTCATGCGTTCAATATAGGGGGAAAGGCGGGGCGTTTCCGCAAGAATCGAAACGCTCGCGTTCTGCGGGGCAAAGCCTTCGTTTCGGATGAGCCGTACGACCTCTTTCAAGAGCTCCGTGCTGTCCGCGCCGCGGTATTTCCCGTCCATATCGGGGAAATAGTATCCGATATCGCGCAGCCCCGCCGCCGTGAGAAGGGCGTCCATGAGGGCGTGCAGGGCAACGTCGCCGTCGCTGTGCGCCTTCAACCTCTTTGCGGAGGGAATTTTTACGCCGCAGAGGGTGATGAAGTTTGAAAGGGGAGCGCCCTCGTTCGGGGGATAAAAGGCGTGCGTATCCGTGCCGAATCCGACGCGTTCGGCGGGCAAGAAATCTTCCGCGTAGGTGAGTTTTTTGTTTTGACGCTCGCCCGCGAACAGTCTGGGAGCCTCCGCATAGCGCGCGTACAGTCCGCTGTCGTCGGTGAAGTTGTTCGCGCTTCCCTCCGCGAACGCTTTTTCGTAGGCAAGGAGCAGTTTTTCTCTGTAAAAGCCCTGCGGCGTCTGTAAGGTATATACGCCGCCGCGGGCGGGCGAGGAAACAATTTTGCCCTCTTCCGCCAATACGGTGGTGTCCGTCGCGGGCAGCGCGCATACGCCGCTGCCGTAACGCCGTACGCTCGCAATGCAGTCTTTGATGATTTTTTGCGAAACAAAGGGGCGCGCGGCGTCGTGCACGAGAACGATTTCCCCGCGCGCCGCTTTCAAGGCGTTGTAGACGCTCTCCGTCCGCGTTGTTCCGCCCATGACGGTGCGGGCGTTCGGGTAGGCGGTAAGGAGGGGCGAGATCCGCGGTTCGTCCTCCCTGCGGCAGGCGACGAGAATCTCGTCTGCGTGGCAGCACGCAAAGGCGGAAAGGCAATGGCAGAGAACGGGTAAACCGTTCCATTCGCGCAAAATTTTATTGTCGGGAAATCCCGCGCGCTCGCCTTTTCCCGCCGCGCAGACGATCGCGCTGATCACGAAATCACCTCGTACAGATTCTGCGCTTCATCCTTTTTTACCGTCTCTTTGAGCTCCTTGACCCGAAATTTAAAGGTGCCCGCGCTGAAAAACAGCTCCACCTCGTCGCCGGTTTTGAGGCGGTAGGAGGGTTTGACTTCCTTGCCGTTGACGAACACTTTTCCCGCGCTCGCCGCCTCCTGCGCCACCGTGCGCCGCTTTAAGATGCGTGAAACCTTCAAAAATTTATCAATCCGCATAAAATTTCCTTTTTTTTACAAATTTTTCGTTTCCGTGTGCGTAAAAGCGTTTGACATCTTTTTGCAAATGGTCTATAATGACATACTGTATCATTATATTATCCTGTGGTAATATGCGTTTTTGCGGCACAGATCCGCATTTTTTGCAGATTCCTTTCCCTATATTATAGCGGAATCGTGCCCGAATGTAAAGAGGGAAGCGCAAAATTTTTGAAACATTTCGATGTTATCGATGAAAAGATATACTCGGTAGATCGCCAAATGATAACGACATTTTAAAAGGAGTTATTTGACGGATGAACTTACCCATTCAAAAGTACGGGAAGACCGAAAGACGGAAGTTTGGTAAAATAAACGAAGTCATCGATATTCCCAACCTTGTGGAGATCCAGAAGGAGAGCTACGATTCGTTTATCGGCGAAGGAATCTCGGAAATTTTCGAAGATTTCTCCCCGATTACCGATTTCTCCGACCACTTCGAACTGTATTTCCTCGACCATGAATTCGGGAAAACCCCGAAGTACGACGAGAAAGAGTGCCGCAACCGCGACGCTTCCTTCGCCCTTCCGCTGCGCGTGAAGGTGCGTCTCGTCAACAAAGTCAAGGACGAGATCCTCGAACAGGACGTGTTTATGGGCGACTTCCCGCTCATGACCGAAAACGGTTCGTTCATCATAAACGGTGCGGAACGCGTCATCGTCTCCCAGCTCGTCCGTTCGCCCGGCGTCAACAACGTCGCCGAAACGGATAAAACGGGCAAGCAGATGTACGAGACGACCGTAATCCCCAACCGCGGAGCATGGCTGGAATTCAAGCAGGACGCGCAGGGCGTTTTGTGGGTGAGCGTGGACAGAAAGCGCAAGCTCACGGCGACCGTTCTTCTGCGCGCGCTCGGGTACGGTTCGAGCCGCTCCATCGAAGAGCTCTTCGGCGGAAACAAGATGATCATGGCGACCATCGAAAAGGACGAAAAGGAAAATCCGCCCATCAAATCGGAATCGGACGGTCTTATCGCGCTGTACCGAAGACTCCGCCCGGGCGAAGTTCCCACCGAGGAGTCGGTGCGTCAGCATCTCAATAATCTCTTCTTCGATCCCCGCCGTTACGACGTGGTGAAGGTAGGGCGCTATAAGTTCAACAAAAAACTCAACCTCGCATACAGGCTGCCCGGCTGCCGCATTGCGGACGACATCTTCCATCCCGAGACGGGCGAGCTTCTCGCCGCCAAGGGCGAGGTCGTCTCCGAAGAGAAGGCGCGCGCCATTCAGAACGCGGGAATCGGCGAGGTATACGTTCTCGTCAACGATCCCGTGGACGGGGAGATCCGCCATAAGATCATCTCCAACTACACGGTGGACTTTGCGGCGCTCTCCGATAAGGACCCCAAGGGCTTCGGGCTTTTAAAGACCGTATATTATCCCAACTTTGCTTTCAGTAAGAAAATCGCCGCGGAGTGCGAGACGCTCTCCGAAGAGGAAGTCGCGGAAAAATATCTCGACGAAATCAACGCCGTTTACTTCACCCGCGAGACCGCTCCCGAAGCGGACGAAAAGCAGGAAGAAAAGAAGAACCGCGAGAAGCGCAGGGAGAACCGCCTGAAATTCGTCAAGGCGTGCAAACTGTTTCACGAGATCTTAAACCGTCCCGACGAGACCGATCCCGACGCGCCCGTGGACCTCGAAGCGGGTCAGCGCGTGCGGGGGGTGACTCCCGCCGAGAAGAAGGCGGTCAAGCCCCTCGTCGAAAAACTCAACCACAAATGCATCACGGTAGACGATATCGTAGCTACCGTTTCCACCAACCTCGACCTCTGCTACGGAATCGGAACGATCGACGAGATCGACCACCTCGGGAACCGCCGCGTGCGCTCCGTGGGCGAGCTCCTTCAAAATCAGCTCCGGATCGGTATGGCAAGGCTCGAGCGCCTCATCAAGGAGCGCATGGCGACGGCGGATCCCATGGCGGTCACGCCTTCGAGCCTCATCAACGTGCGTCCCATCTCCGCCGTAATCCGCGAGTTCTTCGGATCCTCCCAGCTCTCGCAGTTCATGGACCAGACCAACCCCATTGCGGAACTCACGCACAAGCGCAAGCTCTCCGCGCTGGGTCCCGGAGGATTGAACCGCGACCGCGCCACCTTCGAGGTGCGCGACGTTCACCATTCGCACTACGGACGTATGTGCCCGATCGAGACGCCGGAAGGTCAGAACATCGGTCTTATCTCCTCGCTTGCGACCTTCTCCAAGGTCAACGAATTCGGCTTCATCATGTCCCCGTACCGCAAGGTAGACAAGGAGACGGGCATCGTCACCGATCACGTCGATTATCTCACGGCGGACGAGGAGGACCGTTACGTTGTCGCGCAGGCGAACGAACCCCTTGACGCAGAGGGGCATTTCGTCAACGAGCGCGTGGGCTGCCGCTACAAGGAACTGATCACCGAGATGCCGCGCGAGCGCATCGATTACATGGACGTGAGCCCCAAACAGCTCGTTTCGGTTGCGACGGCGCTCATTCCCTTCCTGGAAAACGACGATACGAACCGCGCCCTCATGGGCTCGAACATGCAGCGGCAGGCAGTTCCGCTTCTGAAAACGGAGTCCTCGATCGTTGCGACGGGGATCGAGGCGGCGATTGCGCGCGATTCGGGCGTTATGGTCTGCGCGAAGGCGGCGGGCGTCGCCACGGCGGTTTCCTCCGATCGGATCGTAATCCGCGAGGATTCCGGTTTCGAGACCGAATATAAACTGAAAAAATTCGAGCGCAGCAACCAGGGCACCTGTCTCAATCAGCGTCCGATCATCTCTACGGGCGACCGCGTCGAAAAGGACGAGGTGATTGCGGACGGTCCCTCCACGAACAACGGCGAGCTTGCTCTCGGCAAGAATATCCTCGTCGGATTTATGGAATGGGAAGGCTATAACTACGAGGACGCCATCCTCATTTCCGAAAAACTCGTGCAGGACGACGTGTTCACTTCGATCCATATCGAAGAGCACGAGACGGAAGCGCGGGATACCAAGCTGGGCGAAGAGGAGATCACGCGCGACATTCCCAACGTCGGCGACGACGCGCTCAAAGACCTCGACGAGGACGGAATCGTCCGCATCGGCGCGGAAGTGACGAGCGGGGATATCCTCGTAGGCAAAGTTACGCCCAAGGGCGAAACCGAGCTTACGCCCGAAGAGCGCCTTCTCCGCGCGATCTTCGGGGAAAAGTCGCGCGAAGTGCGCGACACCTCCCTGCGCGTTCCTCACGGCGAGGGCGGTATCGTTGTGGACGTAAAGATTTTCACCCGCGAGAACAAGGACGAGCTTTCGCCCGGCGTCAACAAGCTCGTGCGCGTGTATATCGCGCAGAAGCGTAAAATTCAGGTAGGCGACAAGATGGCGGGACGCCACGGCAACAAGGGCGTCATTTCCCGCGTGCTGCCGCAGAGCGACATGCCCTTCCTTCCCGACGGAACGCCTTTGCAGATTCTGCTCAACCCGTTGGGCGTGCCTTCGCGTATGAATATCGGACAGGTCCTCGAAGTGCACCTCGGCTACGTCTGCCGCCAGCTCGGCTGGAAGATTGCCACGCCCGTATTCGACGGCGCGACCGAAAAGGATATCGAAAAGCTCTTCGAAGAAAACAATCTGTATAATCCCGACGGAAAGGTAGACGGTAAATTCCAAGTGTTTGACGGACGTACGGGTGAACCGTTCGAAAACCGCGTCACCATCGGTATCATGTACATGATCAAGCTCATCCACCTCGTGGACGACAAGATTCACGCGCGTTCGATAGGACCTTATTCCATGGTGACGCAGCAGCCCCTCGGCGGTAAGGCGCAGTTCGGCGGACAGCGTTTCGGAGAAATGGAGGTCTGGGCGCTCGAAGCGTACGGTGCGGCGCATATCCTGCAGGAGATCCTCACCGTCAAATCCGACGATATCGTGGGGCGCGTCAAGACCTACGAGAGTATCGTAAAAGGCAACAACATATCCGAACCGGGGATTCCCGAAGCGTTCAAAGTGCTTCTCAAAGAGTTGCAGTCTCTTGCGCTCGACGTGAAAGTGCTCACGGAAAACAACGAGGAACTCATTATCCGAGAATTCGAGGACGAGCGCGAAGAGCCCGAACGCAGACACGATACCCATGAGGAAGAACAGGATTTCGACTTCGACATGGGAGAAGAGGACGAAGAGGAGGACGAGGAGCTCGGCTCCATCTTCGACGAAGCGGGCGAGGACGAGGATTTCGTCTCGGACGAGATCTTCGGCGACAAGGAGCTCGACGACGATATGTCCGACGTGGACGAGGAGTTCTCCCTCGGCGATCTCTTCGGAGACGACGACGGAGACAAAGAGTAAACGGGGAGGTAGAATATGTACGAATTAAACGATTTCAATTCCATTCAGATCAGCGTGGCGTCCCCCGAAAAAATCAGGGAATGGTCCTACGGCGAAGTGACGAAGCCCGAGACCATCAACTACCGCACCCAAAAACCCGAGCGGGACGGTCTTTTCTGCGAAAAGATCTTCGGTCCCACAAAGGACTGGGAGTGCCATTGCGGCAAATATAAGCGTATCCGCTATAAGGGCATCATCTGCGAGAAGTGCGGCGTGGAAGTTACGCGCGCGAAGGTGCGCCGCGAGCGCATGGGACACATTGAGCTCGCCGCTCCCGTTTCGCACATCTGGTATTTCCGCGGCGTACCCAGCAAAATCGGTCTTCTGCTCGGTATGGGACCCAAGCAGTTGGAGCAGGTGATCTATTTTGCTTCCTATGTCGTGCTCGATCCCGGTACGACGGGGCTTGAATACAAGCAGGTCATCAACGACAAGCAGCTTCGCGAGATCGAAGAAACGATGGGCGACTCTTCCAAGACCGGTCTCAAGGTGGGAATGGGCGCGGAGGCGATCCGCGAGCTTTTGATGGCGGTCGATCTCGATAAGGAGAGCGAAGAGGAAAAACGCATTATCGAAAACAACGCGACCGGACCCAAGCGGGTCAAGGCGATCAAACGCATCGAGATCATTGAGGCGTTCCGCAAGAGCGGAAACAGACCCGAGTGGATGGTGCTTACCGTACTTCCCGTCATTCCGCCCGATTTGAGACCCATGGTCCAGCTTGACGGCGGCAGATTCGCCTCCTCCGACCTCAACGATTTGTACCGCCGCGTCATCAACCGCAATAATCGGTTAAAGCGCATGATCGAGCTCGGCGCGCCCGAGATGATCATTAAGAACGAAAAACGCATGTTGCAGGAAGCGGTGGACGCGCTCATCGATAACGGCAGAAGAGGAAAACCCCTCTCCGGTCCCTCCAACCGCGAACTGAAATCTCTTTCGGGACTGCTCCGCGGGAAGCAGGGTCGGTTCCGTCAAAACCTTTTGGGGAAGCGCGTGGACTATTCGGGACGTTCGGTTATCGTCGTCGGACCCGAACTCAAAATTTATCAGTGCGGTCTTCCCAAGGAAATGGCGATCGAGCTCTTCAAGCCCTTTGTCATGAAGCGGCTCGTTGAGACGGGAAAATGTCACAACATCAAGAGTGCGAAGCGCACCGTCGAAAAGGGAAAAGACTTTGTATGGGACGTTCTCGAAGAGGTGATCAAAGAGCATCCCGTGCTCCTGAACCGTGCGCCTACGCTGCACCGTCTGTCCATTCAGGCGTTCGAGCCCGTTCTGATCGAGGGCAGAGCGATTAAAATTTCGCCCCTCGTCTGCGGACCTTTCAACGCCGACTTCGACGGCGACCAGATGGCGGTTCACCTTCCCCTCAGCATCGAAGCGCAGGCGGAAGCGCGCTTTTTGATGCTCTCCGCAAACAATATCTTAAAGCTCGCGGACGGAAAGTCGGTCATGAGCCCCACGCAGGATATGATTATCGGCGCCTATTATCTTACCATTCTCAGAAGAGAGGAGGGCGGCAAGTACGATGAAGCCGGACGCCCCTCCGAAGACGGCGAGGAATATATCCCGCCCGTGTTCGCCTCCTTCGACGAAGCGCTCATGAGCTATCAGCTCAAAGAGACGCATTGTCAGGACGAGATTTACGTGCGCCGTACGATGGAGTTGCCCGAAAAATTCCGTTCCGTAGAACTCCCTTACGAGAAGAGATTCGATGCGGAGGGAATCCGCAACAACGGATTGCGCGGCAGAGTGTTTATCGCCGAGAACGCCGCGGGACAGCGCTTTGTTACGGGCGTGATCAAGACGACGGTCGGCAGAATTATCTACAACGACGGTATGCCGCAGGATCTTGGCTTTGTCTCCCGCGAAAACCCCGAAGACTATTTGAAGCTCGAGCTTTCGACCGAATTTATCGAATCCATCAAAGGTTCGCGCGCGATCGGCAAGAAACACCTCTCCAAGATCGTTGAAGCCTGCTTCAAGACGGGGTATGCGCCCAAGGCGTCTGCAGTGCTCGACGCGATCAAGGAGCGCGGATATAAATATTCGACGCTTGCCGCGCTCACGACGTCGGTATTCGACATGAAGATTCCCGACGAGAAGGCGGAGATCGTTTCGGGTGCGGAGGAGCAGGTTGCAAAAATCTCCAAGAAATACGCGCGCGGCTTGCTCAAGGACGAGGAACGCTATCGCGCCGTGATCGACGTGTGGGATGAAGCGACGGATAAGGTCGCGGGCATTTTGAAAGAACAGGGTGCGAAAGATAAGTTCAATCCTATCTGGATGATGGCGGATTCGGGCGCGCGCGGTTCGATCGACCAGATCAAACAGCTCTCCGGTATGCGCGGACTCATGGTCAACCCGCAAGGGAAGAAAATCGAAGTCCCCGTTAAATCCTGTTTCCGCAACGGTCTTTCCGTTCTGGAATATTTCATCTCTTCGCACGGCGGCCGTAAAGGACTTGCGGATACCGCGCTGAAAACGGCAGACTCGGGCTATCTTACCCGCCGTCTTGTCGACGTCTCTCAGGACGTTATCGTGCGCGAAGAGGATTGCTCGGCGGGCAAACGCCCCCGCGGCACCTATATCAAGGCGATTTTCGGGGGGAACGGCGAACTGATCGAATCGCTCGAAGACCGTCTCACGGGCAGATTTGCCGCCGAAGACCTCACGGACGACGACGGAACCGTGCTCGTCGCGTGCAACGACATGATTACGGAAAGCATGGCGAAGAAGATTGCCGGCATGGAAAAGTATGCGGGCGAGACTTCGAAAGGGGTGTTCATCCGTTCCGTATTCAACTGCAATACGCGCTTCGGCGTCTGCGCGAAGTGCTACGGCAAGGACATGGCGACGACGCTGCCCGTCAAGGTCGGCGAAGCCGTCGGCGTCATCGCGGCTCAGTCGATCGGCGAGCCCGGTACCCAGCTTACGATGCGTACCTTCCATACGGGCGGTATCGCGGCGACGGGAGACATCACGCAAGGTCTTCCCCGTGTCGAAGAATTGTTCGAAGCGCGCAAACCCAAGGGCGTTGCCACCATCTGCGAGTTTAAGGGTATCGTCACGGTAGACGACAGCGACAAGCTGAAACACATTATGATCCGCGACGAGGACACGGGCGTCCAACTCAAAGAATACGAGCTTCCTTTTAATGCGGAGCTCAAGGTCAAGACGGGCGACCGCGTCAATCCGGGCGACCTTCTGAACGCCGGCTCCGTCAACCCTCAGGATATCATCAGGGTAGAGGGCGTCAAGGGCGTACAGGATTATATTCTCGAACAGGTTCAGTCGGTATACCGCTCACAGGGCGTCGATATTAACGATAAGCACGTAGAGATCATCGTCCGTCAGATGCTCAGAAAGGTTCGCATCGAGAACGCGGGCACAACGGAAATGCTTCCCGGTCAGCTCGTGGATATGTTCACCTTCGAGGAGCAGAACGAAAAGACGATTCAGACGGGCGGAATTCCCGCAACGGCAAAACGCGTCCTGCTCGGAATTACCAAGGCGGCGCTCGCAACGGATTCCTTCCTGTCGGCGGCGTCCTTCCAGGAGACGAGCCGTGTGCTCACCGAAGCCGCAATCTGCACCAAGCGCGATCCGTTGATCGGTCTGAAAGAGAACGTCATCATCGGTAAGCTCATTCCCGCAGGTACGGGCATGAAGGACTATAAGAACGTATCGATTCAGACTTCGGGAAGATACGGCGACGTGCTGGCGGAAGAAACCGCCGTTGCTTCGGAAGACTAAACAGCGCATCAAATCCCCGCGAAGAAAACTTCGCGGGGATTTTTGTATGCCGAAGGGAAATTTCCTTATTTCGATGAATTTCAAAATAATTTTGACGGAAAAAAACAGAAGTTTTTGATTCCGTTCGCTTGACGGAAGGGAAAGAGAGTGTTATAATAACAAATGTAATATAACGATTGTTATTTTTGAATTATGCCGAAACGTAAATTTGGGCGGCAGGATATTTTGAGAGCCGCAGCGGAAGTGGTTAGAAAGGCGGGTACGGAAGGACTCAACGTACGGTCGGTTGCGCGGGAGCTTGGCTGTTCCACGCAGCCCGTGTATTCGCAATTTGAGAATATGGCAACGATGAAGGCGGCGCTTCGGGACGAGGCGGCGCGCATATACCGTGAAAAGATCGACGGCTATCTGAAAGAGCCGAACCGGAACCGATACGAGGCGTTCGGACTGGGTTTCGTGCGGTTTGCGCGGGAGGAGAGAGGACTGTTCGGATTTTTATACCTCGCGAGGCGGGAGACTGCGTGTTTTCCGGACGAGGAGGATCCCTATTTAGAGGAGATTATCCGAGAGATGACGGTCATTTACGGTATGGACGAGGCGCGCGCACGGCGGTTTCACCGCGATATGTCGGTATACTCTTTTGCGCTTGCCGTGCTTGCCTGCCGCGGGGCGGCGTTTTCGGACGAGGAAATCGAGGCGGGACTGCGCAGACAGTTTTATGCGCTTTACCGTTATTATTTTCCCGAGCGTCCGCCTTTGACGGAAAAAATCGAACGGGAGCGGTTATGAACGAAATCGAAATCGAACATCTCAAAAAATATTACGGCGACGTGAAAGCCGTGGACGATATTTCCTTCGCCATAGCGAGGGGAGAATTTTTTGCCTTTCTCGGGGTGAACGGCGCGGGGAAGAGTACGACGATTTCCGTACTTTGCGGACGGCAGAAGCGGGACGGCGGCTCGGTGAAAATCGAGGGAACGGACATCGACTGCGGCGGCAGGGAGATAAGGCGCGCGCTCGGCGTCGTCTTTCAGAACAGTGCGCTCGACGCGCCCTTGAGCGTTGCGGACAATCTTCGTTACCGTGCCGCGCTCTACGGAATCACGGGACAGGCGTACAGGAGGCGCCTCGACGAGCTTGTGGAGCTCTTCGATCTTGCGCCCATTCTGCGCCGCAGCGTGAAAAAGCTTTCGGGCGGACAGCGCAGGCGCGTCGATATCGCCCGCGCGCTCGTACATGCGCCCCGCATTCTTATTCTCGACGAGCCGACGACGGGGCTTGACCCGCAAACGCGGAAATCGGTGTGGGACGTCGTCCACAAGCTGCGCAAGGAGCAGGAGTTGACGGTGCTTCTCACGACGCATTATATGGAGGAGGCGGCGGACGCGGACAGGGCGGTGATCATCGACGGAGGTAAAATTCTGGCGGACGCCACTCCTCTGGAACTGAAAAACAGGTATACGGGCGATTATATCACGCTGTACGACGTCGGGGAGGAGGAACTTTCCGCCCGCGGGATCGCCTGCGAGCGGACGGGAGAGGCTCTGCGCATCGAAGTCAAGGATACCGCCGCGGCGACCGAACTTATTTTAAAATATCCCGAACTGTTCCGCGACTATGAAATTGTCAAGGGAAAAATGGACGACGTTTTTCTCAGCGTGACGGGCAAAAAGATAGGAGGAAGCGAATGACCCTGCTCTATATGATCAAAAGGAACTGCAAACTCTTTTTTAAGGATAAGGGAACATTTTTTCCCGCGCTCATCGCGCCGCTGATTCTTCTCTTTCTCTTCGTGGCTTTTTTGGGAGACGTCTATCGGGACAGCCTTGCGGGCGTTCTGGACGGCGCGCAGATCGAAAGCGCTCTTTCGGAGGGCTTTACGGCGGGCTGGCTGGTATCCTCGCTCCTGTCGGTGAGCTGCATGACGATTGCCTTCACCGCGAATACGATCATGGTGCAGGACAGGGCGGTTGAGCGGGTGCACGATCTCACCGTGTCGCCGATGAAAAAGTCAACGCTCGCGCTCTCCTATTATATTTCCACCGTGCTGGTCACGCTGACCGTTTGCTATACGGCGTTTGCCGCGGGACTCGTCTATATCGCCCTCTCGGGGTGGCATCTCAGCGTCGGCAGCGTCCTCTTGGCGGCGCTCGATATTCTGCTTCTCGTGCTGCTCGGTACGGCGTTTTCCTCCGTGATATGCCATTTCCTCAAATCGCAGGGCGCGGTGTCCGCCGTAATTACCATCGTGTCGGCGGCTTACGGCTTTTTGTGCGGCGCCTATATGCCGATTTCGTCCATGGCGGAGGGGCTTGCGGACGTGCTCATGTTCATTCCGGGGACGTACGGAACGGCGATCCTCCGCGAACACCTGATGGGAGGGGCGATCGACGCGATCGGCGCGGCGACGGCGCCCGAATTTGCTTCCGCCGCAAGGGTCGGATTCGACTGCTCGCTCTCCTTTTTCGGGTCTACCGTTTCGCTTTGGGTATGTTATCTCGTCCTGACTGCCGCAATCGCGCTGCTCGTCGCCGTCTACGTTCTCCTGTGCTCGATTCCCTCCCTCGCCCGTAAACGGAAGAAAGAATCCGTCCAATGACGAAATCCCGCTTCGGCGGGATATTTTTCAGCTCTTATTTCGAAAAAAATCAAAATAGCCTTGACGAATCGCGAACTGTGTGATATTATTTAGAATAAAATCGAAATACTATGGAGAAGACATGAAAGGGGTTTGGGAAGCGCTGTCCGATCGTACGCGGCGGGAAATTCTCAATTTACTCAGGCGGCGTCCGCACACGGCGGGCGAGATTGTTGATCAGTTTACATTGTCGCCGGCGACCGTGTCGCACCATCTGTCCGTGCTCAGGGAGAGCGGGCTCATAGGATGCGAGAGGAGGGCGCAGACGATTATCTATTCGTTGAACGCCGCCGCCGTAAAGAGGCACTTGAAGACGGTGATCGATTTTCTCAAACGGGATGACGCGGCGCTGTGACCGGGCGGGCGCACCCGCCGAAAAGGTACTGTCAAACGCTTTCCTTTTGGAAAAAAGTATGGTATGATGAAGAGTATGGAAAAAAGCGTGCTTGCACATCTGAGAAAACTGCTTTCCGCATCCAAGAAAGCGGATAAAGACTGGTACCTTGCCCTGTTGGACGGGGAGGCACAGCGCGCTTACGAATCGGAGCGGCTCAAAGCCGTGCTTGCCATGCTGAAAGCGCTCTACGTCTCCCGCTATCAAAAGAGGATCGCCGCGCTCAAACAGGAGATCGCGGAGCTGAAAAGCAGGGAAGATTACTCCGCGAGCGATTATCGCGCGGTGCTGGAAAAGAACGCGGAAATCGCGCGGGAGACGAACGCTTTAAACGGCTACAGGTGCTTCTTTTCCGAGCCCTATTTCGCCCGCATGGACGTCACGGACGAGAAGGAGGGGTACAACTCCTACTATATCGGCAAAAAGGGGGACGTCAATCTGGAAATCGTGGATTGGCGCGCTCCCCTTGCCGTGCGCTACTATCAGAAGAGCCGCGTCGGATTTTCCATCAACGAGTACAATTACCGCGTCGTTTTGCGCCGCGCGCTCTCCGTGAAGAACGGAAAACTCATCGACTTCCGCAACGAATATCTCTCCGTAAAGGATACGCTTACGCCCGAAGAAATCGCGGGGCGGGACGAAGAGATTCTGTTCGATCCCTATTTGCGCTCGATCATCATGAGCCGCAAGGACGACGTAAAGGTTAGGGATATCATTCAGACCATACAGGAGCAGCAATTCGACGTGATCAACCGTCCCGAGCGGGAGAGCTTTGTCTTGCAGGGGTGCGCGGGAAGCGGAAAGACGATGATTCTTCTGCACCGCCTCAGTTATCTCATGTATAACAACGAGAGCTTGAGACCGCGCGACGTTCTGGTGATCACGCCTTCCGATTCCTTCAACGCCTTTATCGACGAGCTGTCGCGGGTGCTCGAGCTGAAAAAAGTGCTCACGGTCACGATTCAGGAGTATTATTTCGCCGCGCTCAAAAACGAGGGGATCGATCTCAAAGCAAAGATGGGCTCCGAGCGGGAGAGCGAGGAATATCTCGCCTATCTCTATTCGGAAAAATTTCCGTCCGACGCGGAGAAGAAGATAGGAAAGCTGTACGGAGACCTGTACGGGCTGTTTACCGCCGAGGAATGCCGCGGGGTAACGGCGCAGATTCTTGCGGACTGTATCGCCCGTCAGGAGCGGTATCTCCGCATCAAAAACGCTTCCGTGCGCGTTCGCCGCGCCGTGCTCGGCGAGATGAAGGACAAGGGAGAGGGCTTCTATTTTACAAAGCCTTTCCGTTCGCTCATGAGCGCTTTTACGGAGGCGGAGGACTTTCTTCGCTTCGTGCTCAACGAAGCGGAGCGAACGCCCGATTATTTTTTCCGTCTCTTCATCGGCTTCTGCCGCGCGGCAAAGCAGATCGTCTCTTCGGCGGATCGGGTCTTTACGCAGGCGGAGGAGGATCTGGATTCTCTTGCGGAAACGGTGTCGCGGGAAATTTCCGATCTCAAACGATACCGCCGCAAGATCGGAGATGAGGAAGTGCTCACCTATGCGGAACGGATCGCCCGCCGCGGGGAGCTGCTTGCGGAGATAACGCGCATAAGAGGCGAGGTCGTCGGGATGCGGGAGGGCTGCGATCTTTTCAGCGACCTCTATGAAATCGTACGCCATACGAAGTCCTGTTCGGATCTGTTGCGGTGCGAAAATCCCGTGGATATCGCGCGCTGGCTGTATCGGGAAGCGATACAGCAACATAAGAAAAAATACGGTATGAAGGGGATTTATCCCTCGGACGGCTATGCGCTATCCTATATTCTGACGGCGGCGGGCAGAAAGCTGACTCCGCGCTACGGGCTCGTTTTTGTGGACGAGGGACAGGACGTTTCCCGAAGCGAATACGCGCTGTTGAAACGCATACATGCGGACGCCGCGTTTAACGTCTTCGGCGATCTCGATCAGAACATCACCCCCTGGCGGGGGCTGAAAAGCTGGGACGGGATTTGCGAAACGAAGTACGAGCTCAACCGCAACTACCGCAATACCAACGAGATCGTGGAGTTTGTAAAGAGCGAGCTCGGCGCGGATATGTCGCCCATCGGGCTGCACGGCGAGGCGGTGGCTCGTCTTCCCCTGCAAAAGCTTGCCTCCTTTTTCCGCGGAAGGCAGGGTTTAAAGGCAGTAATCGTCAAGGAGGAGTACCTGTCCCTTTTCGAAAAGCGGGGCTACGGAAGAGCGGATTCCGGGATCTCCAAGACGAAGATCAACGTGCTCACCGTGTACGAGAGCAAGGGGCTGGAATTTTCCTCCGTTGCGGTGTACGACAGGGGCATGACCGATAACGAGAAGTATATCGCCTATACGCGCGCGCTCTCCGCGCTTGCGGTGTTGGAGTGACGTATGAAGGATATTTTTCTGCTCGACGTGGACGAAACGCTGCTGGATTTCAAGCGGGGAGAGCGGGAAGCGCTGTCGCAGACGCTGGACGGCGCGGGCATGTCTGCGGACGAACGGGTACTGTCCCGCTTTCACGAGATCAACGACGGGCTGTGGAAGCGGCTGGAACGCGGGGAAATTACGCGGAAAAAACTGGTCGTTTTGCGCTTTGAAACCCTCTTTTCGGAATTTTCTTTCGTCGGGGACGCGAAACGGGCGGCGGAAGAGTACTTTCTTCAAATGCGGGAGAAAGCCTATCTTCTGGCGGGTGCGGAATCATTTTTGCAGGCGCTTTCGGACATGGGTAGGATCTATTACGTTACGAACGGCTCTCTCGCCGTGCAGCGCTCCCGCCTCGAAAAGTCGGGGCTGATTAGGTACGCGCGGCGGGTCTTTATTTCCGAAGAGGTCGGCGCGGACAAACCCTCGCGCCTCTTTGCCGAAGCGGTCGAGGAGGGCGTTCCGGACTACGAGCGGCGGCGCGCCGTCTGGATGGGTGACAGTCTCACGTCCGATATGCTCTGCGCGGAATCGTCGGGAATCGATTTTATTTTATATTCCCCGGCGGGGGCGCCTGCCGGCTATTGCGGCGCGTGCGCCGAAAATTATCCGCAGGCTCTTTCTCTGATCGGAAAAATGCCGTAAGCAGAAAATTCCCTCCGTCCGTTCTGTTCGGTTTTCAAAAAGGCGGAGATGTCCCGTTAGGCGCAAAAAGTCGCGGATAATTCGGAATTTTTCTTGACTTGCTTTCGCGTGTTTGTTATAATAAGAGTATGCTTGCGGATAGATTGCGCAAAATTTACGAAAATGCGGGAGCGGACGTCCTCTATATCGAGGCGGATTTTCTGCGCCGCTATCTGACGGGATTTTATTCCACCGACGGATATGCGGTTCTCGACGGGAGCCGCTGCGTTTTCGTCGCCGACGCAAGATATATCGAGGCGGCGCAAAGGGCGCTTTCGGGCAGCGGAATCGAGGTCGCGGAGGGCGCCAAAAAAGAGGCGTACGCGCTCTTGAAGGGGCGCGGAACGGTGGGTGTGCCTTACGTCTATTTCAGCCACGCGGCGGCGGAAGAGCTTGCGGCGCAGGGTTTAAAGCTTACGGACTGCACCTCCGCGTTCGAGCGCGCGATGGCGGTCAAATCGGAGGCGGAGATCGACGCCGTGCAGCGGGCGTGCGAAATCGCCGAGGACGCGTTTCTTGCGCTGCTTCCCAAAATCGGGGAGGGAATGACGGAGACGGAGGTCGCCGCCCTTCTCGAATATCTCATGCGGCAGCACGGCGCTTCGGGCACCTCCTTCGAGACGATCGTCGCCTTCGGCGCAAACGGCAGCGTGCCGCATCACGAGACGGGGCTCTCCAAGCTCTGCTTCGGCGATCCCGTGCTCATCGATTTCGGCTGTAAATACGAGGGGTACTGTTCGGACTGTACCCGTACCTTCCTTTTCGGAGACGATAAACGGCACGAAAAATTCAAGGAGATCTACGCGCACGTCTATGCGGCGCACGAGCTCGTCAAGGAAAAGCTCGTCTCGGGCATGACGGGCAGGGAAGCGGACGCGATCGCCCGCGGATATCTGCGCGAAAAGGGGCTCGACGGATATTTCACTCATTCGCTGGGGCACGGGATCGGTCTGCAAATCCACGAATTTCCCACGCTCTCGCCCCGCTCCGAGGCGACGCTGGAGGACGGCATGGTGTTTTCGGACGAGCCCGGCGTCTATTTGCAGGGAGAACTGGGGATCCGGATCGAGGACAGCGTTACTTTAAAGAACGGAAGAGTCGTTTCTTTCATGAAGAAGACGGAAAGGAACCTTGTAATATTGTAAAATCATAAGGAGATTTATAAGTATGGCACAAATCATGGCTGGCGACATCAGAAAGGGCGTGACGTTCGAATACAAGAGCGGCGTTTATACCGTGACGGAATTCCAGCACGTAAAACCCGGAAAGGGCGCGGCGTTTGTCCGCTGTACGCTCAAGAACGTCGTTACGGGACAGGTTCTTTCGGACGAGACCTTCAACCCCACCGCGAAGCTTGAAACCGCGCAGGTGGAGACCAAGAAGATGACCTATTCCTATACCGACGGGGAATTCTACTACTTCATGGACGAAGAGTTCAACCTTACCCCCCTCAACCTCTCGCAGGTGGAGGACGCGCTTCGCTATATCCGCGAAAACGACACCGTGACGGTGAAATTCCTCTACGGCAACGCGTTCTCGGTCGAGCCCGAGAATTTCGTCGAACTCAAGGTGATCGAGGCGGAGCCCGGCGTGCGCGGCAACACCGCAACGAATGTGACGAAGGCTGCCAAAGTGGAGACGGGCGCGACCTTCCAGGTTCCCATGTTCGTCAACGAGGGCGACACCATTCGCATCGACACGAGAACGGGCGAATACATGAGCAGAGTGTAATGAAATTCGTAGCGCAACGTGTGAGCGGCGCAGCCCTCACCGTGGACGGCGGGCCCGTATCCGAAATAGGACGCGGGCTCGTTGTCTATTTTGGGGTAAAAAGGGGAGACGGCGAGGGGCAGGCGAAGAAATGCGCCGAAAAAATCGCCCTTCTCCGCGTATTTGCGGACGGTGCGGGCAAGATGAACTTATCCGTGAAAGATATCGGCGGAGAGGTGCTGCTCGTCTCCCAGTTCACTCTCTACGGAGACGCGCGGAAGGGGAATCGCCCCTCCTTTACCGAAGCGGAGGCGTCCGATCGCGCCGAGCGGCTGTACGAATGTTGCGCAGAGGAGCTGCGCGGGCTGGGCGTGCGCGTAAAAACGGGAATTTTCGGGGCGGACATGAGGATCGAACAGGTCAACGAAGGACCTGTTACGATCATATTCGAGCTGTGATTTTGGGTGAGCGATGAAGATTCAATACCTCGGAACGGGTGCGGCGGAGGGAATCCCCGCTCTGTTCTGCAACTGTGAATATTGCAGGGAAGTCCGATCCCGCGGCGGCAGGGAGATACGTTCCCGCGCGCAGGTTCTCATCGACGGAGAGCTTTCGATCGATTTCCCGCCCGACGCGTTTTACCATGCGTTCGGATTCCGGATCGACTTTTCGGCAATAAGATATCTGCTCGTTACCCATTCGCACGCCGATCATTTCTATGCGCACGACTTCACTCTGCGCGGCTATAAGTACGCGTACCGCATGGCGGCTCCCGCGCTGGATATCTTCGGAAACGAAGAGGTGACGGAGGTGTACGGGGAGAGCGTGCGGCGGGAAATGAAATCCTCCGTGGGGGAGAAGATCACGCTCACGCGGGCAAGGGCGTTCGAGCCTCTGTTCTTCGGCGAATACGCCGCATATCCCTTGAAGGCAAAACATTCTTCGCGCGATCCGCTGCTGTATCTCATCGAGAAGGGAGACAGGCGCGTGCTGCATTTGACCGATACGGGAACGCTTCCCGATGAGGACGTCGGATATTTGAGGACACTCGGCAAAAAAATCGATCTCGTCACCTACGACTGCACCTTTTTGACGGACGGGACGGAGGAGGGCGCAAGGCATATGGGGTTGGACGAA
Source organism: uncultured Clostridia bacterium (assembly GCA_964387225.1). Classification (GTDB taxonomy): domain Bacteria; phylum Bacillota; class Clostridia; order Christensenellales; family Borkfalkiaceae; genus Gallimonas. The sequence continues at coordinate 53,204 of CAYLVU010000005.1, read as the reverse complement.
AACCTGCGCGTGCGGGAAAAGCTGACCGCTGCGGGATTGATCGACGGGAATACGAGAGAGGTCCTCACCCATTTTTCGCACAATTCCCGCCCTTCGCCCGAACGCCTGAAAGAGGCGGAAAAGCTGGGATTTATCGCCGCGTACGACGGCATGACGCTGGAAATATAGGATTCGTTTCGGTTTACTTTTTACGCAAAAAGGAGTAAAATAAACTCGGAGGGCTGTATGGGATTTTTGTCTCGGCTGAAAGCGCGGTTTTCCCGTAAAAAAGAGCCGCTTAAAATCGGAATCGCGTTCGGGAGCGGCGGGGCAAAGGGCATGGCGCATCTCGGCGCGATCAAAGCGTTCGAGGAAGAGGGCGTCAGGTTTTCCTTTGTGACGGGAACTTCGATCGGCGCTATCGTGGGGGCGCTGTACGCGAAGGGATATTCGTGCGCCGACATGATCGAAATTGTCGAGAGTCTCAACCGCAAGGAGTTTGCGCGCAACCTGCGCCCGTTTTCCGATCTCGGCTTTGCGGAAGAGTTTTTATCGCAGTACGTGGAGGGGGATATTTCGGAGCTCGCGCTTCCCTTTGCCTGTTGGGCAACGGACGGAGAGACGAACGAGGGTGTTCTGCTCTCCGAGGGGAGGACGGCGCGCGTCTGCACGGCCTCGTCCGCCATTCCTCCCTTTTTCAAAAGCGTTGAAGTCGGCGGAAAAAAACTGTACGACGGCGCCTACACCAACGCTATCCCCGCAGACGTGTGTAAGGACATGGGGGCGCGGTTCGTCGTCGGCGTCGATCTTTCCGCCTATGCGCGGCAGGACGAGGACAAGAGCCTTCTCTCGCGTATGCTCGGTTCTGCCATCGGGGCGTTCGTGCCGGTCAAATATAAGGACGACGCAAGGGAGCGGGGCTATGCCGCCGCGGATTTCATGCTTCGGCCCGATCTTTCGATGTATCGGGCGACGGACGTGTCGCGCGAGGCGATGGAGGCGATGTTTCAGGCGGGCTATGCGGAGGCAAAATCCCGCGCCGCAGAATTAAAGGAAGCGATCATCCGTGCGGGAAGGTAAGAAAAAACGGTATATTCTGCGGGGCGTGCGCATTGCGGCGATTCTTCTCTTCGTCGCGGCGCTCGCGCTCGTCAACGTCTTTTATCCCTTCCGCTCTCTCCTGCCCGCCTATGCGCTGCCCGGGAGGGAGGAGGGCGAGCTTCGCATCCACTTTCTCTATACGGGGCAGGGAGACGCCACGATCGTGGAATTTCCCGAAGGCGACGTGCTCGTTGTAGACGCCGGAGACGGCGATTTCGGGAACGAAAACAATCTCGTGCGCTATCTCAAAGCGCTCGCGCCCGAATCCATAGCCCTGCTGGCGACCCATGCGGATATCGACCACACGGGCGGCTTCGAAGAGCTGATCCGCTTTTTCGGAGCCGATACCGTATATCTGCCGGTCGTTCCGTCCGAAACTCTGCGCTATACCCGCTTTGCCGAGGCGGCGCAAAGTTCGGGCGCGGAGATCTGCACGCTCTCCCGCTACGACGTCATCGAAAAGCCGTCGGGCGCATACCTCGCGTGCATTTCCCCCTACGAGATAGACGAGACGGACGCGAACGATTCTTCGACCGTGCTCTATCTCTGCTACGAGGGAGTGAGCGCGCTTCTGTGCGGGGACATCTCCTCCGCGCGCGAAGGAAGACTGCTGCGGGAGTACGCCCTCTACGAGGGAATCTTCGACTGCGGAGATTACAGGGTCCGACTGGAAGAGACGGATATTTTGAAGGTCGCCCATCACGGGTCGTCCTCTTCCTCCTCGGAGGAGTTTCTCTCGCTGCTGTCGCCCGGGATCGCGGTGATTTCCTCGGGAAGGGGAAACGCTTATTCCCATCCCGCGAGCGAGGCGGTTGCACGGCTGAGCGGAGCGGGCGCGGAAATTTACAGAACGGACGAGCTCGGCAATCTTATCGTCGGGATATCGGGCGGAAGCTATTACGTCAAGACGCATATTACGAATTAAAAGGGACGCCGCGCTGACGGGCGGCGGGGAGGCTGGCATGAAAATTACGACGGCGGGCGAATCGCACGGAAAGGCGCTGATCGCCATTATCGAGGGACTTCCCTCCGGTCTTGCGATCGATTTCGGCGAGATCGACGGGCGGCTTGCCCTTAGACAGAGCGGCTACGGTCGGGGGGCGCGCCAACAGATCGAGCGCGACCATGCCGAGATCCTCACGGGAGTGAGAAACGGAATCACGCTCGGCAGCCCCGTGACCCTTGCCGTATTCAACCGCGATTACGGGAACTGGCGGGAATATACGGCGCCCGAGGGCTGCGACGTGTCTGCGCGGAGGCTCACGAAGGTGCGTCCCGGACACGCCGATCTCCCCGGTCTCAAAAAATACGGAGGCACGGACGCGCGCAATATTCTGGAACGGGCGTCCGCGCGCGAAACCGCCGTGCGCGTGGCGGCGGGCACGGTGTGCCGCCAGTATCTGCGCGCCTTGGGCGTGGAAATCACGGGCTTTGTAAAGCGCGTGGGCGGAGTTTTCGACGGCGGGACGTATACGTTCGACGAAATCACGGAAAAGCGCCTTCCCGAACTCGGCATGATGGATCCCGAAAAGCAGAGAGAGGCGATCGCCTTTATCGCCGCCTGCAAGGAGGATAAGGATACCTGCGGCGGGATCGTCGAGCTGCGCGTTAAGGGATTGAAGAGCGGCTTTGGCAGCTGCATGACCTATGCGGACAAGCTGGACGCCCGTCTCGTGCGCGCGCTTGTGAGCGTACAGGCGGTCAAAGGCGCGGAAGTGGGGCTCGGCTTCGGCGCGGGCGCGCTCAGAGGGAGCGAGGCGCACGATGAAATTTACTATTCCGCCGACCGCGGATTTTACCGCAACACCAACCGCGCGGGCGGGACGGAGGGAGGCATGAGCAACGGAGAGGAGATCGTGCTCCGCGCCGTCATGAAACCCATCCCCACCCTGATGCGCGGGCTCAATACCGTGGATTACGAGACGTTGGAGCCCGCCCGCGCCGCAACCGAGCGGAGCGACGTGTGTGCGATCTTCGCCTGCGAGACGGTGCTGGAAAGCGCCGTCGCCGCAGAACTCGCCTGCGCGGTCGCCGAGCGGCTGGGCGGGGACAACATGGCGGAGATAATCGACCGCTACGGGAGGCTTCCCGCGTGAGAACGTTTCATATCAAGGCGAAGGGAAAAACGGAAGAGAGCGTCGTCATTTGCCGCAGGAACGCACTGGAAGAGCTTGAAAAAGCGAGCTTTCTGTTTACCGATTCGAACGTTGCGCGGCTTCATAGGGAAACGATCGACCGTTATTTCGGAGGCGTTCCAAGCTATACCATGCCCGCAGGCGAGGAGCATAAGACGCCGGAAACGCTGTTTGCGCTTTTGGGAGAAATGGCGAAAGCGGGACTTACCCGCCGCGCCGTGCTCGTCTGCTTCGGCGGCGGCGTGGTGGGGGATGTCGGCGGTCTCGCCGCGGCGCTCTATATGCGCGGCATTTCCTGCGTACAGGTGCCTACGACCCTTCTTGCACAGGTCGATTCTTCCGTCGGGGGAAAGACCGCCGTCGATTTCGGCGGGGTCAAAAATCTCGCGGGAGCGTTCAAACAGCCCGACAAGGTGCTCGTCGACGGAGCATTTTTGACGACGCTTTCTCCGCGCGAGATCCGCTGCGGGCTCGGGGAGATCGTCAAGCACGGCGCGCTCTCCGCGCCCCTGTTCGAAAAGCTTGAAGAAAACCGCGGGCGGCTCTTTGATCTCGGGTTTTTGAACAAAATCGTACCCGACAACATTGCTTTGAAGGCGGACGTCGTGCGGCGCGATCCCGACGAGACGGGTCTGCGGAAATGTCTCAATTTGGGACATACGACCGCCCATGCGTTCGAGCTGAGCGACGGCAGACTTTCCCACGGAGAGTACGTGCTCGTAGGAATTTTGTTCGAGGCGGAGTTTTCCAAGCATTATCTTAGCTGCGACGGGGAGTATCTCGACCGTTTAAAGTCGCTTGCGCTTGCCGCGCTGGGGGGCATGCCCGCGCTTCCCCCCGCAAGGGAGGCGGCACGGCTGGCGAAGCTCGACAAGAAGAACGTATCGGCGGGAGAGGTCGTTCTGACCGTTCCCGTGCGAAAGGGAGAATATGCGCTTCTGTCGTTGCCCTACGAAGAGTACGCGCGCGAGGCGGAGCGGATACAGGAGGAGTTATGTTAAAATTAGCGGTCGTGGGAAAGGACGTCTCGCAATCTCTCAGTCCCGCCATGCACGCCTTTATTTTGAAGGCGCTTAACGAGACGTGCGTCTACGATAAGGTGTCTCTCCCTCCCGAAGATTTCGCGGAAAGGATCGGGGAGCTGTTCGCTTCCTACGACGCCTTTAACGTCACGATTCCGTTTAAGGGCAGCATCATTCCGTATTTGAAGGAGCTGAAGGGCGACGCGTCCGTATTCGGCGCGGTCAACACCGTGCTTTCGCGGACGCGCGCGGGATACAACACGGACGGATTCGGGTTTCTGCTTATGCTCGAAAATGCCGGCGTTTCGGTCGGGGGGAAATCGGCGCTCGTACTCGGTGCGGGCGGCGCGGGCAGAAGCTGCATTAAAAAGCTCATGGAGGCGGGCGCGGAGGTGTTCGCCTACGAGCGGGACGAAAAACGGCTCTCGGCGGTCTTGGAAGAATTCGGCGGATTTACCCCCCTGAAGGAGGTGCCCGTGCGTCCCTTCGATATCGTCGTGAACTGTACGGGAATCGGGATGCACGATACGGTGGGACGGACGCCCTCCGTGACGTTTGCGGGCGGGCGTACGGAGCCCGTCGGAAGCGAGCTCCTCTCGCTCGCCGCGACGGCGGTAGACCTCATCTATACGCCGGCGCAATCGGAATTTCTGCGCATTGCAGGCTCGCTCGGAAAGAGGACGGTAAACGGGGCGAGCATGCTCTTTTATCAGGCGTATATGGCGGACTGCATCTATTTGGAAAGAGAGCCGCGCGCCGAAGAGGCGAAGCGGCTTTGGAAAAACTATTCGGAGGTAAACGGATGAAACTACTCGTTCTTAACGGCGTCAATCTCAATTTGACGGGAAAGCGCGAACAGGGAATATACGGAGGGGAGTCGTTTGACGAGATCAACGCCGAACTTGCCGCCTTCGTCAGGGAAAAGGGACACGAAGCGGACTTTTTCCAGAGCAATTTCGAAGGGGAGCTCTGCGCGAAAATCCAGACCGCGGAGGGCGTTTACGACGGGATCGTACTCAACGCGGGCGCGTTCACGCACTATTCCTACGCTTTGCGCGACGCAATTGCGGCAGTCAAGGTCCCCGTCGTCGAGGTGCATATGTCGAACGTGCACGCGCGGGAAGAGTTCCGTAAAAAGTCCGTGCTCACCGAGGTGTGCAGAGGGGAGATCCTCGGCTTCGGGAAGAACAGTTATAAGCTTGCGTTGGAGAGTTTTTGGCTATGAACATTGTACTTTGCGGCATGATGGGGGTGGGAAAATCCACCGTAGGCATCGAGATCGCCCGTCTCACCGGACGGCGCTGGTTTGATACGGATACCGTGATCACCGACCGCCACGGCAGAATATCGGATATTTTCGAATATTACGGCGAGGCGCATTTCCGCGCGCTCGAGACGGAAGTGGTCAAAGAGCTCTCGGGGCAGGACGGGCTCGTAATTTCCACGGGCGGCGGGCTCGTGCTCAAATATGAAAACGCCGAGCTGTTGAAGCGGAACGGAAAGATTGTTTTTTTGAACGCCTCCTTCGAGACGCTCCTGACGCGCGTCCGCGCCGACGAGACGCGTCCCCTTCTCAAAAATACGGGCAAGACGGCGGAGAAGCTCAAAGAGCTGCTTTCCCAGCGTCTTCCCGTCTACGAGCACATCGCCGATTACGTCGTGGACACCGACGGAAAAACGCCGCAGGAGGTCGCAAGGGAAGCGGTGGAACTTGCGTTGAAGCCGTGAAGTACGCCTTTGTGACGGGCGGCACGCGGGGGATCGGACTTGCCGTCTGTGCGCTGCTGAGCGAGCGCGGCTATACGGTAAGCGCCCTCTATTCCTGCGACGAAGAGAGCGCGCGGCGCGCCCGCGGGCTCTGTCCCTCGGTCGCCTTTCTGCGCGGAGACGCGGGGAGGGAGGAGGACGTGATTCGGGCGATGGGCACCCTGCCCGCGCTCGATTTGCTTGTGAACAATGCGGGCAGATCGCTTTTCCGGCAGGTGCAGGATACGACAGCAGAGGAGTGGGAAGCAATCATGCGCACGAATGCGGGCGGCGTCTTTCTCTGTACCAAACACGCCGTTAAAAAATTTCTCGCCCGCGGAAGCGGGGCGATTGTGAATATCTCTTCGGTGTGGGGTCAGACGGGCGGGAGCTGCGAGAGCGCTTATTCCGCCTCGAAGGGCGCCGTCGAAGCGTTTACCAAGGCGACGGCGAAGGAGCTTGCACCCTCCCGCATCACGGTGAACTGCGTTTCGCCCGGCATGATTTCCACGGACATGAACGCCCGCCTTACGCGGGAGGAGAGGGACGCCGTGACGGACGGAATTCCGCTCGGAAGGGAGGGAACGGCGGAGGAGGTCGCCCGCGCCGTGCTCTTTCTCGCCGAACACCCCTATATTACGGGGGAGATTTTAAAGGTAAACGGCGGAATGTACATTTGACGTTATAGAGCCTCCGAAAAAAATCCGGAGGCTCTATAAATATTGGAGAGTATCGGAAACGCGCTGCGGCTGGGACCGCAGGCGATTCTGTCGCATATCGGTGCGCTTTGTGATTTTATTTTATCGCGCGAAGGAGAAATTTTCAACCTACTGTTATGAAAATCGGCTCTATCGGTAAAAATTTATCGGGTAGAGTTTGTTTTTCACACTCTACTCACAGTAGAACTGTTGACATTTCGCGGGAAAAGGGCTATAATAAAGTTATGGAAGAACATGAGCTTGCCGTCGTAATCGGGAAAAATATTACGCGTCTCCGCAAAATGGCGAATTTAACCCAGCTTGAACTTGCGGAAAAATTGAATTATTCGGACAAATCCGTCTCCAAATGGGAACAGGGGAACGGAATTCCCGACGTGCGTATTCTCGTGCAGCTTTCCGAGCTGTTCGGCGTCTCGCTCGACGATCTCACGCACGAGCATCCCGAAGACAAGGTGATGCCAAAGAATACGCGGCGGCTTCGCCGTCTCATCATCGTCTGTTGTTCGGTGGGGCTGTGCTGGCTGATCGCCGTCGTCTGTTTCGTCCTCCTCGGGATCATTGCGCCCAATCTTAACTGGGCGTGGCTCGCCTTTTTGTATGCGGTGCCCGTTTCCGCCATCGTGGTGCTCGTTTTCAGCTGCGTGTGGCGGTACAAGTGGGTGCGCGTCGTCTCCGTCTCTGTTCTCATATGGACTGCGCTCGCCTGTTGCTATCTCACGGCGTACGCGCTTCTTTCCCACGATCCCGAGGCAAACGCCGTATGGCTTCAAAATCTGTGGCTTCTCTTCCTGATCGGGGTGCCGCTGCAGGTACTCGCGCTCTTTTTCTTCGTCTGGTGGAGGAGAGTGCACTTCTTCAAAACGAATTGAAACGCGCCGTACAGGCGCATTTTTCTTAAAAATATCGCAGCGCTTCGGCGCAAGGAGGAACTATGCCGGAAACTTCCGTACAGCAGAATCGAAAGAAGGCGTCTTATAAGCGCCGCCGCGTCTTTTGGAGCGTGAGTTCGGTCGTCAGCGGCTTTATTGCCGTGGGCGCCCTCATCGGCGTGCTCGTCGCCGTGATTCTCATGAATTTCAACAAGGAGGACGCCGATCTTTACTATATTCTCACGGGCGCGTTTGCAGGGGGAGCGATTCTGTTCGCGCTCTGCGCCTTCGGCTGTTCCCGTCTTTTAGAGCGGGCGACCCTCAGGGAGACGGACTATCGGGAACTTTGCGACGGGGAAGACAGCTTTTTCGTGGGCGAGGGCACGCTGGCGACCTTTACGGACGGGGCGCTCGTCATACACAGCGAGGAGGACGGAAACAGGGAAACCGTTCGGGTTCCGTACGGAGAAATGCGCTTTTTTTCGGTATGTACGCGCATTGCGCCCCGCGAGCGCGGGAAGTGGCGCGTCGTTCTGGAAATTCCCGTAAAATATCTTGCGAAAGAGGGAAAGGCGAAGAAGAACGATCCGCCCGCGCTCGTCGAGACGGACGGAAAGGAGCGCCTGTACCGCTGCCTCGAAAAATACGGGCTTGAATTATCGGGAGAGCTTCCGCCGCGCGGGGAAGAGCCCGAAAATACGAGATTCAGGGCGGTTAAGAAGTTTTCTCTGCCCAACCGTACCAAACGCAGGCGCGCGATCATGCTTTTGGGGTTGGGCGTCGTGCTCGCGGTCGCGGGCGTTGTCGTCGGCTTTCTTTGGCAGATTTCGCTTGGCTGCATTCTCGCCTTCGTGGGGCTCTTTCTCGCGGGGAGAGGGGCGTGGGCGTTCCTTCGGGCGAAGGCGGTGTTCGCCGTGTACCGCGAGGGGGTTTACTATACGGACAGCGCCCGTACGGAGCGGCGCTTTTTGAAGGCGGCGGAAATCGAGCGGTTTGTTCGGGAGGAAAAGGACGGTATGCCCGTTTTGAAGGTGCGATGCACGTACGGCGATTACCGCTTTCCGCTTGTGCAGGGCGCGCTTGAGGCGCTCGGAGAAATTTTTCCCGAAAAGTGCGGCTAAATCGGGACGGGTCGCTCTTTCGGGTGCGCGGGGATTGACAATTTCCGCCGTTCGGGGTATAATGATTCCTGCTTTGGAATCATCGGAGAAGACTATGAACTGTTCCAACTGCGGAAACAATTCCGCGAAAACATACGTGAGAACTTCGGAAGGGAAGGAGATCAAACTCCTGCTCTGTCCCGAATGTTATAAAAAACTCTATTCTGCGGAAGAGGGTGATTTTTTCACGCAGTTTCTCGGGAACACCGAGGGCAGGCAGAGCAAGATTTGCCCCAACTGCGGTATGCGCCTTGCGGACTTTAAAAAGACGGGCTTGCTCGGCTGCGCAAGCTGCTACGGAGCGTTCCGCAAGGAGCTCATTTCTACCGTGCGTTACATACAATGGGAAGTAAAACACGACGGAAAACGTCCCAGCGAGGGGGCGGAGGAACGGTACGATCTCGTGCGCAGACTGATCGCGGAGCGGGATTCCTTGCGCGCCGAGCTGGAGCGGGCGTTGATCGCGAAGGACAACGCGGCGGTCGAGAGTCTCAAAGAAAAGATTGTCTCCGTCAACCGAAAAATCAAAGAGACGGAGGGCGAATAATGCAGGGAAACGTGATACAGAGCTTCGAATCGGTCGCGGTCTCCACCCGCATACGGCTTGCGCGCAATTTCCGCGAATACCCCTTCCCCAATCTTCTCATCAAAAGTCCGCACGCGGAGGAGATAAGCGAGGAGATGGCGGGGATTCTCTCCGCCGAGCTCTGCTCCATCGAAAATTTCGTACTCCACCACATCAAGGATCTTTCGGACGATGAAGCCGCATTCTTAAAGGAGCGCAATCTCATTTCCCGCGATCTCATTCTCAACCGCCGCATTTCGGCGGCTCTCATCTCCGAAGACGAGAGTATATCCGTCATGATCAACGAAGAAGATCACGTTCGGGAGCAGTATTTCATGAAGGGGTTCGACCTCGAAAAGGCGTACGAACGGTTGACGGGAATAGACGACGTGATTTCGGAATGTATTCCTTTTGCGTTCGACGAGGATTTCGGTTATCTCACCGCCTGTCCCACGAATCTCGGCACGGGGCTCCGCGCGTCGGTCATGCTCTTTTTGCCTGCGGTTTCGCGGCGGGGGCTCATGCGGCGCCTCTCCTCCGAACTTGCGCGCGGCGGGCTCACCGTACGCGGCGCGTTCGGCGAGGGAAGCGGTACGGAGGGGGATCTTTTCCAGATCAGCAACGAGATGACGCTGGGACATTCGGAGGAGATCATATTAAGACAGGTGGATCAGGCGGTATCCACCATGGTGGAGCTGGAAATTCGCGAGCGCGAACGCATGAAGGCGGAGGGCGGAATTGCGCTCCGCGACAGAACGCGCCGCGCGCTGGGAGTGCTCCTCAACTGTTGCAGAATCGGCGAACAGGAATTTAAACTGAAGATTGCCGACGTAAAGCTGGGGCTTGCCCTCGGGATCCTCGGAAGCGTGAAGGGCGGGGAGAAGAGTATGGCGGAGTTGGACGATCTGCTCATCGCCATGCGTCCCGCCAATATCAACCGTCTCGTGGGCGAAGCGCTGTCCGAGGAGGATCGGGACATTTACCGCGCCGAGCACGCGACCGATTTCATCACCCGTATGCAGCTCTACTATTGACCGATTCTTTGGGGAGGATATCATGGATACGTCTTATTTTTCCGATCATCTCAAGCAGGTGATCGCCTATGCGGAGAAAGCCGCCCGCTTTTACAGAACCGACTGCATCGGCAGCGAACATATTGTGCTGGGAATCCTCAACGTGTCCGACTGCGCCGCTTGCAGACTGCTTACGGCGGCGGGCGTCGAGAAGGATGAATATCTTGCGGGTTTCAAGAAGACGGTGAAACAAAACCCGAAATTTTCGGGCTACTCTCCGCGCACGAAGGGTATGTTTCTGCTCGCGCTCGAAAACGCCAAGACGGATAGTTCGTATAAAGTGCTGGCGGGGACGGAGCACATGCTGCTTGCGGTGCTCACTTACGAAGAATGCTACGCCTGCGATATTCTTAAAAGCCTCGGAATCGATTTGGACCTGCTTACGGACGAGACCGTCAAATTTATCGGCTACGATGAAAACGAGCGTCCCGCGCGTCCTCCTGCCGCAACGCAGGCGTACGACTACACCAAGTCGGGACCGCTCGACGAAGAGCTGTTGCGCTACGGCACCGATCTCACGCAAAAGGCGCGGGAAGGAAAACTCGATCCCGTGATCGGCAGGAGAAAGGAGATTGAAAAGGTCGTGCAGATCCTCTCCCGCCGTACAAAGAACAATCCCGTGCTTATAGGGGAGCCCGGCGTGGGAAAGAGCGCTGTTGTCGAAGGGCTGGCGCAGGAAATCGTCTCGGGCGAGGTCCCCGAGCTGTTGAGGGGTAAATCGGTGTTCTCTCTCAATCTCACGGGGCTTTTGGCGGGGGCGCGTTACCGCGGCGACTTCGAGGAACGGCTGAAACAGGTGATGGACTCCATCACGCGCAACCGCAACATTATTCTGTTTATCGACGAAATTCATATGATCGTGGGGGCGGGAGGTTCTGCCGAAAATCCCATGGACGCCTCGAATATTTTAAAGCCCATGCTGGCGCGCGGAGAATTGCAGACGATCGGGGCGACGACGATCGAAGAATACCGCAAGTTCATTGAACGGGACGCGGCGTTGGAGCGACGTTTTACGCCCGTCACCGTCGAACAGCCGAGCGTGGACGATACGATCGTCATTCTGCGCGGTTTAAAGGACAAATACGAGGCGCACCACAACGTCGTTATCACGGACGAGGCGATGGAATCGGCGGCGAAGCTTTCCGACCGCTACATAACCGATCGGTTTTTGCCCGATAAGGCGATCGACCTCATCGACGAAGCGGCTTCCCGCAAGCGGCTCAATTTTTTCCGGGGGTCGAAGGAGATTCACGAACTCGAGGACAGATACGCAAGGCTGCGGTTCGATCTCGATAAAGCGAAAAAATGGAACGACGAGGCGCGCTCGGCCCGGATTGCGGAGGAGATCGTCTCGACCGAGGAACAGATCAAATCTCTGAAACGGGAATGGAACGAACGGTGCAACGCCGTGCGGCTTTCGATCGGCACGGAGGACATTGCGGAGATCGTCTCGAGCTGGACGGGCGTACCCGTTCTCAAACTGACGCAGGGCGAGAGCGAGCGGCTTCTCAACATGGAGGAGGAGCTGCACCGCAGAATCGTGGGGCAGGACGAAGCGGTTGCCGCCGTTTCGCGGGCAATCCGCCGCGCGCGCGCGGGTCTGAAAGAGCCGAATAAGCCCATCGGATCCTTTATTTTCGTGGGACCTACGGGCGTGGGGAAGACCGACCTTTCGAAGGCGCTTGCGGAGAGCCTGTTCGGCGACGAGCGCCTGATGGTTCGGCTCGACATGAGCGAATACATGGAAAAACACGCGGTGAGCAAGCTGATCGGCGCGCCTCCCGGGTATGTCGGTTACGAGGACCTGAAGGGCTCTCTCACCGATAAGATCCGTTCCAAGCCCTATTCGGTCGTTTTGTTCGACGAGATTGAAAAGGCGCATCCGGACGTTTTTAACGTTCTATTGCAGATTCTCGACGACGGAAGACTCACGGACAGCAAGGGGAGGGTCGTCTCCTTCAAAAACACCGTCGTCATCATGACCTCCAACGTGGGGGCGCACGAGGTGAAGGAGGTGAGCGCGCTCGGATTCCGTTCTTCGGACGAGGAGTCCCGCTACGAGGACATGAAGACGCGCATCGAAGATGCGTTGAAGGCGAGGTTCAAGCCCGAATTTTTAAACCGTCTCGACGAGATCATCGTCTTCCACAAGCTCTCGAAGGAGGACGCCGCCCAAATTCTGGAAAAAATTTTAGACCGCCTTACAAAGCAGCTTTCGGAGCGGGAGATCGTCTTGAAGGTGAGCGCCCGCGCGCGGTTGCTGCTCGTGGAGCAGGGTTACAGCGAGGAGTTCGGTGCGCGCCCTCTGAAACGGGTCGTGCAGAAGAAGGTGGAAGACAGACTCTCGGAAGAGATTCTGGCGGGCAGGATCTCCGCGGGCGGGGTCGTCGTCGTGGACGAGGAGGAGGGACAACTCATCTTCCGCGAGGAATAAGAAAAAGATTTCGGGAAGGGCGCACGGCACAGACCGTGCGCCTTTTTGCGTACAATGAGCCATGAAGATCTATCTTGTGAAGAAATCTTTTTTTACCTTCGGCCGACGGGAGAGCTGGGACGTCGATCTGCTCGGCAAGACGGCGCTGACGCTCATGCGCGAGCGGCTGGGCGCGGAAATCGCAGAGGAAAGCGCGTTGCCCGAGGGGAGCAAGATCGTCCTCTATCCCTGCTATCCCTTTCTCTCTCTGCGCCGCCTGTATGCGCTCGTATCCTCCCGCGGCGGCAGCTTTTCCTTTGCGGGCGGTTACGTCGCGCGGGGCGGGAAAATGCGGCGCACGGACCTGAAACTGCCCTGTTCCCTTCTGCGCCCGTCCGATCTTCCCGCCGTTCTTGCGAGGGCGGAACGCGAAAGCGCCTCCCTTCATGCGCGGAGCGGAGCGCTCGTCGAACGGGGCGCGCGCGTGGATTTTCTCTCCCGTCTCGGGCGCGGAGCTGTCGTGAGGGCGGGCGCGCGCGTCTTTCGTTCTGTCATCGGGGACGGCGCGGAAATTTCGGGGGACAGCGAAATTTCGGAGAGCGAAGTGGGGGCGGGCACCCGCGTCAGGAGCAGTTATCTTCGGTCCGCGAAGGTGGGAAAAGATTGCAGCGTGGGACCTTTTTCTTTTCTCAGGGCGGGCAGCGAGGTGGGAGACGGCTGCCGCGTGGGGGATTTCGTGGAGATCAAAAATTCCAGTCTCGGTGCGGGAAGCAAGGCGGCGCACCTTTCCTATATCGGCGACGCGGAGTTGAAAGAGCGGGTCAACGTGGGCTGCGGCGTGGTGTTTGCGAACTACAACGGGAAGATCAAACAGAGATCGTACGTGGGAAGGGATTGCTTTCTCGGCAGCAACTGTAATCTGATCGCGCCCGTCCGTCTGGGCGACGGGGCGTTTCTCGCGGCGGGAACTACGCTGACCCGCGATCTGAACCCGGACGATTTCTGCATCGGGCGCAGCCGCGAAAGCATCAAAGAGGGCGGAGCGAAAAAGTACTTGAAGTCACCGGACGGAGGCTCCTTTGCATAGGATGACTTGCGCAGATGCGCACGGGAGGGGAGCTTGGGCAGATATTTCGGTACGGACGGATTCCGCGGGCGGGCAAACGAAACCCTGACCGCCGTCCAGGCGTTCGAGACGGGGCGTTTTTTGGGAAGCTATTATTCGTCGGCGGGTAAGCGGGCGAAGATCGTCGTGGGGAAGGACACCCGCCTTTCCTCCTACATGTTCGAATATGCGATCGCCGCGGGGGCGACGGCTTCCGGCGCCGACGTCTATCTGTTGCACGTTACGACGACTCCTTCCGTCTCTTTTTCGGCGCGCACGGAGGGGTTCGACTGCGGCGTAATGATTTCGGCAAGCCACAATCCCTACACCGATAACGGAATCAAGCTCGTCAATGCGCGCGGGGAGAAGATGGAGGAGGAAGTGCTTGCGGCGCTCGAAGACCATCTCGACGGCGGAAAGCTTCCGCTTGCCGCGGGGGACAGGATCGGGCGGACGGTGGATTTCGTGGCGGGCAGAAACCGCTATCTCGCCTTTTTGCTGTCGCTCCCCCGTTCCTCCTTCCGCGGGCTGAAAATCGGACTGGACGCGGCGAACGGAAGCGCGTTTATGCTCTCCAAAGCGGTGTTCGACGCCCTCGGCGCCGAGGTGTTTATGACGGCGGCGGAACCCGACGGCACGAATATCAACCGCGGGTGCGGCTCCACCTGCGTTTCCCGCTTGCAAGCGCTCGTGAAGGAGCGCGGACTCGATCTCGGGTTTGCCTTCGACGGAGACGCCGACCGCTGTATCGCGGTTGACGAGCGGGGGGAGGTTTTGGACGGGGACGGAATTCTGTACGTCTGCGCGCGCGCCATGAAGGCGCGCGGAGAGCTCGACGGAAACGGGGTCGTCTGCACGGTGATGAGCAACGGCGGTTTAAAAAGAGCGCTGGAGCGGGAGAAAATCTCCTGCGTGCAGACGGACGTGGGCGATAAATTTGTTTACGGAGAGATGTGCCGCAGGGGCTATTCGCTGGGCGGCGAACAGTCGGGACACGTCATCTTCCGCAAATACGAGACGACGGGCGACGGGATTCTCACCGCCCTCTTCGTGAGCGGGACCGTGTTGGAGCGCAAATGCCCGCTCTCCTGCCTTCGGGAGGGGTACCGTCCTCTTCCGCAGACCCTCGTCGCGGTGAGGGTGAAAGATAAACGGGCGGCGCTTGGCAGTCCCGCCGTGACCGATGCAATCGGGCGGGCGAAGAAAATAATAGGGGACGGACGTATTCTCGTGAGACCTTCGGGGACGGAGCCGCTTCTCAGGATCATGACGGAAGGGGAGAACGGGGGCGACTGCGCGGCAGCGGCAAAACTGATCGCGCGGGCGGCGAAGGAGGCATAGCGATGTGCGGAATCGTGGGCTATACGGGAAGAAAGAGTGCGGCGGGAATTTTGAAGGAAGGGCTCAAAAAACTCGAGTACCGCGGGTACGATTCGGCGGGGATCGCCGTGCTTTCGGAAGGAGTTCTGCGCGTCGTCAAACGTAAGGGAAGGGTGGAGCGTCTCGACGAACTCGCGCCGCCCCCGGGCAATACGGGGATCGGGCACACGCGCTGGGCTACGCACGGCGCACCCTCCGAACGCAACGCTCACCCGCACGTTTACGGTAAGTTCGCGCTGGTGCATAACGGCATCGTCGAAAACGCTTTTGCGCTTCGGGAAGAGTGTATCGCGCGGGGGGAAGAGTTTCTCTCGGAGACGGACAGCGAGGTGATCGTGCACCTGATCTCCCGCGCCTACCGCGGCGATTTTCTGGCGGCGGTCAGGGAGGGAACGGCGCGGCTCTCCGGCTCGTATGCGCTTGCCGTGCTCTGCACCGATTTTCCCGATACCGTCGTGTGCGCGCGGGGCGGAAGCCCGCTTGTGGTCGGCAGGGGCGACGGGCTCTATTGTGCGAGCGACATCCCCGCAATTGCCGCCGAGGGCATGGAGATCTTTGCCCTGCGCGAGGGGGAGTTCGCGCTCCTGAAGGGGGATGAGCTCACCCTTTACGACAAAGATCTCAACAGAACGGAGGGGGAAAGGGCGCAGTTCGACCCGAAGGGGGAGGTGCCCGATAAAGGCGGTTATGACTTCTTTATGGCGAAGGAAATGGGGGAAATCCCCTCCGTTTTGTCCCGCTCGGTCGTGAATTTCCGAAAAAACAGGAGATTTTCCGCCCTGTACAAAGTACTATGTCAGGCAGAATATATTCATATCGTTGCCTGCGGAACGGCATATCACAGCGGACTTTGCGCCAAATACGTCCTCGAAAAGCTGTGCCGCGTCCCTACGGAGGCGTGCGTCGCGAGCGAATACCGCTACCGCGATCCCGTCGTAAAAGAGAGCACCCTCTGCATCGCCGTTTCCCAGAGCGGGGAAACCGCCGATACCCTCGCCGCCGCGGAACTGGCAAAGAGCAGAGGGGCAAAGCTTCTCGCCGTGACGAACGTTCCCTATTCTTCCCTGACGAGACTTGCCGATTTTTCCGTTCTCACGCAGGCGGGCAGAGAGATCGCCGTGGCTGCAACGAAGAGCTTTTGCGCGCAGCTCGGCGCGCTCTACTCGCTTGCCGTCTGCCGTGCGGGCGGGGATCTTGCGGATTTGAATCATCTCTCTCTTCTGTCGGAAAAAGTCCTCGCAAAGAGCGAGGACGTGAAGGATTGGACGGCGTATTTTTCGGGTGCGAAGAGCGTCTGTTTCATCGGGCGCGGGGTCGATTACTGCGCCGCGCTGGAGGGAAGTTTAAAGCTCAAAGAGATCTCTTATCTCCCCGGCGAGGGGTATCCCGCGGGCGAGCTCAAACACGGCACGCTGGCGCTCGTGGACTACTCTACGCCCGTCGTCGCCGTGCTCACGCAGCGCGCGCTCGCCGAAAAGACGATGAACGCCGTGCACGAGGTGTACGCGCGGGGCGCGAAGGTCTTTCTCGTGACTTCGTTTCCCGAATACGCCCGCCGCGAAGAGGTGTTCGGCGCAGTCGTCATTCCGCCGTGCGGGGAACTGTTTGCTCCCGCGCTCTCGGTGATCCCCCTGCAAAAGCTTGCCTACTATACGGCGCTTGCGCGCGGCAACGATCCCGATAAACCGAGGCATCTTGCCAAAGCCGTCACCGTGGAATAGGCTCAGTCTCCGTTTTCGGGAAGGGGCTCTTCGGGAGCGGGCTTTTCGCCTTTGCGGGGAGATCTGCGCTTTTTATGGCGGCCGCCGTGCTTGCCGTCGGGACACTTGCCGTCCGGACACTTGCCGTCCGGACACTTGCCGTCGGGACGTTCGGGGCGTTCGGGACGGGTTCCGTTCTGTTCCCCGTCTTCTTCGGGAAGCGCGGGAAGGGCGGGATCGTCGTCGGAATCCTGCGTTCGGGTTTGGGTCTGCGTGCGGGGCGGAACGGACGTCGTCGGACGGTCGCAGCCGACTGCGGCGCACAGCAGCGTGCAGCCGATCATTACGGTTGTGAGTACAAAAATAATCTTTTTCATATTGTCAATATGCGAAAAAAATCGGCAATTATACGCTTGCGTTTTTTTTCATTCCGTGCTATAATGATTGCACCTGAACGGAAAGAGAATTCTGACGGCGAAGGGGTGAATCCGGAAATGCTGCGCGCTTTGCCGCGTTTTCTCCTTTGCCCGTTCGGGGAAGGAGATTTTTTTATGGAAGAAAAACGGATTGCCGTGCTTTCCGTCGTCGTGGAGGACAGAAGCTCGGCGGAGAGTCTCAACGCCTATCTCTCGCAGTTCGGAGAATACGTCGTCGGCAGAATGGGGATACCCTACCGCGAAAAGGGGGTTTCCGTTCTGTGCGTGGTGCTTGACGCGCCGGTTGCCGCCGTCAACGCCCTCACGGGCAAAATCGGACAGCTTCCGGGGGTCTCCGCAAAAACGTTGTTCAGCAAATTTTAATCGGAGGATTTTTGATATGAAAAAGATTTTGGCAGGTATTCTGGCGCTTACGCTGACGGGCGCGGCGCTCGGCATGGCGGCTTGCGGCGGGAACCGATCGGAAAGCTACACCGTCTACGCGCCCGACGGCGCGCCCGCTCTTGCGCTTGCAAACGCCGTGGCGGGCGACGAAGAGGAGGGACTGTTCGATTTCCGCGTCGTTACTTCTGCGACGATCACGGCGCAGGTGACGGGCGAGAGCCCCGCCGCGGATTTTTGCGTGCTGCCCGTCAATGCGGCGGCGAACCTTCTGGGAGACGGAGAGACGTATAAGCTGCTGGGCACGGTGACGAACGGGAATATGTATTTCCTCACGACGGGGGATAATGCGGCGCTTACGGGCGACAACCTTTCGGAGGCGCTTACGGGAAAGACCGTCGGGGTGGTGCAGCTTACCAACGTCCCCGGGCTCACCTTTCAAAAGGTGCTCGTCCAAAACGGCATCGGATACCGAATTCTCGGAAACGACGACGAGGCGAGCGATACCGCGGTCAATTTAAAGGCGTTTTCGGACGCGAGCACGGTAACGCCCGCGAGCGGCTGCGACTACTATCTCTGCCCCGAGCCCGCGGTGAGCGCGAAGATCAAGGGGACGGCTTCCGCGCAGACCCCGTTCGTGCTTGCGGG
Source organism: uncultured Clostridia bacterium (assembly GCA_964387225.1). GTDB lineage: Bacteria > Bacillota > Clostridia > Christensenellales > Borkfalkiaceae > Gallimonas. The sequence continues at coordinate 34,771 of CAYLVU010000005.1, read as the reverse complement.
CAGCTTGCAGGATCTCTACGGCGGGAACGGATATCCGCAGGCGGTGCTTGTCGGGAAAAATTCGGTGATCGAAAGCGATAAGAGCGCGGTCAAGACCTTAATCTCCTATTTCGAGGGAAGCGCATCCTTCCTTTCCTCCGCCTCCGCTTCCGACGTCGTGTCACTGCTGGAAAAGACCTATCCCGACGGGTTTACGCCCACGTTGAACGCAAATACGCTCACGGAGGGCGTCATTGCGAATTGTTCGGTGTACTTTACGAACGCGACTGCGTGCAAGTCCCGCGTCAACGCCTTTTTAAACGATCTGATCTCCGTTGACGCTTCCTTCACGAAGACGGTCGCGGATGCCTTCTACTATGCGGAATGAGCGGTTAAAAAACTTTTTATTCTCCCTTGCGGCGCTGCTCTTCATGTGGCTCGTATGGATTGTTGCGTTCTATATCGTGCGCAACGATTTCGTGCTGCCGTCCTTTACCGATACGTTTTCGGAGATGGGAAAGCTGCTTGCCGAAGAGAGTTTCTGGCGCGCGTTCGGCGGTTCTTTCCTGCGCACGCTGTACGCGTTTGCGGGATCGCTGGTGTGCGGAGTCGCGCTGGCGGCGCTCGCCGTCGCCTTCCGTCCCGCGCGGGCTCTGCTTGCGCCCATCGTCTCCGTTCTGAGAACGGTGCCCACGATGGCGGTGATTCTCATTCTTCTGCTGTGGACATCCCCCGCCGTCGCGCCCGTGATTGTCGCTTCGCTCGTTCTCTTTCCCGCTCTGTACGCGCAGGCGTTTTCCGCGCTGAGCGAGGCGGAGGAGGAGTACGGCGTCGTCGCACGCGCCTTTCGGGTGAGTGCGGGAAGACGGCTTTTCCGTTTTTGGCTGCCCGTCGCCGCGCCACCCTTTCTCAAACAGACGGGGGCGGTATTTTCCATGGGGCTGAAAGTCATCGTTTCGGGCGAGGTGCTCGCCTCTACCTTCCGTTCGCTGGGGGGTATGATGCAGGAGGCGCAGATTTATCTGAATATGCCCCGTCTTCTGGCGCTCACGATTTTAACGGTGCTTCTCGGCTTTTTCTTCGAAGGGGTCTGCGCGCTCGTTTACCGTATCGTCGTGAAGTGGAGGAGGAGAGCATGAAACTCGAGATTCGTAAAAAATACGGCGATCTCACGGCGCTTGACGTGCGGCTCGAGATTGCAGACGGGCAGATCACCGCGATCCTCGGGGAGAGCGGCGCGGGAAAGACGACGCTTCTGAGCGCCGCCGCGGGGCTTCTTCCCTTCGACGGTTCGACGGACGGAGTGGGGCGGGTCTCCTGTCTCTTTCAGAATCCCCGTCTCCTGCCCAATCTGACGGCGGCGGGAAATCTGAAATTCGTCCTGAAAAAAGAGGATTGGGGCAAGATTCCCGAAGCGCTTGCCCGCGTGGGGCTGGGCGGAAGAGAAAATTCTTATCCGCACGAGCTTTCGGGAGGGGAGTGTCAGAGAGTGGCGATCGCGCGTTCTTTTCTGTATCCGCACGATACGCTGCTCATGGACGAGCCCTTTTCCTCCCTCGATTTGGCGCTCAAAAAGTCGCTGTCCGCATTGATCGCGGAACTTTGGATGGAAAAAAGGAGTACGGTGCTCTTTGTCACGCACGACGTGCACGAGGCGGCGCTGCTTTCCTCCCGCGCACTCGTTTTAAATAAGGGGCGGTGCGTCGCGGATATTCCGGTTACGGCGGATTATCCCCGCGATTTCTTTGCACGCTTCCCCGAGGAAGAACTGCTCGTCAGGGAGCTCGTCGGCTGCGGGAGCGAACTTTGTCATATCCGGCATGACAACAAAACCGAAAGCTGATTAAAAACATCCCCGCCCTTCGGCGGGGATGTTTTTATCGTTTTTCAGAAGCGCTTCCGCGCGCGATATTCTGGTATGCGCGCGCGTGTTTCGCGCGCGCGAGAAAGAAAATGCGTTTTCCGTAAAAATTTCAACGAAATATGATTGTATTTTCTTGACATTATGTCATAAAAATGCTATCCTGTTGTCATAACGAAATATGACAACTCGGAAAATCAGTCAGACGGAGTAGATTATGGGACAAAAAAAGAAGAGAGCGCTTCTGCAGGAGAGCGGACTTCACGAAATCGAAAATAAAAAACGTCCCCGCGCGATGAAAACGAAGCGGGGCGGTTTGAGGCTTTCGCCGAAGAAAAAGAGGAGGGCGCTCAAAATAGGCGCCGTCGCCTCCGCGCTCGTTCTTGCGACCGTCGCGGTGTTTGCGGTCGGGATGTTCAACAAAAACATTCCTTCCCTCGAGGTGGACGATGATTTTGTCACGGTCTCCTATGTGATTCCGAACGACGGATCCACGCCCGCGGATTTTTCGGATAAGGACAGCGCGCTCGAAAATATCGGGCGCATCAACTGGCGGTTCAAGCAGCAGACGAACTGGTATTCGGAGATGCACGGAACGACGTCGGCTACGGTGGGAATTACCGTCAATCAGTCGGTCAACACCTATAAGCAGTACAGCGACGGCGTTCTCATCATGGCGGATATCACGATGAGCAGCATGGTCAACGAGGCGCGTCAGTTCTGCTACGTGGGGGACGATGTGCTTTGGCGCACGCCCGCAGGCAGCAAAAACAGCTGGGCGACGGACTACGACAGCCTTGTTGCGATGGAATGGAAGACGGGCGATCCGTATGCGCACCTCTCCGTGCACGATTTTCAGTACGGCTACGTGCAGGAGAACGGCGAGACCGTTTCCTCCAAAGGACTTCCCGGCACGGAGCTTTCGGTGTACGTCATCAATGAAGCGACTCTTATGGACGCTTCCGACGTGACGGACAACGGAGACGGAACGTTTACGCAGACCTATTATCTCAATCCGGAAGGGGAGCTGGCGCCCATTTACTATCGCTATCAAATGGCGTTTACGGGCAATCTTACCGCTTTGCCCTCTTTTTATTCGATTCAACTCACATACACGTTTGACAGCGAATGGCAGATTCTGAAATCGGAGATTTCGGAATCCTGTTCCGCGCCCATGGGGATTTGGGCGGATTGCGTTTCGAACTATACGACCGTCTACGAATACGACACCTACAAGGCGGAATCGAGCGCATACGACGATTATTTCTCCTATTATGCGGATAAACCCGTTTTTGACGCGCCCGTCACGAACGATCCTACGGCGCTCAGCTGTCTCTCTACGGCGTTCGGCAGCGTACTTACGGGGGAAACCACCTTCGAGCTTGCGCTCGATCTCGGCGGTACGCCCTTAAACGGAAGGATCACGGTGGATTTGGGCAATCTTGCGGCGATGTCGGTCAGTGCGGAACTCGGCGATATTTCGCTGTGGTACACGGGCGACAAGGCTTATCTTTCCTACGGAAACGTGAAGGTTTCCATGAGCGTCGAAGAGCTTGCGGAAATTATAAAAGGGCTGCTGCCGGAGGGCGGGGGCTCCTTTGACCTCTCTTCCGCGCTCGATCTCGATTCTCTGCTCGGCTCCCTTGCGGAGGGAACGTTCGAAATCAGCGAGGACAAAAAATCGGCGGAGCTGTCCTCCGAACTTCCGCTCTTCGGGTTGAATATTCCCGTGGAGTTTACCTTCTATTTCGGCGACAACGGCGAAATCACTCTCGGAAGCGTTGTTGCGGAGATTGCGGTCGCCGAGGATTTCACGGTCGGCGCACAGCTTTCGTTCGGGAACGAGCCCGTGAAGAGCCTTGCCGAAGCGGATAAGGATAAATTTGCGGAAATTCTTCCTTACGTGAATACGGTGATCGACCTCTTGCAGTCGGAGACGCTGCATGCGGAAATCGACTATGCGGGAACGGACTTCAAGATCACGGGATACGCGGACGTGTCGCTCGGTGAGTTCGCGCTTTCGGGCGAGCTCACGTTGGAAGCGGACGGAGCGAAAAAGGAGGTGCGCTTCGCATACGCGGAGGGCGAGGTGCTGATCGATTTGGACGGAATCAAGCTGAAGGCGGACGTCGAAAGCGCCGTCGCGCTGATTTCGCGCTACGTGACGCTGCCCGAAGCGGGCGCGCAGATCGAGGTTGCAGAGCTTCTGGAAAACCTGTTCGCGCTCAAACTTTCCGAAAAACTCGCGTTGACGGAAGAGGACGGCGTGCTTACGATTGCGGTGAAGGGAACGGAGCTGCTGGGCGCGTTCGGAATAGACTTCGAACTTGAAGATGTCAAACTCGGCGTAAACAGGGAGGAGAGCGCGCTGAAAGCGGAGGCGCTGGGCGCGACGGTGACGGTCACAGAGGGCGAGCCGTTCGCGGTATCCGCGGAAGGCTATACGGAGATCGTGAAGTATGCGGAGTATGCGGCAAATCTGTTGACGTCGGAAAATCTGCTTGCGGACGTGAATTTTGACCGCGACGGAATCAAGGTAGAGGGAAGCGTTCAAATCAACTTCGGCGCGGCGAAAGTTGCGGGAAATCTGGAGCTTACAAGCGGCGAGGCGGTCAAGAAGATATACTTTGCGTATGCGGACGGCTGTGTATATCTGTCGGTAGACGGAATCAAGGTAAAGGCGGATATGGAAGCTGCGGCGGCGCTGCTTGCACAGTACATAGCGCTTCCGGAGGGCACGGGAGCGGAGCTTACGATAGGCGAAATTCTCGGACTTGACTTTTCGGAGCTGTTGAAGATCGCAGAGTGCGGGGAAGACAAGCTCGCGGCGACGCTGCAAGTCACCGAACTGTTGAACGCGCTCGGGGTAAATTTCGACTTCGGAGAAGCGGAACTGACGCTCGCGGAAGGGGAAATCGGGCTGAGCGGATACGGAGCGAGCGTGACGGTAAAGGCGGGCGACAGCTTCGAAGCGGATACGGTTGGCTATACGGAGATCGTGAAGTATGCGGAGAAGCTTGCGGCGCTGATCGAAGACAAGACGGTCACGGCGGAAGTGGAGGTCGTCTACGGCGAATTGGAAATCGACGGAACGGTAACGGTTTCGGCGGAGGACGGTTGGACCGTCGCGGGCGAATTCTTCGTGACATACGAAACGGTCGAAAAGAAGGTCGGCGCGGTATATGCGGACGGCATGCTCTATCTGACGGTGGACGGGTTGAAGGCGACGCTCGGCACGGAGGAAGCGGCGGCGCTCGTTGCGGGGCTTGTGCAGCTTCCCGAGCAGGACGCGGACGGAATGGAGATCCTGAAAAATGTGCTTGCGCTCGATTTCTCCGAGGTGATCGCGCTTACGGAAAGCGAAGAATCGCTTGCGGTGACGCTGGATCTTCCCGCGCTGTTGAAGGCGTTCGGCGTAGACACGGGAACATTCGAGATTGAAAAGACAGAGCTCACGCTCGGCGACACGCTGACGGCGGAGTTTGAAGGCGGAGGAATCAAAGCAAACGTTTCCGTAGAAAAGGGCGGCGAGATTATTTTCGATCCTTCCGATTATACTGCCGATCTTACCCCCGTTCTCAAAGAAGTTGCCAACGTACTCGAGCAGCAGGGAATTTCCTTCGACGGCGAGTTCACGCTGACGGCGGGAGATACGGAGATCGCGGTTACGCTCGAAAACGGTGCGCTCTCGTGGAAAAACGGATTTGATTTGTATGCCGAACTTTCTCTGCAAACGGGAGATACGCAGCTCAACCTTGCAGTCTCTTTGACGGACGCGGGGATCTCGTTCGCGTACGGTACGGTCGGCGTACAGCTCGAATATGGCGATTTTGCGTCTTTGGAAGCGGGGCTTATTGAGCTCTACAACCGCATTGCGGCGGTCGTCAACACGGCGGCTCCCGCCAACAGAGATCTTTTGCCCACGGACGACGAAGTGAGCACGCTCAAAGGCTTGGTTGCGCTCTTCTCGGCGGACAGTCTTTTCGAGGGCTTCGACTATGCGGAGCTTCTCGCCTCGGCGACGCTGAGCAATACGCCAGACGGGCTTTTGAAGCTTGTCATAAAGGGGCTTTCCGCAGTCGTGACCGATGGAACGGGGGAGGGCGGGCTGCTCTCCGCCGAACTCTCGTACGCAAGCGGCGACCTTCTTGTGAGCGGAAACCTGAATACGGCGGCAATCGGCGGGGAAGTGCCCTCGATGCCGCAGGACGTGAACTACCTCGGCGCGGACGAGTTCCTTACCATCATGGATTATGCGGGCGCGGCGGTAGAGCTGCTCGCGGAAGAAAATCTCAATTTGAGTCTTTCGGGCGAAATTTATGCCGAGGACGAAGAGGGGACGCAGAGCAAACAATACGGCGTGAGCGCGGAGATCAACTACTATTCGGGCGGGGGAGCCCCCGTAACGGTGGACACCGAAGAAAAGACGATAACCGTAAACGCACAGCTCTATCTGAAAGCGAGCGTTGCGCTGACGGCTGCCGCCGAAGACGGAACGGACATCTATCTTGAACTTTTGCTCTTCGATGAGAACAGCGACGGAATGCTCGACTGCTACGTATCCCTCTCGAAGCGCGCGGAGACGGATGAAAGCCGCAATCCCATTCTGCTGTATGCTCCCGCAAGCGAGATCATGACTCTTCTTTCGGGCGCGTGCGCCGCGATGGGAGTCGATAACGCCCTGCTGAACGACTATGTGATTTCGAAATGGCTGAACGTTACGGAGGTTGCGCAGCTCAAAGCGCTCGGCGACAGCGTAAAGGTTATGATCGAGGAGATCGCAAGCGGGAATGCGCAGACGAACTGGCAGATCGGCGCGGGACTGATAGGCGGGATCCTCGGTACGGACTCCTCCCAAGAGAACGACGCGGCTGCGGCGACGGCGAAATACTTTATCAGCGCTCTTTCGGTGAGCGACAGTGAACTTTCGGTATCGCTGGACGCGGAGGCGCTTTTCGGGACGGAGGGAACGTTTGATATTTCGCTGAAAAAGGACGAAAACGGTAAGCTGACGGCGATCGGGTTTGTTAACCTTGCGGACGGCGAACAGCTGACGAACATGAGCCTTTCGATCGACCGAAACACGGTGCAGACCGGGGCGAGCGTTTCCGGCTCCTATCTCGATTTGAGCGGCTTCGGCTCTCTTTTAAAGACGGTAGGGCGCAGCGTTACGAGCGAACAGGAGACCGTGATTTCCGGCGAAGAGACGCAGACGGAATATTTGCTCAACCGCAATTTCTATATCGACGGCAATATCGTGCTTGATATGACCGCGCTGGGAATCGACGTTGAGGTGAATATCCGTATGGTCGCCTTCTCCATCACCGTGGACGAGGATCATACGATCGGCGTGAACGTGCGGTTCGAATACGACGCCCTGAAAAAATTGGGAATCACCGTCATCAACGGGAATACCACCGTTGATCTTACGGGCAAGAACGGCATGGTCTATATCAAGCGCACGCAGACGACGGACGTGGACGGAAAAACACTTGCGGGCGGAGGCGAGGTCGTCTACCGCGCGATGCCGCTTTCGAATATGGTGAGCGATATCTTCAATCAGATCGGCTTCCTCTTCAACATGAACGAAAGTATCGTGGATCTGCTTGCGAATATCACCTTCGAGACTCCTCAGATAGAGGGATACGACCTCGGAGATACGATGAGCAATGTGCTCACGAGCTATACCTACGATCCGGCAAGCGAAAACGCGGGGGACAAGTGGACGTTCGTACTGAACGGAAACGTGCTCTCTTCGGGCGTGCTCGGCGATATCGTGATATCCCTCGGCGCGGACGTCAACGGCGATCTGCGAGATCTCTGCTTCGATACGAGCATGAGCATGACGGCTATCAGCATGACGGTCGACATGAATCTTACCTATCACAATCCCCGCGGCGTGATGGACGAAGGGGAGACGGACGTGACGCAGGACATCGCCGAAGAGCTTTCGGGCGCCATGAATACCAAGCTGGCGGAGATGAACGAACTGGGCTGGACGAAGACGGACGGGTCCGCAGCCTATCTCGAAGCGGAGCTTACGGAAATCAAGTTTGTGCTGGGCGGCACGGAGATTGCGGAGAGCAAGTATCTTGCAGTTGCGACCGGCGCGGACGGCTGCGGAGAGCAGGGCGAGGTTTACGGAAAGCTCGTGCTGCCCGATATCGGGGAAATCGAGAAGGAATACGGCATTACGGGCTACGAGCTCGTCTGGGATTACGACGAGGACGATCCCGTTCCCGCGAACGGCGAGGTCAGGGCGATCTATCAGGCGCGGACATACCTGCTTGTCTTCGAGAGCGAATACGAGCTGGAAGGCGGCGTTTACGACGAAGCGAACGGCGTTTGGAGATACGAGGCGGAGTATCGCTACGGAAGCGATTTCACTCTTCCCTTTGCGGAAAACGAGACGAGAAGGATCGTATCCTTCCTCGGCGAGGACGGAAGGGAATACACCACGCTTGACGGCTGGGACACGGAGGGAACGGTGTTTACGGCGGTCTGGGAAAATATCGTATATACGGTCACCTTTGTCATCGGCGACGAGACGGTGATTCGGACGGGATATTACGGCGATGACGTGGAATACCCCGATTCCGTGCCGGACGGCTACGAATTAAACGGTTGGAGCAGCGAGATCACGGCGTTCACGTGCGATATAACGGTTACCGCCGAGCTTACGCCCAAACACTTTACGGTGACGCTTGTCAGCGGGATCGCCGCCGAAGGCTTTGCGGAGAGCGCGGACGGAAGCTATCTCTGTTCGATCGACTACGTATACGGCACCAAAGTCACCCTTCCCACCTGCGATAACGAGGAGGCGGGCAAGAGCCTTGTAGGATACACGGACGGCGAAGGGCAGACGGTTTATACCGTAGAAAATATTTTGAGCGATGTCACCTACACGGCGGTATGGGACGAGATCGGATATAAAATCACCTTCGTAGGCGAAGGGGGCGACGCCGTTGCCGTGCTCAACGGATACATAGACGATGCAATCAGCACGCGCGGGGATCTTCCCGACGTGCCCGAAAAAGAGGGCTACACTGGCGCCTGGGATTTCGGCGGCGATACCGTTACGGGAAACATGACGATTCAACCCGTCTACACGGGGATCGAATATACGGTGACCCTGTACAGCGAGCAAGAAATCGACGGTTTCGAGCTGCTCGGCGGCGTCTATATGAAACAGCTGGGCTATGTATACGGCAGCGCGGAAACCGCTCTTCCCGCGGGCGTAAGCAACGACGATTACGACTTCGAAGGATATTACAGCGCCGACGGCGAACAGGTTGAAGCGCTCAGCGATGAGGTGATTGCAAATATCTTCCTCTTCGGAGAGAAGGAAGGGGCACTCTATGCGAACTGGAGGTCGAATATCGTGACGGTGACGTTTGCGAGCGATATCGCGTTCGGGGGCGCGACGTTCTATCCCGACCTCAACGCGTACTGCAAGACGGTTCTCTTTAACAAGAGCGGATACTCCCTGTACGACGGAGAAGGGGAAATCGCCGAATATTTCCCGACGGTTGCGGGATATCAACAGCTTGGCTGGTGGCACGAAGAAGACGGCGGTTGGAGCAACGTGGGTGACGTGAGCGCGCTCGACGGTGAAATTCTCTGGGCTGTCTGGATTCAGGAAATTCAAATTTCGATCGACGCTTTCGATCCGAATTTGACTAATCTCGGGATCACGTCTACGGTTACCTATACGATTAGAGGATCGTTCACGGGCGGAATGCCCGCCTCGGGAAAGAGCAGCGAAATCTTCCGGGACAGCCCTACAAAAGAGGTACAGTACGTCGTGTACCGGAACAACACGCGCGACACGCTCTCCGGCGGAGACGAGCTGGCGGTGGAGGGCAACACCTTCGGAAAGGAGAAAATGACCTGCGGAAATTCGGGTTCGACCTGGAACTCCGCGCCCTACGGCGGCGCCCAAGTGACACACACCTTCAGCTACACGGGAGCGGACGGAAACACCTATACCGTCTCGACGAAGGACGAGGTGTGTATCTCGCTGGAAACCTATCACGTGAACTTCTACAACGAGGACGGCTCGCTGTATCAAACGGTGGACGTGCGCGGCGTCTACGGCTCCGCAATCACGGTTGCCATGATTATGCCTTCCGTACCCGTAACAAAGGAGGGCTACAAGACCGTCTGGGCGGATGCCGAAACGACGGTGATCGACAGCGGAGCCCGCACCGGCGTAACAGCGAGCGGCACCAACAATATCGTGACCGAATATACGGTGGACGTCTATCTCAAGTCTGTGCCCGAGATCTACGGCGTGACCTTTGTGAGCGATACGGAGGTCATGGGTTGGAGCGAGACGAACGGCGAATGGCGGTACGAAACGGAAATGGAGTACGGCGCGGTCATAAACTATTACGTCTTAGGGGAGATTATCGGCAGCGACACCGTGGGGATTGAAGGCAACGTGTTTACGCTTCCCTCCTGGCAGTGGAATGAGGGCAAGTGGAGCGCGACGGTGGAGAGCAGCGGCGCGACGATCAGTGCGGAATTCAAGGCAATCGTCAGCTATTCCAGCGAAGTGGCGTTTGAATGGGAAGGCGTCAGCACGAACAGCGTCACGGTGGAGGTGGAAAACTCTTCGGGATACGAGCTGATCACGCCTTCGGCTTCGGGCTATATCTTCCTCGGCTGGTGGACGCAGGAGAACGACGTATGGGCGCAGGTGACAGAGCTCGGCGGCAATCTGAACGCATCGCTCTGTGCCCTGTGGGCAAGCGAGGTAAAAGTCGAAATCAGCGCTTCAAAAAGCGGTACAAAGCACACCGCAACGGCTAACGTGAGCGGCGGCGAACTGATAGGCGCCTTTGCCCAAGAGCAAGAGACGACGGGAACGCTCACGCTGCGCTACTACGCCAATAACGATACGAAGTACGATGACAGCACGGATCACGGCAACCAGACGCTCGACGACTATTCGGGCAGCAGCATAACAAGCGAGGCCTTTTCTTACACGTCGTCCTGGACGTCCACAAAGCAGTATGCGCACATTGTCGCGACGTTGACGTACAGCTACAACGGCACGACGATCACCGTTGTTAGCGGCAGCGACGGACATTTCTATCAGAAATTCTGACGAAAAAAACAGCCGTAAGCTAAGCGGCGAACAAATAAGCCCCCTCCCGAAAATGACGGGAGGGGGCTTTATTGAATCGTTGATTTTAATCGTTGATGTCTTTTTGGATTTCGTTTTCGAACGGCACGTTATACAGTTCGTCGGGATTGAGGCGGAACACGGGAGCGCCGTCTTCGCCGAAGGTCACTTTGAGCACGTGCGCGTGGCGGTTATGGTCGTTTAAGGGGTCGCCCGTGATTTTTTCGTAGCTGCGGAAATGCAGAAGGGTCAGCCATTCGCCTTCGTCTCCCTTTACAAAGCAGTTGTGCCCGGGTCCGTAGACCTTTAAGCTCTCGTCCGTCTTCAAAACGGGATAGCGCGATTTTTGCCATACGCGGGGGTCGAGGAGGTCGGCGTTCTCGTCAACGCTCATCATTCCCATGCAGTAGCACGCGCCCGTTGCGGAAGCGGAGAAGGTCACGTAGATCTTTCCCTCATTCTTGATGACCGCGGGTCCCTCGTTCACCCAAAAGCCGCCGTCGCGTTCCCAGTCGTAATCGGGCGTAGTCAAAAGCACCTGTACCGTTTTTAAACGGGTGGGGGACGCGAGCTCGGCAATGTAGAGGTTGGAAATTCCGTTCACCGTTCCCACTTTCTGTGCCCAAATCGTATACCACTTGCCGCGGTGTTCGAATACCGTCATGTCAAGCGAAAAGTCGGTAAAGGAGTAGCCGTCTCCTTCCGCCGCCTGCATCATGCCGCCCTCGACCCACTCGTCCTTCATGGGATCGTTCCCGCGGCAGATGAGCGCGTAAGGTCTGATTTTCCAAATATCGGGAAGACTGCCTGCGGCAAAGTAGATGACCCACTTGCCCATGACAAAGTGAATTTCGGGCGCCCAAATGTGGGACGCCATTTCCCCGTCCGCGTGACGGGTCCAGACCGTGCGCGCCTTGGCAGTCGCAATGCCGTTTACCGTTTTCGAAGCGCGGATTTCCACACGGTCGTAATCGGGACAGGTTGCCGTGAAATAATAGATTCCGTCCGTGTGCTTGTAGAGATACGGATCCGCGCGCTGCAATGCGAGCGGAGACAGATAAGTTGCCATTGCTCTCCCCTTGTTCGGGCGTTTTTGCCCGTATGTTTTATTCTACTATACTTTTTCGGCGCTGTCAAGAGCCGATTTTTTCTTTTTTCCAAGGACGCATCCAAAGATACATTCCTACGATGAGCAGCGCCAGCACCGTGAGAATGACGATGAGCGCGATTCTGAGCGTGTCCGTTTCGCCGCGGTCGAGCATCTCTTCGGTGACGGAGGCGGTGTAGCTTTCGCCGTTGACCTCGAATTCCGCCGTGTAGGTTCCGTCTTCGCCGCGATAGAGCTTTGCCTCCGTGTTCTCTTCGAGCACGACGGTTTTTCCGCCGCCCAAATCGATTTCGCTGCCCGCCTTGATGACGCCCAAAACATAGTCGTCCTCGATTTCCCCGTTCAAATCGATTACGGTAAGATAGGAGGCGGGGAGGTATCCCGCGACCGCGCCGCTGCGGTCGGCGACCGCAGCGTATCTGCAGTCTTCCGCCTCGACGTAGCCGAGCACCGAGACCGCCTCGCCGCGCGAAAGCTTCGTGAGCGCAAGCTCCCCGATGAGCGCGGGCGCGCAGTACCCGGATACGGCGTTGGAAAGGTAGTACGTTCCGCTCCCTTCCTCCGTGAAGCCGCTTTCCTTTGCGGTGACGGAATCGATGCGGAAAAGGCTTACGGAGTACGTTCGCGTTCCGCCGTCGTAGAGCGCGACGAGGGAATATTCCGCCGTGCTTGCGAGAAGGACGCCGTCAAGCTCCTCTTCCGTGCGGAAATATCCGCGATAGGGGAAGCAGGAGGGAGAGCCCTTTAACAGTCCGAGGTCGGTGGAAATGCCCACGCTCTTGCCCTGTACGGTCACGAAGAGCCCGTCCGTTGCGTGCGCAAGGAACGCCGCTTCGTCCGCGCCGTCCGTTGCAATCTCGTTGAGCGTCGGAATCACGGAGAGCGCGCCCTCCTCGCTCACGACGGTATAACTGCCGAAGCAGAAATAGACCGCCTCGTCCTCGAAGCCGAGCGCGAAGGCGAGGGGAATTTCGGAGTCCTGCGTGCCGTAAATAAACTGTCCGCCGCGAACGGTTGCGATTGCCTCAGTCTCGCACTCGTCCTTGTCCCATTGATAGAGCGTGTCTCCGTCCGTATAGTACAAATTTCCTTCGAAGTCCGAGCGGAGGGCGCTTGCAGACGACGGATATTCGATCCCCGTGAGGAGGACGGGCCGGGCGCTGAGATCGGTAAATGCTTCTTCGCCGTAGGCGTAGACGGCGCCGCCCGAATAGGCGACAAAGAGATCGCCGTAGATGTCGCAGGTAAGGCGTACGGGGGTTCCCAGATCTCCGCGCGAGGCGGTTTCCTCTCCCCCGATTCTGCCGTGAACGTTGCCGTCCGTGACGTAGTACACTTCTCCGTACACGCAGGCAAGCCCGCGGATGTGCACGCCGCCGCCCACCGACAGCCGCGCCTCGCCCGTGGTTGCGTCGCCGTAGGAAAAGACGTAAATTTTGTCCTCGGAGGAAACGGCGATCGTTTCGCCGTCCGTCGCCACATAAGCGGGCGAAAAATCGCCGTTTGGACAGGTTACGACGGAGTACGTTTCTTCCGCCGTATTGTAGACGGAGACGCGCGCGTTGCCCGCGTCCGCCGTGACGAGAAGATTGCCCGCGCGCACGCAGTCAACCGCTCCCGAAAGCCGGTTGCGGGAGGAGGAGGCTGCGGAAATTTCATAGTCCGTGTAGAAAAATTCGCCCTCTTCCACCGAAATTTCGCGCACGGCGCTTCCCTGTACGCAGTAAATTTTTTCGCCGTAAACAGTGAGAGCTTTAAAGCCGCTTCCCGCCAGAACGAGCTCGTTGTTGCCTTTGCCGTCCGTGCGGTAAATGCCGTCGGCGGAGGCGTAGTAGAGAACTCCCTCAAACGCGCACAGGGCGCTCAGCCCCGTAACGGTGCCCTCGGAGGCAAGCGTGTAATTGCTGCGGGACCAGTTTGTCGTGTTGAAGCCGTAGGCGGATACGCCGACGCCGCATAAAAGTTCTCCTTCGCGGTACGCCATGACGGGCGTCGTCGTGCCCTCGGGGGGATTTTCGATCGCTTTCTCGTCGTCGGCAAGTCCGTCCTCCGTGACGGTGAAACGCGAGAGCGTGGTTTGTCCCGAGGTGTAGGCGTTGTAGAGCACGTTTCCCTGAATGAGGAAGGAGGAACTGTTGGCGCCGGTGGATTCCTGTTCCCGCGTGACGGGGTCGAAACGGTAGAGTTTGAGGGAGGCGTCCGAAAAATAGAGATCGCCCGTCTCCGCAAACTGGATTTTCGAGATCGTGGTATTCAGCCCCGAGGTCGAAGTGTTTTCGTAGGCGAAGTAGGTCCGTTCTGCGCGGTCGTAAAGATAGAGGGTGCTGCCGTCGGCAATGGCGATATATTCGTCGTTGATCGCGACGTCGCACGGACTGTCAAGCGGGAGATACTGTTCGTAACTCTGCGGCAGGAACAGGGCGGCGTTCTCCGTCGAAAGCGTCAACGCGCCCGCCGCCGAGTCTGCGGCGGCGGATAGCTGCGCGCCTCCGAGGGCGGCGATCCCGCAAATCAAAGATGCCGCAAGCGCTGCGGCGGCTGTCTTTCGTGCTTTCATATCCTTATTATAACACGCGGGCGCATAAATGACAACAATTCCCGCGGAAAAAATTTTTTTCCGAAAACCGAAAAAATGCGGCATACAGGCATCCGTTTGTCATATTTAAGTGATATGATAAAAATACAAACAAATGTTTGTGTCGGAGTGAGAAGATGTACGAATACGCAAAGGTGATTTTATACGCCTATCCCAAACTGGATGCGATTGCGGAGGCGGTGGAGCAGAGCGCGAAAAACAAAGCCGCGCTCTCTTACCGCGCGCCCGCCGATACGCTTACGGTTGCGGAAAAGATCGCGGAAGAGATGGCGCTTGCCGGACGGATCCGCGCGCTCTCCCGTCTCGTCGCGGAGATGCTCGGCGGCTTCGGAGAAGAGGAGCGGTTTCTGCTCGAATATAAATACTTCCGCAGGAGGGATATCCTGCAAAAGCGCGGCGGCGTTTTGTCCTGTTCGGAGAGAAGTTACTACCGCAGACAGGAGGAAATTTTAAAACGAATTTGTCTCTATTTTGCCGCCAAGGGGATCTGCGCGGATACCTTTATCGGGCTGTACGGCGATTTTCCCTGCTTTCAAAAGCTGCACAGCGCGCTCTGTGCGGGGCGGGAACGGGCGATTGCAAAAAAGCGCGGCGAGAGCGGGATCGTTTTTCAGAAGTCGCTCCGCTCTTCGGCGGTCCGCCCCGTCTTTTTCCCGCGCGCCACAAAGACGGCGACCGCGACCGCCGCCGCAGAGGCGACGCAGATGACGGCGATCTGCACCGCCGAGACGCCTTCCGTCTCTTCTTCCGCCGTGACGGGCGGGGTCTCGGGTTCTGCCGAGGGGAGATAGTCGGTGAGGGCGTAAACGGGCGCCGATGTTTCGGAAACGTAAAAATTCGCACCGTCCAGACTGACGTACCAATGATAGATGCTGTTGACGGGCGCATAGCCGTAGAGCAGCGCCGTGCGCTCGATGACCTCGCTGCCGGTTCCGCCCGCGGCGGACGGATTTTCCAGTCGGTAGACGAGGGAGACGCTCTGGATCAGAAAGGGGTGTTCGGGTGCGTAGTCGATGGAAACAAGCGCCTCTTTCCGGCAATAGCCCGTGACGGCGGGAAGCCCGTCCGCCCCGCCGTACTGTACGCGGCAGAAAAAGCTTCCCTCTTCGAGCACTTTTACGCAGTAGGTGTAGGGCAGGTAGAAGAGACCCGTGCTCTCGTCCGCTTCCCCGTAGAGCCAGACCTGTTCGGCGGCGACGACGGCATAGAGGGGCTCTTCTTCCGCCCTTGCCTTCGCTCTTTGGGGCTGCGGCAAAAAAATAAGGAGAGCGATCATTGCGATCATGGGAAAAACGCGTTTCATATCCGCTATCATAGCGGAAACGCTTCCGCATGAAAGAATATATTTTGGCGATTATGGACGAAATTCTGCAAAAAATCAACGCGATCGAGCGGGAACAAAAGAAAAGACGGGAGACGGACAATCTCGCCCGTTATAACAAGGGAAGAAAAATTCACAAAAAACAGATCGCCTTTCACAGGTGTAAAAAACGGTGCCGATGGGTGTTCGGCGGAAACCGTTCGGGCAAGACCGAGTGCGGGGCGGCCGAAGCGGTGTGGATCGCCCGCGGAAACCATCCCTACCGCAGGAACAGAAAAGACGCGTTCGGCTGGGTCGTCTCTCTGACTTCTCAGGTACAGAGGGACGTTGCCCAAAAAAAGATTTTGCACTACCTCCGTCCGGACTGGATCGAAGAGATCGTGATGACGAGCGGAAGAAAGGACAGCCCCCAAACGGGCGTCATCGATCAGATTCTCGTGAAGAACGTCTTCGGGGGGATCTCCGTCATCGGCTTCAAGAGCTGCGATCAGGGACGGGAACGCTTTCAGGGAAGTTCTCTCGATTTCGTGTGGTTCGACGAAGAGCCGCCCAAGGAGGTGTACGAGGAATGTCGTATGCGTCTCATCGACAGGAAGGGGGATATGTTCGGCACGATGACGCCGCTGAAAGGGCTCACCTTCCTCTATGAGGAAATCTACCTCAATCCCAAAAACGATCCCGAAATCTGGTACGAGTTTATGGAATGGGCGGATAATCCCTATCTTTCGAAGGCGGAGACGGAACGGCTTGGGGCGTCCATGGACGAGGCGAGCCTGCAATCCAGACGGTACGGCAGATTTGCCGCGCGGGAGGGGCTCGTGTATCCCGAATTCGACGAGAGCGTGCACGTGATCGATCCCTTTCCCGTGCCCGCGGAATGGCAGGAGTGCATCTCGATCGATCCCGGGCTGAAAAATCCGCTCTCCGCCCACTTCTACTGCACCGACTTCGACGGAAACGTTTACGTCGTCGGAGAGCATTATCTTGCGGGGAAGGACGTGGACTTTCATGCCCGCGCCCTGCACGATCTGGCGGATAAGCTCGGCTGGAAACGGGACGAAAAGGGGAGGCTTCGCGCGCTCATCGACCCCGCGGCGGGACAGCGGACGCTCGCCTCCTGCAAGTCCGTGTCCGAGCTCTTCTACGAGCGGGGGATCTTGGTGAACCCCCGTGTCGACAAGGACGTGTTTGCGGGGATCGCGCAGGTAAAGAGCTATCTGAACCGGAAAAACGGGCTGCCCGATCTCTATATTTTTAAAAACTGCGTGCAGATGATTCGGGAGTTCAAGGGCTATTTTTGGGGGAACGGGGAGGCGCCCGTCAAGCGGGACGATCACGCGATGGACGAGCTGAGATATTATCTGATGACCCGCCCCCGTCCCGCGCGGGAGAGCGTAGAGGAGAGCGATATCTCGCGGGACAAAGACAGACTGATCAGAAAATTGAAACGGAGGCGCTGATGGAGGAAGAGGACATCAAACGAGCGATTTTGAAAGTCGCGCTCGGTTATTCGGTGGAAGAGATCACCGAGGAATACGGCGTGGACGACGGAGAGCTCAAGCTTTTGAAGCGGCGGGAAACGCGCAAGGACGTTCCTCCCGATTTGAAGGCGGTAAAACTGCTTCTTGACGGGGGCACGGATTATTCCGCGCTCACGGACGAGGAGCTCGAACGGGAAAAGAAAAGACTGCTCGCGCAGTTAAAGGAGGAAATCAGTGAAACAAAGTGATTCTAAGGAGCGGCTTGCCCGCAAGCGGGAGGAGAGGAGACGGCGCGCGCTCGCCGCGGAGATCGGCGCAGACTTCGAACGGAGGAGAGAGGAGAGGCGGCAGCTCGAACGCGGCTGGGAGCTGAACATGAATTTCGTGAGCGGCAACCAATTCTGCGACATCTCGCCCCTCGGAGAAATCGAGGAGGAGAACGAGACCTTTTTCTGGCAGTCCCGCAGGGCGTTCAATCACATTGCGCCCACCCTCGACACCCGTCTTGCACGGCTTGCGAAGGTCCGTCCTTCTCTGGAGGTGCGCGCGTTCTCCGATTCGGAGGAGGATATCAAGACGGCGCGCCTTTGCTCCAACATTCTCAAATCGGTGAAGAACAAGCTCGATTTCGACGAGATCATATCCCGCGCCACCCTCTGGTCGGAGACGTGCGGAACGGCGTTTTATAAGGTCGTGTGGAATTTCGACGACGGACAGATTCTGGGCACGGACGAGGCGGGGCACCCCCTCCGCGAGGGGGACGTGAATATCGTCGCGCTCTCGCCCTTTGAAATTTATCCCGACAGCCTCACTGCCGAGAGCATGAAGGAAGTCAAGAGCATCATTCATGCGAAGGCGGTGCCCGTTTCGGAGATCAGGGAGAAATTCGGCGTGGAACTGGCGGGAAGAACGCTGAGCGAATTTTCCCTGCAACCCTATTCGGCGGCTTCCGGCTGGAAAAGACTTTCGGACGGGGAAGCGCGTCCCTCCGCGGAGAATGCGGAGATTCTGATTGAACGGTATACCCGTCCGAACGGGGAGTATCCCGAGGGACGGTTGGAGATCGCGGCGGGAGGGATCCTGCTCTACGAGGGAGATCTGCCCTATTGCAACGGCGACCGCGGCGAACGCGTTTTTCCCTTTGTACGGCAGACCTGCATTTCGCTGGCGGGCGCCTTCTTCGGCACCTCCGTCGTGGACCGTATGATTCCGTTGCAGCGGGCGTACAACGCGGTGCGAAACCGCAAGCACGAATTTTTGAACCGCCTGACGACGGGCGTCATTGCGGTGGAGGACGGTTCGGTTGACGCGGAAGAGCTGGCGGAGGACGGACTCTATCCCGGGAAGGTGCTCGTCTACCGACAGGGGTCCAACCCGCCCGATTTTATGGACGGCGGATCGATTCCCGCCGAGTTTGCGGAGGAAGAGGAGCGCATTACCAACGAATTTATTCTTGTCTCCGGCATGAGCGAAGTCTCCCGCAATTCGGCGAATCCGACGCACGTCACCTCGGCGGTGGGGCTTCAGCTTCTGATCGACCAGGATACCAACCGTATGCACGGAAGCGTGGAGAGCGTGGAGCGGGCTGTAAAGGAGGCGGGCAAACAGATTCTGCACCTTTATAAACAGTTTGCCGCGACCCGCAGAATTCTTCGCATGACGGGCACGGGCGGGGATACCGAACTTTTCTATTTCTCGTCAAGCGATCTCTCGGCGGACGACGTGACGTTCGAGACGGGCTACGACAAGACGCCCGAGGAAATCAAGGAGGAAATTTTAAATCTCCTCGATCTCGGACTCTTGAAGGACGGGGACGGAAATCTTTCCGACGAGACGCGCAACCGCCTGCTGGAAGCGCTCGGTTACGGCTCGCTCGGAAACGCGAGGGACGTTTCGGCGCTTCACCTGAAAAAGGCGGAGCGGGAGAACGTTCTGCTGGCGCAGAGCGACGTGGAGGCGGACGAATACGACGATCATAAGCTGCATATCGCCGAACACGTGCGCGCCCTGCTTTCGGGCGGGGAAGAAAATCAGGCGGTGAAGGACAGAATCGTGCGCCATCTGGAGAGTCACCGCAAAAAAGGAGGAGTTTAATATGGAGGAGAACGTTGCGGAGAATCCCAAAAGGACGCCCGCGTCCGACGGGGAGGGGTGCGCCGCGCCCGACTTGGGGAAATTCAAGAGCGTGGACGCCCTTCTCAGCGCCTACGGGGAGCTCGAAGCCGAATTCACCCGCCGCAGTCAACGGCTGAGAGCGCTCGAGGAAAAGTACGAACCGCAGCCCGAACCGGAACAGACGGGGGATTTAAGCGGGAACAAATCGGGCAAGCCGCGGGACGGGGAGGAACTGTACCGCGCGGTGAGCGAAAACGAGGAGGTGCGCGCGAGGGTCCTGAGCGATTACCTGCGCACGCTCAGAGGCGTGCCCCTCATGACGGGTGCGGGAACGGGGATCGTATCCCCGCCGAACCGTCCGAAAACCCTTTCGGAGGCGGGGAAGCTCGCCCTCGGATATTTGAAAAACGGCAGGAAATAAGGAGATAACGATAATATTATGGTAACGACAACTTCGGCAGATAACGTTTTAAAATCTTACTATCTCGGCGTGGTCGCCGATCAACTCAACAAGGAGGCGAACCCCCTGCTTGCGCGCATCCGTCAGACGAGCGCGGACGTTTGGGGGAGAGACGTGAAGAAGGCGGTGCGCATCGGCGTGAACGGCGGGATCGGTGCGGGAACGGAGAGCGGCGCGCTTCCCGCGGCAAACGGGAACAAATACGCGCAGTTTACCTCTTCGCTGAAAAATCTCTACGGCACGATCGAGATTTCCGATAAGGCGATCCGCGCCTCCCAAAGCAACGAAGGGGCGTTCGTCGATTTGCTCAACGACGAGATGGACGGGCTTGTAAAGAGCTCCTCCTTCCATTTCGGAAGAATGTTGTTCGGCGACGGCACGGGTCGGCTCGCGACAATCTCCCGGGCGGTTTCGGGCGTGTATACGGTGGACGCCACCGCGGCGCTTGCGGAGGGCATGCTCGTGGACGTCGTGGAAGAAGGCGCCGTGAAAGACGGGTGCGCGGGCAGGGAAATTTTGTGCGTAGACCGCGAGAACAAAACAGTGACCCTTTCGGGGGCGGCGTTCACGCTCACCGAGGGAAAAACCTATTCGCTCTGTCTGCAAGGGAGCAAAGATCTCGAAATTACGGGGCTCGGGGCGATTTTCGACGCGGATACTCTCTACGGCATCAAGCGCTCCGAAAATCCCTGGATGAAGCCCTACAAGGCGGAGGTTTCCTCTCTTACGGAGAGCGCGATTCAAAAGGCGATCGACGCCGTTGAGGAAATTTCGGGCAGCCGCGTCAACTTTATCGTCTGTTCGTGGGGGGTAAGGCGCAAACTCGCCTCCGTTCTTGCGGCAAACCGTCAGTTCGACTCGATCGATCTCGAAGGCGGATACCGCGCCGTCTCCTACAACGGGATTCCCGTCGTCGCCGACAGGTTCTGCCCCGCCGGGACGATGTATCTTTTGAATACGGACGATTTCGCCCTTCATCAGCTCTGCGACTGGCAGTGGCTCGAAGGGGAGGACGGAAAAATTTTGAAACAGGTGGCGGGCAAGCCCGTCTTTACGGCGACCCTTGTCAAGTATGCGGAGCTCATGTGCTACCGCCCCTGCGGACAGGCGGTGCTCACGGGGATCGCCGAGGATTAAGGGGGCGCCATATGACGGTAAAAGAAGTCGCCGCGCTTGCCGCGGCGAATCTGGGGCGGGAAGATCTTGCCGCTTTGGTGAGTTCTGCGGGGGAAACGGTCACGGACGGGGAGCTTGTCTCCCTGCTCCGCGCCTACAACCTGGTCGAAAACGAAATCGCGCTCGATTACTTTCCCTTAAAGAAGACGGAATTCCTTACGCCCGAGAACGGCAAACTCTATTATGCCCGTTTTTCGTCCTGCCCCGTGACCGTCCACAGAATCACGGCGGCGGGGAGGGCGCTTCATTACGAGCTCTTTCCCGATCATGTGAGAATCGACTGCGACGGGGAAGTTGAAGCGCTCTATTCCTATGCGCCCGCCCGAAAGAGTTATGCGGACGATTCGGAATTTTCAAACGGCATTTCCGCCCGCCTTATGTCCTTCGGCGTCGCGTGCGAGTTTTGCCTGACGCAGGGACTGTACGAGGAGGCGGCGGCATGGGAGTGCAAGTTCCGCGACGCGCTTCGCTCGGCGGGGATTCTGCGCCGTACGCTCGCGCTGCGTTCGAGGAGGTGGGAATGATCGAAAAACAGACGGACTACGCGGGATATAAGACCTGCGTGAAGAAATATACCTCCCTCGAGCTCGTGCGGGATCACGGTCTTACCGCTTACCACCTCAGGGAGGAGGCGGGCAGAGGACTGATGCTGGCGGAGGGGGAGGACGACCCCTTTGCAATCGGCGGCGTCCCCCTGAAAATTTACGGCACCTTCTCCTCCTACGCCGCGGTGGCGGAAAACTCGGGCGAAAGGCGGTTTACCGCTTCCTTTGCGCCGCAGGGATTCGCAATCGATATCCTGCCTAACTTTATGTTGGAATTACGGGACGCGGAGGGGGAAAACAGATACTTCGGTGTGACGGATTCCGCAATCTATGAAATTACGCCGACGGGATACGCGCTTGTAACGGATCAGGTCGGCGGGAGCTGCGGCGCGGCGATGGGAGAAAGGCTCTTTGTCGCAAACGGAGACAGGCTCTATTACAGCGCCCCGCTGGACGGCGGCGACTGGTCGCAGGAGCGGGGAAAGGGAGGATGGTTCGATTTGCCGTCCGCCTACGGAGGGATCGTCGCGCTCGTTCCCTATAAGGACGCGCTCTATCTGTTCCGCGAACGGGGAGAGATCACCAAGTTTGTCATGCGCGGAGACGATCTCAACGCCAAGAGCTCCTCGCTGCCCGCGCTCTTCCACGACGTCCTGCCGAATACCTGCGACGTCTGCGGCGACCGGATTTTCTTCTTTACCGACGCGGGACTCTGCGCCTTCGACGGGCGGGAGTGCCGCGTAATCGAGACGAAACACGCCTCCTCGTTTGCCTCTTCGGGCGCCGTGGGAATCGGCTTGAAGGGCAGATATTATCTCTACGCGCCCTCCATAAGTCCCTATCTGTACTGTTACAATACGCTCACGGGGTTTGCGAATTACGTTTCGACCGGCTGCGAACAGCTGGCAAAGGGGTACGGGCGCGCGCTCGTTCTCTACAACGGATTCCTATTTAATCTGACGGCGAACGCGTCGCCTGCCGTGGGAAGATGTATCGCCGACCTCGAAGCGTTCGATTTCGGAGATGACAGGAGGACGAAGGTGCTTGAAGCCTTTACGGCGGAGGGAAAGACGGCGCTGTTTGCCGACATTACTTCGGACACGGGGGAAACGCGGTCTCTGCAAGGGAGCATGAGCGGAGAATTGAGGCTAAGACCGCCCCTTCGCGGCAAGACGTTCGACATTCATATTCAGATGACGAGCGTCGCGCGCGTCTCGGGCTTTCGGTCGCTCACCTTCCGCTATCGGGAGGAAAACGCATGACAATCGATATCGTCGATCTCACGGATCCGCAGTATGCCGATCTCAGCGCCGTGCAGCTTTCCATGGTGCGCGCCGCGCAGTCGAAGAAGGACGGAATCCTGAAAAAAGCGGAGGAGGAGAAGAGGCAGCTGTTCTTTCTGATGCTCTCGCGCGGGGTCGCGCGCTCTACGGCGCTTGCGCGCGAACTGGATTTTTACGACGAAGAGGCGGCGCGGGAGATCGAGACGGTGAAGGCAGATCTCAACTACCAGCTTGCTTACGAGTCTCTCGCTTCGACGGGGAACGAATACGGACCCTATCAATATCCTTCCAATCCCAACTACAACCTTACGCCCTCACAGCGCTTCCTCGTCGTGCGCGCCTACTATATGGAGGCGACAGACGATCCCGACGCCCGCTTGCAGGCGTACGCCATGGATTCGCTGGCGCGCAGCTATTTAGGGGAATTTTACGAGACGCTGTACGAGCTTCTTGCCTCCTATTGCTGAGCGCCGCCACGTATAATTTTTGCCCGTTTTTCCCAAATTAAGGATATGAAAAAGGTGAAACCCAATCCGCTCGGGAAAGCGAAGGAGGAGCGGGAGAGCTGTTTTCCCGCCGTCGGCAGGGAGGAGACGCGCTCATGACGGGCCGTTCCAAGGAAAACTATAACCGCAATTATATCAACTACGTCAATTCGTTCGATCCGCCCACCAAGCATTTCGAGACGTGCGGAAGAGCTTTTCTCGTGGGAGGATGTATCTGCTGTATCGGACAGTTTTTCCGCTATATGCTCGGGTTTGCGGGGCTTACGGGAGATATGCTCGCGGGCACGGTCTCCGTTCTTCTCATTTTTTTGGGGACCCTTCTCACGGGATTCGGCGTGTACGACCGCATCGGCAAAAACGCGGGCGCGGGCAGCATCGTCCCCATTACGGGGTTTGCGAACTCGGTCGCGTCGCCCGCGATCGAGTTCAAGACCGAAGGACTGGTTTACGGTATGGCGGCGAAGATGTTTATCGTCGCAGGACCCATCATCGTCTTCGGCGTATCTGCGGGCGCCGCCGTGGGGCTCATCTATTGGCTGCTTTCCCTGTGAGAAATCTTTCCCCGAAAACGTTGCAGAATGCAAGAAAACGTGATATAATAGGGGCACAAATTTCAAAAAAGGAGTGTTTTTATGGCTAAGATCACGGCGGATACGCTTATTTCGCAGTGCCTGGAACTTAACCCGAATGCGGCGGAGATCCTTCTTTCTGCCGGAATGCACTGCATCGGCTGTGCGATGGCGCACGGCGAGACGGTTGCGGAGGCGGTTTACGTTCACGGCGAGGACCTCGATAAATTGCTTGAAAAGCTGAACGAAGGGGTCGAATAAAGGGTATCTTTCAAACCGAAGAGCGCTTAAAACAGCGCGCTTCCCGCAGGAAAGAGCAAAACGGCGAAGAATTTAAAGCATCCTTTCCCGTAGGGAAAATTCAAGCGGCATGAAAAAAGCTCCCGAATAATAACATTCGGGAGCTTTTTTCATGCCAGTCGATAAGGGCGGCACTTTGTAATTCGAAGATCGATTCCCGCAGATATGTTACTTTTACGGCATCTCAACGGATTTTCCCATATCCGACTTTGATTTTTCCGTCTTCCGCGTAATACCGATCGATGTCCCCGACGGAGCTATTCCTCTGTTCGGGAGGGCGCTTCTCCCTCCGCTCTCGTCCGTTCGCGGTAGAGAGAGGGGGTAAGCCCCGTTTCTTTTTTGAAGAAGCGGGAAAAGTTGTGAGGGCTCTGAAAGTTGAGATAATACGCCGCCTCCTGTACCGTATAGTCGGTATCGATGAGCACGCGCTTCGCATCCTTTAGCCGCCGTTCGGTCAGATACCGTTTGATGGTCGTGCCCTCCTCCCTGCGGAAGACTGCCGAAAGATACTTTTCGTGATATCCCAGCTCTTTTGCGATTTCGGCAACGCGGACGTCGGAAAAGCGGTGGCGTTCGACGTAAATTTTGATTTTTTCGCACACTCCGCTTCGCCCGTCGCCGTTTTCCGCGCTCCTCGCGCCGGTGTGTCCCATTTCGAGAAGCAGCTGGGTCGCAAGATAGCGGGAACGCAGCGAGCGGGGCTCTTCCCGCTCCGATTCGAAGAGCAGAGAGGCGAGCGCGCGAAGCGCGTCGCCGTCCCCGTATTTGCCGTGCGCGGGAACGGAAACGGTGGCGGGCAGGGCGGGCGCGCGGAAGTGCATCCAGTAGAAACGGCATTTGCAGACCCGCGTTCCGTGCTGAAATCGGGTGGGGGACATTACGAGATATTCTCCCGCCCGCACCTCGTATTCCTCGTGCTCGTCGGCGATGAAGAGCACGCCGTCCGTGACGATCATCAGCTCGTATTCGTAGAGCGCCCGCGTGAGATGGATATAGTCCCGCTCGGGCGAGAGAAATTCGCCGAACCAAAGAAGGTCTATGGGCTTTTCTAAATTGAAATGCAACATATTACTTTTTGATACCTTTACCTATCCTATTGAGATTGATTTTTCAAAGGCGCGGAATCTATAATAATTGTATCATAAATCGGCGTTCATGACAAGTCTTGAACGAAAAAAACCAAAAATTATAGGGGGAAATGTTAAAATGAAACATCGCATTAAAAAAGGCACCGTGATTGCGGCTCTATCCGCCTTACTTTGCGTACCTGTTGCGCTCGGCGCGCTTGCGGGGTGCGCGAATGACGGCGGGGAAATCGAGCAATCCGCAACGAAGGATTCCGCCGCGCTCTCGTTTGTTTCCGTGAGCGACGTTACCCTTCTCGACGATTACGGGTCGAACGCGGAAAGTCTCGAGGTGGGGTATCTCCTGCAGCTGGACAGCGATAAGCTGCTCTATTGGTTCCACAAGAACGCGGGACTTTCGCCCAAGGCGAGCGGGTCTTACAGCGGCGGCTGGGAGGGCTCTCTCATCGGCGGGCATACGATGGGACATTACCTCACCGCGCTCGCGCAGGCATACGCCAACGCGAACACCGATTCCGAGGACAAGGAGCTTTTAAAGGCGAAAATCGACTACATCGTGGCGGAGCTCAAAACCTGTCAGGATAACGCCGTGAACGCGGGCTCCGAAGAGGGATTTTTATGGGGCGCAAAGACAATCAGCAGTTCCAACTACGAAATTCAATTTGACAACGTAGAGGCGGGCAAGACGAACATCGCATCGCAGGCATGGGTACCCTGGTACACGATGCATAAGATCATTGCGGGACTCATCGATCTATACACGGTCGCGGGCAACGAGACGGCGCTCGACGTTGCAAAGTCTTTGGGCGATTGGGTATATAACCGCGTTTCCAAGTGGTCCGCCTCGACGCAGAAAACCGTGCTCAATATCGAGTACGGCGGCATGAACGACTGCATGTACAATCTCTACGCCCTCACGGGAGAGGAGAAGTATGCGGTCGCGGCGCATATGTTCGACGAGGAGACGCTGTTCGATAAGGTGATAGCAGGCACGGGCAACTATCTTGTGAATCTGCACGCCAACACCACCATTCCCAAGATCATCGGCGCGCTCAACCGCTACGTGACGCTGGACGGCAAGACGCTGGACGGCGAGACGGTGGACGCCTCCCGTTATCTCGAAACGGCAGAAAATTTCTGGGCGTACGTCGTGGAGCACCACACCTATATCACGGGCGGCAGCTCGGAGGACGAACACTTCGGCAACGCGGATATTCTCAACGGAACGGGTTACAGCGGCAGAGACAACACCAACTGCGAAACCTGTAATTCGTACAATATGTTAAAGCTCAGCCGTATGCTGTTCTCGATTACGGGCGAAAAGAAATATCTCGACTTTTACGAGAATACCTATATCAACGCGATTCTCTCTTCGCAGAATCCCGAGACGGGCATGACGACCTACTTCCAGCCCATGGCGACGGGGTATTTCAAGGTCTATTCCACGGAGGATACGAATTTTTGGTGTTGCACGGGAAGCGGCATGGAGAGTTTTTCCAAGCTCAACGACAGCATTTACTATACGGCGGGCAACGCGCTTTACGTCGCAATGTACTTCTCTTCCGTGTACGAGAGAGACGGCTTGAAGATCACGCAGACCGCGGATCTCGAAACTTCGGATACGATCACCTTTGCGGTGGATTCCGGATCGACGGTGCTCCGTCTCCGCGTTCCCGACTGGACGACGAAGTTTGAAGCGGAGGTGAACGGCAATCCGGTCGCCGTAAGCGGCGACGAAGATTTTGTTTCCGTGGACGTCAAGAAGGGGGACACCGTCACCGTTACGACGGGCAAAGAGGTCGTTGCCTACGGACTGCCCGACGCGGAGAATCTGTACGCTTTCAAATGGGGTCCCTACGTGCTCTCCGCAGAGTACGGGGAAGTGACGAGCAGCGACAGAACCGCCAGCCACGGCGTTTCCGTCTCCGTTCCCGCCGTGAAGGATCTCGGCGAGGTCGGTACCGAAACGCTGAACGTGGAGGAAGGGACGGTCTCGAACTTCATCGCGAATATCAACGAGCATATGGTTGCAAACGGGGACGGAACGTTCACGCTGCAGGGGTGCGACACCGAGCTCACCTATTCCTTGCATTTCCGTCAGTACACCCACCGCTACGGCATTTACCTCTACTTTGCAGGAGCGGACGCGGAGATTGTAGACGACAGCACCTACACGGTGGAAGAGATAGACGCCATTCAGCCCGGTTACGGACAGTACGAAGTGGACGCCTTCCACAATATGCAGGACAACGGCTCGGTCGGCACGACGTCCGATGCGGACGCGGGCGGATCCTCCCGCTACGCCGAGGCGAACGGCTCCTTCTCCTACCGTCTTGCGGTGGATAAGAGCGCGGATAACAACTATCTCATCGTCCGTCTTTCCACCTACGACGCGGGCAAATCGATCAAGATCGTTTCCGGCTCGACGGTGATTTTCGAAGAGACCCTTCGCTACGGTTTGAGCGACAGCGCCTATACCGTAAAAGACGGCGTTTACGAACGGATGATCCCCATTCCCGCCTCCGTCGTTGCCTCCGCAACGTCCGTGACGAGCGGCGGTGAGACCAGGGACATGATCACGATCACCGTTTCGAGCGGGAAGGAGGGAGAGGAGTCCGCGCGCCTGCACACGAGTATTCAGACGGCGCTTGTCTCCTTTAAGGAAGATGCGCAGAACGCCAATTATACGGCGAGTTCGACCTCTTCGTCCGTCCTCTATTTTGTGGACTGCGGCGATTACGACGCTTCCACCGTCTCCGCGGGAGACGCGTTCGGCAAGTACAACTCGGTGACGGAACAGCTCTACGGAATCGATCTTGTCACCGGAAAATATTGGGGGCTTGTAGACGGAAGCGATCCTGCGACCGGCTCGGCGGGTTCGGAAAGCGCCAACGGCATCAGCTCCGCGAATACCTGGGCTTACGAGTTCAATACGGGCGACGGTCTGAGTAAGACGGCTTCCAACCGCTATACAAAAAACCAATGGGAGACGAGCAGCAGCGAGACGCGCTATCTTGCGTATCTGTTCGAGCTCGAGGACGGCACTTACGACGTCACGTTCTATCTCAGCGATCCTTGGGGTTGTTCGAAGAACGTTACGGTAACGGCGAACGGTGAGCAAATTTCTGCCTCGACGGCGACGGGGCAGGCAATTACCAAACAGGTCACCGTTTCGGGCGGGTGCCTGTTGCTTGAATTCAGCAATACGGACGCGACGGTCGGACTTGCCGTCAACGTTGCATACATTACGATTTCGCAATCGTAACGGGGGAATGAAAAAAGAGGGGACGGCCGATTCAGCCGTCCCCTCTTTTTTCGCCGTCTGCAAAATAACGGACGCATGTGTTTTAATCTCTTGCCGTTTTTTCACTCGTGTGGTATAATAACAGCGAACGAGAAAGAGAAAAGTTTCGGAGAATTGACATGAGAATAAAGTGGTACGGCACGGCGAGCCTTTTGATCGAGGGAGGGAATACCCGTATTCTTGTCGATCCGTATTTAAAAGCATACAATCCCCGTCTTCCACGTCTGCCCGTGGAGGAGGCGGCGGGCGCCGACGCTGCGGTGATTACCCATCCGCATCTCGACCATTTTTCCGATATCGGCGCGTTTTTGGAGGCGGGGCTGAAAAGGGTGTACGTTTCCCGCAACGGCATCGAGCGCGCGGCGGCGCAGGGGATCCCGACCGACCGCATGAGCGAGCTTTCGGCGGGGGACGAATTTCTGATCGGGGATATTACGGTTCGCAGCTATCAGAGCCGTCACTGTAAGTTCGACGCGGGGACCGTGCTTGCGATCGCGCTCAATCCCATGACCTATCTCCGCGGCTTCAAGGCGGGCGTGGCGCTGTTGAAAAGCGCGAAGAAATTCAGGATCGGGAAGGATATCTATGCGCTCGAATTTGTTCACGGGGGAAAGAGCGTGACGGTGCTGGGCTCTGCCGGCATGGATCCGGATACTGTATATCCGCAGGGATCCGATTTGCTCGTCTTTGCCTATCAGGGCAGGACGGGAATGTACCGCTATATGCGGCGTTTTCTCGACGTCTTCCGTCCCAAGGCGGTGATGGCGAGCCATTTCGACAACGCCTTTCCGCCCCTTACGCACGCGGTCGATATGAAAAAGTTCGTGCCCGCGGTCGAGAAAAAACTCCCCGAGGCGCGGGCATGGGTACCCCGCGAAGGGGAGTGGTATGAAGTCTGAATCAGATTCTTATGAGCGCCGTCTCCTCCGCGCGCTCCGTGCAGACGCAGACGGCGCAGCCTTCCAGCTCGAAGCGGGAAAAGGCGCAGGGCACGGCGGCGCCGTCGCGGTAGAGCCTTCCTCCCCTGTATTCGAGACGTGAAAGCATGTCCGCGAGCGTGCCGCCGCAGTACTTGACGTACGCTTCCTTTGCCGTCCAGAGTTCGTAAAAGTCCTCGTTGCGCTCCGCGGGAGAGAGGCGGGAGAGAAGGGCGCTGAGTCTGCGGGGTTTCCGCCGTTCGGCGTCGATTCCCGTCTCGAAGGCGCTTACGGCGACGGCTGCGAGCCCGTCCGTGTGCGTGAGGCTGAATTTTACGCGGCCGTCGGCGAGATAGGGTTTCCCGCGGGGAGTCCGTCGGATATCGGGGCGATCGATTCCGTACAGCGCGAGCGCGCGGCGCAGAAAAGCGGCGCTGTCCGCGGGGTCGGGCGAGAAGAAGATTTTCATGCGTCGAGTATATCACATTTGAAAGGAGAAGTAAATGATAAGAGCGGAGAGAGCGAAAAAATATTTTACGGATGGGTACAACTGCTCGCAGGCGGTCATGCTTGCGTTTTCCGATCTGCTGGGGCTGTCCGAAGAGAAAATCGCGGCGCTCGCCCTGCCTATGGGCGGCGGAATGGGGCGGATGCGGGAGACCTGCGGGGGCGTAACGGGCGCGGTCTTGTGTCTCGGGCTCATCTTCGACGGGCTCTCCAAGGGGGAATCGTACGCGCTCGTGCAGGAATTTGCGCGCCGTTTCAAAGAGAAAAACGGCAGCATCAACTGCGGCGTTCTTCTTACGGGCGCGGGCGTTTCCGTCGGGAACGGCGCTCCCGAAGCGCGCACGCCCGCCTACTATAAAAAACGACCCTGCGCCGATCTCGTATACGACGCGGCGGAAATTCTTACGGAGATTTGCACCGAAAGAGGGAAGCTATAATCAAAAAAACGGCAAATTCCCGAAAATCTCTTTACAGAAGGCTCGATTTGCGATATAATGGAAAGGAGAGGAATGTGTATGCGCGTCATGTTCGGGAATTGGAAATATCTGTTCAAAAATTTCTGGTACGTTCTGCCGTCGGCGATTCTGCCTGCGGTTTTTCTTGCGCTTTCTCTCGACTTTTCGGCGATTGCCCGTCTCGCCGCCGATTATTTCGGGGGGGAGCTCACCGCCGATTTCATCTTGTTCTTCCGCGCGTTCAGTCTCATTCGAATCGACGGCGTTCTGGGCGCCCTTTACAGCCTGCTCGCCGTCGCCGTGATCGTCTTTTCCGCGGCGTTTTTGATTACGGCCGTCGAAAAGCATATGCGCATCGGCAAACGCACGCCGGGCGGAACGGGCAGGCAGTTTCTTTCGATTCTTCCCTCCGCGCTCGCCATGAGCCTGTTCTTTCTCGTCCTGTACGAAATTTGGGCGATCGTGCTCTCCGCCGTCCTGTTTGCGGTGTGTTCGGTCGGCTCCGTCACGGTCGTCCGTGTGTTCTTTCCCGTGATTCTTGCCGTCACGGGCTTCTGCTTTGTCTATATCGTCGCGGCGTTCTTTCTGTGGCTGCCGTGTATCCAAATCACGGGCTTCCGTCCGTATGATGCCCTGCTCTACGCTTACCGCCTTGCCGCAACGATACGCTGGCGGCTCATCTCGGCGCTTTCGCTTGCCTTTGCCGTCGCGATTCTGCTCGTTACGGGACTTTCCTTCGTGCCGTATTACGTGTTCCTGCCCGTCATGTTTATCGTCTATCTGTTTGTATTCCCCGCGTTCTGTATTCACATGGAGACGGCATATTTTTATGCGGATAAGATAGAGCGCGAAGATATCGTACACCGTCACAGGGGGCTCTTATGAGATTTCGCAACGCCGTTCAGATCACCGCAGACAATTTTTCGAACGTCTTCAAGATGCTCCTGTACCGCATCGTTACGGGAATCATCATATTAAGTTTGACCTATCTCATTCTTTCCGCGGGGCTCGGCGTAATCGTGAACAGCGCGGAGATGGGGACGGTTAAGGACCTTGTGGGCGAATTTTTCCGCGCACTCTTTACGGGCGATCCCGAACGGCTCACGACCTTTCAGGCGGACTTCACCCGGGCGGTTCTCGATCTCGGTCAGCTTGTGGCGGAAAACATGGGCTCCATCGTCGGCTCGATCATCGGCATGTGCATCATGTATCTTTTGGGACGGTTCGTAAACGGACTTTCCGTCGTTGCCGTGGCGGGGGTGCTGAACGACCGCATGAGCGTGTTTGCCCGCACCCGTTTCGCGTCGTCCTTCTTCCGCAACAGTGCGCGCGGAATGATCTATCAAATCATCTACGTGCCTGTCGCGTTCGTCTACGACGTGCTTGCGGGGCTTGCCTGCTGGTTTTTCTTCTTTTTCTGCCTCTCCCACCTGCTCCCGTGGGGAGTAATAACGGTGCTCATCGCGCTTGCGCTCACCATGACGGCGATCGTGTGCTTCGAAGCTTTGAAAATGACGTTGATTTCGGCATGGCTTCCCGCCGTGATCTCGGACGGTCAGAAGGTGGGGGCTTCTTTGAAAAAGAGCCTCTCCGCGAGAAAGAATTTCGGGGGACGGTTCGGCTCCTTCGTCGTGGCGGTCTATCTGGTTATCGCTCTGAACGCGGCGTTTGCGCTCTGTACGTTCGGCAGCGCCCTTCTCATTACGCTGCCGCTCAGCTTTCTCTTTCTTCTGTGCCTTCAATTCGTGCACTACTACGAGGACTGCGGAAAGAAGTATTTCATCTTCCGCAAGATCGAAGGGGGCGAAAAACCGGACGGAATGTCTCCTATCGAAGAGGAAACGAAAAAACAGTAAATTTATGCGCGGGAGCGCAACAGGGAGGAATATATGACTTATCGGGAAAAATACGAAAGCTGGCTGTCCGATCCCCGTCTTCCGGAGGCGGATAAGGAAGAACTCAGGGCGATTGCGGGCGACGAGAAAGAAAAGGAATACCGCTTCGGCGGCGAACTTGAATTCGGCACGGCGGGCATGCGCGGGATCATCGGCTGCGGCGTCAACATGATGAACGTGTACACCGTGATGCGCGCCACGCAGGGACTTTCCGAATACGTGAAGACCCTCGGGCAGGAGGCGATGGAACGCGGCGTCGTCATCTCGTACGATACGAGACGGGGCAGCCGCCTCTTTGCCGAAAAATCGGCGGCGGTGCTTGCGAAAAACGGGATCAAGGTCTATCTCTTCGACGACGTTCACCCCGTTCCCATGCTCTCGTATGCCGTGCGCTATTTACATACGGTCGCGGGCATCATGATCACCGCCTCCCACAATCCCAAGGAATACAACGGATACAAGGTGTACGGCGAAGACGGCGCGCAGATGTCGCCCGAGGCGACGAAGGTCGTCGTGGATTTCATCTCGAAAATCACCGATTATCTCTCCGTAGAAGGGGACGCCGAAAGCGCTTTGATCCGACCGGTTCCCAAGGAGACGGACGACACCTATATTGCCGTGCTCTCTAAGCTCACGCTCTCCAAAGAGGCGGTCGAAAAGTGCGGAAAGGATTTAAAGCTTGTCTATACGCCCGTTCACGGTTCCGGATACGTTCCCGTCATGAGGATATTGAAGCTGCTCGGCATCAACGTGACGGTCGTCGAAGAACAGACGACGAAGGACACCGAATTTTCCACCGTCAAGGTTCCCAATCCCGAATTTAAAGAGACCCTTTCCATGGGAATCGCGCTCGCCGACAAGATTCATGCGGACGTCGTGTTCGGCACCGATCCCGACTCCGACCGTCTCGGCGTGGCGATCAAAGACGACAAAGGGGAGTTCGTCGCGCTGTCCGGCAATCAGGTGGGAATTCTGCTTCTCGACTATATTCTCACCCGCCTCAAAGAAGAGGGCACGCTGCCTGCAAACGCGGCGGTCGTCAAGTCCTTTGTTACGACGGGTATGGCGAAGGCGATCTGCGAGGATTTCGGCGTTGCGCTGTTCGAGACGCCCGTCGGATTTAAGTTCATCGGCGAAAAAATCAAAGAATGGGAGAAGGACCGTACGCACACGTACGTCTTCGGCTTTGAAGAGAGCTGCGGATATCTGCGCGGCACCCATGCCCGCGATAAGGACGCGGTGGTTGCCTCCATGCTCTGCGCGGAGATGGTCTGCTATTACACCTATATTGGCAAGACGGTCTACGGAAGGCTTCAGGAAATTTATGCGAAATACGGCTATGTGCTCGACAAGAACGAATCCATTCAGTATTCGGGTCTCAACGCCATGAAGGAGATGAACGCCGTCGTAGACGGGCTCAAATGCGTTCGGGCGGATCGGTTCGGTTCGTTCGCCGTGGAGGCGACGCGCGACTATTCCGCGGACGTCAGAAAGACGGCGGACGGCAAGGAGGAGCCGCTCAACATTCCCAAATGTAATTGCGTATACTATGAGCTTGCGGGCGGATCGTTCGTATGCGTGCGCCCCTCCGGTACGGAGCCCAAGCTGAAGGTCTACTATTCGATCAAGGCGAAGGACGAGGCAAGCGCGAACGCGGCGCTTACAGACGTCAAGCGTGACGTTGCCGCGCTTTTGGAAAAGGTCAAACAGTAAACGGAATGAGAAGAAGGGACAGTGAAATAACAAATTCGGCGAGATGACGGACAAACGCAGAATCAAGCGGTAAAGGGTTCGTCCTGCCGAAGAAATCGTTTGTCGAATAAAACGGAGGGGTGATCGGGAAAGAGCTCCTCCGCTTTTTTATGCGCCGCAGCCGCCCGCGTACGGTCTTCAAGGGCGTAATCGATACAAGGTCAGCTTCGGGAGGGGCAGAGTTCCGATCGGGCGCGTTTCGGAAGTACGCTTCAAGATTTCCGACGCGGGCAGTTACAAAGCCTTGGACAAGTTGTTCAGCGGCGTAAAAAAACGGCGGCATGAAAAGCCGCCGTTTTGTACATAGATTAGTTTATCTAACTCTTATAGGTGAACTGTATTTTCGACAAGTTAATTTAATCTTTGACTTTTTTCGCAGTTTGTGTTATAATCATAATAACGCAACGGGCGCGCCAACGGCGGTAT
>CAYLVU010000004.1:0-89358 GCA_964387225.1 uncultured Clostridia bacterium | reverse complement strand
CAGCGTGACCTCGATCAGCTATGGTGCGTTCGCGGATTGCACGGGGCTGACGAGCATTATCATTCCAAACAGCGTGACCTCGATCAGCTATGGTGCGTTCGCGGATTGCACGGGGCTGACGAGCGTGACGATACCAGATAGCGTGACTTCGATCGGCTATTATGCGTTCGAGGGTTGCACGGAGTTGACGAGCGTGACGTTTGAAAACACAAGCGGTTGGTGGCGTTCCTTGTCAAGCACAGACACAAGCGAAATGAGCATTTCAAGCACTGACCTTGCAGACCCTGCGACTGCGGCAACCTATCTTACCTCTACTTATTATAATTACTATTGGAAACGCAGTTGACAGACGCGTCGGTTGAGATATCAATCGTCATTGCAAAAAATGAAGCCGGGAGTTCTTCTGAACTCTCGGCTTCATTTTTTGCCGTCTTTTTTCGCTCCCGAGCCCGTTTTTATCAAAATTCGATATGGTTAAAATCTTTCCTGCTCGACTTGCGGTAAAAAATCGCCTTCCTGCCGATGACGGCAACGACTTCCGCGCCCAAAAGGTCGGCGATGTTTGCGGCGAGATTCTCCCCGTCCTCTCCGGACGATGGTAGCAGATTGACCTTAATCAGTTCCCGCGCCTCCAACGCGTCCGAAAGACCGGCGAGCAGGTTTTCGCTCAACCCCTCTTTTCCGACCTGCGCGATCGGCTTCACGGTGGAAGCCATCGACTTTAAATTGCTTCTCTGTTTGCTTGTCATATCCTTTCTCCTTATCCTGCGGAATCGTTTTTTGCACACGTTCCCCTTGCCTGTCGCCTTTTCCGTCATTCGGAACCCGAGTTGTTCGGAATGACGCTCGCCCCCGCCCGTCTCGCTTCGCTCGCCACCCTCCCCCGTCTACGGGGGAGGGCTATTTTGTTCACTGCTCGCCCCCGCTTGCGGGGGAGGGCTATTTTGTTCACTGCTCGCCCCCGCTTGCGGGGGAGAGGTAGGAGAGGGGGCACATTTCTCCCTCCTCCATTCAGAGCAAAGGCAAATTCACCCCCCCACCCGTCTCGCTTCGCTCGCCACCCTCCCCCGTCTACGGGGGAGGGCAATTTCATTCGTATATGCAATCCGTATGCGGTTCTACTCTACGAAATCGAATTCCGTTTCTCCCACAACGACGGTATCCCCTTCTTTGCAGCCCGCTTCCGACAGGGCTTTGAAAACCCCTCGCAGTTTCAGCACGCGCTGAAAGTACTGCATGGATTCGGGATTGTTGAGCACCACGTTGCGGCAGAGCATGTCCGCCAGCCCGCCCACGACGACGTAAGCTCCGTCGTCGTCCCGCAGAATCTCGAATTGCGTATTGTCCGCCTCTTCGAAGACGAACTCTTCGGCGGGGATGCGTTCCGCAGGCGGAAGGGTATCGAGCTTTTCGGAAAGCGCGCGCACGAGTTCCTCCGTCCCCTCGCCGCGCACGGCGGCAATCCTGAAAACGGAATATTTTTCCCCGTATTTCTCTTCGAACCGCGCGGCGTTTTCCTCCGCCCCCGCACAGTCGCACTTGTTGAGCGCGACGATCTGGGGAAGCGCGCCCAGCTTTTCCGAATATCTTAGGAGCTCGGCGTTTATCTTTTCGAAATCGTCCAGAGGATCCCGCCCCTCGATGCCCGAAATATCCACCACGTGACAGATGAGGCGGGTGCGCTCGATATGGCGCAGAAAGTCGTGTCCGAGCCCCGCGCCTTCTGCGGCGCCCTCGATAAGCCCCGGGATATCCGCCGCAATAAAGCTCTTTTCGCAGACGCGCACCGCGCCGAGATTGGGCGAGAGCGTCGTAAAATGATAATCCGCGATTTTCGGCTTCGCCGCCGATATTTTAGAAAGCAGAGTGCTTTTCCCCGCGTTGGGGAAGCCCACAAGCCCGACGTCCGCAATCACCTTCATTTCGAGCACGAGCGCGTGTATGCCGCTCTTTGCTCCCTTTTGCGCAAAATTGGGCGCATGGCGGCGCGCCGTGGCAAAGCGCACGTTTCCCTTTCCGCCTCTGCCGCCCTTCAACAGGAGGATCTCCTCCCCGTCTTCGTACACGTCGCATACGATCTTGCCGCTCCCGAAGTCGCGAATCAGCGTTCCGCAGGGAACTTTGATATAGACGTCCGCCCCCCGCTTGCCCGAACAGCGGTTGATGCCTCCGCGCTCGCCGTTCCCCGCATAGTATTTGGACGTGAAACGGAAGGGAAGCAGGTCGTTCATGTCCTTATCCCCCACGAAATACACGTCGCCGCCGTCGCCGCCGTCGCCGCCGTCCGGACCGCAGGCGGGCTTTCCCTTATAGGCTTTGAAGGAATTCATGCCGTCGCCGCCGTCGCCCGCCTTTACCGTGATTTTGACTTTATCGGTAAAAACCTTGGTATCCATAATTTCAGTATATCAAATTCCGAAAAAAAGAGCAAGAATTTTAAAGGCAATTCCGCTCTCCTTCAACCGCATGCGTTAAATAGGACGGGGTATCAAGGAACTTGTTCCCGAAAAATCGTAATTTGTGTTACAAAATCAATTTTCGGTGGTAAAATAGGATAGAGAGGTTGTCTATGTATTCTTATCTTTTATTTTTGCTCATTCTGCTTCCCTGCCTCGCGTTTTCGGCTTGGGCGAGCGCGCGGGTAAATTCCACTTTTTCCGCCTTCGACAAAGTGCCGAACGCCTCGTGTATGACGGGCTATGACGCGGCGACCCGCCTCATGGCGAAACGCGGGCTCGCGGGAAGCATCTCCGTCAACCGCGTGAACGGAAAACTGACGGATCACTACAATCCCGCCAAAAAACAGGTCAATCTCTCCGTGGCAACGTACGGCAGCGCGTCGGTCGCCGCAGTCGCCGTCGCCGCGCACGAAGTGGGTCACGTCATGCAGAAGCGCGAGGGTTACGTCCCTTATAAGATAAGAAACGTCCTCGTGCCGATCACCAAGATCGGCTCGCGGCTCGCCCTGCCCGTCATCATCGTGGGGCTTATCCTCGATCTTCTTGCCCTCGTCGCGCAGCCGATCGGCGAATACGTCGTGTACGTCGGAAT
Organism: uncultured Clostridia bacterium; assembly: GCA_964387225.1. GTDB lineage: Bacteria > Bacillota > Clostridia > Christensenellales > Borkfalkiaceae > Gallimonas. The sequence continues at coordinate 86,307 of CAYLVU010000004.1, read as the reverse complement.
CGCCCTCTACGGGCTCTCCACGCTCTTCATGCTCACGACCCTGCCCGTGGAGTTCAACGCCTCCAAGCGCGCAAGGCTCATGCTCGTCGAGGACGGCATTCTCACCCCCGAGGAGGCGCACGGCGCCAAAAAGGTTCTCTCTGCGGCGGCGCTCACCTACGTGGCGTCTCTCTTGATTTCTCTCGTGTATTTCCTGCGGCTCTTAATTCTTCTGATTTCGATCGTCGGCAGAAGAAAGTGAATTTTCCCGCGATAAAAGGGGGTGCGCATCGCATCCCCCTTTTATTTTCCAAAAACCGCGGCGAAATCAAGGTTTTTTTCCCCGTTTCTTTTCTCTGCGCAAAAATTTGCGCGCCCCTTTGAAAAAATGCCCGTTGCACATCTCGATTACCGCCTCCATGCGGCGGCGCGAAAATCCGCCGAATTTTGCAAGTCCCCGCACGGGCTGGTGAAGGGCGCCCATGGTGAGCATATCGGCGGTCGTTCTCCTTCCGAACGCCCTCAAAACCGCGATCAGAGCACGGATTGCCCCCGAAAAAGCTCTTCCGACCCAGCGCTTCGAATACCGAAGCTCTTCCACGGTGCTGTTCTCGTGAATCACCGCCCTGTTCTTTGCGTAAAACCCGCACCCGGACACGGGCAAAGTTCTGCCCAAAAGCGTTTCAAACTCCTCCGCGCCCACTTCGGCGGCGCGGCAACCGTAATAGGAGGGAAGCTTTTCCGCCTCGTAGGGCGCCTCCCCGCGCGTGCCCTCTCGGAAGACGCTCGCCGTAAGACGGATATCCGCGCTGCTTGCGCCGACGAAAAGACGGTATTCCCCCTCTTCCACCTCCCACCGATTCGTCTTTACGTTGAAATAACGAAAGGTCTTGTCATCGAAGGGAATGGTCACGAGGGCGCTCTCCCCCGCCCTGAGATAAATCTTTTGAAAACCCTTTAATTCCTTCGCCGCACGAAATACCCTGCTCTCATCTTTTCCCACGTACAGCTGCGCGATTTCCGAGCCGTCGTATGCGCCGACGTTCGCGATGCGAAAGGAAACGCCCCGTTCGTCCGCCGAAAGAGCGGAGTATTCGAACTTCGTATAGGAGAGCCCGAATCCGAAGGGATACAAGACGGGAACGTTGGCGGTATCGTAGTATCGGTACCCCACGTAGATGCTCTCGCGGTATTCGTCCGTCGTGCCGTCTCGGGAAAAATACTCCGCAGAGGGACAGTCGGCGTAGGCGGCGGGAAAGGTCTCCGCAAGCTTTCCGCAGGGATTCGCCTTCCCCGTAAGTACGTTTAAAATTGCGGAAGCGCCCGCCTGTCCCGCAAGACAGGCGTAGACGACCGCGTCCGCGTCCTCCGCCCAACCGAGTTCTGCGCAGCCTCCGCACGAGAGGAGCACGACGACCTTCGAGCCCGCGGCTTTCAGCGCGCGGTACAGCGCGATCTGATCGGACGGAAGACGGAGATCCGCCCTGTCCTTTCCCTCCCCTTCGGCGGTCTCGTCGAGCCCGAGACAGAGCAGGACGACCTCCGCGCGGCGCGCAAGTTTCAGCGCCTTTCCCGCCAAGCCTGCGCGCCGTCTTCCGTAACGGTCGAAGCCCTTCGCATAGCCGACGAACTCGACGCCGCAGTCTGCAATTTCCAAAAGGACGGTTTCGAGCGCGGTGGCGTTCACAACCGAGGAGCCCGCTCCCTGATATCGCGGTTTTTGCGCAAAAGGACCCACGACGCAGACCTTCGTCCCCCCGCCAAGGGGCAGAACGCCGTCGTTTTTTAAGAGCACGATGCTCTCTTCGGCGCACTTGCGCGCCAGAGCGTGATGCGCCTCCCGATCGAATCCTTTCTTTTTGACCCTCTTCGCTTTCGCCTCGGCAAGACGGAGAATGCGCGCCGCGCTCTCGTCTATGAGCGCCGCGTCCAGCCCGCCCGCCTCCGCCGCCCGAACGAGATCGTCCGCCCCGTATTGACAGGCGGGCATTTCGAGATCGCTCCCCGCGCGGACGGAGGCAACTTTATCGTTCGTTCCCGCCCAGTCCGACACGACGACTCCGTCAAAGCCCCACTCTCCGCGCAGAATATTGCGCAGAAGATGAGCGTTCTCGTCCGCATACGTGCCGTTGACTTTGTTGTAGGAGGTCATGAGCGCCTCGGCATTCCCCTCTTTCAGCGCGATTTCGAACGCCGTGAGATAAATTTCCCGCAGCGCCCGCTCGTCGACGACCGAATCGCGGATCATGCGGCGTTCCTCCCGATTGTTGCACGCGAAATGCTTTACGCACGCCGCGCTGCCGCCCTTCCGGATTCCGCGGATATAAGAAGCCGCCATTTTCCCCGCAAGGTAGGGATCTTCGGAAAAATATTCGAAATTTCTTCCGCAGCGCGGATTGCGCTTTATGTTGATCGCAGGTCCCAGCAGAACGTCCGCATCCTGAGCGGACGCCTCCTCCCCCAACGCCTCTCCCAGCGCTTCGCCGAGCGCAGGATCCCAGCTGTTCGCCATTGCGGCTGCCGTGGGAAAGCAGGTTGCGGGGATACTTGCGTTCAAACCGAGATGATCCGCTCCCGCCGCCTGCCTGCGGACGCCGTGAGGCCCGTCCGACAGAAACAGACTCTGCACGCCGAATTCGGCATAGTCGCGCGTCTGCCAAAAATTCTTGCCCGTGAGCAGCTCTGCTTTTTGACGAAGCGACATTTTTGCGATGATTTCCAAAATGCGATCCATACACGGTATCCTCATCCGCGGAAAAGACGCGGCAAACACCGCGTCCCCATCACGACGCTTTCAGGCGTCCTTCTCTTTTTCCTTCTTTTTTCCGATTTTCTCGTCGCGCGCGATGATCTTGTCGAGAAGGACAATTGCCTCGCCGACGCCCGTGCGCGCGGCTTCCAGACGGTTTCCGTCCGCGCACCTCTCGGCGCGATACGCCGCGAGCTCGCCGCGCGCCCGTTCGAGCTTCACGGAAAGGCTGTCGAGGTCGCCGTCTCGCTCCTTCTGCGCCAGAGAAAAGGTGATAAGCACCAGCTTATCGAGCCTGTATATGAGCTTTGAAATCGCTTTGAGCTGTTTATGGGAAGGGTTCTCCTGCGCGGACGCGCCGTCCAGCTGCACGGAAAACGCTTTCAACCGGTTTTTTAATTCGCCGTGCTTGGGCAAACGGTTCGCCCGCCCGATCAGAACGAGCGCGACGATGCCCGCAACGATGATCGCGCCGTAGACGATATACTGCAAGATAAGATTCAAATCGATGGTTTCGGCTGCAAGAAGATTCATTTTCCTTCCCCTCCGTGCTGGATTTCGCCGTTTTCGCGAAGAGAAACCTCGAGACGGTTATACGGAATCTCGATCCCGTTATCTTTGAGCGTCGCAAAAATAACATCCCGAAGGGCGAAGTACACGTCCCAGTAGTGCTCGTTCGTCGTCCAGACGCGCGCCGAGAAGCCGAGCGCGCTCTCCTTGTATTCCGCAAGCACCACCGAGGGTTCGGGCGTCGCCACGACGTCGGCAATGTCCGAGATGCTTTCCAAAACGATACCCTTCACCCGTTCGGGATCGCAGTTGTAGGGCGCGTTAAAGTCGAACACGACGCGCCGGATGGGCATGGCGCTGTAATTGATGAGCTCCGAGCCCAAAACCTGACTGTTTGGAATAATGATCTCTTCGTTGCTGTACGTGAGAATTTTCGTATTGAACAGGCGGATATCCTGCACAAGTCCCGTAAATCCGTTGATTTCCACATAGTCCCCCTTTTTAAAGGGCTTTGTAAAGATGATAATAACGCCGTTGGCAAGACTGCCGAGACTGTCCTTCAGGGCGAGCGCGACGGCGAGCGCAACGGCGGAAAACGCCGCGATGATGCCCGCCGTGGAAAATCCGAGCGAGCTCACCAGAACGATCACGAGCACAATGTACATGACGACCGAGAGAACGGACAGCACAAAGGTGGACGCCGCGCGGTCCAGACGGTTGCTTCTGAGCGTCGCCGATCGGGCAATCGTCTGCACGATGCGGATGATCACGAGACCGAGCACGAGAAAAGCGAGCGTACGCACGACGGCAAGTCCCGTATTCTGTACAAAATCTGCGGCAATCGATTTAATCGTTTCCCAAATATCCATAAGTGTACCTCTCCGCTATTATATCACGTTCGGGCGGGAAAAACAAGCCCCATAACGGCCGATTTCCGTAAAAGCCTCCGAACCGCCGTGGCGGATCGGAGGCCCTGTGCTTTTTTCTTGCCGTTACAGTCTCTTCTGTACGGCGAGAAGAAACTTCTCCGAATCGAGTTTTACGGGAGATACGCCCTCGCGGGAGAACAGCGGAATAAGATCGCCCGTCATCTCCCCTTCCTCGATCGTCGTTTTGGTTGCATCCTCCAACTTTTGCGCGAAGGAGACGAGTTCGCCAAGCCCGTCGAGCTCCCCGCGTTTTTTCAGGGCACCCGTCCAGGCGAAAATCGTCGCGACCGAGTTCGTGGAAGTCTCCTCTCCCTTGAGATACTTGTAGTAATGCCGCGTAACGGTGCCGTGCGCCGCCTCGTACTCATACTTCCCGTCGGGAGAAACAAGCACCGAACTCATCATGCCGAGCGACCCGTACGCCGTTGCCACCATATCGCTCATGACGTCTCCGTCGTAATTTTTGCACGCCCAGAGCATACCGCCCTCCGAGCGGATCACGCGGGCGACCGCGTCGTCGATGAGGGTATAGAGATACGAAATCCCCGCCTCCTCGAAGCGCGCCCCGTACTCCCCGAAAACCTCCGCGAAAATCTGCTTGAATCTTCCGTCGTAAATCTTAGAGATGGTATCCTTGGTTGCAAAGATCATGTCGAGTTTTTCCTCGAGCGCGTAGCGGAAACAGGAGTGCGCAAACGAGCGAATCGAATCGTCCGAATTGTGCATTCCCTGTACGATGCCCGATGTTCCGCGAAATTCGTGCACGAGCTTGCGCGCGGTTTCCCTGCCCTTCCCGTCCTCCGAGACGAGATAAACCTTGCTGCCCTCCTCCGCCGTCATATCCGTTGCGGAATATACGTCTCCGTAGGCGTGACGGGCAAGCACGATGGGCTTCTTCCATCCCGGCACGTACGATTTGATCCCCTTGCAGAGAATGGGGGCGCGGAAAACCGTGCCGTCCAGTATGCGGCGGATCGTGCCGTTGGGGCTTTTCCACATTTCGTGCAGATTGTACTCGCTCATGCGCTGCACGTTCGGCGTGATCGTCGCGCATTTGACGGCGACGCCCAGGCGCTTTGTCGCGAGCGCGCTCTCCGTCGTAACGGCGTCTCCCGTCTCGTCGCGGTGAACGAGACCCAAATCGTAATACTCCGTTTTCAAATCGACGTACGGAAGAATCAGAATCTCTTTGATCATCTTCCACAGGATGCGCGTCATCTCGTCCCCGTCCATTTCGACGAGGGGGGTCTTCATTGCAATTTTTGCCATAAATGCCTCGCTTGACCTTTTTCTTTCGTATTATACTAAAAATCAGCGCCGTTTGCAACCTTTTCCGCCCGAGAAAATGCTGCCGCCGAGAATCCCCGTGACGACCGTCTTTTTCCTCTTCTGCGGTTTCAGCGCCTCGCAGACGATTTTTTTCAGAAAAGCCCGCCCCTCGGAGAGACTTCTGCCGAACAGATAGAGCGCGAGCGAGCCCGGCACGGTGTTGAGCTCGTTGAAATACACCTCGCCGCCCGAAAGAATAAAGTCCGCGCGAACGACCCCCTTCAAACGGAAGGTCCCGTACAGCAGCCGCGTGAGCGACTTTATTTTTTCCGCCGTTTCTTGGGAAAGGCGGGCGGGAAGCTCGCTCTTCTTCGCTTGACCCTCGTATTTTTCCGAAAACGTGAGGATCTTTTCGTCCGAAAAAACCTCCTCACAGTCGGACACGCATATTTCCCCGTCGATGCGGCAGGCGGCGCAGTTGATGTCCCGCTTTCCCGGAAGATATTCCTCGACAAGCGCGCCGTCGTCCAGCTCGAACGCCAGATTCAGCGCTTGTTCCAGCTCCCTGCGGTCTGCGGCGACCTTGACGCCGATGCTGGAACCGAGCGAAGACGGCTTTACAACGACGGGGTAGCCCAGCTCCTCGATGCGCGAAACACTCTCCTTCTCCCCCTCGCGGACGGCGACCGAACGGGCGGTCCCGATCCCGAGCCCGCGCGCGGCGATCTTCGAATATTCCTTGTTCATGAAGATCGCCGACGGCGCAAGATCGGGCGAAGCACAGGGTACGCCGTTCCAGCAAAGCAGTGCGGACAGCGTGCCGTTCTCCCCCGCGCCGCCGTGGCAGCAGTTGAGCGCGCAATCGATTCCGGCAAGCGCTCTTGCCCGCCCCTCCCGCACGAGACGGTTCCCGCAGAGACGGACGGGAACAGAACCGGGCGGATCGGACAGACGGAAATCCTCCACCGAACGGGCGGAAGTCAGTTTCATGCCTCCCTCCCGCGGCAGATACACGGCAAGGACCTTCCATTCCCCGTCCCGCAGAAGATTTACGGCAAGCAGCCCCGTAATCACCGAAATTTCGTGTTCGTTGGAATTCCCGCCGAAAAACACCGCTAACGTTTTCATACCACACCCTCCGAAATGATTATAAAAAAGGCGCCGAAGAATTTTCTTCGGTGCCTTTGAAAACTGCCGTCGTCCTTTACGTGTAGAGATCGGGCAGATCGTTTAAAAAGAGTACGCAGTCGCCCGCGCCCAGCTCCTCGCCCAAAATTTTTTGCGCGTCCTTGAGCGTGGGCACGACCCTGATTTTATCCGCGTCGCCGCCCGCCGCAAGATATCCCGTGCGCACGGAAAGAACCAGCGTTTCCCCCACGAGAATCACGCTGTCCAGCCCCGCAAGCGAAGTACCGAGCGCCTCGTTCGCCTTGCCCTCGAGCCCTCCCAGCTCCACCAGCCCGGGCGTGACGATGTACTTCTTCCCCCCGAACAGTTTGAGCGTTTCTACCGCGCTCTTCGCGCCCTCCACGTTCGAATTATAGGAGTCGTCAAGAATCGTAAGTCCGTTCAGCGTCAGTTTTTGCAGACGGTGCGGTACGGGACGAATACGGGAGACTCCCTCCGCGATTTCCGCCGCCGTAAGTCCCATCATGCCGGCAAGCGCTGCCGCCAGCGCAACGTCCTGAGCGGAGTGTCTGCCCATGAGCTGCGTTTTCAGTCTGATCCGCTCTTTGCCGAGCCGCAGGGTAAACTCTGTCCCCTCCGTCGTACATACAACGTCTTCCGCGCCGAAATCTCTCCCCTCTACAAGGTCTCCTTCGATGCCCGCGGCATAGGCGGAAGCCCCCACGACGCAGCCCTTTTTCACGCGGGAAGCGAGCACGCTCTTCTCCTTTATGATTGCCTCCATCGAGCCGAACGTCTGTAAATGCTGCGAGCATATTCCCGTCACGATACCGTATTCGGGCGCAACCATGTCGCAAAGTTCGGCGATATCGCCCTCCTTCCGCGCGCCCATCTCCGCCAGAAAGATATCGCAGTCCAGTCCCGTTTCCTTGATTGCGCGCCCCATGCCGATGGGCGTATTGTAGGAGGCGGGCGTTGCAATCACCCTGTATTTTACGGAGAGGATCGCGCAGGCGATATTCTTGACGGTCGTCTTTCCAAAACTCCCCGTCACGCCCACCTTGATCGCCGCGCTCTCGGAAAATCCTTTTTTCGCCCTGCGGATATAGGCGCGGTTGTGCGGCAATTCGTAAACAAGCATCACGCCGTTTGCCGCCGCCAAAATAAAGGGGAAAAAATTGGGCAGAAGGCAGAGAAAAATATATCGGAAAATGCGGTAAATATCGGAATCCACTCTCATCGCCGCAAACGTGAGCCCCACTCCCGCGCCGAAAGAGAGGGCGAACAGAAAGAGGAAATAACAGACGGCAAGTCTCTTCATGCGGTTGGTGCAGCGCAAAGGCACTTTTACGGCGCGCTTCGAAGAGAGGAAGTAGACGATGCTGAGCCCCACGAACGGAATCATGGAAATCACGTTCGCCCAGACGTACCCCGTAAACGAGAAGCAGAGATTAAAGAGCGCCACCGTTAAAAGAAGGGTGAGCGAAAGAAGGGCGTTCCGTCCCGGGGTCATGTTTCCGTAACGGAAATACCACTTAAAAAAGCCCTTGTCCGAATAGCCGCTCTGCTGCAAAATTCCCATCATGGAAACGCTGCAAAGCACTCCGAAGAAAGCGCATATGACGGCTCCCGCCGCAACGCACGCATACAAACCGAACGTCATCTCAAAAACTCCTCTGCCGCTAAATTAAAGGCGATCGGATCCTGTAAATGCGCGAAGTGCGAACACCCCTTCAAGACAATCAGGCGGCTGTCCTTCACGCAGGCCGTATAGATTTTTGCCGAGGAAACGGGGGTCTCCCCGTCCTTCTCTCCGTTGATAAACAGCACGGGACGGGAAATTTTTTTCGCGTCCTCCCGAAGATCCTCGTTCACGATCTTTTTATAGCTCTCCTTCATGAGCGGAGAGAGCGTCCTGTACTCCGCGCTGCCGAACTTTTTTTCCGCATAGACGGGAGCAATCTTTTTTACCGCGCGGTACGTTCCGACGCGGAGACGGTAAAGCAGCGTGCGCCTTGGGACGATTCCCGCGCAGCCCGTGAGCACGGCGCGGTCGAAACCTTCCCCGCGCGAAAGAAGCTTAACGGCAACCCGCCCGCCGAAGGAATGGGCGATCACGCGCGGATTCCTGAGCCCCAGCCGAAATATCCTTTCCTGCGTCCAATCGGCATAGTCCGAAACCGACCACGCGGCGGGAAGAGGTCCTCCCTCCCCGAAGCCGGGAAAGTCGAGCGCGGTCACACGGTAGAATCGGGAAAAATACGCGGTTTGGGGATAAAAACTCTCCTTACTCGCAAGATACCCGTGCAAAAAGAGCAGATCATCCCCTTCGCCCGCCTGTAAAACGCCCTTCAAAGAAGCTCCTTTTTCATAACGATCGCGTCCTCCCCGTCGGGATAGTATCGGGTTCGGCAGTACAGTCCCGCAAACCCGTGTTTTAAATACAGGAGCTGCGCCGCGGCGTTGGAGACGCGCACTTCGAGAAAGATTCGCTTCACCCCCCGCCGCTCCGCTTCCGCAATAAGATCCTCCAAAATTTTGGAGCCCCGCCCGCACCCGCGGTACATTTCCGCCGTGGCGATCAGTTGAATTTCCGCCTCGTCTCCCGCCACGCTCATTCCGCCGTATGCCGTCAGCACGCCGCCCTCCTCGAGCAGGGAACCGTAAAAGATTCCCGACAGAAAGGAGTCGGCAAGCATACGGTGATTCCACGGCTCCACGGAAAAGCACTCCTTTTCGAGCGCCGCGATCGCCTCGAGATCGGCAAACCTCCATTCCCGCCCGTTCATCGCTTTTCCTCCGCGGAGGATTTTCTGAGGTAGAAGGCGGAAAGCTCGCGCGCGGGCAAGAGGGCGGCGGATTTTGCGATCACCGCCTCGTACAGCCCCTCTGCGGGGTCGACCCGCTTCGCCCCGAAAAGCTCCGCCGCAGCGACGGGCGCATAGCCGAGAGCGATGAGACGCGAAACTTCCTCCCCGCTCCTGTACGCGGCTTCCCCCGCCTTGTCCCCGTCGTAGGGACAGGCGTAAAAATATCCGTGCCCCGCATCCACGAGCGCGAGACGCTTTCCGCTCCTTTCAGCGTATGCGAGCGTATCGAAAGAGGTGACGGAGAGCGCCGGTTTTTCCGCGGCGAAACACAATCCCTTGACCGTGGCGATCCCGATTCTGATTCCCGTAAAGGAGCCCGGACCCGCAACGGCGGCGAAAAAATCGCACTCGCGCGGGGTCAGATCGGCGCCGCGCAGCGCGCTTTGCATGCAGTCCGTAAGCAAAACGGAGTGTTTCATGGCGCAATCGGGCAGATGACATATCTCCCGTCTCCCCGCCTTGTATGCGATTACGGTGAGATATCCGGCACTTGTATCGACGGCTAAAAAATTCAAGATTCTATCTCCCGTTCGTTTTCTCCGAGCTTTCTGAGCCTGACGGTCTTTGTTCGGGGGGGCAGAAGCCCCGCGATATTTTCGCTCCACTCCACGAGACACACGCCTCCCAGGTCGAAATAATCGGCAAAGCCGAGGGCGAGCGCCTGATCTTCGCTCGCAACGCGGTAACAGTCGAAATGAAAGAGCCGTCCCTCATACGAGTTGATATAGGCGTAGGTGGGGCTCGTGATTTCCTCTTTGATCCCCAGTCCCCTTGCGATCCCCTTACAGAGCACGGTTTTGCCCGCGCCCATCTCTCCTTCGATGAGCACGGTATCCCCCGCGGAGAGAGTCTTTGCATATTCCTCTCCCCATTCGATCGTTTCCTCCCGCGAGCGGGAAACAAAAACTGCCATACGCGGTTATTATACCTCATACGGCAGAAATTTGCAATCTCTTTTGAAGATTAAAATCCGAGTCTGTGTTTCTTTTGCATGATAAACGCAAATTCCTTATCGGACGAGGCGCGCGCAAAATCGTCCCGCGTGAGCGACACTTTTCCCACGCGGTTGAGCTGGCAGCGCATCGCCGCCTTCGCCCAGGTGCGTTCGTAGAGATTGCGCACGAAGCGCGCGTTGGAAAATTCCTTGGAGGATATGAGCTCGTCCGGAAGCCCCTCGAAATATTCGTTTGCGAGCGTGAACAGCCCTTCCTCGCAGTCGTGCTTGGCGGTCATAGAGAGGAAAATACGGTAGAGCTGTTCCCGCGTAAAGTTGGGAAATTCGATGACGTACGGCATTCTGCTCGCAAGTCCCGTGTTGCCGCGCATGAGCGTCTCCATCTCGTCGGGATATCCCGCCATGATCACCACAAAGTCGTTTCTGTGATTTTCCATCTCGGCGATGAGGGTATCGAGCGCCTCCCTGCCGTAATCACGGTCGTTCCCGTCGCCCCGATAGAGCGAATACGCCTCGTCGATAAAGAGAACAGAGCCGTAAGCGTCGCGGCACATACTCGAAGTCTTGGGTGCGGTTTCGCCGATATATCTCCCGCAGAAATCCCTGCCCGCGTGCTCGTAAAAATTGCCCACGCGCAAAACGCCCTTTTCTTTTAAGATCTTTCCCACAACGCGCGCGACGGTGGTCTTGCCCGTGCCGGGGTTTCCGACAAAACGCATATGAATACAGGGCGAGCCGACCGACTTATCCCGAAGGGCAAGCTCGATCTGCGCGACAATCTCTTCGATCTGTTTTTTCACGCTTTCCGTCCCCACCATGCCGTCGAGCATATCGTACCCCGAGACGAAATTCTGCCGCCCGTCCGCACAGAGTTCAAGCGCGTCGCTCTTCGTAATGCGGGCGTCGTTCTTTCCGCATTCCGCATTCCGCAGCTGTTTTTTGTATAACAGTTCCAACACGACCTTCTGCACGGTGTTCAGTCCGTAAAATCTTCCGTCGCTCTTTTCCTCCATGATGCGTTCGTGAAAGACGGGCCAGGCGGCTTTCGTTATCTTAAATCCGTACTGGTTGAGCTTGGACTTTGCGTACGTTTGGATCTCGTTCGACGTCAGGGGCGGGAAGGTGACGGTGCGGGCAAAGATAAGATCGTTGATCGAAAAACGGAGCCGTTCCAGCACGTCTTTGTCAACGAAGGGAACGCGGAAGACAACGACGCTGCTCTCCATGCATCCTTCCACAGTGCGGAGAAATTCCTTAAAATATCTGTCGTCCGTCGCGTTCATCCATTCGCTGATGTCCACGCAGACGACCCGTTCCCCCGCGCGCAGCGCCCGTTCGGCGTCTGCGAAGGGTTCCCCGCTCTCCTTGACGGGGCCGAGCTTTTCCTCGCAGGGTTCGCTTTCGAGCTCCATGCCCTTGATGCCGCTCATTGTGATCACCTTCGAGAGAAGATCCAGATATGTAGAGAGACCGTAACCGTCGTTGATCGAGAACAGAAAACACTGATAATGGAAGCTGTCGAACGTTTTGCGCTCGATGATCTGCGGAGCGACGCGGATAATCTCCTTTACAAGCGCCTTGAATTCGTCGGCTCCGACAAGCCCTTCCACTTTGGAGAGTATCTCCGAATCCGTCTCCTTAGGTTCTTCGCCGCCGCACTTTTCCTTCAAATCCTCGGGCGCGCGCGGGATCGAATAGGCAGACGGGGTATCGGGAGAAGCGGGAGTCGGCGCAGAGGGCTCCCCGTCCGGATGAGTTGGGCGAGAAGGCGTTCTTTCCTTGATTATGAGCTTTTCCGAATTGTCGGGAAAGAGCGAAGAAAAGACCTCCGCAGCCGCGCTGCGAAACTCCTCCTCGCCGACCTTTTCCTCCTCGATAATCGCGCGAAAACCGTCGCCGTGGTCCACAATCTCAAGCCCCTCCGGAAAGCGCGACAAAAGCTCTCTTTCCATCTGTCTGAGCGAAGACTTGTCCAAGAACCAAATTAAACTTTCCACGCTCAATTCTCTTGTCATAAGCGTCCCCTTTTTTCTGTTTTTCTCTCTCTGCCGTAAGCGCGAAGTCCGCAAACGTAATAGCCTGTTGATTCAGTATATCATAGCTTACTGAAAAAAACAATACTTTGCCACAAAAAACCCCGCGCGGGCGCCGTAGCAGACGGTTCGGTGCGCACTATCGTAAAATATCACGACAAATCTACTCGTGGGTATAGAGCAAAAAACAACCGCCCTTGCGGACGGTTAAGTGAGAAGTCTACGCAATAATTGTCAGTCGTTCTTCTCTGTTCACGCGGAGATCCCGTGACTTCCCCTTTTGGGGGCTGATAACATGATGATTATAGCAAAGGAGAGGTAGAATGTCAAGCATAAATTATAGCTTTAAGAGGCATGTTCTTAAACTTAAAAATACAAAAAAACGTTTCGAAGAAATTCCGTTGCCGTGGAAGTATCCGAAAAAATGAGCATAAAAAAAGAAACGCCGCCAAACCTTTCGATTCGTTCAATTATTCCATGCAGAAACGCGTTACTTTATAATCATTATAACCATTACATTGGCAAAAGTCAACTGATTTTTAATCAATAAAAAAGGAGTTAAGATTATGGAAAAGGCAGTAAAAAGTACGTCCCGCACTGCGGGGAAAGAAAGCTATAAAAAAATAAATGCCGAAGCCCAAACCACAACATTGATTGTAGAACCCAAAACAAAAAATCAACCCCATATCTTGTAGATATGGGGTTGAAATCAACACAACATCTTGTGTCTCATGGAGGCGCCACCCGGATTTGAACCGGGGAGTCAGGGTTTTGCAGACCCTTGCCTTACCACTTGGCTATGGCGCCAAAAAAACAGTGCGGAAAGTAAGTTTGGAGCGGGAAACGAGACTCGAACCCGCGACATTCACCTTGGCAAGGTGACGCTCTACCACTGAGCTATTCCCGCATGATAAACATTCCGCACTGTATTTGGTGGAAGCTATAGGGATCGAACCTATGACCCCCTGCTTGTAAGGCAGGTGCTCTCCCGGCTGAGCTAAACTTCCGAACTCGCTTGAATAATATACCATATAAAGCCGAAGAAATCAAGCGATTTTCGTTTGTTTCGAAAATTTTTTCGGATTTTTTTTCATAGTATGCGCGGCGCGCGGCAAAGGGGATTCGCACAATCGGATACTGCGCGGTAAAAAAACCGCCGCAAAGTTTGCGGCGGTTTTATCGGCTTAATAAACGCTTACCTGTTTTTTGTCCTTACCTTTACGCTCGAATTTAACAACGCCGTCTTTCAACGCGAAGAGCGTATCGTCTCCGCCGATGCCCACGTTGTTCCCGGGGTGGATCTTCGTGCCGCGCTGGCGCACAATGATGCTGCCTGCAAGCACGGTCTGCCCGTCCTGACGCTTTACGCCGAGACGCTTGGCTTCGCTGTCGCGGCCGTTGTGCGAAGAACCGGTACCCTTTTTATGAGCGAATAATCCGATAAAAATCATATTATTGTCTCCTTATTTAGAAATAGTTCGGGCATTGCGCCCCGTGCGGTTAAAGGGAAATCTTTTCGATCTTCACCGCGGTGAACGGCTGACGGTGTCCCTGCTTCTTGCGCTCGTTCTTCTTGGCTTTATACTTGAAGACGATGATCTTCTTGTACTTATCCTGCGCCTGAACGGTTGCGGTCACCTTAGCGTTTTCAACGTCTTTTCCGACTTTAACACCGGCATCGTCCGAGATCATGACAACGTTGAAGGAAACTTCCGTCCCGACTTCTGCGGGGAGCTTTTCCACTTTCAATACGTCGCCCTCGGCTACCTTATACTGTTTTCCGCCGTTTTCGATGATTGCGTACATTCGCTTTTACCTCCTCTTCCCGGTCTCGCAAGTATTCGTAGGCGGTTTTTCCGACCGGAAAAACGCTTTTTGCCCGTCCTTAGCGGCTCGGAACTAAATTTAACATAGCGAGAAAAAAAAGTCAAGCGGTTTTCGCATGGAATCGGATTTTTTTCTCAAACTAACGACTAAGGAGTGAAATTTTTATGGAAATCAAAAAAAGCGAAGAAGTTCTTGCGGAAATCCACCGCAACTGTCAGCTGGCGTTGCAGTCCATTTCGGACATTCTGCCCGAAGCGGAGGACACCGACGTGAGAGAGGAACTCATGAAGCAGCACGAAGAATACGAAAAAATCGGATCGCAGGCGGCGATGATCGCAAAGGACAAAAACATCGAACTGAAAAATCCCGGTCCGATCAAAAAGGCAATGATGTGGTCGAGCATCAAGATGAGTACCATGTCCGACAACTCCCGCGCCCATATTGCGGAGATGATGGTACAGGGCACGGTAATGGGAATTACGGCTCTCAAAAGCTCGCTTGGCGACATGAGCAAGGACTGTGCCGACGAAGAAATAAAGAAACTTGCCGAGACGCTTCTGCGCTCGGAAGAATGTTTCGAAAAGGTCTGGAAGAACATGATCGCATAACGGATCGTAACCGTAATATAACGCACCATACCTTGCAAACAGGGTGTAGTGCGTTTTTTTGCGTTTTCATAGATTGCTTGTATCAATACGGAATTCAAATCCTGTAAAACGCTGAGAAATTGGCTTCTCGGCGTTTATTGATCTCAGTACAAGAGCTGCGCGTCGTCCGGAAGCGTGAGGATACCGGAGTTGTCGCCGCGGATCGTAAATTTTTCCTCGTGCCAGGTAGAATGCGGCACCATGTAGACGATTTTATCCTTCCACTCCCCCTTGACGTCGGAGGAGAGATAGTGTTCCGAAAGAATTTTTTCCATGAGCGCGCGGTTCATTTCCAGAACGACGGCGCGGTAGCCGTTGGCGAAATATTCCATAACGGCGCTCCTTAAACGCATCGTCATAAAGATATCCGAAAGCACATACCCCTGCCGCGTGCAATGCGGGCAGGGTTTTAAAAGAAAGCTGAGCAAATCGCGATTTGTCCGCTTGCGGGTAAAGAGCGTCACGCACAGCTCGTTCATGGGATATACCCTGCACTTGGAACGGTCGCCGGAGAACGCTTCGGAAAGCTCCTCTTCGACCCGTTTCCGATGTTCCTCGTCCGCCATGTCGATAAAATCGACGGCGACGATCCCGCCGATGTCCCTGAGCCTTACGAGACGGGCAATCTCGCGGGCGGCGAGTAAATTGGTATCGAAAACCGTACTTTCAAGATCGCTTTCGCCCGTATATTTCCCCGTGTTGACGTCGATCACCGTCATCGCTTCCGTACGGTCAACGACGAGATAGGCGCCGTTCCCGAGGGGAACCTGCGCTTCCGTCAGACGGTATACCTGGTCGGAAATACCGAATTCGCTGAACATAGACCGCGCGCCGTCGTAAAAAACGATCTTCTTCTCCCCGAGATCCGAACGCATACGCGCGAGCTGTACGATCCTTTCGTAGAGCTCCCTATCCCCCACCACGATGCGGGAAACGCCGCCGTCGAGGGAATCGCGCATCACTTTCACGGGAAGATCGCACTCACGGTACACAGCCGTGCCGGCGGGCGCGTTCTTCGCCGCCTCCAGCGCGGCGCGGTAGATGCGCTTCAGATACGCCGACTCTACTTTCAGCTGCCGTTTGTTGGCGGTCTGCGCCGCCGTACGCACGATAAAACCCTGCCCCTCCTCGCGCAGCTTGTCCGCCTCTTTCAAAAGCTCCTCCCGCATCGACGGTTCCGTGATCTTACGCGAAATCCCCAAAAAATCGGTGCGCGGAAGATAGATCAGATTTTTCCCGACGATGGAGAGATCGCAGGAAACCTTCGCGCCCTTGCTGCCGCGGGGAAGCTTAACGACCTGCACTAAGATCTCGTCCCCCTCTTTCAGCGCGAAATCGGTCTTCCCGCCCGCGCCGTCGTAACCGGAGAAGCGGGAAACGCCCTCGTCGAGGGAGAGATAGCAATTTTTCTCCAATCCGCAAGACACGAAAGCCGCCTGCATTCCCGAAACCACGTTCTGAACTTTGCCGAGATAGATGTTTCCCACGGCGACGTGTTCCGCCTCGTCCTCTACGCCGACTTCCACCAACCTACCGTCCTCCGTATAGGCAACGATCTGCCTGCCGCAGAAACGGTCGAAAAACCATTCTTTTTTCATGCCGTACCCCGAACGCGACTTCCGCGCTTCTACGCGCCCTTTTTTTCATTGTAACATAAAAAAGAGGCTTTTTCAACCCCTTTTTTAAAATTGCGGAAGCAGTTCCCGAAGCCGCACGGAATAGTCTCCCGAACCGAGCGCATCGAAAAGATCCCGCTCGGAGATCTCGCCGAGAAACTCCTCTCCCTCGTAGAGCACGAGAACGAGATACCTGTCCTCGCGCAGAAAGCGCAGACAGTCGGCGATCGCGGCGTCCGACGCGATCGCAACGCGCGTCTCCTCCAATCCGCGCGAAAAATTTTTCGTGCGCGAAAATTTGAGACGGTTGTATTTGCCGCCTCCCGCCGCGCCGAGCGCGACAAAGCCGGCAAAAAAGAGTGCGTTGGGGGCGGGCTGCGAAAAGCAGGTGTACACAAAATAGGCGAGCACGCCCGCCGCGATCAGGAGAGAAAGGGCGGTGCGCACGGTTTTCGCCCTTTTTTCACCCAGAGGACGAAGGAACACGTTGAGGATTCTCCCGCCGTCCAAGGGGTAGGCGGGCAGCAGATTGACGAGGAAGAGCGAAAAAGAAACCTGCGCCGCCGCCTCCGTAAACGGATACGTCTCGGGATAGAGCCACCAAAGCGCGATGAAAAAAATCGCCGTCGCGAGATTGGCTGCGGGACCCGCCGCACACACGGCGATCTCCTGCTTTTTGGAGATGCCGGAGATATCCACGGAAATGGCAGCGCCGTACGGCATGAGCACGATCTTATCGAGCGTGAATCCGTACCGCCGCGCGACGAGCGCATGCGCGAACTCGTGCTCGATTGCGGCAATTCCCGCACTTACGAAGGTCAAAAACTGCCCGGTAAAGGCGGAAAACACCCCCACAAGAAGGAAGAGCGGATGAACGGAAAACTTTACGGACCGTCCTTCCCTCTTCCCGCGCTCCCTCCTTTTCCGCCGCGAAACGTCAAGCCCAAGCAAGTCCGTTTTCGCCGAGTTTCACGCCCGTGATGAGCGACCCGTCCTCGTAGAACGTCACGCGCACCGTTCCCTCGCCGTCCGAATATCCGAGCGGCAGATTGGCGTACGCCTTATCCCCTTCCGCCAAATAGATGCTGTCGAGCCCGCTCACGATGGAAGTAAAGCTGTCCGAATGACGAAGCTGTACGGTATAACCCGTTTCCGCATCGCCGTTCACGCTCTCGACGGTGCCCGCACAGGCGGGATAAACGCTGCACGTCGCCGTAAAGGTGAGCACGCCCGTTTCGGAAACCGCGATTTCCGCTTCGGCGTTGTCGCCGACCACCGAAGAAAGGCTGAAGTCGGAATAGGTGCGGGTATCCGCCGCGGACGCCTCTCCCTCGAAGAGCCCTCTGACAAAGGTGTTGATCGCGCTGTCCGTCAAAAAGATGTTCGTGAGAAAAATCGTCGCGCAGAGCGCCAGTACCGCGACGAATTCCCCGATGAGAATCCGACGCCCCAATTTCTGCCGCCTGCTTTTCGCGGGCGTTTCCTCCCGCGCGATGGGCGTGCTCTCCGCATAGGCGGGGTCGCTCTCCTCCATGCGGTCGTTCACCTGCTCCACGAGCTGTTCGCTCAGGTCATCCTCCCGCCCGAAGAGCTTGCGCCTCTTTTCGCGCTTGCGCACCGTGACGGTCTCCACGGGAATTTCGAGCATTTCGGCATAGTCGAGTTCTTCGTTCATAATCCACCTCTTACAATAGTCATTTTGGTTTTCTGCCAAGCTATCATAATGTATGCCGAAAATTTCTCTTTTAGAAGAAAAAAGCGCTGTCGAACGAACGCGACGGCGCAAATAATTCATATAATAATGTCGTTCCCCGCAGAGGCGGCAAAATCAGCCTTTCATACAGCGGATCACCGCCCGCGCGGCAAATACGGTCTCCTCCTCGGTCGTCTCCGGTCCGAACGAAAAACGGATGCCGCTTCGCGCCTCCTCCTCGCTCCTTCCCATTGCCAGCATCACGTGGGAGGGAAGTCCCGCGTGCGCCGAACACGCCGCGCCGCCGGAGGCGGCGACGCCGCAAAGATCCAGCTTGTTTAAAAGCGCCCCGCCGCCCGCAAATGTGAGATGGCTCACGCAGGGCACGCGGTATTCTCCGTCCCTCCGCACCCGTTCGCCGAGCGCGGAGATCACCGTGCGTTCGAAGAGATCGCGCAGCGCGCCCGTATGCGCGCAGAAGCGCTCGCGCTCCCGCTGCGCCTTTTTGAGCGCCGCGGCAAGCCCGACGATCCCCGCAACGTTGAGCGTTCCGCCGCGCAGCCCGCGCTCCTGTTCTCCTCCCGAGAGGAGAGGGGAAAGAGGGGCGCCCTTTCTGACTATGAGCGCGCCGATTCCCTTCGGTCCGCCGATCTTGTGCGCGGACAGGGAAAGCGCGTCGGCAAGCGCGCAGATCTCGCCGAGCCGGAGCGAACGCGCCGCCTGAACGCAATCGGAAAACAGCAAGACCCCCCGACTGCGGCAGAGCGCGGAGATCTCCTTCAACGGCTGAATCGTGCCCGTCTCGTTGTTGACCGCCATGACGCACACCAGCCCCGTGTCCGCGTTCAACGCCTCCTCGACGGATTTTGCGGATACCATGCCCGAGGTATCCGCCCCTACGAGCGCATATCCGTCCTCTCTGAATGCGGCGGCGGAAAGGACCGCCGCGTGCTCGATTGCCGAAACGAGAACGCTTCCTTTCCCCAGACGGCGTACTGCCCAATTATCCGCCTCCGTTCCGCCCGATGTAAAGTAGACCTCCTGCGGCTGCACGCCGAGCGTTTCCGCAACGCTGTCGCGCGCCTGCGAAACGGCGTACGCCGCCCTTCTTCCGTAGGCGTGAAGGGAATCGGGATTCCCGAAGTTTTCTTTGAGAACGGGCAGCATGGCTTCCAAAATCTCCCCGTCGAGCGGCGATGTCGCCGCATAATCGAGATACGCGTTCATGGGGTTAATTATACGGGTTTTTTCAAAAATGTCAACCGTAAACGGGAAGGACGGCGTTTTAAGGCGCTTTTATGCGGATTTTTCCCATAAGAAAACGGACGGATCGCTCCGCCCGTTTCGGGGTTTTTGTTACTGCCAATCGCACACGTTGACCCATTTCGCGAGGAATTCCGCCTCCTCGGGTTTGTTTTTCACCGACTGCGACGCCGCGACGATAGGCAGGATCCGTTGAACGTACTGGATCGCCGTATCTGTCTTTGCGCAGAAGAGTTTGAGATACTTTTCCGCAAGATCGTCCTTCCCCTGCAATTTGAACAGGAGATAGGTCCTTGCCGCGTCCGCCGAGCCGTTCCCCTGCGTGGCGTGCGACCAGTCGATGATATAGGGCGTACCGTCCGATTTGATGATGACGTTGCTGGGCTGGAAATCGCCGTGGCACAGTTTTTTGTGGCGGGGCAGACCGTCGAGCCGCACGTGCAAATCGTAGCGCACGGTCGCGGGAAAGGCGCTTGCCGAAATTTTCGCGTGCATTTTGTCGCGCAGATGTCCGAGCAGCGGCACGCTCTCCTTGCTCATCTGAATCTGAAGGTCAACGAAGAAATTCAGATATTCGTCAATCTTTTCGGGATGCTTTTGCATGAGCGCTTCCAATGTCTCCCCCTCGATATACTCCCAGATGAGCGACCACTTTCCGTCGATGACGGAAACGCCGAGCACCTTGGGAATGTTGAGGGAAGTCGCCTCTACCCGCGCCTGATTGAGCGCCTCGTTGAGAATCCCCGCCTTGGAATAGGACTCGTCGAAGGACTTGACGAGCTTATCTCCGTCGCGGTACAGTTTCTTGCCCGCACTTTCGTGAATGAGCTGCATATGATTTTTCCTCCCAAAACGCGGGGAATTATCCCGCAATGATTTTCCGCTCCCCATTATACACGAAAAAAATTGATAAGTAAATACCCTTTTTGAAACTTTTTTGCAGAATTTTAAAAGAAAAAACCTTCCCGTAAGGAAGGCTCGTTCGTTTTCATTCCTCTGCCGTTTCTCCGGCTTCCTCTTCCCGATCCCTTAAAAACAGATCGAGACAGTAGAGACGGTTTTGCAGATATTCGAGCCGCGCTCCCTCTTCGGTAGAGGAGAGCCTGTCGTTTTCGCGGCAGAGACGGGCGGCGACGAGAACTTTGCGCGAATAGACAAAGGCGAGCACGAGCATACAGAGGGCGACCGCGCCGAACACCGCCGTTACGATCACCGGTGCGATGCTCGTCGTTCTCACGATAAAATATGCGCTTACCGCAGTGCCGACGAGCGCGGCGAGCAGAATGAATACAAAGGCGAGGAAGCGCACGGCATAATATTTGCGGTTATCCGCGAACGCCTCCCTGCGCGTTTCCTGTTTTGCAAGCACGTCGGGAGCGATTTCTTCCTTCTCCCGCTTGTTTAAGACCTCTTCCGCCGCAAGTTTCTCGGCGACGCGCTCCCGCACGAACGCCTTCGTCGCCCCGTCCGCCTCCGCAAATTCCTCCGCGACGGCGGGCTTTAAGAGCGCTTCGAGATCGGTAAAATCGGAACTGCGGGCGCGCCATAGCCCTTGAGAAATACGCCCGTCTGCAAACGAATAGCACGATGCCTGCTCGTAGAGCGACGCCGCCTGCGCGTACTCGCCCCGCGAAAAAGCCGCCTCGGCGTCCTCCACGAGTTTCGCGCACGCCGCGCGCGCCTCTTCCTCCGCTTTCTTCCGCCGTTCCAGCTCCTTTTCCAACTGCGAGGGCGTAAGTCCCACGAGATCCTCGTCGTACTCCTCTTCGCTCTCTTCCCCGTCCGCGGTCTCTCCGGCTTCGAGCAGAATTTCTTCCCCGTCCTCTTCTTCGGCAAGGGGATCCGCCGCGTCCGTCTCGCCCTCTTCGGTGCGTCTGAGCCGTATCAGCTTTTCGTCGTCTTTATCGATGATTCTTTCTTCCATATCAACAGCCTCCGTCGCCGCAGTCCCCTTCGCCGAGCGCAAAGGGATTGCGACGTGATTTTTTCTTTGCGGGATCAATGCTTTTCACCCGATAAACCCGAAATTTTCCGCGGTATCGGCTCTTCGCCCAATCCGCAAGCTCCTCCGTCTCGAACAGCGCGAAGACGCCGCTCCCCGAGCCCGTCATGCCGACGCCGAGCGGAGAAAAGCTTTTCGCCTCCGTGAGCGCCTGGCGAACCTCGTCGTTGAGGCTCTCCGCACACTCGTAAAGGTCGTTTCCGAAGAGCTTTGCCGCCCACGCGAGATTGCCCCGACCGATCTCTTCGAGGACGCGCTCCGTTCGCGTCCGCCCCGTTCTGATACGGGCGAGACGATAACACTCCGCCGTGGAAACGCCGCTCTCGGGACATATCAACAGGAAATGCAGGACGGGAAGTTCTCCCAGCCCCGTCACTTTTTCGCCCCTGCCCGAGATGCGCGCGAACCCGCCCGTGAGCATATAGCCCGTATCGCTTCCCAGTCCGTCGGCGAGCTGTTTGAGCGCCGCCCCGTCCTTGACGCCGTAGAGTACGGCAAGCGCGCCCAGCACCCCCGCCGCGTCGGCGGAAGAGCCGCCCAGCCCCGCCCCCATCGGAATATTTTTATATACCGTGATATCCGCACCCGCGGTGCCGAATCGGGCGACGAAGCGTTCTCCCGCTTTTTGCGCGTTGTTGTGCTCGGGCGGAATACTCTCGCTGCCCATGCCGCGCATCGTAACGGAAACGAGGGAGTCCCTGCGCTTCTTGACGACGATTTTATCGAACAGATCGACGGACACGACGAGCGAATCGATGAGGTGGTATCCGTCCTCCTCCCCCGTGACGTCGAGCGTGAGATTGAGCTTTGCGTACGCCTTGATCTTCGCCGTATTCATCTTTCCCATTATAACACGCTTCGAAACGGATTGCAAGACATTTTTGCGCAGAAAAAGCGCCCCGTTCAACGGGGCGCCCCTCTATGCCTTCAAGCTCTTTTTTCTGTATATGATCACGCGCTGTCCCTCCCGAACGGGAAATTCCATATCGGGATTGCTCGCCGAAACCTCTTCGGGAGATTTTTTCAGCCGCTTCGAGAGCTCCCAAAGCCCGTCGCCCGCGCGGGGAACAAACACGCTGATGGCGCAGTCGTTTTCCGTCACGGGAGCGCCCTCCTCCGCCGCCGCGACCAGCCTTGCACTCACCTGCTTTTCGCCGCACACCGTAATCTTTAAGGTTGCTTCCGCGTCGATTTCGCCCTCCTGCTTCTGCCGCGCGCTCATGCCGCACACGAGCACGCTCACCCGCTTTCCCTCCGTCTCGACGGGAACGGAGAACGGAAGGCTCATCTCCACGCCGCGGTGCGCACCGTCCGCGCCGAGCACGATGAGGGTCGCCATTGCCACCCCTTCGACCGCCTTTCCCCCGTCGGTGCGCACGAGATCCGCCTCCGCGCGCTGCAACGCGACGGCTTGAAGGGAATCGGAAAAATCCACGGAAGAGGAGAGCGCCGCCCTGCCGGACACCCGCTCGGTCACGCGGTCGCAGCTCCCCGCGCCGCTGCTGTGCGTCTCGACAAAGGTAAGCGCCACTTCGTTCGTTCGGGAAAACGCATCCGTTACGCCGTCCACCGTCACCTCCTCGTACACGCAGCCCTCCACGCCGAGCGTAAACTCGGCGGAAATTTTGCACCTTCCCTTCTCTTCGTCAGCCTCCGCGCGGATATTCGCGCTCAAAACGCTCACCCGCGCCTCTGCACCGCAACCGAAGGACGCCTGATCGCAGGGAATTTCCACGTTGAAGGGCACGAGCCGCTCGAAAGAGACGACGTTGTTTTCCCCCTTTAAGGCGAGAACGGAAAGATTAATCTCCCCTTCGGCGCGCATCGTGCCCGTCTCGCAGGTGACTTCCGTCTGCCCCGCGGTTTCGGCGTGCAGTAAAATATCGCCTAAAAGCTCCGTCTCGAACTCGTCTTCCGCTTCCGCCGCCCCGCCGCAGAGATGCGCCAGAAGCACGGTCACGGGTTCCCGCTTGAAAACGAGCTCCCCGCCGGTGAGATATTCGAACGACTTTTCGCCGTAGAGGTGAATGTCCGCGCCGAGAAGCGCCGTGAGATACACGCTCGCCCCCTCTCTGCGCACGGCGAGATTCTCCACCGCGATTTCCGCCCGCGCCTGTGCGGCGGGAAATACCCGTTCGTCGCTTGCCCGCGCGGTAAATTCCACTCCCTTTTCCGCACGGCAAACCCGTTTTTCCGCATCCTCGTATACGAGGAGAAAATGCGCCTTTCCGTAGTAGCGCACCCCGCCGTTTTCGGCGTCCGCGCCCGTCAGGGAGGCGTTCGCGTGCATCGCCAGCACCGTTTCCACCTCCTGCCCGAAACGGCATTCCACCGCCGTCTGCGCATTGATTTCGCATATTTTACCGTATCCGCGAAAAGTTTCCGTCTGCGTCGTCATAATTTTCCACTCCCGAATTTTTCGTTCCCTTCATTGTATGCGGCGCGGAGCGCGGTTATGAAAAAGAAAGACGGTCGGATTTTGCAAAAAAAGCACGGACGGGTATAAAATCGCGCGCAGAGGGGGATAATCGCTCCGTGATTAAGCAGAAAGACGACGTGGCGGCGGTAAAAAAGAAAATCGCCGGATACTTTCGGCGGCAGGTAGACGTTACGGTGAATCTCGGCAGGAACAGGATCTTAAAGTTCTGCGGGGAGCTCTCGGGAGTGTACCCCGCCCTTTTCACGGTGAAACCGAATGACGAAAACTTTCTCGGAAAGACTTCCTATTCCTACGCGGAGGTCCTTTGCGGCAGCGTGCGCGTCAATTTAAAAAAGGCGGAGTAATCTCCGCCTTTTCTCTTAGGGAAAAGAACAAGGAATAAACCATCCGCCGCGCGGATGGTTTATTCCTTGCGTTCCGATTATTCTCCGTCCTTCTCTTCCGTTTCTCCCGCGATCTCTTCGGGCGGGAGATCCGCCGCCGTCTCTTCGGGAGCCTGTACTTCCGCCTCCTCGTCACGTTCGGTCACGGCGACCGTCGCCACAACGCCGTCGCGCAGATTCATGAGTCTTACGCCCCGAGTGTTTCTTCCGATCTGCGAAATCGCGTCGCCGTGCATACGGATGACGATGCCCGCGGACGACACCATCATAACGTCGAGATCGTCTCTGACGAGCTTCATGTTCACGAGCATGCCCGTCTTCTCGTTGAAGACGCCCGCCTTGATGCCCTTGCCCGCGCGCGATTGCAGCCTGTAATCGGCGGGATCGGTGCGCTTTCCGTATCCGTTCTCCGAGACGGTGAGCACGTCGAAGCCCTCGTGCAAAACGAGCATATCGACGACGGAGTCGCCCTCGGAAAGGTTGATGGCGCGCACGCCCATGGTATCTCTTCCCATGGGACGGACGTCGCCCTCGGAAAAGCGGATACATTTCCCGTAGCGGCTGGCGATGAGAATTTCGCTCTCGCCGCCCGCAAACTGAACGGAGATCAGTTCGTCGTCCTCCAGGATCTTAATGGCAATCTTGCCGCTGCGCAGAATGTGCTCGAATTCGCTCGTCGCGGTTTTCTTAACGAGGCCGTTCTTGGTCGCCATCACGAGATAACCGGTACCGTTTTCGTATACGGGCAGAATCGCCGCAATCTTCTCGCCCGCGGCGAGCGGCAGAATGTTGACGATCGCCCTTCCGCGCGCCGTCTTGTTCGCCTCCGGAATTTCGTAGCCCTTGATCGAATAGACCTTCCCGAAGTTGGAAAAGAGCAGAATGGGAACGTGGGTCGAACAGACGAACATCTGTTCCACGAAATCGTCCTCTTTGGGGCGGTGCCCCGTGACGCCCACGCCGCCGCGGTTCTGCGCGCGGTACTCGCGCGCGGGATAGCGCTTGATATAGCCGCCGTGGGTCATGGAAATTACCACGTCCTCCTCGTCGATGAGGTCTTCGTCGTCGATATCGCCGTAATCCACGGAGATCTCCGTCTTTCTTTCGGAGGGATACTTCTCCTTAATCGCGATCAAATCGTTTTTGATGATTTCGTACACCCGCGCCTCGTTGGCGAGAATATCGCGGAGATCGGCAATCGTTGCGCGGAGCGCTTCGAGCTCTTCTCTGAGCTTTTCGACCTCGAGCGAAGTGAGCCGTTGCAGCCGCATCTCCAAAATTGCGTTCGCCTGCTTTTCGCTG
This sequence comes from uncultured Clostridia bacterium, assembly GCA_964387225.1. GTDB lineage: Bacteria > Bacillota > Clostridia > Christensenellales > Borkfalkiaceae > Gallimonas. Next base: position 60,712 of record CAYLVU010000004.1, on the reverse strand, counting down.
AGCTCAAACGCCGCCGTAAGTTTCAGGTTCGCCTCGTTCTTGTCGGCGGATTCCTTGATAATTCTGATCACCTCGTCGATGTTGGCGAGCGCGAGCACCAGTCCCTCGACAATGTGCGCGCGTTCCTCCGTCTTTTGCAGTTCGAAGCGCGTTCTTCTTACGATGACTTCCTTTTGATGGGCAAGATAGTACGAAAGGATTTCGCGCAGGTTGAGAACGCGCGGCTCGGTGCCGTTTTCGACGAGGGCAAGCAGAATAATGCCGTCGGAAACCTGCAGGTTGGTGTGCTTGTAAAGAGAGTTTAAAACGACCTGCGCGTTCGCGTCTTTTTTACATTCGATCACGATGCGCATCCCCTCTCTTCCCGACTCCTCGCGGATATCGGAGATCCCTTCAAGCCGTTTATCGCGCACCATGTTCGCGATCGTTTCGATCAGCTGCGCCTTGTTTACCTGATAGGGTATCTCGGTCACGACGATGCGGCTGCGCGTGTTCGCGCCCGTGCCGTGCTCTTCGATCTCGCACTTGGAGCGGATCACGATATTCCCCTGTCCCGTGCGGTACGCCTTGCGGATGCCTCCCCTGCCCATAATAATACCGCCCGTGGGAAAGTCCGGCGCGGGGATATGCTCCATGAGCTCGTCCACGGAAATTTCGGGATTGTCTATCATGGCGATCGTGCCGTCGATGACTTCGGCAAGGTTGTGGGGCGGAATGTTCGTCGCCATGCCCACCGCAATGCCGTCCGCTCCGTTTACGAGAAGGTTTGGAAAGCGGGAGGGAAGCACGGCGGGTTCCATTTCGTTGCCGTCGAAGTTGGGGAAGAAGTCCACCGTCTCTTTGTCGAGATCGCGCAGCATCTCCGCGGCGAGTTTTGCAAGCCGCGCCTCGGTATATCGCATTGCCGCAGGAGGATCGCCGTCCACCGAACCGAAGTTCCCGTGCCCGTCCACGAGCGGAAAATTGATGGAAAAGTCCTGCGCAAGACGCACGAGCGCGTCGTACACCGAGCTGTCGCCGTGCGGGTGATATTTTCCCATGCAGTCGCCGACGATACGGGCGCACTTCTTATACGCCTTGTCGTTATAAAGTCCCATCTCGTGCATGGAATAGAGAATCCTTCTGTGCACGGGCTTCAATCCGTCGCGCACGTCGGGAATGGCGCGGGATTTGTTGACCGCCATCGCGTAGGCGATAAAGGAGCGTTTCAGCTCGTCGTTTACCTCGATATCGAGGACGGTGGTCATTGCAAGCGTTTTTTTAAATTCTTCGGTGAGCTCCGGGCTCGTTTCTTTTTTCGCCATTTTTCCTCCCCTTTATATGTCGAGATCGGTTACGAGCGTCGCGTTTTCTTCGATGAACCGACGGCGGAGCGCGGGGCTCTCGCCCATGAGAACGGAGAACATTTTATCCGCCTCCACGGCGTCCTGCATGCTCACGCGGACGAGTGTGCGCGTGGCGGGATTCATCGTCGTGTCCCAAAGCTGTTCCGTGCTCATCTCCCCCAGCCCCTTATAGCGCTGGTACTCCACTTTGTTGTTGTTTGCGGCGTCGAAGGCGGTTTTCGCCTCCTCCGAATACAGATACACGTCCTCTTTGCCCTTGACGCTTGCCTTGTAGAGGGGCGGCTTTGCCGAATAGACGTGCCCGTGTTCGATGAGCGGCCTCATGTAGCGGAAGAGGAAGGTGAGAAGCAGAATTCTGATATGGGCGCCGTCCACGTCGGCATCCGTCATGGAAATAATGCGGTCGTAGCGGAGTTTGCTCTCGTCGAAGTCGTCCAAAATCCCGCAGCCGAACGCCGTGATCATCGCCTTGATTTCGGCGTTTTCGAGAACGCGGTTCAGCCGCACCTTCTCCACGTTGAGAATCTTGCCGCGCAGGGGCAGGATCGCCTGAAATCTTCTGTCCCTTCCCTGCTTTGCCGTGCCGCCTGCGGAGTCGCCCTCGACGATATAGATTTCGCACAGCTCGGAGCGTTTGTCCGAGCAGTCGGCGAGCTTTCCGGGAAGCGTCGTCGTTTCGAGCACGCCCTTTCTGCGGGTCAGCTCGCGGGCGTTTCTCGCCGCGTCGCGCGCCTTCTGCGCCGTAATACAGCGCAAAACGAGCTCCCTCGCTTCCTGAGGGTGCTCCTCAATGTAGGTGCCGAATTTATCCGCGACGCATTTGGAGACGAATTGCCGAATAAAGCTGTTGTTGAGCTTATCCTTCGTCTGCGATTCGAACTGCGCGTTTTCCAGTTTGACGGAAACGACGGCGGTAATGCCCTCGCGCACGTCCTCGCCCGTGAGACGGTCGGCATCCTTTAAAATATTCAGCTTCTTGCCCGCGTCGTTGATGACCTTGGTGAGGGCGAGCTTCAACCCCTCGACGTGGGTGCCGCCGTCGATCGTGTTGACATTGTTGGCGTAGGAGTAGATGACTTCGTTGTAGCTCTCGTTGTATTGCAGCGCGATTTCGCAGACGGTCGTTCCGTCCTGCTCCTCGAAATAGATCGGCTCGGAAAAGAGCGTCTCATTCCCCTTGTTGATCTCTTCGACGAGCTCGCAAATCCCGCCCTCGTAACAGAAGCTGTCAAAGCGCTCCTTCTCCCCCCGCTTGTCGCAGAGAGTGATCGTAAGTCCCTTGTTTAAAAAAGCAAGCTCTTTGAGCCGCACTTTGAGCGTCTCGTACTTGAATACGATCGTCTCGAAAATGTCCGCGTCGGGAAAGAAGGTGACTTTGGTGCCCGTCTCCTGCGTGTCTCCCACGATCGCAAGCGGGCGCTGCGCCACGCCGCGGTTGTAGGTCTGCTTATAGACGTGCCCGTTCTGGGAAACTTCCGCTTCCAGCCATTCGGAAAGCGCGTTCACCGCCTTGACGCCGACGCCGTGAAGCCCGCTCGAAACTTTATAGCCCGAATCTCCGCCGAATTTCCCTCCCGCGTTCACCTTGGTAAAGACAACCTCCACGGTGGAAATTCCCTCCTTGGGGTGGATCGCGGTGGGGATCCCCCGCCCGTTGTCTTTGACCGTGCAGGAGCCGTCCGCGTTTATCGTGACGTCCACGCGGGTGCAGTAACCCGCAAGCGCTTCGTCGATCGAGTTGTCGACGACCTCGCTCACAAGGTGGTGCAGCCCCTTCTCGTCCGTGGAACTGATGTACATGCCGGGGCGCTTGCGAATGTGCTCCAATCCGTCGAGCACCTGAATTTGCTCCGCACCGTAAGCGGTTTCTACTTTATCGCTCATGTGACCTCCGTAGCGTAATTTGTCCGAAAAAATTTCGCGCGCGTGCGCGCACGCGCGCGCGACTGAGTTTATTATAACAGAAACGTCCGCAAAAGTACAGCAATTGACGGAAATTTTTTTGTTTTTTCACGTCGGAGCGCAAAAAAAGCGCGTAATTTTCATTACACGCCTTCCTTACTGCGGTTGTGTATCCCCGTACCGCCGCGGACGGTCACGCTTCCAGCATGATTCTGATAATCTCCTTGTTCGTCTCGCGCATACCCTCCTGCGCGAGACGGGAGACCGAACGGATCGTATCCTCCACGCCCGCCTTGACGATTCCGTCCCCCGCGTAAAATTCGTTTCCCTGATAGTACATCTGCAATCCCAACATTCCGCTCTCCACCGCCGTCGCGATCTTCGCCGCACAGCTCGCCTTCGCGCCGTCGCAGATAATTCCGGAGTCGATTGCCACGGTATTGACAAGGGTGTGGGAAATTTCCTTCGCGCCGCCGCCCAGAAGATATGCCACGCCGCACGCCGCGCCCGCACCCGCGGAGACCGCCCCGCAGTATGCGGAAAGCTTCCCGATTCCCGATTTGAGATGCACGGTGACGAGATTGGAGATACACAGCGCCCGCAGAAGCTTATCCTCCGTCAGATTGAGCGCACGGGCGTAAACGACGACGGGCACGGAGGCGGTGATTCCTTGATTGCCGCTGCCCGAATTGATGATGACGGGCATTTCGCAGCCGTTCATGCGGGCGTCGCTCCCCGCCGCGGCATACGCCTTTGCGGTGAGCTTCACGTCGGGCTGATAGGCGCGCAGAATCACCTTTCCCACGTTCGCCCCGTAATTGTTTTTGAGTCCCTCTTCGCAGATTGCCATGTTGTATTCGATCTGCCTTACGAGCGTTTCGCGGACTTCGCTTAAATCGACCGCGTCCGCAAAGGCGACGATATCCTCCACGTTGAGCACGCTTCTGTCTTCGCGGTGCTCCTCCCCCTCGTAGACGGAAAAAAGCGTTTCGCCGTCCCGCTCCACCCGCACGATATCGGTGTGGCCGTTCGCGATGCGCACGAACGCGCTGTGCCCGCCTCCCCAGAGGTTTACGCGGATATCGAACACGCGCGAATCCTCGGGCACCTCCACCGTAAGCGGAAATTCCTTCGCGTAGAGCGCCACGGCGGGATAGTACTCCTCTCCGATCCCCGAAAGGACTTCGAGCTCTCTGCTTGCGTCCCCGAACAGGATGCCCGCCGAGAACGCCGCCCTGAGCCCCCGCAGCCCGCCCGTATGAGGCACGGTGACGCTCTTGGCGTTTTTCACGATGCTCCCGCTCACGCCGAGCCTGCCGCCCTCGGGACGCGTCCCGAGCACCTCGCGCGCCTTTGCCGCCGCATACGAGATTGCGATGGGCTCGGTACAGCCCATTGCGGGGACGAGCTCCTCTTTGAGAATGTTGACGTATTTTTGATAAAGTTCCGTTTTTTCCATGGTATTTCTCTCCTTCAAGTCCCGCAGCAGAAAATTTCCCGCGCGAGCGCTTTCAGCTCTTCGGTATCGCGAACGGCGAACAGCCTGTTCTTCTTTCCCGACGCGCCCGCCTGCCCCTTGACGTAAAACGCCGCCATTTTGCGCATGAATACGGTGGCAAACCGTTCGCCGTACAGCTCCCGCGTCTCTTCGAGCTGACGGAAAAACAACCGCCCGATAGGCTCGCGCTCGCGTTTTTCGAGATCGCGGAACACGTTGGGATTGTAGAGCGCGGCGCGGGCAACCATCACCCCGTCCGCACCCGTCCGCTCGAACATCTTTTCCGCGTCCCGCGCGTTCCAGATGCCGCCGTTTGCAATCACGGGAATCTTCACGGCGTTCTTCGCGGCGGCGATTTCGGCATAATCGACGGGGCCTGTGTAAATCTTGTCCCGCGTTCTCCCGTGCACGGTGATCAGGGAGGCGCCCGCCCCCTCGCACAGACGGGCAAATTCCGCAGTCGTCTTTTTTTCCTCGGATACGCCCGTGCGGAATTTCACCGAAATGCGTTTTCCGCTCTTTGCACATTCGGAGATCACCTTTTCCGCAAGGGGGAAGTTTTCGAGAAGCGCGCTTCCCTCGCCGTTTCTCACGATTTTCGGCATGGGACAGCCCATGTTGATATCGATGAGATCGAAGGGGGACAGCTCCGCGCTTTCGCAGGCGGCGCGCATGATCGCGGGATCGCAGCCGAAGATCTGCGCCGCCTTGGGCGATTCGCCGCCGCAGTACAGCAGCAGCTTTGTCTCCTCGCTCCCGTATAAAAGCCCCTTGCCGCTCACCATTTCGGTAAAGGTGAGCCCCGCGCCCAGCTCCGCGCACATCTTCCGGAAGGGATAGTTGGTGTAACCGGCGAGCGGCGCAAGCATCACGTTGTTCGCGAGTTTAAGCCCCGCGATTTCAAGCTCCCGTATCATCTTTCGCCCGTCTGTAATATGCGCTCCTCTCCTCCGCGGTAAGCGCGGTTACGTCCTTGCCGTCCGCACGCACGAGCCCCTCGTACGCCGTATAGCGGCGCTGAATCTTTTTAACGGTATCGAGCAGCGCCATTTCGCCGTCTACGCCGACCGCGCGGCAAAGCTCCGCTGCGCAGAACAGCACGTCGCCGAGCTCCTCTGCCGTCGCCTTTTTATCTTGCGCCCGATATGCCTCCATAAGCTCGCCGTACTCCTCGCGGAATTTATTCTCGCAGTTTTCAATTGTTGCCGCGTCCCAGCCCCCTTTTTCTACCCGCTTAGCGATCTTTTGGGCGCGCAAAAGGGCGGGAAAACATTCGGGGACGTCGTTCACCGCGTCGGAAAACGTCGCCTGATGCTTTTCCGCCATTTTATTCTTTTCCCAAACGGTGAGCGCGCCGTCCGCGCCCGACGCCGTATCCTGTCCGAAGACGTGGGTATGACGGGTGATGAGCTTTTCGCACACGCCGCTCAACACGTCGTCCATGGTAAAGCTCCCCCGCTCTTCCTCCAAAAGCGTATGAAACGCCGCCTGCATGATCACGTCGCCCGCCTCTTCGCACATTTTGTCGGGGTCGTTTGAATCGATCGCGTCCACAAGCTCGTACGCCTCCTCGATCGCATTGATGCGAATACTTGCGTGCGTCTGAACCCTGTCCCAGGGACAGCCGTCGGGCTCGCGCAGTCTTCTTAAAATCGTAAGTAGATCGTCGAGATCGAACCGCTTCCGTTCGAGCAGCGGCTGCCCGTAGAGCACGAGCGCCGTACCTGCGCCGTATTCCTTCTGCCTGTCCGCCTCGTAGAGCGGAATCTCTTTCCCCTCTCCCGCCGAGAGAAAAAAGGCGGGCGCCTCGTCGCCGAATCTTTCGGAAAGCGCCAGCTTGACGTCCCCCGCCAGATTTCTGTCGTCGAGATCGTATACCACGAGCGGCAGAGCGAGCTTGCTCTCCGCGATATCGTAGGCGGAAACGGAGGTAAAGCCGCCCGCAAGTCCCGCCCTTGCCGCCGCCTTGGACGCCTTTGTGACCCCTTCGAGAATCTCTACGTCCCCCCTCTTTCTGAGAATGGAGGCCGCCCTGTCCTCGCTCACGCCCCCGTCCACGCAGTAGCAAAGATCACAGCCCTTTGCGCGCCTTCGGACTTCCCGCGCAAGGTTTGCGGCGAGCGTGTCGAAATTGCGGCTCTTCCTGTAAATTTCCGTCAGATCCTCAAAGGGGATATTCTCTTCCCTTAAACTTTCCGCCGAAGGGAGACCTCCGTTTCGCACAAGCACCTTGTCCGCGCTTTTCAGCTTCCCGAGCGCGCGCGCCGTCAGTTCTCCTTTCTCCGTGCCCAAACTTACGATCGTTATCACGTTTTTCCCTTCCGACTGTTTTCTTAACAGTATAAAACAAATCGAAGAAAAAAGCAACCGGATAGCAGATATTTTGAGCGATTGCCGCGCCGCTTACGGAGAGGGCAGGTTGGGAAACGAGCGCGAATTGCAGAATAAATTTCACGCAAACCGCCAGCAGCATACCGCCCGCCGCATATTTTGCCCGTCCCATGCCCGCAAGACAGGCCGCGAGCGTATCGACGGAGGCGAGCGCCGCCGCAGAACCCGCGCTCAGGCGCACGAGACGAATCAGGAGCTCTCCGTCGCCCGCCGAAAGGGAGGGATAGAGCGCCCCCGCGACGGGACGGGCGAAGAAGAAGAGCGCCGCCGAGAGGGGCAGCGATAACGCAAGCGTAAGAAGGAGGGCGAACAGGGCGCGGCGCCTTCCCTCCCCCTCCCGCCCGCAGGCGAACGCGGAGGAGACGGCGGGAACGCTGGCGGCGGCAAGCCCGTACGAGAGAGAGGCGGGAAGGGAGACCAGGGAGACCGCCCCGCCCGCAAACAGACCGTAGAGCGCAACGGCGCGCTCCGAATACGCCCCGAGGAGACGCACGACGATAATGCTGTCAAGCGTCTGCGAGAGGGGCAAGAGCGCGGAGGACGCCATGACGGGAAGGGCGGCGGACAGAAGATCGTATCCGGAGGCGCGGAGCACGCGCATACATTTCGTCTTGGGCTCACGGCGGTAGCGCGCGATCAGATAGAGAAAGGCGGCGAGCTCGGAGAGGGAGACCGCCAAAAGAGTAAAGGCGACCGCCTGCGCGGGCTCGGCGGCAAAACGGTGCGCGAAAAACAATCCGAGAACGGATTTTACGACCTGCTCGACCGCCTCCGAAGCCGCCGTGGGAAACATATTGCTCTTTCCCTGAAAATAGCCGCGCAGCACGGCGATGAGGGAAACGAAAAAGACGGAGGGCGAGAGCGCAAAATAACAGGGCAGAAGCCTCTCCTCCCCCTGAAGCCCGCTCATATACGGCGCAAACAGGCACATGAGCGCCGTCCCGCACAGTCCGAGCAGCGCGAACAGCTTTAACGCGGTCTTCGCCGTGCTCCCGTTCTCTCTGCCCAGCGCCGTTTCGCGCGCGATGATGCGGGAAAACGCCGACGGAATCCCCGCCGACGAAAAGGTGAGAAGCACCAGAAAGAGCGGATACGCCATCTGATACAGCCCCATTCCGTAGCTTCCCAGATAGGAAGTGAGCGGAATACGGTAAATCGCGCCGATTCCCTTGGCGAAGAGACCGCCCAGAGAAATAACCGCCGCGCTCTTGAAAAAAGTCCTGTCTTTCATTTATGTAGGGGGAAATTCCCCCGTCATTCGAACTGGTTGGCGATGATATCCGCCGTGAGCCTTGCGAGCTTGACCGCCGAGGCTTCCATAATCGCCCCCTCTTCGTAGCTCAGCAAAACGACCGCGCCGAGGCAGTCGCCGCCGGCGACGACGGGAACGATCACCTGCGCCGATGCGCCCGTTTCCTCCTCCCCGGAGACGGGAACCACGTCCCCGCCATCCGCCTTGCACGCGAGAAAGCTTCTGCGCGCGGTCATGATTTCCGTCATCTTATCGGAAACGCGCTTCCCCGCAAGCCCCCGTTTCCCCTGTCCGCTTGCGGACAGAACGGCGTCCGTATCGCAGATTACGGCAAGATAGCCGCTTTGCTCGTTGAGGGATTTGGCGGTCCCCTCCGCAAACCGCCCGATCGAAGCGATGGGCGAATACTTTTTGAGCATGAGCTCGTCGCGGTCGGTAAAGAGTTCGAGCGGGTCCCCTTCCCGTATTCTGAGCGTCCGTCTTATTTCTTTGGGAATGACCACTCTGCCGAGTTCGTCGATCCTCCGCACGATTCCAGTTGCCTTCATAGAAAAACCTCCGTATACTGTCATTATGCGGAGGCTGTCGGTTTTTATGCGGAAGGACTTGAACGCGTTCGGGCAGAAGCCGTCAAAGGAGGGAGTACTCCTCTGCGAGCGCACGGAATGAGGGAAGGCTGCGCACAATCATCTCGCGCGACACGCAATAGGAGAGACGCACATAGCCCTCCGTTCCGAAACTGTCCGATGGAACGAGCAATAGCTCGTACTTTTTCGCGCGTTCGCAAAACGCCTTTGCGTCCGCTTCGGGAGATTTCATAAAGAGATAAAAGGCGCCGTCGGGCTCGGCAAAGGAGAACCCGTATTCCCTGAGCGCGCCCGCAAGCAAATCGCGGTTTTCGCGGTACTTGCCGATATCGCTCGATTTTCCGATGCACTTGGCGGCAACCCGCTGGAAGAGGGCGGGTGCGCACACATATCCGAGACTTCTGCCCGCCCCGCAGACGGCGGCAAACAGCGCTTCCGCGCCCGTGCACGCGGGAGAGACCGCGATATATCCGATGCGTTCGCCCGCAAGAGAGAGCGACTTGGAAAAGGAGTAGCAGGTCACCGTGTTTTCATACAGGCACGCCATGTAGGGCACCGCCGCGCCGTAAGTGAGTTCGCGGTAGGGCTCGTCCGACAGCAGAAACACGGGCGCGCCCTTCTCCGCGCTCTTCCGCCTGAGGAGCGCGGAGAGCGCTTTCAGCTCCTCCTCGCCGTAGACCGCGCCCGTAGGGTTGTTGGGCGAATTGAGAAGAACGGCTTTCGTCCGTTTCCCGATTGCCCGATCGAGCGCCGCAATGTCGAGACGGAACCGTTCGTCCGAGCGCACCGCCACGCACCTTCCCCCCGCGCGCTCGATAAAGACGCGGTATTCGGGAAAATAGGGAGCGACGACCGCAAATTCGTCTCCCTCCTCGCAAAGCGCGTTCAAGGTGATCGTAAGCGAAGCCGCCGCTCCGCACGTCATATATACGAGCTCCGCCGTCATGGGTATGCCGAACCTCTCTCTTATGTAGGCGGCGACCGCCTCGCGCACGTCGGGCGCGCCCGCCGCGGAGGTATAACCGTGCAGAGACTGTGCGGGGACTTCCGAAAGGAGCCGTCCGATCTCCTCCCGCACGCAGTCGGGCGCGGGAACGCTGGGATTCCCGAGAGAATAATCGAACACGTTCTCCCGTCCGATTTCCCGCGCGCGGGCGTTCCCGTATTCGAAAATCTCGCGGATCACCGACCGCTCTTCGCCGAGTTTTTGCATGGTCTGATTAAACATAATCCCCTCCTTTATTTTTTCGCCGCCAGCAGATAGCTTTCGTCGATGAGACGGTACAGCTCTTCCGACGGTACCGAGCCGTCGAGCAGCGCCGTGACCCAATGTTTTTTATTCATGTGATAGCCGGCAAAAAAGCGCTTTCCGTCGATCACGGAAGGACGCTTCTCCGCCGCCGCGCGGAGATCGAGAATCTCAACCGCGCCGTCGCAGACGGGCGTGCCGTACGCGTACCCTCCCTCCTCTTGCGAAAAGCCGAAGGCAAGCAGCTTTTCGGCGGACGGTATTCTGTTTTGGAAAAACGTTTCGTTCATGCCGACCTTACAGTATTTTTTTCAAGAACTGCCCCGTGTAACTTTCGGGCACGCGCGCGACCTCTTCGGGGGTGCCGCAGCAGACGATTTCGCCGCCGCCGTCCCCGCCCTCCGGACCGAGATCGAGAATCCAGTCCGCCGTCTTGATCACGTCTAAATTATGCTCGATGACGAGCACGGTGTTTCCGTTCGCGCGCAGACGCTGCAAAATTTTCACGAGCTTGTCCACGTCGTAGCTGTGAAGCCCCGTCGTGGGCTCGTCGAGAATGTAAAACGTCTTCCCCGTGGAGCGCTTCGAAAGCTCGGCGGCAAGCTTCACCCGCTGCGCTTCGCCGCCCGAAAGGGTCGTCGAGCTCTGTCCGAGCTTGATATAGCCGAGTCCCACCTCTTCGAGCGTCCTGATCTTGTTGTAAATCGAGGGGACGGGCTTAAAAAACGCGCACGCCTCCTCCACCGTCATGTCGAGCACGTCGGCGATGCTTTTGCCCTTGTACCTGACTTCCAGCGTCTCGCGGTTGTACCTCTTTCCGCCGCACACCTCGCAGGGAACGTATACGTCGGGCAGGAAGTGCATTTCGATCTTCATGATGCCGTCGCCCTCGCAGTTTTCGCACCTGCCTCCCGCGACGTTGAAGGAAAACCGACCGCTCTTGAAACCCATCGTCTTGGCGTCCGCCGTGGCGGCGAACAGCTCGCGTATCGGGGTGAACACTCCCGTATAAGTGGCGGGATTGGAACGGGGCGTTCTGCCTATGGGGGACTGATCGATGGCGATCACCTTGTCGAAATATTCCACGCCTTCGGCTTTTCCGCTCTTCCCCGCGGGCAGGTGCGCGCGGTTGAGCGCGCCCGCCAGAATGGGCAGAATCGTTTCATTGACGAGAGAAGATTTTCCCGAACCGCTCACGCCCGTCACCGCCGTGATAAGCCCCGCGGGAATTTCTGCGGTAAACCCTTTCAGATTGTTCTGGCGGCAGTCTTCAATCCGTAAAAACCGTCCGTCAGGCGCCTTTCTCGCTGCGGGGACCTCGATCTTCCGCCGCCCCGCGAGATAGTCCCCCGTGATCGAACGGGGCTCGCCCATAATATCTTCCTGCGTGCCGCTCGCAACGATCTCTCCGCCGTGTACCCCCGCCATGGGACCCACGTCCACGATGTAGTCCGCGGCGCGAATGGTGTCCTCGTCGTGTTCGACGACGATGAGGGTGTTGCCCAGATCGCGCAGCCCTTTCAGGGAGGCAAGCAGCTTTTCGTTGTCCCGCTGGTGGAGCCCGATGCTCGGCTCGTCAAGGATATACAGCACGCCGGAGAGCGCGCTTCCGATCTGCGTCGCAAGACGGATACGCTGGCTCTCCCCGCCCGACAGGGTGGCGGCGCTGCGGGAAAGGGTCAGATAGTCGAGCCCCACTCCCGTCAAAAAGTTGACGCGGCTTACGATCTCTTTGAGAATGATATCCGCGATCGCATGCTGCGAAGAAGTGAGCTTGAGCGACGAGGAAAAGTCGCCGAGACGGCGCACGGGCAAATCGCACACTTCGGCGATATTCTTGCCCCCCACCGTGACTGCGAGCGCCTCTTTTTTGAGGCGCTTCCCGCGGCACACGGGGCAGTCGCTCGTGCGCATATAGCGTTCGATATCCCACTTCACCCCGTCCGAAGACGTGTTCTTATAGCGGCGTTCGAGGTTGTTGACGAACCCCTCCCACTTCATCTTGTATCTGCCCGAAAAGGAGCGGGTACTGTAATCGAGATTGATCTCCTCGCCGCCGTTTCCGTACATAATAATGTCGTAGGCGCGCTCGGGAAGGTCCTTTACGGGAACGTCGATCGAAAAACCGTAGTGCTTTGCGAGCGCGGTGACATACATCAAATTGGTCGCGTTCGAATCGAGCATCCAGCCGCCCGCATGGATCGCCCCTTCGCGGATCGTCTTCGTCTTGTCGGGACAGATGAGATCGGGATCGACGGATTGTTTGAATCCGAGTCCCGAACATTCGGGACAGGCGCCCCACACCGTGTTAAAGGAGAAGAGGCGGGGCTCGATCTCCTCGATCGAAACGCCGCAGTCGGGACAGGCATAGCGGGAGGAATAGAGCGTCTCCTCCCCTTCGCTGTCAACGACAACGAGCCCGTCCGCCAGTTTCAGCGCCATTTCCAGACTCTCCGTAAGCCGCTTCAAAATGCCGTCCTTCACCACGAGACGGTCTATGACGACGGATATATTGTGTTTGAGATTCTTTTCAAGCTTGATCTCTTCCTGCAAATCATAGACGATGCCGTCGATTTTTACGCGCGCATAGCCGCTCTTCCGCCAAAGCGCGAGCTCCTTGGCGTATTCGCCCTTTCTGCCGCGCACGACGGGTGCATTGATCAGAATTTTGCTGCCCTGCGGCATTTCCATGACCCGATCGGCGATCTCGTCCACCGTCTGGCGGCGGATCTCCCTTCCGCACACGGGACAGTGCGGCGTGCCCACGCGCGCGAAGAGCAGACGGAGATAGTCGTAGATCTCCGTGACCGTACCCACCGTGGAGCGGGGGTTGTGCGAGGTCGTCTTCTGGTCGATGGAGATGGCGGGCGAAAGCCCGTCGATGCTCTCGACGTTCGGCTTTTCCATCATGCCGAGGAATTGCCGCGCATAGGAAGAGAGGCTCTCCATATATCGGCGCTGCCCCTCCGCAAAGATGGTGTCGAATGCGAGCGTCGATTTTCCCGAGCCGGAAAGCCCCGTAAAGACCGTAAGCGTGTTGCGGGGAATCCGCACGCTGACGTTTTTCAGATTGTTTTCTTTTGCGCCTTTGACGAAAATCTCTTCTTTCATATCAGTCTTCTTCGAACGAACGGATATAGCGCACCGCCGCGTCGATCTGTTTCCAGTTGGCTCCTCCGTACGAGATCTCGCGCGCCCGCGCGAGGTTGTGTTTGCCCACGGCGAGGACGGCGTTTACGCCCAGCTCCTGGGCGCGGAGACAGGTGTCTATGTTGTCGTCCACAAGCACGGCGATTCCGTGCGCAACGCAGTATTCTCCCTTGTTCTCCGTTTCGGCAACGATTTCGTCGTAGGGAATTTTCCGCTTTTCCAGCCAGTCGCGCGACAGGTTGACGGGATTGCCGAACCACTCTTTTCGGCGCGAAGTGAGAATTACGATTTCGTCCCCCGCCCGCCGCCAGCTCTCGAGCGCTTCCCGCGCGCCCTTGCGCGCTTCCGCCTCCGTGAACGCGGAAATACCGCCGTCGCGGATAAATTTGAGAACGTCTCCTATCTCCCAGTCAAAGACTTTGACGAACATATTCGAATTTTCGTCCACAAGCCGAAAGGGAAGATTGTTGCGCGCGATATACGCGCCCGCGCGCGCCGCGCGCTCCACAATGTTTAAAGTATCGTCAATATCGACTGCGATTTTCATACCCTTTCTCCGACTGACCTTTTTCCGACGAATTTCCGCTCGTTTCCGTTCATTGCCGCAGCCTCCTGCGCAGCTCCGCAATCGCTTCCCGAAGCTCGATCGCGCGTTCGAAATCGAGCTGCGCGGAAGCGACCTTCATGAGCGCCTTCAACTTTTCTATCTCGTCGGGAATATCTTTTCGGGAGATCTCTCCCGTTTTTCCCGCCTTTCCCGTGATTTGCAGGGTGGATTTCACCTCTTTGACGATCGTCCTGGGCACGATTCCGTGCGCCTTGTTGTATGCGTCCTGTATGCTGCGTCGGCGCTCGGTCTCGCCGATTGCCCGCTCCATGCTGCCCGTTATTTCGTCCGCATACATGACGACCCGCCCTTCGGCGTTTCGCGCGGCGCGCCCGATCGTCTGAACGAGAGCGGTTTCGCTCCGCAAAAAGCCCTCTTTGTCCGCGTCGAGAATGGCGACGAGCTTGACTTCGGGCAGGTCGAGCCCTTCCCGCAGCAAATTGATGCCGCAAAGAACGTCGAACTCTCCCGCGCGCAGCCCGTTCACGATCTCCACGCGCTCCAACGTATCCACGTCGGAGTGCATATACTTGACCTTTACCCCGCTCTCCTTCATGTATTCGGTGAGCGATTCCGCCATGCGCTTGGTGAGCGTAGTCACCAGCACCCGTCCCCCGCCCTTCACGACGGTGTTCACCTCGGAGAGAAGGTCGTCGATTTGTCCCTTGGTGGGGCGCACCTCCACGGGCGGATCGAGCAGTCCCGTGGGACGGATGAGCTGTTCGACGATCTGCCCCGCCTGCTGAAGCTCGTATGGCGCGGGCGTCGCCGAAACGCAGACGAGCTGGGGCACGCGCGCGTCGAACTCTTCGAACGTGAGCGGGCGGTTGTCATAGGCGGAACGCATACGGAACCCGTAATCCACGAGATTGGTCTTACGGGAAAGGTCGCCGTTGTACATGGCGCGTATTTGGGGAATCGTCATATGACTTTCGTCGATAAAGACGAGGAAGTTCTTCGGAAAATAGTCGAGCAGCGTGAAGGAGGGCTGTCCCGGACTTCTGCCGTCGAAATAGCGGGAATAGTTTTCCACTCCCGAACAGTATCCGATCTCCCGCAGCATTTCCAGATCGTGCTCGGTGCGCTGACGGAGGCGCTGCGCTTCGAGCAGCTTTCCCGCGTCCTCGAACGCCTTGACCTCCCCTTCGAGATCCTGCGCGATCGCGGAGAGCGCGGACGAAAGTTTTTCGCTGCCCACCGCATAGTGGCTGGCGGGAAAGACGACGGCGTGCTTTAAAGACGAGACGATCTTCCCCGTCGCCCCGTCCTCCTCGCTGAGCGCCTCGATTTCGTCGCCGAAAAATTCGACGCGGATCGCGACTTCCGAATTGGAGGCGGGAAACACTTCCACGACGTCCCCCCTTACGCGGAAGGTCGAGCGCTTGAAATCGGTGTCGTTCCGCGTATAATGAATCTCCACGAGGCGGGACAGCAACTCGTCCCGCGACATCTCCTGCCCGGGACGGAGCGATACGCCGAGGCGGAAAAATTCTTCCGGCGCGCCCAGCCCGTAGATACAGGACACGGAGGACACGACGATCACGTCGTCCCGTTCGCCCAGAGAACAGGTCGCCGCGTTGCGGAGCTTGTCGATTTCGTCGTTCATCGACAGATCCTTTTCGATATAGGTATCCGTAGACGGAATATAGCTTTCCGGCTGATAATAGTCGTAGTAAGAGACGAAGTATTCCACGCGGTTTTCGGGGAAAAATTCCCGAAATTCATTGCAGAGCTGCGCCGCCAGCGTCTTATTGTGCGCAATGACAAGGGCGGGACGTCCGACGTTTCGGATTACGTTCGCCATCGTAAAGGTTTTACCGCTTCCCGTGACCCCTACAAGCACCTGCGTGCGCAGTCCGTCCAAAATGCCCTGCGTGAGCTTTTCGATCGCCTGCGGTTGGTCGCCCGTGGGGGAATAGGGCGCATGAAGTTTAAATTCGCGGTGTTCCGTCATAAATCCCACAATTGTCAAACATTCGTTTGTGAAAATTATAGCAAAACCGTCGCCCTTTGTCAACGGTTTTCACGGCAAAATGTGTTTTATGAGAATTCCCGCCAAAGCGGAGAGCACGCCGCAGAGCAACGCCACGCCGAAGCGGAACAAAAGCGTTCTGCGCCGCCGAACGCCGCTGCGCAGAAAGGAGAGCCCCGCCTCCTTCATGTGCACGACGAACATTCTTTCCCCCTTGCGTTCGGTCTCGATGAGCACGAAATATCCGTCGAGCTCGAGCGCGCGCAGCACGCGGCACAGCATTTCCTCGCCGTAGTCGGCGCGCGGCGGCAGAAGGGAAAGAATTTCGTACGGCGAAACGAGAAAGCGTTCCTTCCCGCCCGAAAGCGTATAGACTGCGCCCATGACCTCGTTTTCGCGTTTACTGAGTTTTTCGTTTCCCATACCCTACCCGAGGAGAGAGGACAGCAAAAGGGCGAAAAACGCACCCAGTGCGCCGCCGAAAAAGGAGGAAAGCGCCGATACGAGGACGGTTCGAAGCAGTGCGCGCCCGCTCTCTTTCCGCCGTTCGCCGGCGCGCTCGAAATACAGCCGCCCTTCGGGCAGGGGGCGTATGCAGTAAACCCCCTCCTCGGCATATTCGAGATCGATATACCTCCCTCCGCAGAGATAGTCGAGCATGCTCTTCACGCAGGCGCCGTCCACGCCGTCCCCGGGAGGAAAACAGCTTAAAAGCTCTCCTTCGTCCACGACGCGGTAACTTCCGCCCGCACAGAGCGCGTTGATCTCGAAAAGCAATCTGTCCGTTCGTCTGTCCAAACTCCCTTCTCCTACCCACATTATACCCCGTCGGAGAGTCGGTTATGCAGGAAGAACGAGGGCGAGCAGGGGATTATAGGCGTGCAGCAGACGGCTGAACGGCGAGGAAGCGAGCGTCTGCGCGAGCCCCGTAAAGACCGCATGAACGGACTTTGCGATCTCCTCGTACGCCGCAGGGTCGAGCGAAGAGGGCAGGGAGGAGAGCAGGGAGGAAAAATCGATGCCCGCCGCCGCGTTCACCGCAAGCCCGAAGCCGAGCGCGATTGCGAGCGCGAAGAGAGCGGCGATTACGGCGCAGAAAATGCCGTCAACGACGTTGAACGCAGTATGGCGGTTGAGTTTTTTGACGATGAGATTGACGATGAGGCAGATCGCGACGATCACGAGGAAGAAGACCGCGGCGACGATCGCTACGGTGATGATCCCGCCGATGAGCGCGGCGGAAATCGCGTCGCCCGCCAGCGAGGCTCCGATGGAGGCGGCAAGCCCCCGCAAAAAGCTCCAGCGGAAGGTGAGAACGACCGCGCCGACGACCGCCCCGAAGGACAGTATGAGGACGAGCGCTGTCCACAGCAGTTTCGCCAGTCCGAGCCGATAGCCTCCCTTGGTGAAGAGGACGAGAAAGGAAATCAAAATGAGATCGGCGGCATATTTTCCGAACACCGCCCAGACGCCGCTCTGCGTCACGGGTGCAATCAATTCGGCGGCGTAACCGCCGTTTTCCAGAAAGGCGAGCACAAACCCGCCGATTGCCGCCGCAAACATCGCCCAGTCGAGAAGCGCCGTAAGCGCACCCGCAATGCGGTCCAACGCGTTGAAGCCGTGTCCGAACTTGCCGTGGTTGCGGATCGCCCGCCGCACCAAACCGCCGAGCCCGAAGAGGAGCGCCGACGCTCCGAAAAACAACCCTATGGCAAGCGCGAACCACAGCGTTTTGTTCCCGTCTTCGGGCACGTACCCGAACAGCATACAGAGCGCGAAGAGAATGAGGATCTGCCAGCCGCTCCAGCTCATACGCGAGAACTTTTTGATGAGCCCGTATACGAGAGAGACCGCGGCAAGCGCGCCGAAAACGACGGCGGCCACAAGTCCTCCCGTCGTGAGTTCCGTTGCAAGCAATCCCGTGGACATGGCTTCCCCCCCCTCTTTACTTGTTGAAATTATCCTTTAAGGACACGATCTCCGAAAGGACAAGCTTTCCTCCTTCCGTACATTTTTTGTAGTATCCCGTGCGCATGAGCTGGAACGCCTCCCCTTCTGCCGCAAGGAGAAGATGGGGCTCCGCTTTCGCGGCAAAGATATGCTCGCTCTCCGTGTTCATGCGTTCGGAAAAATCCTGTCCCGCATAGTCCGCATCCCGCAAAAGATGATCGTATTTTCTCAGTTCCGCGTCCGCACAGGTCCGCGCGTTCACCCAGTGCAGGACGCCCTTCGCCTTGATCCCGCTCGTATCCGCGCCGCTCCTGCTCTCGGGAAAATAGGTGCACCTGATCTCGGTCACGTTGCCCTCTCCGTCCCGCACCGCTTCGTCGCAGCGGACGATATAGGCGTTTTTCAGCCGCGCATACCCGCCGATCTTGAGACGGTGGTATTTGGGCGGCGGATCGAGGGAGAAATCCCCCCGTTCGATATAGAGCTCCCCGCCGAACCGAACCTTTCTCGTTCCCGCTTCGGGGTCGGTCTGGTTGATTTCGAAGTCGATCTCCTCGCTGCCCTCGTAATTGGTGATCGTGAGTTTCAGGGGCTCGACGACCGCCATGGCGCGGGGCGCGCGGGCGTTCAGATAGTCGCGCACGACCGCCTCGAAATACCCGATTTCACATTCGGAATTCGCCTTCGCGACGCCGATCCGCAGACAGAAATCGCGCACCGCCTCGGCGGGAACGCCGCGGTTTCTGAGCCCCGCCAGCGTCGGCATACGGGGATCGTCCCAACCGTGAACGGCGCCCTCTTCCACGAGCTTTTTGAGATACCGCTTGCTCATGACGAGGTTGGTCACGTTGAGACGGGCAAACTCGATTTGGCGGGGTTTGGGCGCGAAGCCCAACGAGATCCCCACCCAGTCGTACAGAGGACGGTGGTCTTCGAATTCGAGGGTGCAGAGCGAATGGGTCACCCCCTGCAGGTAGTCGCAGACGGGATGCGCGTAATCGTACATGGGATAGATGCACCATTTGTCCCCCGTGCGGTGATGGGAAGCGTGCAGAATCCTGTATATGACGGGATCGCGCATATTCAGATTGGGGGAGGACATATCGATTTTCGCGCGCAGACAGCGCGCTCCGTCCTCATACTTTCCGTCCCGCATTTCACGGAAAAGCCGCAGATTCTCTTCGGGCGTTCTGTCTCTGTACGGGCTCTCCGTACCCGCCTCGGTGAGCGTGCCTCGCGTGGCCTTGATCTCCTCCGCAGAGAGATCGCACACGAACGCCTTCCCCTCCCGTATGAGCCTTTCCGCGTACTCGTAAATGATATCGAAAAAGTCGGACGCGTAGACCTCCTTCTCCCAACGGTAACCCATCCAAAGAATATCGCGGCGGATCGCGTCTACGAACTCCGTCTTCTCCTTGGAGGGATTGGTGTCGTCGAAAAAGAGATTGCATTTCCCGCCGTATTTTTCCGCCGTCCCGAAATTGACGAACATGCTCTTTGCGTGCCCGATATGAAGATATCCGTTGGGCTCGGGCGGGAATCGGGTCTGGATTTCCTTCACTCTGCCCGCGGCAAGATCCTCGTCGATAAACTGTTCTATAAAATTTGCCGCTTCCGCCATGATTGCTCCTTTTGCGCCCTGCGCTTTTGTACATTTTAATCTTCCGCCTGTATTATACCATATTCTTCCCGAAAATGATACTTTTTGAAGGTCGATTATAAAAATTTTTGAAAGCGCGGAAATTACTTGACTTCGAACGCCCGAAAAGATAGAATAGGTAAGAACGACACTTTGAAGGAGAACGATATGGCAAAGAGAGCGGTCACAATGGACAAGCTCGTTTCGCTCTGCAAGGCGCGGGGCATTGTCTTCCCCGGAAGCGAGATCTACGGCGGCATGGGCAATACCTGGGACTACGGTCCCGTAGGTGTGGAGATCAAAAACAACATCAAGCGCGCCTGGTGGAAACGCTTCGTACAGGAGAGCGAAAATACTTACGGGCTTGACGCCGCGATTCTCATGAATTCCCGCGTGTGGGAGGCGAGCGGTCACACCACCTCCTTTTCCGACCCGAAAATGGATTGCAAGAAGTGCAAGACCCGTCACCGCGCCGACAATCTCATCGAGGCGCACAGCAAGGGCGCGGTCAACCCCGATCTCATGACGAACGAGGAGATGGAGGCGTATATCGGCGAGCACGAGGTGCACTGCCCCAACTGCGGCGGCTTCGATTGGACGCCCATAAGAACCTTTAATCTCATGTTCGAGACCTCGCGCGGCGTGACCGACGAAAGCCAGAACAAAATTTATCTCCGTCCCGAAACCGCGCAGGGCGAATTCGTAAATTTTTTGAACGTACAGCGCACCACCCGCGCCAAAGTCCCCTTCGGCATCGCGCAGATCGGAAAGGCGTTCCGCAACGAAATCACCCCCGGCAACTTCATCTTCCGCACGATCGAGTTCGAACAGATGGAACACCAGTGGTTCTGCAAAGAGGGCACGGACGGCGAGTATTACGAGAGCTATAAACGGCGCGCAATGCAGTTTCTGCTCGACCTCGGCTTCAATCCCGAGCACCTCCGCTTCCGCGATCACGACAAACTGGCGCACTACGCGCGCGCGGCGTGCGATATCCAGTACGAATATCCCATGGGCTGGTCGGAACTCAACGGCATCCACAACCGCACGGACTACGATCTTTCCCGCCATCAGGAATTTTCGGGCAAGACGATGACCTATGTCGATCCCGTCAACGGCGACCGCTATATTCCCTATGTCATCGAGTACTCAATCGGGGCAGACCGTCTCATGCTCGCCGTGCTCGCCGAAGCGTACGACGAAGAGACGCTCGAAAACGGCGAAGTGAGAAACGTAATGCGCTTTCATCCCGCAATCGCGGCGTACAAGGCTGCCGTTCTGCCTTTACAGAAAAATCTCGCGCCGCAGGCGAAGGAGCTCCTCGCAAAACTGAAAAAGCGCTTCCCCGTCACCTACGACGAGGCGGGCTCGATTGGAAAGCGGTACCGCCGCCAGGACGAAATAGGCACCCCTTTCTGCATCACGATCGACTTCGACACCCTCGAAAACGGCACCGTGACCGTGCGCGACCGCGACAGCATGGAGCAGATCCGTCTCGACGCCGACGGCGTAATTGCCTACATTTCCGAAAAAATCCTCTTTTAAGGCGCAAAAAGGCCGCTCACGATCCGATAAAAAGCGAAGATCCGTCTTCGCTTTTTTCTTTGTCCGATCATGGAAATTTACCGTCCTGCCGCGCTCAACGGGTTTTCGGGAGCGACGCCGTCAAAACGGGCGAATCGATTCCCCGTGCACGCCATGGTTCCCGCCGTACAGATCTTAAAAATTCAGATAAGCGCGCCTGCCTTGTATGAAAGGCAGGCGCGCTTATCTGAATTTTCGGAGGCAAATCTGTTTCGCGTTCAGCTCACACTGTCCGAAGGCACGGCATAGAGATCGAATTCGCCGTCGAGGTCGAAATTTTCCCCGTCGTCGAACGCCGCCAGCTTGGAAATAGAGACTTCGTACGCGGTCATGGTGACGGCATCCGTCTCCGAAATGCGCTTTTGGTATTCCCTGCTCTGGATTCTTCCCGAAAGGGCGATCCTGTCGCCCACCTTGAGGTTTTGCACAAAACGGGCATTTCTCCCCCAGGCAATGCAGGGGATATAATCCGACTTGTTATAGGCGCGGTTGACCGCCAAAAGGAGATCGGCGATCTCGCGGTTGAAGGGCGTCGTGCGGTAGACGGGCTGTTTGCAGATATAACCGGAGAGAACGATGCTGTTGGGATTGCGCCCCGCCGTCTCCTCTGCGAGCTCGCGCACGAACACCGTGAGCATGAGACGGGATCTTCCGTTTTCCAGTTTGTTGTAGCTGCGAAACTGTCCGAGCGCGCAGATCACGCTGCCGATTTTCAAATCGTTTCCCTGAATGAGCCTTTCGGATATGGTGACGGGAAGAATATCCGCCTGCCCCGAGAGCCGCATGACCTTCACGAACAATTCGTAAAATCCTTCGCCGTACACCTCGTGAGAGAACGTTGCCTCGCTCACGATTTCTCCCATAAGGTAGACCTTGTTGTTCTTTTCCAGACCGTAATCCATATATACCTCCGTGTTTTTCCTTAACTTATTTCCTGAACAGAGCCGTTTGGTATCTGCTTGCCCGTATTGTCGAGCGTGTAATTTTCGCGGTATATCAGCTCGCCGATCGGCACGAATTCGAAGCCCTTTGCGCGCAGACTGTCGATGATGACGGGAAGCGCTTCCGCCGTATGCAGTCCGTTGTTGTGACAGAGGATAATCGACCCGCTCTTCGCGCGGGAAACGACCCTCTCGGCAATGTCCGCCGCGGATAAATCCTTCCAGTCGAGGGAATCCACGTCCCACTGAATGGGGTAGAGCCCCATTGCGTTGCAGGTGTCGATGAGCAGATCGTCGTAATCGCCGTAGGGCGGACGGAAGAGCGTGACCTCCTTTCCCGTAACGGCGGTGATCGCCGCCGATGAGGACTCCAGCTCCGCCCTGATTTCGCTCTCGCCGAGCTTGCTCATATAGGAGTGCGTCGCGCTGTGCGTGCCGATTTCGTGCCCCGCCGCGTCTAATTTTTCGAGAAATTCCGGAAAGCTCTCCGCCCAGAACTGAACGGCAAAGAAGGTGGCGCGCACGCCCGCCTGCGCAAGATTTTCAAGAATGGCGTCCGTGTGTTCCGCGCCCCAGGCGCAGTCGAACGAAACGGCGATCTTGTTGTCGTCCCTGTCCACGCAGTAGATGGGAAGAGAGCGGCTCCCGCTCCAAAACACTTCGGCGGCGCCTGCGGCGCCCGCCGCAAAACCGCCGATGACCGCCGATAAAACAAACGCCAACGCCATGACGACGGATTTCAGCCGAACCGTGATAAACCGCATTTCATCACCTTACCCATGATAAAATATCCGCGCAAAAAAAAATTAAGGATTTCTGCCGAAATTGCGCTTTTTTCGTCGAACTCCTCCTTGGTTTACCTTCATTTATATTTATGGCGAAAAGCGGACGAATATGATGAAACAAAAAAAATCGGTGCGCGCCGTCTTCTCCGTCCGCAAATTCAAAAAATTTCGATCGTTCATTGCTTCGGCGGTTTGCCGAAGGGGTCTTTCTTTTGCACGCTCGCGACGGTGAGAAGCCCCGCCTCCTTCGCGCCGGCGCGCAAAAGGCGGGAGGCGAGCGCGGAAGCCGTTGCGCCCGTCGTCATAATATCGTCCACAATGAGCAACTTCTTCCCCTTCACCGCCGCGCGGTCCGTCACCGAGAAACAGTCTTCCAGATTCTGTTCCCTCTCCCTGCGCCCGAGTGCCTTCTGCTGCGCGGTCTCGCGCCTCTTTTCCGCAACAATCAGGACGGGCTTCCCCGTACGGCGGGAAAGCTCCCGGCACAAATCCTCCGACTGATTGTATCCCCGCCGCCTTTTTGCCTTTTTCGTCATGGGAACGGGCACGTACCCGTCCGCGTCCGGAAACTCTCTTTCGGCAAGCGGCGCAATCGTCTCCGCGAGCGTGCGCGCAAGAAACCTGCTTCCCGATTTATAGCGATAAACGAGCTTTGCCGCCTCCCCTTCGTGTGTAAAGGCGGATCTCGCCTTAAAGACCGCAAGCGGCTTGTCCTTACACTCCAGACAGACGCCCGCTTCCCCCACCTTGCGCCCGCAGAGCGGACAGATCTCCCCGTTGTTCCAGGGAAGAACGGGGTAACAGATTTTACAGATCCGCTCGTTTTCAAAAACCTCCCGTCCGCAGACGTCGCAGGTATAGTTGACCTCTCTTTCCCGCCGCTCGAGCAGCGCGAACAGTTTTTTCATAGTTACCCCTTTTTGTAAAAAAAGGCGGCGCGGCGCGCCATGCTCCGCGTCCGCCGCCCGCCGTTACGAAAACCGTTCCGTACGGTTTTTGTGAGTCTTCCGATTAAAAATCGTCGTCGCCGTCCTGTTCGTCGTCTTCGTCGCCCTCGTCCGACAGCGTGTAGATCTCGTCGCCCGTCACGTAGTCGAGGTCTTCCTCCTCGTCCTCGTCGTCGAACTCCTCCTCTTCTTCTTCCGCTTCGTCGTCGAACTCGTCGTCAAACTGTTCGTCGATCTCGCCGATCTCTTCGTCAAGTTCCGCGTCGGTATCGTCGTCGAGGTACTCTCTCCACTCGTCGTCTTCCTCCGGATCCGTCTCCTCTTCTTCGAATTCCGCCTTCTTGCGGCACTCTTCGCACATCTTATCGCCCGGATGCATCATATTTTCGCCGCAGACGGGACAAAGCTCGGTAGGAAGATCCTCCTCCGCGTCCTCGGTTTCGTCTATATCCGTCGCAATTCCCTTCATTTCCTTCAGGCAGACGTCGCAGTACTCCTGCTTTTCGGCGTCGATATAATTGAGCTCGCAGCGCGGACACTTTATATAACGCACCATAAACTTTCCTCCCCGCTTAATAGTTAATAAATTATATTAGTTATTATTTTTTTTGTAAACTGTTTTTTATGCGTTTTGGAAAAAAGTTTTTATTTTCCGTCTGTTTTTTTCTCTGCAGCCTCTCTTTTTCGCCGAATTTCGGTTTAAAGTAAAAAATCCCGCAACGGCGTTGCGGGATTTTTTTATTCGTCTTGACCTTCGCTTTTTTCACCCGAACCGTCTTCCGCAGGCGCCTCTTCGGCGGGCTCCGAATCGGGCTCATCCGCGGGCATTTCTTCTTCGGCGGGTTCCGAATCGGGCTCCTCCGCGGGCGTTTCTTCTTCGGCGGATTCCGAATCGGGCTCCTCCGCATCCTCGGTTTCCTCTTCCGGCGCATAGACGTTCACGCTTCTGTCGTCCGTCGTGTCGACCTTGAGTCTCTCTTCTTGGGGCTTCTTCGCCTTACGCTTCTTGACAAACAAGCCGACGCCCACGGCGCCTCCGATGACGACAAGCGCGATCGCAATCGCGATGAGCGCCCATTCCCAATCCTCGAGCGTTTCTTCCTCTTCAACGGGAGAATACCGTTCGAGGGTGGTCTCCCAATAGCTGTCGATTGCTTCCTGATCGTCCTCGGTAATTTCGCCGAGCGCCATAATAAAGTAGCTGCGGACGCGGTAGGATTTGCCGTCCTCGTCGATGAACATTCCCGCCGTCGCGCCCGTCGCGGGATCGGCGGTGTAAGATGCAAACGCGCTCTGCTCCTCCTCGGTGTAGAGATAGGTATCCTTCTTGCCCGCTTCGACCGCCGACTCGATATTCTCGTAGAACTGCTCCGTCTTACCCGTATAGAAGTAATACTTCAACGCGGTGGAAAGCGTGGAATCGTTGTCGTTATCCGCCGTCAGCTTTGCAAAATATCCCACCTTGGTATCCGAACTCATGAGCTCGTTGTATTTGTCGTTGAGCTTTTCGATCCCATCGTTCGTGAGTCCGCTCAGATTGACCGCCGCCGCATAATTGTACGAAGTGGAGCCGACGGGCTCGGCGTCCGCGATAAACACGACGTCGTCGATCACTTCGAAGTTGTACCAGCCGCTCGCGTGCTGCAAATCGAGCACCTTGACCGTCTGATAGGGGGAGTTGTCCTCGACGCCGCCCTCGCCCGTATATTGGAGAACGTCGTAGTCGTGCGCGCTTCCGTTATACACGGCGCGCTCCACAGAATAGCCGCTGCCGTTGGAACGGGTAAACCAGACGTAATCGTACGTGCCGTCCGATTCGACGGAGATGAGCGTCGCGCCGCTCGCGTCGTAGCAGATCTCCTGTTCCGTCTCGTTTTCGCCCGAGCCGTCCGACATGACGTCGGCGCGGTAGATACTGCTTCCGTCCACATAGAGATAGTGGTGATTTCCGTTACCGTCGAGATAGAAAATTGCGGCGGAGGACGCCTTGGAGGTGTTGGTGGACTGCGCAACGACGTCCAGCACGTCGCCCGAATTGCCCTTCACCGAGTTCCAGCCGTCCGCAAGATCGGAACAAGACAGGTAATAGAGAGAAGCCGCCGCCCCCGTCGTATCGCCCGCAGAAGTCGCGTCCGTGCGGGTAAAATAGATCCCGCCGTTCGTGTAGGACTGCAGGGAGTAGGTATAACCTACGGGAGGAAGGGTGACCCCTTCGAGGCTGTCGTGCGTGAACT
This sequence comes from uncultured Clostridia bacterium, assembly GCA_964387225.1. Taxonomy (GTDB): domain Bacteria; phylum Bacillota; class Clostridia; order Christensenellales; family Borkfalkiaceae; genus Gallimonas. The sequence goes on along the minus strand of CAYLVU010000004.1, from coordinate 34,678 downwards.
GGGACAAATTATCCTTATAGCTGCTGCCGATCCCGTCGAGCACGATCGTACCGAGGTTGGTATAGGGCGCCTCGCCGTCGTTGTCTTCGAGGTATTCCTCGTCCCAGGTGTATTCGTAGGGAGCTTCCACGACGTCCGCGCGCACGCGGTAAATCTGATTGTAGTTGCGCGTCGTGGAGCTTGCGTCCGTATCCAAATCGTCCTGCACGCTCATCGTATAATAGAAGTAGGGATCGGTCTTGTCCGTACTGTTGAGAACGTACGCGCCGACGCCTGCGGCAAGCTCGGTGTCCTCCTTCGAAGAGGTGTTGTAGGAGTAGAGGGAAGAGCCGTCCGCATAGATGATATATACGGTGCCCCCCTCTTCTGTCTGCACATAGCGGTACACGGTCGAATTGTCGGAAACGCGTAAATAATTCTGGATATCCGACCCGTCGAGCTTTGCGCTCTTGAAGTCGAGATAGTCGTTTTCGATCTGACCGGAGGTGTTTTTGACGTTGTTCGGCGTCGCGTAATACACTCTGCCGTCATAGATATAGATGCCCGAGGTGTAGTCCGAAGCGACCATAAGGGACGGGATTACCGTCTCCGAATTGTTGTTGCCCGCAAGAAGGTCGCTCTTGAGAATCCGCATCAAAGCGCCCTTTACGGGTTCGCCGTAGGTGTTGTCCGAGGTGTACGTCTCCACGCCGTTGATAAAGTAGACGTATTTTCCGTACTCCACGACGAAACCGCCGTTGGAAACCGCAGCCGTCGGGGACGAATAATCCCCTTCGAGCGGAGTAAAACTCGCCCCGCACGCGGAAAGCGAAACGGCGCTTACCGCCATAACCGCCGCCGCGGCAATCCCTATCAGTTTATGAAATCCTTTTCGCATGAATGTTTCCTGCCGTTTTGTTCTAACGATACGTTTTCTATTATATACTAAAACGTGGGTTTTGGCAATCAAAACCCCGTGGGATTTTGCACTTTTCTCATTAAAATTTGCAATCGGAGCGTTTTTTATGGAAAAATTCGGCATCTTCGAACTGCTCGACGCACTCTCCGCGCTCTCGGCGCCGACCGAAGGCGGGCAAACCCGCGACGGCGGGGAAGTTCCCGCGGCAACCGCGGAACCAACCCCTTCGGACGGACGGGAACGGGACCGCGCCGCGCTCGCCGCCTTTATGGAGCGGCACGAAGCGCTTTCCAAAAAAATCGACGGCAAAAAATAACTCAACGGTCGCGGACCGCGAATCCCCTCGCCTCCAGCCATCCGAACGCCAGCTCGGTCCAGACCGCGTTGCGCGCAACCGCAGCGTCGAGTACATCGTTCTCTTCGCGGCTCACGAGCGAAAGTCCGTGCCATCCGTGTTCGAAGACGTGCAATTCGCAGGGGACGTTCGCGTTTCTGTACGCCGACGCCAGCAGAAGAGCGTTTTCCACGGGAACGCAATCGTCCCCGTAAGTGTGCCAGATAAACGCGGGGGAGCTCTCTCCCGTCACCCGCTTCTCGATCGAGAGGCGGGCTTTGAGCGTTTCGTCCCCGCCCGAAACGGTCTCGGCGGTACCGCCGTGCGTCTTGCTGCCCGTCGTAACGACGGGATAGGACAAAATTACCGCGTCGGGACGGACAGGGCGATCCTTTAACGCCTCTTTTAAATGCCCGTCCCCGAACATCGTCGCGAGCATTCCCGCAAGATGTCCGCCCGCCGAAAATCCCACGGCGCCGACGTGCGCGGGATCGACGTCGTATTTTTCCGCGTTTTCGCGGATATACGCCATCGCCATTCCGCCCTCGATAAGCGGCGAAGGGTACACCGCTTTCACGGTATACGAGAGCACGAACGCGCTATACCCCTTCGAGAAAAACCGTACGGCGACGGGAGAGCCCTCCCGTCCGCTCACGAAGGTGTAGCCCCCGCCGGGAATCACGAGCATAGCGGGTCTTATTCTCGCGGGAAGATCCGCCTCCCGCCCGTGCGCGTATACGCTGAGATATCCGCCCGTATTTTTTCCGCGCGGAAGCCGAAAATACTCGTACAAATCAATCCTCTCGTAAACCATTGGCAGCTCCTTTTGAAATATAACGACGCCGACCGTTTTTGCGGTCGGCGCTTTTGGGTTTTGAAATTATCTCTTGGAGAACTGAGGAGCGCGGCGCGCTTTTTTGAGACCGTACTTCTTTCTCTCCTTGACGCGGGGGTCGCGGGTGAGGAAGCCCGCCTTTTTGAGCGCGGAACGGGTTTCGGGCTCCGACTGAAGGAGCGCGCGCGCAATCCCGAGACGGATCGCGCCTGCCTGACCGGTATAACCGCCGCCGATGACGTTGACGTAGATATCGTATTTCCCCTCCGCCTGCACTTCCGCAAGAGGCTGTTTTACGATATATTGAAGGGTTCCCATGGGAAAATAGTCTTCCAGCGTTCTGTCGTTGATCACGATGGCGCCGCTTCCCGAAGGGATAAGCCTGACGCGCGCAATCGCCTTCTTTCTTCTGCCGGTGCCCCAAAATTGAATTTTCTTTTTCAAAGTCGTTTTCGTCATGACCGATACTCCTTAAAATAATTTTAACGCTTCGGGCTTCTGCGCCGCATGATTGTGCTCCGCACCCTTATAGACGCGCAGCTTTTTGATCATTTGCCTGCCCAAAGAATTTTTGGGAAGCATGCCCTTCACCGCTTCGTAAACGGCAAGGTCGCTCCGCTCCGCCATCAGCTTTCCGTAGGAGATCTCTTTGAGCCCTCCGATGTAGCCGGTATGATAACGGTAATATTTGTCCTCGAGCTTTTTCCCCGTGAGGACGACCTTATCGCTGTTGATAACGATCACAAAGTCCCCCGTGTCCACATTCGGCGTGAAGCAGGGTTTGTTTTTTCCGCGCAGAATCGCCGCGACCTTGGAGGCAAGTCTCCCGAGAGGGACTCCTTCTGCGTCTACGACGTACCATTTCCGTTCCACCGTCTGCGCGTTTGCCATATAGGTTTTCATGTTTTATAACTCCTTGACCTTCCTGTTAACTTCGTTGTCCGTGCGGCTTTTCCCGCGTGAGATGGGCTTCTGCCGCTGTGTACCTTCCCATTATAGGCGTTCGGGAATATTCCGTCAAGCTGTTTTGACTTTCAAAATCAAGATTTTTTCGGAAAAATTCAAAATTTTTTCGGGCGGAGAATTCCCTCATCCGCCCGCTTTTTTTCGCCTTTCGGCATGTTTTATTCCAAAACCGCCTTGATTCTCCTGATCCCCGCCGCCGAGGACTGTTCTTTGACGATTTTAAAGCGTCCCAAAACGCCCGTCCGCTCCACGTGAGGACCGCCGCACATCTCCTTGGAAAACTCGCCGATGGAATAGGTCTTTACGACGTCGCCGTACTTGCTGTCGAACACGCCCACGAAATGCTCCGCGCGCGCCTCTTCGAGGCTCATTTCGCGGTAAACGACGGGGATGTCTTCCGCGATTTTTTCGTTGACGAGCGCCTCCACCGCCCTGATCTCCTCCTCCGTCATGGCGCGGGGGAAGTTGAAATCGAAGCGCATGCGCTCGTCCGTAATGTTGCTCCCCTTCTGATTACAGTCGGGCGAAAGCACGGCTTTGAGCGCGGCGTTCAAAAGATGCGTCGCCGTGTGGTATTTCGTCGCCGCTTCCGAATGACTCTCGAGACCGCCCTTATACTGTCCCGCGGCGAGCACGCGGCTCTTTTCCTGATGCTCCTTAAACGCCGCGTCGAACCCCTCCCGATCGACCTCATATCCCCGTTCCAGCGCGAGCTCCTGCGTGAGCTCGAGGGGGAAGCCGTAGGTGTCGTAAAGACGGAACGCCGCCTTGCCCCCGATGACCGTTTCCCTCCGATAGGCGGGGTCGTTTTGGGACATAAATTCGTTCTTGCGTTCGATGCCGTTGATACATTTTTCAAATTCCTTGATCCCCTGCGCGAGCGTCGCGTCGAAGCGCTCCGCCTCCTTTTTGATTTCGCCGAGAATGTACTCCTCTTTCTCTTTGAGCAGGGGAAACGCCTCGCCGTAGATCTCCTCGATAAAGATTCTCGCCGCCCGTATGAGCGCGTCGCTTCCTACGTTCAGCTGTCTGCAATAGCGGATGGCGCGGCGCATGATGCGGCGCAGAATATAGCCTGCGCCCGTGTTGGAGGGCAAAACCCCCTCCCTGTCGCCGATGAGCATGACCGTCGTGCGCGTATGGTCGGCGATGATCCGCATCGCCTTGCGCGCCGCGGCGTCCTCGTCGTAGCGCTTCCCGGACATCTCTTCGAGCGCGGAGATGACTGCAAAAAAGAGGTCGGTCTTATAGCCGTCGTCGAGTCCGTTGAGAAAGAGCAGCATACGGTCGAAGCCGAAGCCGGTGTCCACGTTCTTGTTTTCGAGCGCGGCGTAACCGTCCTCCGTCTTCTTATACTGCATATACACGTCGTTTCCGATCTCAACGTAGTCGTCGGGGAATACGGGATTCTCCTTGCCCGCGTCAAGCGGATAAAACCATTCGTTGTCCGGACCGCACGGCGTTCCCACCGTGCCCTCGAGCTCCCACCAGTTGTCCTCCTTGGGGAGAAAAAATACGTGCTCGGGCTTGATTCCGAGCCCGATGAGGAGATTTGCCGTCTCGTTGTCGCGCGGAACGCTCCCGTTCCCCTCGAACACCGTCGTGCACAGCTTGTCCTTGTCGAGACCGAACTCCTTCGTCAACAGCTCGAACGTCCAGGCGGTCTTCTCCGTCTTGAAGTAGTCGCCGAGCGACCAGTTCCCCATCATTTCGAAGAAGGTAAAATGGGAGGAATCCCCCACGGCGTCGATATCCACCGTGCGCACGCACCCCTGCACGTTGCAGAGACGGGTCTTCCCGGAGGGATGGGGCTTCCCCAGCAAATAGGGCATGAGCGGCTGCATTCCCGCCACGTTGAACATGACCCCCGTACTGCCGTCGCCGATCAAAGAGACCGCGCCGATATCGACGTGCCCCTTGCTCTCGTAAAAGGAAATCCATTTCTGTCTTAATTCCTTTGATGTGATTTTCATATCTTGCTCCTTTCTTCCCGCATTTTTCATAATTTCGTCAGTTCATAGCCGTCTTTTCCGTCTTTTACGGCATAGCCGAGCGCCTTGATTTTCTCGCGGAGCTCGTCCGATTTCGCCCAGTTCTTTTCGGCGCGCGCCCGCTTGCGCTCCTCGGCGACGAGAAGCACCTCTTCGGGGATCTCGGGCGCGGCGTACTTGCGCAAATACTCCTTCGCGTCCTTCCTGAACAGCCCCAGGAGGGAATAGGTTTTCCTGATCTGGTTGACCATGCGCCGCGCGCGGGCGTCTCCCTCCGCCGTAAGACGGGCGATCTCTTTAAAATAACCGTAGAGGTCCGCCACGGCAAGCGCCGCATTGAAGTCGTCGCTCATCGCTTCGTCGAATCTCTCGTCGATCTCGCTCTCTGCGCCCTGTTCGTCGGGGAAGCGCTCTTCCGCCCTTGCGATTGCGGTATAAAAGCGCGCAAGATGCGCCTCCGCGTCGGGAAAGAGACGGTCGGTCACGTTCACGTCGCCGCGGTAGCCCGACGAGAGCAGGGCGAGTTTCACCGCCTCGTTGGAATATTTGTCGAGCAGATCTTCGAGCAGAATGCTGTTTCCCAGCGACTTGCTCATCTTCTGCCCGTTGACCTTGATAAGGCCGTTATGCACCCAGTATTTCGCAAACCGCTTTCCCGTGAGCGCTTCGCTTTGGGCGATCTCGTTTTCGTGATGGGGAAAAATGAGGTCTCTCCCCCCGCCGTGAATGTCGATCTGATCGCCGAACGCCGCCCTGTTCATGGCGGAACATTCGATATGCCAGCCCGGGCGCCCCTTTCCCCACGGGGAATCCCAACAGATTTCCCCCTCCTTCGCCGCCTTCCAGAGCGCGAAGTCGTAAGGGTTCTTCTTGCTGTCGTCGTTCTCGACGCGCACGCCGTCGAGCGCGTCCTCCTTGTCCCGTCCGGAGAGCTGTCCGTATGCCGGAAAGGAGTCCACGTCGAAATACACGTCTCCGTTCTCCGCGGCGTAAGCGCTCCCCTTTTCGACGAGCTTTTGGATAAAGGAGATGATGTTTCCGATATTTTCCGTCGCTTTCAGCCAGAGCGTTGGGTCGTCGATCTCCGCCGCCCGCATAATGCGGTCTATCTTTGCGATCATCATTTCCGCGTATTCGTCGGCGGGAATGCCCGTCTCTTTGGACTTCGCGATGATTTTATCGTCCACGTCCGTATAGTTGCGGGCATACGTTACTTCGTAGCCCTGCTTTTCGAGAAATTTGCGGAAGATATCGTAAATGAGCGCCTGAAAAGCGTGTCCGATATGCGCTTCTCCCGAAACGGTGATCCCGCAGGCGTACATTTTCACCTTTCCCGCCTCGAGGGGAACGAATTCCTCCTTTCTGCGGGTGAGCGTGTTGTAGATCTTCATGATTTGTCCTCCTTCCTTTCGAGGAGCTCTTCGAGCTCGTACACCCGTTCGCGGAGTGCGCAAAGCTCGGTCAAAACGGGATCGTCCTTTGCCGGAATGAGATCCTGCGTTTTCTCTCCCCCGATCCGCACGACGCGCCCGGGAACGCCCACGACGGTCGCATACGGCGGCACTTCTTTCAAAACGACCGCGCCCGCGCCGATGCGCGCGCCCTCTCCCACGGTGAAGCCGCCCAACACCTTTGCGCCGCAGGAGATCGTCACGTTCTTTTTCACGGTGGGGTGCCGCTTTCCCTTCTCCTTTCCGGTGCCGCCGAGAGTCACGCCCTGATAGATGACGACGCCCTCCTCCACCTCGGCGGTCTCGCCTATGACGACGCCCGCGCCGTGGTCGATAAACACCCCCGCGGCAATCTTTGCGGCGGGATGGATCTCGATCCCCGTGCAGAATTTCGCCCATTGGGAAGTGATGCGCGCAAGCAGTTTAAGATGCATGCGGTAGAGCCTGTTCGCCCATCGGTGCCAGGAGAGCGCGTGCACGCCCGCATAGGTGAGCCATATTTCGAATTTGTTGCGGGCGGCGGGGTCGTTCCGCTTTGCCGCCGCGATATCTTTGCGCAGTCTTGAAAAAAACAAGGCATTCCCCCCCCCTTCCTGCGTTTCTTAATAAAAAAAGCGCCTTTATCCGTTATATAAAGACGCCTTGCGCGCGGTTCCACTTTACTTTGGGCGTTTCTGCCCCTCTTGTGCCCGATAACGGGGGCGCCGCGGACGTTACTCCGTGCCTCAAACGAGCGGGACGCACCTTCTTTCCCCTTCTTACGGAAAACTTTCAGCCGCGGTTTTCCTCTCTGCGGAAAGTCGGAGAAGTACTCTTTCCCTCTCTCGGCAATTTTATTTTATGCTATTTTACAATGAAATTTACGGGAAGTCAAGCGATTTTCCGCGTCGCAAAGCGGCTTACGCCCCTTTCTTTAACGGAAGACTGGTGATTTTGTACTCCGCCAGACACCCGTCGCGCATTTCTTCGTTATGAATCCCCTGTTTGAGAAGATATCCCACGACGACGTCCCGCACGCTTTCGTCGGAGAGCGTAAATCCGCACACCGCCAGCAGATTGTTCACGTCCCGCTCCTGCATACGGCAGACGAGCGCGAGGGCAAGTACGACGTTTTTTTCGGGATAGAGCTTGCCTTTTACGATCTTTTTCCAGATCGCGGGGTCGATTGCAAGTTTTTCCCCCGCGCTCTTCGCGCTCTCCCCGCACCGCTTTAAGGCGGCGGGCAGAATCTTCGCAAAGGTGTATTTGCGGAAGGGATCGCGCAGCTTATCCCCGATCGGACGGAAGGAAAAGTTGAACGTAAAGTCGGTATCCGCAAGATTTTGCTTGAACGTCTTTAAAAGCTCTTCCGCGTTTTCCTGACGGGAAAGGCGCATCACGGAGGAATCGCGGCGGCCTATGTTGCCGTCCGCCCCCACATAGAGCACCTCGGGCATTTTATAGCCCTCGAGCGCGGAAATTTTCACATAATCGGAATACTGCGCGCAGAAATATTCGTCGAGCGCTTTGAGATAGGCTTTTTCCATAAACCGATTGTAGCACGAACGCCGAAAAAACGCAAGCGAAAACGGCTGCGAACTCCGTTTCACCGTACGGCGGTCAATTTTGTAAAGTTTTTTCATCGTTTTTTTCGCCGATGTACAAAATAAACCGAAAATCACAGATTTTTTCGGCTGTTTTTTACAAATCGGAGAATTGACGTGTGAATTTACTTGCGAATATTTTTTGTTTGTGTTAGAATTTTGCAGGAGAAAAAAATAGGGAGTATTATCTATGAAAAGGGAACGCATCGAAGAAATCGCAGAACTTTTAGACAAACGCGGCAAGCTTACGCTGGAACAGCTCGACGACTATTTTCCCGACGTTTCGCAGATGACGCTGAGAAGAGATCTCTTCCAGCTCGAACAGCAGGGACGCATTATCCGCGTGCGCGGCGGGGCAATGAGCGTAAAGGAAGTGCAGAAGATCTCGGGCGAGCCATACGCAAAAAAACAGGCGCTTCATACCGACGAGAAAATCAAAATCGCGCAAAAGGCGGCAAGCCTCATCGAAGAAAACTGCTCGCTCTTTATCGACGGCGGAACAACGGCAATGTCCCTTGCTAAGGAAATGCCCGATATCAACATTCACGTGTTTACGAACGGTCTTGCGGTCGCCATCGAGCTTGCGCAGAAAAAAAATCTGAACGTGACCGTTCTGGGCGGTCAGGTGCTCAAAAACAATCTCTCCACCGCTTCGCCCGTCGCGAAGGCGTATTTCGAAAACACCAATTTCGAATTCGCGATTATATCCTCCTCGGCGTTTACCCCCGAAAACGGATTTTCGTGCGGCTCGCAAATCGAAGCCGATCTCTTAAAGAGGGTGCGCGCGAAGGCAAAAGCCGTGTACATGATGCTCGACAGCTCGAAAATCGGAAAGATCATGCCCTACACCTTCGCTCGGCTCGAGGATATCGACGTTCTGATCACCGACGACAATTTCCCCGAAGAGTTAAAACAACTGTTTATGCAGAAAAACATCGTCGTCATGTAAAACGAAAAAGTACAAAAAAGCGCCCTTTGGGGGCGCTTTTTTCAATAGTCTTTCAGCCCGAGAATATAGTCGCTCGTCACGTCCAGAACGCAGCAGAGCTTCGAAAAGGTATCGAGTGCGGGAAAGACGTCCTTCTTCATGTATTTTGAAATCGTCTGCGGACTCACGCCTACCCTTCTCGCGATCTCCTTCTGCGGAATGCCGCTCTCCGAGATGCACTCCCGAAGCCTTTTTTGGATTTTTTTTAGCTCCATTTTAATTCCCCCTATACTATTTCACAAAAAAAATATCGTATAATGTGCGATTTTTTTCTTGACAATCGTACATTGGGTGATTATAATAGAGATAACTTGCGCGGAAATCGCGCAAGCCGTGAACACAAGAAAAAATACTTTCCCCTATATGTAATCATTTCTAAGCGTTCACGGAAAAGGCGCGCGGCAAATTGCCGCACGCCTCTTTTCTTTCAGAACGACGGAAAAATCCGCGTTCCTTCAAAGTCCGATCCCGAACAGCGTTCCCTCCGTTTCCAGAACGTGGCGGCAGATGTCGGCGGCAAGCAGCCAGCCGTCCCCGCGCTCTTTGGAAAACAGCCGCGCAAATTTCCATCGGCGGATAAACGCCCGATAGCGCAGTCCGAGGTTGGGAAAGCGCTTTTCGCCGCCGCAGCAGACGCACACCGTGTGCTCCCGCGCGGAGAGCGCGCGAAATTCGAGATAATTGCCCGCATCCTTGCGAAAACGGTATATCTGCGTGCACGTCTTATCCGTCCCCTTGCTGTACTCCCGTTCGTACGAGAATCCGCGCGCGAGCAGAAAGGCAAAATATTCTTCGATCCGTTCGTCCGTCACCGTTTTTCTCCTTTCCGTTGCGTTGAAACAAAAAATACTCTTCTCATCAAGGAAGAGTATTTTTTGTACCACGACCTTCTATTTGCCGCGCACCGAAAGCGGCGTTATGCGCTTCGCCGCAATGCCGGTGCCGACCGTTTTATGCTTCGCAATTTTTCTTGAGCGTCGAAAGGCTCTCCGCAAGCTCGGAGGGAAGTCTGTCGCCGAACTGTTTGTAGTATTCCGCGATCTCGTCCGCTTCCGCGCTCCAACGCTTTTTATCGACGTACAAAATCCTTTCGAGGTCCTCCTGCGTCATGTCCAGCCCCGTGAGGTCGATATCCTTCGCGTAGGGAACGTAGCCGATGGCGGTTTCCTGCGCGTCTTCCTCGCCCGCACAGCGCTTGAGAATCCATTCGAGAACGCGCATGTTGTCGCCGAACCCGGGCCAGAGGAACTCGCCGTTCTCTCCCTGACGGAACCAGTTCACGTTGAAGATCTTGGGCGGATTGGAGATCTTTTTGCCCATCTCTATCCAATGACTGAAATAATCCGCCATGTGATATCCCGCAAAGGGCTTCATCGCCATGGGGTCGTGGCGCAGAACGCCCACCGCACCCGTTGCGGCAGCCGTCGTCTCGCTGCTCATGATGGAGCCCACGAACACGCCGTGATTCCAGTCGCGGGACTGGTAGACGAGCGGGGTCGTAGTCGCCCTTCTGCCGCCGAAAATGATCGCGTCGAGGGGCACGCCTTCCTTGGAATTGAATTCGGGCGAGAGGCAGGGGCAGTTTACGGCGGGAGCGGTGAATCTCGAATTGGGATGCGCCGCCTTTACGCCGCTTTCGGGCGTCCATTCGTTTCCGAGCCAATCGATAAGATGATCGGGCGCGGGTTTGGTGAGCCCTTCCCACCACACCGTATTGTCTGCGGGATTGATGGCGACGTTGGTGAAAATCGTGCCTTTCTTCGTCGCCGCAAGCGCGTTGGGATTGGATTTTTCGTTCGTTCCGGGGGCAACGCCGAAGAAGCCGTTTTCGGGATTTACCGCCCAGAGTCTGCCGTCCTCCCCTACGCGAATCCAGGCGATATCGTCGCCCACGCACTCCACTTTATATCCCTTTTTGAGATAGTGTTCGGGAGGAATGAGCATGGCGAGATTGGTCTTTCCGCAAGCGGAAGGGAACGCCGCGGCAAGGTAGTGCTTGCTGCCGTCCGGATAGGTCACGCCGAGAATGAGCATGTGTTCCGCCATCCAGCCCTCGTTCTTGCCGAGATAGGAAGCGATGCGCAGGGCAAAACACTTCTTGCCCAAAAGCACGTTACCGCCGTACGCGGAATTGACCGAAATAATTGTGTTGTCTTCGGGAAAGTGCATGATGTATCTCTTTTCGGGATCGACGTCGCACTTGCAGTGGAAGCCCTTGATGAAGTCACCGTCCTTTCCGAGCGCCTCGTAGCAGTCGAGCCCTACGCGGGTCATGATCGCCATGTTTAAAACGACGTAGATGGAGTCCGTGACCTCGATCCCGATTTTAGAGAAGGAAGAGCCCACCACGCCCATGGAGTAGGGAATGACGTACATGGTACGCCCCTTCATCTTTCCCCGCGCGATTTCGCGGCAAAGGGCGTACGCTTCAACGGGATCCATCCAGTAGTTGACGGGGCCCGCGTCCTCTTTGTTTTTGCAGCAGATGAACGTGCGTGCCTCTACGCGGGCGACGTCGTTTTCCGCCGTGCGGTGATAATAGCAGCCGGGAAGTTTTTCCTGGTTGAGCTCGATCATTTCGCCCGTTTTTACCGCTTCTTTGCGCAGCTCTTGCAGCTGTTTTTCGCTGCCGTCGATCCATACGATTTCGTCGGGCTGCGCGAGCTCCGCGCTCTCCTTCACGAAATCGAGCACTTTCTTGTTTTCGGTAAGTGCCTTCATTTATATCGTCCTCCTGAAAAAATTGATTCCTGTTTTTAAGGGAAAAAATCCCCTTCCTGTCCATGATTATTATAACACGGAATCCTGTCAAAGTAAACGGTTTGAAAACTTTTTCCGCGCGGAAATTCAATGAAATTTTTTTCGGAAAGCGGGAAGGACGTCGGTTTTTCCGTCTTTGCATGCACCGAACGATGCGGTCTGCCTTCTCTCCCGCCGCAAAAAACTCCGCGCGAAAACGCGGAGTTCTGGTTTGTCTTAACCTTTTACGATTCGGAAATTTGTACGTACTCTCCCGTGTCGGCGTCCTGAAACACGACGAAGAAGCCCCGCTCCTCCGTAAACGGGCTTTCGGGCACGAATACGGCGTGTTCCTTCATCTCTTCGGGCGGGTTTCCCTCCCCTTCCGCCGCAACGCAGAGATAGCGGGGAATTCCGTTTTTATAGATAATTCCGATGAGCGCGCCCTCTCCCCTGACCCATTCCGATTGGGCAAAGACCCCTTTCAAACGGTCGTCCGGGGGGAGTTTTTTGAACGCCTCTTCGAGTTTTTCCCGCACGGCGTTGTAGTATGTAAGCTTTCCCCTTGTCGGGAGAAACGCATCATCTGCATTTTTATAAGAATCCTCCCTGCCGTCCTCTTTTCCGTCTTTTTCGCCGCCGCCAGAAGAAGGATCCTCATCTTCATCCGCCGCGCCGAAATAATCGACGCCTGCGATTGCATCATCGTCATAGCGAAAGGGAGGGGACTCTTCCCCGTCCTCCCGTTGCGGTTCCGCGCCCGGAAGCGGCACCGTGGGCGCAAGCGGCACGTTGGGCATGGGAGCGGGAAGCTCTATGGGCGGCAGAGGATTCACCGCTCTCTTTTTCTTTGTTTCCGGAGCGGGAGAAAAGGCTTTCAACAGCTCTTCCGCGCTCTTCGCGTTCGCGCCGCAGCTCCCGTAGGCAACGGGTTCCGCCTCCCCCCTCGCATATAGGACGAGTACGGAGAAGCCGCCCGCAAGGGAAGGCGCTTTTTCGGCGCGCATACTCTCTCCCCCCTTCCATTCGAAAAACAGATCCTTCCCCCCTACGGAGAGCGCGAGCGCGTATCTCCCCTCTTTGAGCGGAGCCAATCCGAGAATTCGCGGAGTTACCGTGAGTTCTTCCCCGAGCCGCTCCGCATAGACCGCGCCGGAGAGTGTGCCCCCGCTCGCGGAAAATCCCCGTTTGATCTGTCTGAGAACGCAGACGCGTTTTTCGTATGCCATAGATATTCCTCCCGCATTACAGCATATCTCCTCTCCGCGTGCGAAGGAGATCATGTTTGCGCGGAATTTGTCGATAACGGCAGAAAAAAAAGCGTCTCAACGAATATAAAAGACGCTTTTCCCCTTTTCGAGCGCATAGCGCACGGTATACGCCGTTCCGCCCGTGTTTTTAACGAGATAGGCAACCACGCCGTCCGCGCAGTCCACCATATAGCGGTTGCGGACAAAATAACAGCCGCTCCTGTAACTTTCGAAGAGCACCGTCTTTTTGTCGCATCCGGCGATAAGCCGTTCGTACTTTTCCCGTTCCTCGGCGGAATAGCGCTCGCTTTGCCCCGCGTACGGGACGCACGCTTCGAGATAGAGCCCGTATTTTTCTTTGACGGAGAGCAGGTATTCGAGAGAAAGCAAATCGAATCCTTCCGCCATGCCGCAGAAAAACGAACGGACCCCTTCCTTGATCAATCCTTCGAGCGTATTGCAGAGAAGTTTCCGCGGAAATTTTTCGGGGATGCGTCTGTGCCCCGTGAGTGCAAGCGATTTCATACGATGGGGTGTTTTCTCTCCTTTCCGTTTCCTCGCGGATAAACGGTCGGCGTACGGTTTATTTTTTTCGCCAGAATCAGAGACCGTTTTCCGTAGCCCTGCGGCAGCTCATAGAAAATTGTCTCCGTCTTTGCTCCTCCGAGAAGAAAAACCGCCCGCTCCGCTTCCTTCACTTCCTCCTCCGCATCTCCCTTATAAGAAAGAAAAATACCTCCTTTTTGAACGAAGGGCATACAGTATTCCGCCAAAACGTTGAGACGGGCGACCGCGCGGGCAAGACAGACGTCGTACTTTTCGCGGTATTTTTCCTCCCGCGCGAAGTCTTCCGCCCTGCCCCGAAGAATCTCTACCCCTTTCAGTCCGAGTTTTTCAACGAGAATTTCCAAAAAATCGCACTTTTTTCCGACGCTCTCCACAAGCGTGAATTTTAAGTCGTCCCGCACGATTTTGAGCGGAACGGAAGGAAATCCCGCGCCCGAACCGATCTCCGCGACGCTCGCTCCCTTTTTTATCCACATTTCTCCTGCAAGGCTGTCCAAAAAGTGCTTATAAAAAATATCTTTTTCTTCCGTGACGGCGGTAAGATTGAATTTTTTGTTGAATTCCAAAAGAAGCGCGCGGAACGCACCGAACTTCTCTCTGTGTTCTCCTCGGATTTTTTCCGCATAAATCCCGAAATCGGGCGCCGAATTGCTCATAAACGGATTATATCATACAAAAAAAAATTTATCAACCCGCAGTGGACAAACTTTTTTTCTTTTTTCCACCCTGTGGACAAGTTCTGTGAAAAAAACTTTTTTTTGTTTTTTCTCCCTCTTTTTTTCTCCCTTTTCCTCCCGCCCTCGAAATTCGTCTTTCCCCCGATCCCCACGGCTCGTCCACAATTTCATCCACTTTTAAAAATTTCGCCGAATTGGGAAAAAGAGGGTAAATCGCTTGAAATTTTTCGCCTTTTTCGCTATAATAGAGAGGCGGCAGAAAACTTTTCCACTTTTCCACCGACTTTATTATTACTAATATAAATATTCTTTTTATAAGAATCCAAAAAAGGAGAAAAAAATGAAATTTGTCTGTGAGGGAACGATTCTCTCGGAAGCGGTTCTCAAAGTAAGCAAGGCATGCGCGATCCGTACGACCGCGCCCGTGATGGAGTTTATTAAACTGAGCGCCCATACGGACAGCGTTACGCTGCTTGCGACCGACGGAGAGCTAACCATTCAAAAGACGGTAAACGCGGAAGTTTTCGAGGAGGGAGAAATTTGCGTTCCCGGAAAACTGTTTGCCGATTTTATAGGAAAACTGACGGACGAAGAGATATCCGTTTATACGGGAGAAAAGGGGGTCGAAATCAAGTATCGCGATTCCGGAACGCGGTTGCAGAGTATCGGTGCGGACGAATTTCCCAGCATCGATCTTGAAATCGGGGAAAACTACTTTGTCATGAAGCAGGGAGATTTAAAACGCGTTATTTCAGAGACGACTTTCTGCTGTGCGCAGGACGATTCCAGACCTGTTTTAAAGGGCTGTCTTCTCGAATTGAAGGAAAAGCTCGAAATTACGGCGCTCGACGGCTACCGTCTCGCCCTCTCCGAGGCGGAAATTTTAAGCAAGAGCGGGGAACAGTGCATTATCTGTCCCGCGCGCACGCTGATGGAAATTTCGAAAATGCTCTCCGACGACGAGGGAGAAATTACCGTCTATACACAGGGCGGACAGATGATGGTGAAGAGCGGAGAAACGATTGTGGTATCCCGTCTCTATCAGGGAGATTTTATCAAGAAAGAGAACGTGATTCCCTCCCGGTTTTCGACGACGGCGGTCGTGAAGAGAACAGAGCTCATTGCGAGCGCCGAGCGCGCCGCGATCATAATACGCGGGGACAAAAATAACCTCGTTACGTTTGAAATCAGCCCGAACGTGATCAAAATTTCCTCCGTCTCCGATTACGGAAACGTTTCCGAGAGTTTGAACGCCCTCACTTCGGGAGTGGATCTCACGATATCGATGAATGCGAAGTATCTGCTCGACAGTCTGCGCGCGCTCGACGAAGAGACGGTAAAAATCTCGTTCAACGGGGCGATTTCTCCCTTTATTCTGCAAAATGACGAGAAAAAACGCAGTCTCTATTTAATTTTACCTGTAAGAAACGCCTCGTAATCGCTTGACTGTGAGCGGAAAATTTCTTATAATCAAAAAAAACCAAACGGAGTAAATAAATATGAAAAGGACCTATCAACCGAAAAAGAGACAGAGAAGCAAAGTACACGGCTTCCGTCAGAGAATGAAGACGCAGGGCGGAAGAAAAACCTTGAAGAGAAGAAGAAACAAGGGAAGGAAACATATTTCCGCGTAAAATAAAATGCGCGTTTTGCGGCTGAAAAAAAAGAAAGAAATCACCGCCGTATTAAAATCGGGAAAAAGAGCCCATTCCGAGAGCGTGACCGTGATTTACTTTCCGTCGGATAAGACGAAGGTAGCGGTCTGCGTCGGAAAAAAATACGGGAAAAGCGTCGTAAGAAACCATATCAAACGGCTTCTTCGGGAGGCATTCCGCCCCTATGCCGACGAAATAACTCCCTGCCGTATTCTGCTTATACCGAAGGTTGCGCAGGAATACGGCTATCCCCGTTTTAAACGGGATATCGGAAAAATTCTCAAACGGGAGGGATTGATTGAAAATCGGCCTGCTCCCCCTTCTGCGGAATAACGCAAAATATATCCGACGCGGAATCTATCTGGTACATTCCTTTATTAAGGCTCCCTTTATGCGGATGATCGGGTTTTATCAAAAGTATCTCTCCCGACACACCTGTTTGTACGAGCCCACCTGTTCGGAATATACAAAGCGGTGTATCAATAATTTAGGCGTGATCTTGGGAATTCTTCTCGGAATGTGGAGGATTTTGAGATGCAATCCCTTCTCGAAAGGCGGGATCGATCCCGCGCCCGAGCTGTGGTACAAAAAAAAATGGCTCGTATAAGGAAATATTTTTGAATGTTATCTTCTTTATTGGAAGCGATCCCCTTTAATCTTCTGGAACAGGGATACGAGATCGGACTGGACTTCCTCGGACAATTTGCTAAAGTGATTATCGAAGGGGTCGGTATTATCGGTCTCGGCATTATCGTTTTTACGCTTGTACTCAAAGCGATCACCCTTCCCGCCGACATCTATCAGCGCATCAAAATGAGAAAACAAAACCTCATTATGCGCGACATGAAGGAAGATCTTGAAAAATTACAGCAGCAGTACGCCAACGATAAGACGATGTATCAGCAAAAAATGAGCGAGCTGTATAAGAAGAACGGGTACAGCGCGTTTGCGGCGTGTCTTCCCATGATTATTTCGCTTGTCATCCTCATCGTGGCGTTTCAGGGTTTCCGCGCCTATTCGCAGTTTGCAAACCTGTCGATGTACGAGAATATGTCCGCGGAGTACAACGCGGCGATTCTGGAACACGGCGTGGACGGAAAGGATTACCGTCTGTCCAAGGAGAACGTCGAGGACGACGAATTGACGATCGAATGGGAAGAAAATAAGAGTTTTAAGGTCGACGGCGCGGTTTATACGATGTACCTCGTCACGAACGTTTCTAATGAAGACGGCGAAAGCAGCAGCAAATATATGCGCGTCGAATCCGAGGATACGAGCCGTTATATCTTCTATATTTATTCGCTCGAAGGGGACAAAACCGTTCGCGAATATCAGATCGATTCGGAAAAACTGCTTGCCGACGGGGACGCAAAGGCGGAAATCGACGAGATTATGGAGAGCGAAGGAAAGGAGCTTTCCTCCGCCTGCAACGATTACGTCGTCAAGATCGGCGCGACGAGAGCGGCAGAGAGGTACAGAAACGGAAACGATTCGAGCTTTCTTTGGGTGAAAAACGTTTGGTATCCCGACGTATCCTATAACCACCCCATCCAGCAATACAGCGACTTTACCTCGCAGCTTAACACGCAGGTGACTTTGCAAAGCGGCGAAAAGGTATCTCTTTCGAGCGTTCTCAACGAGGCGCAGTACACCAACCTCACTTCCCAGCTTACGCAGGAGAAGGAAGATGCGAACGGATACTTTATTCTGATTATCCTTTCGATCGGACTTATGGTGCTCTCGCAGTTTGTTTCGATGCGCAGCCAAAAAGAGAGCAATAAGTATCAGTCGGTGGACGGAAAAGGCGGGACGACGCAAAAAGTCATGCTCATCGTGATGCCCCTCATCTATGCGATATTCGCCTTTATGTACAGCGCGGCGTTCTCCATTTATATGACGATGAGCAGTCTTGTCTCCCTGATCGTGACCGTCCTTTCCAATCTGATTATCGGACGGACGTTTAAGAAGAAAGAAGAACAAAAGCTCGTGGAAAAATATTCGCGCACCCTCCCCTGGCAAAAGACCGAGGAAGGCAAAAAGAAAGATAAACGGAAAAAATAATCCGAAAAGAGGAAAAAAATATGGAAAGATCCGAAGTATTCACCGGAAAAACGGCGGAAGAAGCAATCGCGGCGGGACTCGAAGCTTTTGCGGTAGAAAGAGAGGACGTCGAGATAGAAATTCTCGACGAGGGAAAAAAGAGACTGATCGGAAAATCCTCCCCCGCCGAGGTAAAAATTACAGTCAAAGAAAAGCTCACGGACGGTCAGCGCGCCGTAAAATTTTTGGAGGGTCTCTTTTCTCTTTTGCAGGAGAACGTCGAACCCGAACTTACGGATGAAGACGAAAAAATCGTAATTCAGCTCAAAGCCGATTCCTCGAAGGGGCTCATCGGAAGACGGGGCGAAATCATCGACGCCTTGCAGACGCTTGCGGGCGCCGTCGCCAATACGGGCAGAAGAGACTATAAGCGCGTGGTCGTCGATTACGAAAATTATCGCGAAAAACGGGAGGAAACGCTGCGCAGCGTAGCCGAAAAGCTTGCGGCAAAGGCGGTTCGCCTTGGGAAAAGGGTCCGTCTCGAGCCCATGAACCCCTATGAACGCAGAATCATTCATTCCGCGCTTATCGACAATCCGGACGTGACGACGAAGAGCGAGGGCACCGAGCCGCAGCGCTACGTCGTGATCACGCCTAAAAACAGAAAGCCTTACGAAAAGAATCGCGGCGGAAAGTATTCGGACAGGAAAAACGACCGCTACGGAAGAGACCGCGACAGAAAATACGGGGAGAAAAAGCCCTATCCCAAGCGCGATCTTCCCAAAGAGGATACGCCGCAGTCGTCGGGCACCAGCTTCGCCCCTTCCGGCGGATCGGGCAGTGGGTACCGCCGCGGCGGATTCAGCGGCTTCTTCGGGACCTTTCTCGGGAATTCCCGCGACGAAGAGAGCGCAGACACGACGACCCGTACAGACGACGAAGAACCGTAATCGTTTTAAAGCGCTTCGCCTGTTCGGTCCTCTGTTCTGCCGCAAAAACGGCGGCTTATGAAAGAGAAAAAAATCCTCCCTTTTCGGGAGGATTTTTCAGTTGTTTTTCAACCACTCAGCGGCTTTTGCCTTGCTGTACGCCGTGATCTTTTCCGTGCTATAAGCGGATTCGGGACCGCCGAACGTATAGAGGAAATAGTCCCCTTCCGCCGTAACGTACATCGTCGTTTCGTAACCTGCGGGATCGCCGTAAGCGCCGCTGACGACCTTCTTTACAACGGTAGCCGTATCGGTGTCGTAAACCTTTGTCTTTGTAGTCTTGACCATCTTTTTTTCTCCTTTTATAATTGTGCTTACATTTTACATTTTTTCATTCCCGCTCGTCAAGAAATGATTTAAACTTTTAAAAAATTTTTAAAAATGAAAATTATTAACAAAATCAAATGAAAAAATGTGAATAATTTATGCACCTTCTGCTTTTTTATCAGGTTCGGCAATTCCAAGCGAGTATGCCGAGAGGGCGCCGGAGACGATCTCCGCCATTGTATAAACCATGTTCAGTCTGGTAAGGTTGAGAAGAGAGTAAGAAAAGGCGCTTTTACGGGCGACGATTCCGAGAACGGACACGTCGCCCACTTTGCCGAGCCGTTTATTTGCTCCCGATCCGGGGCGCAGAGGACCCTCCGTCACTTTCAGGAGCCCGACGTCTCCTTCCTCCCCCACTGCGGCGTCGATTGCTATAATTTTGCTGCCGGGATGGGTTCTGCGCAGAAATTCATTGACGTATTTCACTTCTTTTGCCGTGACCGGATTTTTCAGCGTTCCGTAGACGTAACCGCGGAATTCTCCCCCGCGTTTGAGCATAGTTCCCGCGACGGGACCCAGACTGTCCCCGATGGCAAGATCGGAGCCGATGCAAAGTACGACGGGCGGCGCCGCAGGCGCGCCCAAGAGCCTTGTGAGCGTCATCATCAAACCCGTTTCCGCCAATGAGTTATAAAAATGAAAAGCGTAGTCCATAATTCCTCCGAATGACGAAGGAATTTTTGCCGTCAAACCGTATTTTTATAACGGTTTTTTGACAAATCCAAAAAACTGTGATATAATAATGCCGTAAGCGGCTTTTGAATCGGTCGCAACAATGCTGAAAACTTATAAGGAGGTTTTCCGTGAGCCAACTGCTTGCTTCGAACGCATGGGCGCTCGATATCGTCTTTTTCGTCATTTTGTTGGCAGGTACTTTTTTCGGCGTGGCGCGCGGTTTTATTAAGAGCGTCTGTAAACTGGCGGGCACGCTTTTTGCCGTTTCGGTCGGCATAATGTTCTGCGTTTCGCTGCAAAACACCTTGGAAAAATGGTTTTCCCTCACGACGGCGCTTGCCAACGCAATCGGAAACGCGACGATTGCTTCGATCATCGCAATCGTCATCAGCTTCATTCTTCTCGTGATTCTGGTAAAACTCGGCGCCTGGATACTTGGGAAGGTCGGAACGAAGCTGGTGGAAAAGTTTCAGCCCGTTAAAATCGTCAACCGCGTTTTGGGCGGCATTCTCGGGCTGTTCGAAGCGTTTATGCTCATTATGCTCCTGCTCGCCATCTGTCACTGGATTCCCGTCGACTCGCTCCATGCATTCCTTCAGGACAGCACGATTGTCGGAAGAGTCTTCGATTGGGTTGTAAGCGAACTGTCGAACGTGACCATAGACGATGTGATTGCTCCCATTGCTTCTCTAAGCGCGTCTGCGCCAAACCTTATCCTTTAACGAAAAAGCGGGCGTCCCCTCCATCTGCGGGACGCCCGCTTTTTACTGCCTTATTCACCGAAGAAACAAAAAAACACGTCGCGGCACCCGAATAAAATTTTTGCGTTCAATGTTTCACGTGAAACAACAATTTTCGCGAAAAAAATTCGGGAGAGTGTTTCACATGAAACATTTTTGACCCCGTGCGAGGCGAAATTCGGGTAAAAAACGGGTCGATTTGCGAAAATTGGGTGATATTTTAGAAAATATGGAAAGATTTTCTGCTTCCCGCTTGCTTTTGCGGAAATTATATGTTAAAATAATTTTATCTTTTCGCACATACTAAAAGCGGAAAAATATAGAAAGGAGACGTAAGTTGAGTAAAACAGTTAAAACGGTCATCATTGTGCTGCTGATAGCGGTTTTGGGAATCGGGGCTTACTTTATCATAACCTCCCAGATCCGAAACAGCAAAAACGTGACCTTCAAGGAGTTTGAATCGCTTGTAACCGACGTTGAGTCGGTGGAGGGCGGCAAACAAATCGTAAAAGTCTATTTTGACGGGTATAACGTTTACGGTTACACCGACGTAAATTCGACGAACTATACCTATTGGGCACATTCTCCCAGCGTCTATTCCTATGATGACTTTAAGAGTTTGATGCAGGATTGGGGGGATAAAATCGAAGATTACGACATTTCCGATCCGAACGCAGGCTCCGGTTGGACAAACGTTATCTATATCCTTGTACTCGTAGCGGGTGTCGTGGCGTTTTTCCTGATCTTGCGGGCGACGAGCGGCGGAGGCGGAAAGGTCATGAACTTTGGAAAGACGAAAGCCAAGGTGTCGACCAATTTAAAGGTTCGGTTTTCCGACGTAGCGGGAGCGGAGGAGGAGAAGGAAGAGCTTGCTGAGGTGGTGGAGTTTTTAAAGAGCCCGAAAAAGTTTTCCGTCCTCGGAGCCCGTATCCCCAAGGGAGTATTGCTCGTGGGACCTCCCGGAACGGGAAAAACGCTGTTTGCCAAGGCGGTTGCCGGTGAAGCGGGCGTTCCGTTTTTCTCCGTGAGCGGGTCGGATTTCGTGGAAATGTACGTCGGCGTCGGCGCTTCGCGCGTACGCGACTTATTCGATCTTGCAAAACGCAATCAGCCCTGCATCATCTTTATTGATGAAATCGACGCGGTCGGACGTCAGCGCGGTGCGGGACTTGGCGGAGGTCACGACGAACGGGAACAGACCCTCAACCAGATTCTTGTTCAAATGGACGGTTTCGAAACAAACGAAGGGGTTATCGTAATGGCGGCGACGAACCGAGCCGATATTCTCGACAACGCCCTGCTTCGTCCCGGACGTTTCGACAGACAGATCTACGTCAACCTGCCCGACGTTAAGGGCCGCGAACAAATTCTTAAAGTTCACGCGCGCAACAAACCTCTCGCTCCCGACGTCAACTTTAAAGTTGTCGCGCGCATGACGAGCGGATTTTCGGGCGCAGATCTTGCAAATCTTCTCAACGAGGCTGCTATTTTGGCGGCGCGCGCGGGGAAAACGCTGATCGGAAATCTCGAGCTCTACGAGGGAATCAATAAAGTCATCATGGGGCCGCAGAAGAAGAGCCGCGTCGTGACCGAGGCAGACAAGAAGTGTACGGCTTATCACGAGGCGGGGCATGCGATTCTTGCAAAATTATGCGAGCATTGCGACAACGTTCACGAGGTTTCCATTATTCCCCGCGGCATGGCGGCAGGCTACACGCTGACCCGTCCCGACAACGACGACAACGACATGACTGTTAACAAACTTAACGATTTTATCTGCATGGCGTTGGGCGGAAGAGTTGCGGAAGAGCTTGTCATACATGACATTTCGGCGGGCGCCTCCAACGACATCAAGCGCGTATCGCAGATCGCGCGCAAGATGGTAACGGAGTGGGGCATGAGCGACCGTTTAGGCCCCATTGCGTACGCGAGCGACGGACCCGTTTTTCTCGGGCGGGATTTCGAAGAGCGCAACACATACAGCGAGGAAACGGCAGGCATCATCGACGAAGAAATCAAGGCGATCGTGACAAGGGCGTACGACCGTGCGAGGAAGCTGCTCTCCGAAAACCGTGCCGTTTTGGACAACATGGCGCGCGTGCTTTTCGAGCGCGAGACGATTTATACGGCGGAAGTGGACATGCTGATGCGCGGCGCCGACTATAAAGAAGTGCTTGCCTATATGGAGGAGCACGACAAATCGTCGCCCGACAATCCTTTTGCCCTGCGCAAGCAGAGCGAGAGCGCTGCCAAGCCGTCGCCCGAAGGGGCGGCGCCCGAGGAGGTCAAGCCGGATGTGGGCTCCTCTGCGGACGAGCCCGAGCAGGGTGAAGCGCCGAAGCCGGACGATGATTCGCATAAGGAGTAAAAGAGATGGGAGCGGTAATTTCCTTTTCCAATCAAAAGGGCGGCGTCGGCAAGACGACGACTTGCGTCAATATGGCGGCATATCTCGCGAAAGCGGGGAAAAAGGTGCTGCTTGTCGACCTCGATCCGCAGGGAAACGCGACGACGGGGCTTGGTTTTACGAAGAGTTCCCTGAAAAAATCCGTCTATAACGTGCTGATCGACGAAGAAGAAGTCAAAGAAAACGTACTGCCCACCGAAATCGAAGGGCTGATGATTTTGCCCTCGAATATCGATCTCGCGGGGGCGGAAGTGGAACTTGTGTACAAAAAATCCAGAGAGAAGGTGTTAAAGGGTGCGCTCGACAAGGTAAAAGCGGCGTACGATTTTATTCTGATCGACTGTCCGCCCTCTCTCGGGCTCATCACGATCAACGCGCTTGCCGCGGCGGACAGCGTGATCATTCCCATTCAAAGCGAATACTACGCGCTGGAAGGGCTGTCCCAGCTCATGAACACGATATCGCTCGTCCGTCAGCACCTCAACAAGTCGTTGAAGGTCGAGGGCGTCGTGCTCACGATGTACGACGGGCGCTCGCTGATCTCCAAGCAGATCGCGGCGGAAATCAAGCATTATTTTACGAAAAAGCTGTACGAAATCGTCATACCGCGCAACATCAGGCTATCCGAAGCGCCCAGCCACGGAAAACCGATTCTGCTGCACGACAGCAAGTGCGCGGGGGCGCGGGCGTACAGCGCGCTTACGGAAGAATTTTTGAAAAAAACGGAGGGGGAGGAATAAACAATGGCGAAAGGACTCGGAAGGGGGCTCTCGGCGCTGTTCAGCGACACCGAAGAGGCGTACGGAAACGCGCAGAACGGCGAGGGCGAAAAGACAACGGAAGTATCGCTCGAAGAACTTTATCCAAATCCCGATCAGCCGCGAAAGGCGTTTGATGAAAACGCCATGAACGACCTGGCGAATTCCATTCGCGCGCACGGGGTGATAAGCCCGCTCGTGGTAATCCGCCGTCCCGACGGCAGATATATGATTATAGCGGGCGAGCGCCGTTACCGCGCCGCGGCGATGGCGGGCTTGAAGAGCGTACCCGTCATCGTAAAGGATTATACGGAAAAGGAAATTCAGGAAATTTCGCTCATCGAGAACCTGCAGCGCGAGGATCTCAACCCCATAGAGGCTGCCTACGGCATGAAAAAACTCATGGAGGAGTACTCGCTCACGCAGGAAGTGCTCGCCGAGCGTTTGGGCAAGAGCCGTCCCGCAATCGCAAACACGCTGCGACTTCTTACCCTTTCGGAGGGGGTGATCTCGCTCGTGAGGGAGGGCAAGCTCTCCTCGGGGCATGCGAGAACGCTCGTCCCCGTGCCCGCGGAAGAGCAGGGAAGGCTTGCCGGGGAGTGCGTCAAGAACGGCTGGTCGGTGCGCGAGATGGAGCGCGCCGTAAAGCAGTATCTCAACCCGCCCGAAGTGCTGGCGCGGGAGAAGGAGAAAAAAAACGCGCAGCAAAGCACCGAACTGAAACACCTTGTCGAGCGCATGAGAACGACCTTTAAAACCAAGGTTTCGCTGATCGGCACGGACAAAAAGGGCAGGATCTATATCGATTATTATACCCGCGACGATTTAGAGCGGCTCAGCGAGATCATCGACATTATCGAACGGCAGGAATAAACGAAACGCGCATTTATAACCGCGGGCTCCCGAGGCAATTCGGGAGCCCGCGGTTTTTTGAGCCCGCGGGCTGTTTCTCCTGCGGGCTGTTTCTTATATCTTGAACGGGGAGGATTCCGCAGGGCGGTTTTTCCTGACCCGAACGGGACGGGCGGGCGGAAGGAGGGGCGGAATATGGTGAAAATGACGAAAAAAGAGACAAAAAAAGGTGAAATTTTCACAAAAAAATTTTCAAATAGCATTGACAAAGCCAAAATCATGTGGTATAGTTATTCCAGTACAAGAAATGACGACAGGGGGAAAGTCATGAATACGAGGTTGGTTCGCTAATTTTTTTGCGCACTCTTTTTTTCGGATATTACGGAAGGGGAGTGGAAAAAGAGCGGACTTTTTTCGTTTTCGGTATTCTTTTTGCCGGCATTTCCTTCCGATAATCGGACGGATGCCTTTTTTCTTGCCAAACCCCCAAACGGCGGAAGGGCGCGGGCGATTTCGGGTACGAGAGATTATTTTAAAGAGGTAGAAGGAATGAAGAAGAAGCTATTGAGAAATGCCGGACTCGTGGCGCTCTCTGCCGTCATGGCGGTCGGCGTTGCGGTCGGCGCGACGGCCTGCGGCGGCGGGGAGACGATCAGCGACAGCAATCCCACGCAGCTGAGCGTCTATATCTACTGCAATGCGGCGGATAAGGATACCAACCAGCGCATCTGCGACGAATGGGCTGCCCAGTACAACAAAGAGCACGGTACGAATATTTCGGCGAAAGTCGACAACAACCTCGACAAAAGCGACTATTATACCCAGCTCGCAAACGTATGGCAGAACCCCGAGAGCGCGTCGGATATCATCTATCTTGCGCCCAAATACGTGAAGGCGTATGTGCAGAAGGGAAGAATTCTCGACCTGACCGAGTATCTCGACGAGGACGACTACGCCTCCGTAACGTCGCTCTGGTCGAACAGCATTAACTACTACGGCTACATCAAGGGGCAAACAACCTATACGATGGGGCAGGAAATCGTTTACAATGCAAACGGCGCGAACGGCGCGGGCTACTACACCGCGAGCGGCAACGAGAAAGTGGGACTTTATGCCCTTCCCAAGGACTATTCCAACTTCTCGATGGGCTTCAACCGTCTCTTCTTCACCGATACGCTCAAACAACTGTATACGACAACGAAGGCGACAACCGCCCGCACCGTCCAAGGACCCAAGGGCGAAGGCACGGGCGAGCTCACCTCGAAGTTGAGCTACAGTGCGTTCAGCGGAAGAGGACCTACCGGCACGAACTCCTGCGTCGTCTATGCCGCAAGCGGCACGTATACCAATCCCTACACGGGTCAAACGTTGACCGTAACGGAAGGCGAAGCGGCGCCCCTTATCAACATCGGCGTTCCCACCACCTACTACCCGTTCAACTTCTATCGGTTCACGGACTTCCAGACCGCGCTTGCCGGAGGCGATCCCATGGCGCTCCTCTGCCAGACCTATACGAACGGTAAGGGCTACACGGTGACGATTCCCGGCTTCCCGGACGAGACCTTCTCGATCACGGACAGCAGCTATCAGAACACGGACGCCTCGTACGACTATAAGACGGGACACATCGTGCTCACGTATGCCGAATACAGCGCGATGCTGTGGGCGACGAGCTACTTCCTCAATACCTTCTCTTGGCAGGCAGGCAACGGCAACACAGAGGGCGATATCACCAACGGAACGGGCGGCGTCTATATCAGCACCGGCAGCACGCCCGGCTTCTACACCGTATACGGCGGCGAGCAGTATGAGGGATCGGACGGCAGCCCGCTCTATCTCCTTCCCTGGCTCTCCTCCAACGACGCCGACCTCATCGACGCAACCTCTCAGTACTGCACGCAGTTCAACAGCTCGGGCGCGATTGTTTCCGAGAATGTGAGCGAATTGAATATTGCGAGCGCGGAGCTTTGGAGAGAAATCGCAGGAACGGCGACGAACGACGTTGAAAAAATGACGATTACCGGACAGAAGATTACCCGCGCCGTTCAGTACGGCTGCAACAGCGAAAACTTTATCGAGACGTACGGCGCTTTCCTTGCCCTCAGTTCGGACTGGAACGGCAACCCCATGGGCGATACCGACCAAAACCGTCCCGACGGCGTTAACGGCTGGTCCTACTTCCGTGCGGGACGCTCCCTCTTCTACGGAGCAGGTTCCTGGGACCCCGCAACCAGAAACGATTACGACTACTACACCTTCCAGTTCGGTCAGATGCCCATGCCCATCGCGGAAAAATATGCGCTCTATTCGAACATCAAGGGTGCGAACTACGAGATGCAGGAATACAGCAACGATCCCGACGACGTAGAGTCGAGCACCAGCTACGGCGACGCGCAGCGTTCGGACAAGAGCGCGGGCAAAAAGATTTACAATTCGGAAGAGATTATTGCCAACCAGAGCAAGCGGCAGGACAAGTGGGCTGCCCGTATGGACTCCGTAGGGTATGCGGTCGTCGATAAGGAAACGATCACCGGAAAAACCTATTCCGAAGAGTCGGCATGGAAGAAGGAAGCTTCCGTTTCCCTCTGCCTTGCGCTCACGGCAAACGAGGACGCGCAGGTTACGCTCACCTACGGCGGCGCGCAGCTTCCCAACTTCGTCCAACAGTGCGAAGAGTTCTTCAACTATCAGTCCTCCGATTATCAGCAAAACGGCGCCTTCTGCGATATGATCACGCCCGAGGGTTTCTCCACGACGAGCTATTATAATGCCGACGGAACGGTGAACAGCACGGGCAAGGCGGAAGCGGACGCGATTTGGACGGCGTACTACCAGCTCGCTATCGCTATGGCAGCCGCGGCAAATGAAGGCGGCAGCACCGCAGAACAGACGGTCAGCACGTTCATCAGCAACTACCAGAGCGGCACGTGGCAGACGGCGTATAACGCAAACAGCGCGATCGGGTCCGCCATCAAATACGATTCGACCTATGCGGACACCGCGCTCAAAGACACGGTTTCCAGCACGACGACCGGTATTGCGTTTGCCATGAAGATCCTGAGAATGGTCACCTATACCCGTTCGGACCGCGACCTCAACATCAGAATGCAGTGCGGACTCAACGCGGTGCGCGATTCGAGTATGTACACCTACGATACGACGTGGATGGGCGACCTCGACTCCCGTCAGGTTAATTCGATTCTTGCCTACGACAACAAGCAGGTTCCGTTGAAGGACGCAAACGGCAACGCGCTTACGACGGCGAACTTTGCTTCCTACGTCAAGTATAATCCCGCGGACGCCGAAACGCGTTTGTACGAGACGCCCGCCGTCTTCTGCTTCCGTCAGGCTGCGGCTTCGCGTAGCAACCTTGTAAAGGCGATCAACCGCGAATATACGGATATGAAGTAATTCGGAACGCGGCTTATCTCTCCCGCCGAAGCGCGGGAGAGATAAGAATTTTCGAGAGGATATTATAAGGAGGAAATCATGGAAGAAATTACGACTGCCGCAGCGGAAGACGTCGTAGCCGCGCAGGACGCGGTCGAAGAGTCCGCAGTGCCGCCGAAAAAGAAACGGCGCGTCAACCAGCAGAAGCTGCAGGACAATCTATGGGGATGGGTCTTCTGTATCCCGCTCATCGTGGGTACGGTTTGGTTCATCTACGTGGCGTTCGTCATGGCGATCCTGATCTCGTTTACCGATTATTCGATCGGTGCGGCGGGATATAACGGAACAATCGGTCAGTTTATTGCCGAGCTGGGCGAACACATCTATACACCGCCCGTAACCGATCCTATTACGGGGCTTCCCATACCGGGCGCCGAGGCAACTCCGGATGCACTCTACTGGTACAAACAGATCTTTACCATGACGACGTGGTCGCAGAGCACTTCGGACATCGTGGTCAACGAGATGGGGAGATATCTCTTTAATACCGTCTTCTACATGATCGGTATTCCCATCGGCATGATTCTTTCCATGTTCTTTGCGGTCTGCATGTCGCGCGACATCAAGGGCGGAAACGTCTTCCGCGTGCTCTACTACATACCCTGCGTCGCGAGCTCGATATCGATTGTTTATACCTTCAAACTCATGTTCAACCAGTCGGGTGTTATCAACAGTCTGATCGGCTCAAACGGGTTCAACTGGCTGTACGGTCAAATGTCCTGGAACAGCCTCACCAATCAAACAAGCTCGTCGGCGTTTATGCGCGATCCCTTCTGGTGTCAGGGCTTCTACCAAAAACTGGTCATCGTCATCATGTCCGTGTGGAAGGGTCTCGGCGGAACGATTATTCTCTACGTTGCGGGACTCTCGGGCGTCAACGCGGCGACCAAGGAAGCGGCGCAAATCGACGGCGCGAGCGGCTGGAAGATTTTCTGGAAGGTCACGATGCCCGACCTCTATCCCACCATCTTCTACAATATCGTAACCTCCGTCATCGGCGGTCTGCAAATTTATGCCGAGCCCGTTCTGCTCTTCGGCGAAAGCAGCTACACGTCGGGATACGTCTCCCTCATCTGGAACTACGGTCTCAGTACCTCGGGAACGCAGACGACGGCTTATCCTTCGGCAGGTGCGGCTTACGGTATTTTCCTTGCGGTCATCATATTCGTTCTTACGCTCTTCCAGTTCTGGCTGGATTCGAGGAAAAAGGACTAAGGAGGGGAAGGTCATGGAAAATCAAGATATGATTCAGGACGCGAACAATACGTCCGCAGAGAAAAAAGAATACTCCTCCTTCCGCTATGCGGTCGGTGCGGTGCTCGCCTTCTTCGGTTTCTCGTCCAAGACGCACAACGCCAGCAAAAAGCGCGCCAAGCTCGTCGGCGACATCTTCACCTACATTATCCTGCTGTTCGGGGCATTCCTCATGGTGTACCCCTTCTGGTGGATGCTTGCGGGCTCGTTCGCCTTTACCAACGACAACACCTGGAAGTCGCAATACCTTGAAAGCCTTATCTGGTGGCCGGAGTACTCCACGGTAGATGCGGGAAAGACGTTTTTCTACAACTATTCGGAGCTCTTTACGAGAGGCTTTACCTCGAACGGCGACGGCGCCACTTATTTCGCGACAGGGTTCACCTACTGGAGAGCGCTCCTCAACAACCTCTTCTATTCGATTGTGCCCGTCGTCGTGGGCGTCATCACTTCCGCTTCCGCGGCGTTCTCGTTCGCGAAGATCCAATGGATCGGCAGAAATAAGGTCTTCTTCTTCCTGCTTGCCGCGATCATGGTCCCCGGTCCCTCTATCATGACGACGCAGTACGCCATGTATCAGGATATCGGCTTCCTCAACAACTGGGCGGTCTTGGTGGTTCCGGGACTGTTCGGCTCGATTATGACGGCGTTCTTCATCCGTCAGTTCCTCTTCGGACTTCCCACTTCGATCATCGAAGCGGCGAAGATCGACGGCGCAGGATATTTCAGGATCTTCTGCTCCTTCATTCTTCCGCTTGCACTGCCCGCGATCATGGCGCAGGGGCTCCTCTCCTTTATGGGTTGCTGGAACAACTACATGGGATCGTACATCTTCATTTCGCAGGCGAAAAACGAGTGGATCAATCTGCCGCACGCAATGTACTACATGAATATCGTCTACGGCAACAACGCGGACTACGGTCCCGTCATCGCCGCGTCGGTGGTGTGCGTGCTGCCCGTCATCATTCTCTTCGCCTGTTTCCAGAAGACGATCATCGGATCGCTTATGCTTACCGGTTCGAAAGAGTAAAACAGGAAAACGGAAAAGACGGTGCGGGTTTTCCGCACCGTTTGTTTCTGAAAAACGTAATAAAAGGGGAAACTTTATGAAAAAGAAAAAGTTACTTTGCATCTCGCTTGCGGCAACGCTCGTTCTTACCGCGGGGCTCTTAGCTGCCTGCGGCGAAAGCGGGGGCGGCGGAGAAGAAAACGGGGGAGAGGACAGCTGGCACAACGAGAGTATTTGGCTGACGCCGAATGCGGCGGTTCCCGTCGATGACGCCGTGCTGCCCACCGCCGCAGAGGCTTCGATGCGCACCGAATCGGGCGTTTCCGTGCACGATCCTTCGATCTTTCAGGATCCCGAAGACGGAAAATATTACGCCTTCGGCTCGCACTTTGCTGTTGCTTCCTCGTACGACCTCATCAGCTGGGAGCAGGAGGAGAATGACGGGGACTCCACGGTGCTCTACGGAGAGGAAAGCTACACTTACAGCGGAGTCCACTGGCCCGCCGTCATGAAAGATACCGTCAATCTCGTCAAGCCCGATTCGTCGATTAACACGACCTGGGCGCCCGACGTGGAGTATATCGGCGGAAAATACTATCTCTATTATTCGCTCACGAAGGCGTTCGGCTCGGCACAGTCGGCAATCGCCCGTCTGGAAGCGGACAGCGTATTGGGACCGTATACCGAAAACACAATCATCATAGACAGTACGTCGAATACAGATTCGTCGGGTCCCAACTGCATCGACCCCGAGCTCTTCTACGATAAGGACGGAAATCTCTGGATGGTGTACGGCTCCTTCTTCGGCGGCGTCTATATTCTGTCGCTCGATCCCGCAACGGGACTTCCCTACGCGGATCAGGGCAACGGCACCCTTCTTTGGAAGGGCGGCTATTCCGCAGGCGTGGAAGGACCCTTCGTCTTTTACAACGCCACGACGGAATACTACTATCTCATGGTGAGCGAGGGCGATCTGAACACGGTCTACAATATGCGCGTCGCCCGCAGCAAAAATCCGAACGGACCTTATGAAGACGTTACGGGCGCGAACGTTGCCTCTGCGGGCACGGGCAACAAGATTGCGGGAAATTATCGCTTCGACCGGAACGGAAACGGATCTTCGAAGGGCTTTGCCGCGCTCGGGCACAACTCCGTCATCAAGGACGAGGAGGGACGCTACTTCGTCGTCTATCATGCCCGTTCCTTCACGGTCAACACCAGCGGCGTGATGAGTGAAGTCAGCACAGGGCACAATCTCACCGTGAGCCAGCTCTATTTTAACGAGGAAGGCTGGCCCGTTATGGCGCCCACCGCCTATGTCGGCGAGTCCGCGGGGCTCGTGTCCGTAGCCGACGTCGCCGGCGATTACGACGTCGTGCTTCATTCCGTGGCTACGGTTGTAGATTACGTCAAATCGGAGAATTATACCTTCGAAGAGGACGGAACGGTGAAAAAGGACAGCAACAGCGTGGGAAGCTGGACGCTTTCGCAGGGCTATTATGTAACGATTACGATCAGCGGCGTCGAGTACAAAGGCGTGTTCGCGCCCGGCTGGGATATGTATGCGAAAAGCAGTTACCGCAAAGCCGTCTATACGATTACCGCCGTGTCGGCGGAAGGCAGAAGCCTCTGGGCGCTCGCGCAGTAAACACATGGCGATACGGTATCCGCGCAATCCGCGGTTCAACAAACTTCAAATGCGCTCTCCCGACTACGCGTCGTGGCAGGAGGGCTGTGCTCACGACCCCTCCCTTCTCGAATGGGAGGGGAAGTACTATGCCTATTCCACCGATACCTTCGGCGCGCCCGACGGATATCAGATCCGCGTCAGCGACGATCTCATGCACTTTGAATATCTCGGCACGGCGTTTGCGCTCGAGGGAAGCGCGCCTCTGTATAAAAAGCACGCCGTCGGCGGCGGGTACGGCAACCTGCAAGAAGCGTACGACTGGTGCGTGACATCCCCGCGGGAGGTGGGGTACGGCGTGTGTACCCGACCGGACGGAACGATGTCCTTCTGGGCGCCCCACTGCGTGCGGGGAACGGACGGAAAATTCTGGCTGTATTTCTGCCTTACGGGATATTTCGGCGGCTCGAAATCCTGCATCGGCTTAGCCAAGTCGGATTCGCCCGAGGGCGGTTTCTCGTGCGTTTCCCTGCTCGTTAAGTCGCCTTCGGGCTGGAGAACGCCCAACGCCATCGATCCGCAGGTGTTCTTTGCCGAGGGAAGAATGTTCCTCGTCTACGGCTCGTACGGAATGGGACTGTATTTGCTCGAACTCGATCCCGCAACGGGGCTTCGCAAGGACGGGAGGTCTTATTCCGATTTTGAAAACGGAGGCTGCACCTTCGGCGAATATTACGGCGTCAATCTCGCCTGCGGCTCTCTCGAAGGCGGCGTCATCCGCTATCACGAGGGGGTGGACGTGCTGGAACGCGGAAAGTGGACGAAGAAAAACTTCTACTACCTCATGTGCTCTTACGGCTCGCTGTCCTCGGTGTACAATATGCGGTGCGGCCGCAGCGAACGCCCCGAGGGTCCCTATACGGACGTCAACGGAAACAGGCTCGTCTGTTCTACCGACATCGGCTCGGGAAACAAAATGCTCGGCTCCTTCCGTTGGGCGGAAAACGCCGTCGACGTCTTCTGTCCCGGACACAACGATCTGTTCGTGACGGAGGACGGCGTCAATCTCATCGCCTATCACGGCAGAACGAATTATTTCATCGAAAAGGGGCTCAGCCGTTCGAATAATTTTCACTACCTCTATCTGGGGCAGTACGGTTTTAATTCGGAGGGCTGGCCCGTCATGAACGCGAATCGCTACGCGGGCGAGGAAATTCAGAACGTGACGGCGGAAGAGCTTTTAAACGTTTCGGCGGGCAAGTTCGAAGCCGTTCTGTTCACGCAGAGAACGGATACGGTGACGGCAAAGCGCACGGTGCTGCGCGCGGACGGCACGCTCGAGGGGGCGTATCGGGGCACATGGCGGATGTACGGTTCGCACTATATTGCGCTCGATCTGTGTGGGGACGAATTTTCGGGCATCGTCATGCCCGCCTGGATCAATCATGAAAACGTGGCGGGACTTACCGTCACGGCAATGGGAAAAAAGAGCGGCATGGCGCTTCATTTAAACAGCACATACCGAATCTGAGCGAAACGGAAAAGACGGGTCGATGGCGACCCGTCTTTTTGATATGCTATGTATTATAATAAGGTATCGGAATCAGTCTTGCTTCCGCCCTTCTTCCGTGCGGATCCGGTTGTTTTCTTCCTCCGTGTTCATGAAGTCCGTCTTTTTGCGGACGGGCGTCCTGCGGAAGCCTTTTTTCGCCCCGAACATCAAAAGCGCGAACAGCGCAGCCGCGCCCAAACAGACGAAGCCCCAATAGCCTTCATAGACAAAAACCAGCACGCACGCCGCAAGCGAAAGGCAGGAAAGCACGCAAAAAACGATTTGGAGAATTTTCATTTTGTTCCGTCCCGTACGTATAATTTCAAGGTTATTGTATCATAATCGATAGGAAAATACAACATATTGTGGAGAAAAAGAGCCGACAAAAAAATCGAAAAAAATCTGAAAAAATTCAAAAAAAGTTGTAAAAAACAGTTGACATTGAAATTTTGTTGTGCTAAAATGAGCAAGCTGTCCGAAAGAAAGCGGCTTTAACGGAAGTTAAGAAAAAATTCTTAAAAAATCCAAAAAAAGTTGCGAAAACGCTTGACACGGATAGAGCGGCTATGTTATAATAACTAAGCTCACTTCGCGAAAGCAGGTCAGCACCGGACTGTTGTTCGGTTGTCGCAGATTAAAAATCGAATAGAGAAGAAACGATTTTTTGTAACACAAAAAGCAGTTTCTGTCAATTTTTTTGAGCAAACATAGTACTCAAAACAAAGTCAGCAAAGATAACGAGAATTTATTCAAGTTAGAGCCGTCGGTGCACTTAGCAAGCACCGGCTTTAAACAATTAAACTTAAGAGTTTGATTCTGGCTCAGGATGAACGCTGGCGGCGTGCTTAACACATGCAAGTCGAACGGATGCAAGGGGCTTGCTCCTTGCATTAGTGGCGGACGGGTGAGTAACGCGTGAGCAATCTGCCCATATCTGGGGGATAACAGTTAGAAATGACTGCTAATACCGCATATGACCACGGGAAGGCATCTTCCTGAGGTGAAAGATTTTATCGGATATGGATGAGCTCGCGTCCCATTAGGCAGTTGGCGGGGTAACGGCC
>CAYLVU010000003.1:0-93072 GCA_964387225.1 uncultured Clostridia bacterium | reverse complement strand
AAAAAAGTTTTGATTTTTTCGAAAAATCTTTGAAAAAGTCATTGACAAATACACACAAGAATTTCAAAAAGATTTTTTACCTCTTTTTTCGGAGTTTTTGTATGTAAAAGAACCCGCCCGCCGAAACTCTATTTCATTCACAAATGAAAAACTGCCCCTTCCTTTGCCATAAAAACACCTCCTACGGAGCTATTTTGCCATAGGAGGTTTTGTATATCCTTTTTTTGGGGGTACACCGCACGCGATCCCTTTCAAAGCGATCTGTCCGAATCGGGCGGCTTTTCCCCTTCCGCCTCGCCGCCCTCCTTTTTTACTCCTTTCTGCACGATCGCCCCGTCGGGATCGACGATTTGCAGGGTAAACTCATCCTTTTCGGTTTTTTGGGTAATCTTCGTTTCTCGGTGAAATTTTTTTGCGATCCAATTAAGAATTGCATCCGACTTTTTATAGAGAAAAATAAACAGCAACACCACAAGGATGAACAATATCGCCCAAATCAAGATTCCCCACCAGGTATTAAACGGGATAATAGAAATCGAATAACTCGTCGTAAACACCGCAAGAACGCGGGAGACAAGTATGACGCCCAAAAACAGCCAGAGAGACATCGAAGAGATCCCTGCGACAAAACACAGTACGTCGTCGGGGAACGCCGGCAACAAAAACATGGCGGAAAGCAGAAGTTTATCTTTCCCCTTGATCTTTTTCAGCCACCCGTCAAGCGTCTCCTTTCCAACCATCCAGGCCGCAACGGGATATCCCGCATATCTTCCGATCAAAAAAGCAACCAGCGAACCGATGACGATCCCAATTAAACTATAAAGGCTTCCGAGCAACGGTCCGAATAGCGCCGCACCGGCGACGACCGTCACCGTGCTGGGAATGGGCAGTACAACGACCTGCAAAAACTGCAACAGAATAAAGACAGCCGCCATCCATTTGCCCGACTGCTCCAAAAAGGCTTCAAACTGCTTTTCATCCCGAGCGATATCCATAAAACCGGTACGCAACAGAACGTAGACGACAGCGCCTGCCAACAGCAGGAAAACGTAGAGCGTGATACAGCTTTTATAGATTGCTTCCTTGCCTAAAAAATAAAAAATGAGATCTACGGCGAGCGCGGCGGCATTGAATAAAGAGCCCCCGATCATTGCCGTATAGAATATCGCTTCGCTCCATTCGTCCGTAAAATAGGCAAGGCACAGCAGCAAAAAAACTTCAAACGCCGCAGCGGATAACGCCATCGAAATGACGTGGATAATTTTTTTAGCCGTCTTCGCCATGCCTCTTCTTTGCATACCCCTTACGGATAACTTTATTATATCCCTTTCGGAGGGAAATATTTCATTCCGTTTCCCGAAGGCGCGCAATTGCCGCTCTTGCAAGCTTGTCGCAGCGGTTATTTAATTCGTTGTCCGCGTGCCCCTTTACTTTATGAAACGTTACCTCGTGCTCTTCGGTAAGCGCCAGGAGGGTCTTCCAAAGATCAACGTTCAAAACGGGCTTTTTGTCTGCCTTTTCCCAACCGTTTTTCTCCCAAACGTATACCCAGCCCTCCGTAAAGGCATTTACCGTATAGGCAGAATCACTGTAAACGTCTACCGCGCAGGGATACCGCAAAAGCTTTAACCCTTCGATGACCGCCGTCATTTCCATACGGTTGTTCGTCGTCTCCGCCTCGCCGCCCGAGATCTCTTTTCTGTGCTCTTCGTAGAGGAGTATCGCCCCCCAGCCGCCTGCCCCGGGATTTCCGGAACATGCGCCGTCCGTATAGAGCGTCACCCGTTTTTTGTTCATTTGGAGAGCTCCTCCGCCCGCTTTTTGGCAGCTTCCACCGCGCGAGCGACGCTCCCGGTAAAATCGTCGCTCGCAAAACTCTCTAACGCGGCGACCGTAGTCCCCCCTTTGGAGGAAACCGCATCGATCAGCTCCTGTAAATCCTTTTCGGGATGGCGTTCCGCCATGCAAACGCCCCCTTTTACCGTTTGAAGCACCAACTCGCGCGCCGTCCCGGCGGCGAGCCCCTGTTCAATTCCCGCCTGAACGAGCGCTTGCAGAAAGAGATAGACGTAAGCGGGACCGCTGCCGGAAAGCGCGGTCACGGCATTCATTAGGCTTTCCTCCGTCTCTACCGCCTTTCCCGAAGCGGCAAAAAAGCCCAAACAAAACGCCCGATCGCACTCCGCGAGCTCGGAAACGTCCACACCCGTAATTCCTTCGCCGACCGAACAGGGCAAGTTAGGCATGGCGCGCGCCACGAGAACTCGTCCGCCCAACGCGTTGCGCACAGCGCTTTTCGTCTTTCCCGCCATAATCGTAAATACGACGGGAAGCCGCATGCCGTCGAGCCCATCCGCAACGGCGGCAAACAACTGCGGCTTTACGGCAAACAGAAGATAATCGCAATTTGCGGCTATCAATCTGTTGTCGGGAGAGGAAAAAACGCCTTTTTCCCGAAAACTCTCTCTTTTTGCGGCATCGACTTCTCCGACGGCAATCTTATCCGCCGATAAGAACCCGCAACCGAGAGCTCCCTGAATGAGCGCGGACGCCATAAAACCGCCTCCGATCACGCCGAGAGAAAATCTGTTTTTCATTTTTTTCCGCTCCTTTTTCCATTTTCCGCCTGAAAAATTCTTGACGGATCAAAATTCTTATTATATAATGTTAAAAGTTACAGGGGAGTGGCTCAACGGTAGAGTAGCGGTCTCCAAAACCGTAGGTTGCGTGTTCGAATCGCGTCTCCCCTGCCACCTCGCCGAAAGGCGGACAGACACGGGTTTGGACTTTGCCGACCCGTGTTTTTTTGTTCCGAGCTTCGACTTTGTTCAAACCGTCAAATCAAAAATAGGTCAAAAACAATTTTACTATCCGCCTCACGCTTTGTCAAATCTTTCCGAGAAAAATATTGATTTATACGCTTAAATCGTAATCTCTACGAACCAGCGCATTTCTTCCGGCTCGTAAAAGAGTTCCCTGCCCCGCCCTTCGATAATGCAGGTATAGCGAACAGGAAGAACCGCCCCGACATGCGAAGGTGCACGCTCGATAAATTTCACGCGGTCAACCGTGAACTTTCTGCCGTCCTCCCAAATCAGCCACATCGGGCGCATGCCGCCCTCCCTGTCAAAACGGGCAACCACCTCTACGCAAACTTTACGGTAATCCATATTATAAGTATGCCGCAAAGGTTTAAAAAAACCGCAAGAAACTTTCCTTGCGGTTATATTATGTCAGACACACTACTTTGCAAAAGAGAAAATTAGACGCGGACGTCTCCCTTTTCCCCCAAAAGATCCTTATGCCGTGCAAGAATGGGCATGATCTCTTCTTCGATAAACTCAACCGTCTGTTTGGGAGCGCGTCCGACAAATTTCTTTGCGTCGAGAATTTCCCCCATTCTGCCGTGTACCGCGGCAAACATAGCGTCGCCCTCAATCATTTCAATCAAATTGTTATCCTTCCCCTCCTGTTTTACGCGCTTTCCCGCCTCCATGGACAGAATACGAATTCTTTCGTGAAGCTCTTGTCTGTCCCCGCCGGATTTCACACATTCCATAATAATATTTTCCGTCGCCATAAAGGGAAGTTCGGCGGCGATGTGCTTTGCGATAATCTTATCGTATACGACAAGATTATCCGCCACGTTCATATAGATGTTCAAAATAGCGTCCACCGTAAGGAAGGACTGCGCGATCACAATACGGCGGTTTGCCGAATCGTCGAGCGTGCGTTCAAACCACTGCGTCGAAGCGGTCACGGCGGCATTGATCGGAAGAGAAAGCATATAGCGGCTGAGCGAGCCCATGCGTTCGCAGCGCATGGGATTCCGCTTATAAGCCATTGCGGACGATCCGATCTGGCTTTTTTCGAAAGGCTCCTCCATCTCCTTCATGCTTTGAAGTATGCGGATGTCATTGGAGAATTTGTAGGCGCTCTGCGCGATTTGCGACAGCACGCAGAGAACGTTATAGTCAAATTTTCTCGGGTAAGTCTGCCCCGTTACCCCGTAAACTTTATCGTAACCGAGTTTTTCCACCACCTTGCTCTGCAACAGCTTCACTTTCTCATCGTCGCCGCCGAAAAGATCGAGAAAACTTGCTTGGGTTCCCGTCGTCCCCTTCACTCCGCGCAGCTTAAAATGCGAACAGAGATCCTGCAAACTGTCGTAGTCCATCATGAGATCCTGCAACCACAGCGTCGCGCGCTTGCCGACAGTCGTTAATTGCGCAGGCTGCAGATGAGTAAAACCCAGCGTAGGCATATCTTTATACGCCAGCGCAAAGTTTTTCAGCTTTTCCATGACGTTTACGAGCTTTTTCAATATAATATCAAGCCCGTCCTTCATGAGGATCAATTCGGAATTACAGTCAACGAAGCAGCTTGTCGCCCCAAGGTGAATGATCCCTTTCGCCAAAGGAGCCGCGTCGCCGTACGCCTTGACGTGCGCCATGACGTCATGCCGCACCTGACGCTCGTATTCCTCCGCTTTTGCATAGTCGATATCTTCGGCATGAGCCTTTAACTCGTCAATTTGCGGCAAAGATATGGGAAGTCCAAGCTCCATTTCGCTCTCGGCAAGCGCGATCCAAAGCTTTCTCCAAAGACGAAAACGCTTTTCGTCTCCGAAGTTTTCCTGCATCTCTCTGCTTGCATAGCGGGTATTTAAAGGATTTTCATAGATTTTTTTGTCAGACATAGTACTCTCCGAATTCAGATATTCCGAATTTTATCGATTAAAGACGTTTCGGATCGGGATATTTTACGCCGAACGTATCTACGGTTACTTTTTTCAGTTTTTGATCCGTAACCGGTCTGTCTCTGAAATCCGTCCGCACCGTCGCGATTTTATCTACAACGTTCATCCCTTCGACTACTTTTCCAAAGGCGGCGTACTGTCCGTCAAGATAATCGGCATCGGAATGCATGACGAAAAACTGCGAACCTGCCGAATCCGGATGTTGGGCGCGCGCCATAGAAAGAACGCCCCGCACGTGTTTCAATGCGTTCGTTACGCCGTTAGCGCGGAATTCCCCCTTGATATGATACCCGGGACCTCCCGTACCCGTTCCGTTGGGATCGCCTCCCTGTATCATAAAGCCTTCGATAACGCGGTGAAAAATCAATCCGTCATAGAAGCCCTTGGAAACAAGCGAAATAAAGTTATTTACCGTCTCGGGAGCGTGTTCCGGATAGAGCTCCGCCTTAAAAACGCCTCCGTCCTCCATCTCAAACGTCACCACGGGATGTTTGTTCATTGTTCGTCCTCCTCGTATTTTTCCACTTTCGTTCCCGCCTCTCCGAAAAGTTTTATGGAAAACTCATCGGGATAGCCCTCTTTATATACAACACGGGAAATTCCCGCATTGATAATCATTTTCGCGCAGATAACGCACGGCTGATGGGTACAGTATAACGTAGCCCCGTTGATATTGATGCCGTAACGCGCCGCCTGTATGATGGCGTTCTGCTCCGCGTGCGCCGCATAACACAGTTCCGCCCGCGTACCGCTCGGGATATTCATTTTTTCCCGCAGACATTCGCCCCGCTCCACGCAGGATTGAATTCCGGCAGGAGCGCCGTTGTAACCCGTCGTCATCACTCTGTTTTCGCGTACGATGACCGCCCCCACTTTTCGGCGATAACAGCTTGCCCAGCTGCCCACCTCTTCGGTCAGGTGCATAAACCGCTTATCCCACTTTTCCATAACGTCACCTCGCTGCCTATTATAACACAAGCGGCGGCAAGGTGTCAATCTCCGAAAAAATAATTTCCGAAGATCGGAAATTTCTTTTGAAATCTTGTTTGACGACCGATGAAATAAGTTTATAATAGATAGGAAATCAGCAAGGCTGAAACAAGAAAAAATCAGGAGGTCTTTTTTAATGAATATCAAACCTTTATTCGATAAGGTGGTCGTAGAAGCGGTTACCGTCGAAGAAAAAACGAAGAGCGGATTCTTCCTTCCCTCTTCTGCGCAAGAAAAGCCCCAGACCTGCGTTATCGTGGCGGTAGGTCCCGGCGGAGTCGTAGACGGAAAAGACGTTACCATGCAAGTGAAGGTCGGCGACAAGGTGCTCTGCTCCAAATACGCGGGCACAGATTTCAAAGTTGACGGCAAAGAATTTACCATCATCAAGCAGAGCGACATTTTGGCTATCGTAGAATCATAAGTAGAATATTAAAAGGAGAATGAAATTATGGCAAAGCAAATCAAATACGGAGACGACGCGAGAAAAGCGCTCGAAGCGGGCGTAAACGTACTTGCGGATACGGTAAAAATCACCCTCGGTCCCAAGGGTAGGAACGTGGTTTTGGATAAAAAATTCGGCGTTCCCCTCATCACCAACGACGGAGTAACGATCGCCAAGGAAATCGAACTTCCCGACCCCTTCGAAAATATGGGCGCGCAGCTCGTGAAAGAGGTGTCCACGAAAACGAACGACGTGGCAGGCGACGGAACGACGACCGCAGTCCTTCTTGCGCAGACGATTATCCGC
This sequence comes from uncultured Clostridia bacterium, assembly GCA_964387225.1. Lineage (GTDB taxonomy): Bacteria > Bacillota > Clostridia > Christensenellales > Borkfalkiaceae > Gallimonas. The sequence goes on along the minus strand of CAYLVU010000003.1, from coordinate 86,572 downwards.
GAAGGACTTAAAAACCTTGCCGCAGGCGCCAATCCCATGATTCTTCGCAAGGGGATCGACAAGGCGGTAGACGCGGCGGTAGCCCAAATCAAATCCATCTCGAAGACGGTGGACGACAAGAAGGCGATCTCGCAGGTTGCCGCGATTTCCGCAGGCGACGAAACCGTGGGTGAGCTCATTGCAAAAGCGATGGAGATCGTCGGGAAAGACGGAGTCATTACCGTAGAAGAAGGCAAATCGATGACGACCGAATTGACGACCGTTGAAGGTATGCAGTTCGACCGCGGCTACGCTTCCGCCTATATGGTAACGAACACCGACAAGATGGAGGCGGTCCTCGACTCCCCTTACATTCTCATTACCGACAAGAAAATTTCCAATTTGCAGGAGATCCTTCCCGTCGTCGAGCCCCTTGCCCAGCAGGGCGCACGCCTCCTCATCATTGCAGAAGACGTGGAGGGAGACGCTCTCGCGGCGCTCATCGTCAACAAGCTCAAGGGCGTGTTCAACTGCGTGGCGGTGAAAGCTCCCGGATTCGGCGACAGAAGAAAGGAAATGCTGCAGGATATCGCGGTCCTCACGGGCGGAACGGTGATCTCCTCCGATCTCGGTTACGAATTCAAGAACGTTACGCCCGATATGCTCGGCAGAGCCAATCAGGTTAAGGTAGACAAAGACAATACGACCATCATCGACGGCGCAGGCGACAAGGAAGCAATCAAAGCGCGCGTTGCGTCCATCAAATCCCAAATCGAAGTTACGACCTCCGATTATGACAGGGAAAAGCTTCAGGAGCGCCTCGCAAAACTTGCCGGCGGCGTTGCGGTCATCAACGTCGGCGCGGCAACCGAAGTGGAAATGAAAGAAAAGAAACTGAGAATCGACGACGCCTTGGCGGCAACTCGTGCCGCGGTCGAAGAAGGTTACGTCCCCGGCGGCGGCTGCGCACTTCTCAGCTGCGTTCCCGTTTTGAAAAAGCTTGTCGCATCCCTTTCGGGAGATGAAAAGACGGGTGCCGCCATCATCCTCAAAGCGTGCGAAGAGCCCGTTCGTCAGATTTCCGCCAATGCCGGCGTAGACGGCTCCGTTGTGGTTGACAAGATTCTTTCCAAGAAGACCCCTACCTACGGCTTCGACGCTCTGAAAAACGTTTATGCCGATATGGTGGATAGCGGTATCATAGACCCCACCAAGGTTACGCGCTCCGCGCTTCAAAATGCCGCATCAGTGGCTTCGACGTTGCTCACGACCGAATCCATCGTGACCGACATTCCCACGCCTCCCGCTCCCCCCGCTCCCATGAACGGCGGCGGTATGGACGGTATGTATTGATTTCCGCCACAACAAGAAACGAAAAACGCAAGACTCCGATCGGAGCTTTGCGTTTTTTTTATGCTGTTTTTCGATCGCGCGACAGCGATGATAAAGGCACGGCGTATGACCGTGCCTTTTATCGTAATCCGCAATTTTTATTATTCGGTCGTTCTTTTCCGTTTCCACAAAAAACCGACCGCTTGTTTTTGTCCCGCTCTTTCGTCAATCGCTTTGTCATAAAGCGTCATATAGGAAGCAACCGTCTCCGACCAATGGCTGAGAACCTGTTCGGTTGCCGTCCTTCCGACTTCTCTCAATTTTCCCTTCTCATGAAACAGCGACGCGATTCGTTTTCCGAACGCATCAACGTCGTACCGCTCGGTAAAACCGCTTACGCCGTTCTTTAACCTCTCGCTGCAACCGTAACCTTCTATCGCCAACGTAGGCACGCCCTTGCTCGCCGCTTCCGTTACGACAATGGGATCGTTATCGAATTTGCTTGCAATCACGAAAAGATCTGCGCAGGCATACATGAGCGCGATTTTCTCTCTGCTGACAATCTGACCGATAAAAATTACGCCGCTTTCAATGCCGAGCTGTTTGGCGCGTTTACGGAAAAATTTCTCATCCGATCCATGGCCGACTAAAACCAACTTTCCGCAAAAACCGTTCTCGGACGCTGTTTTATACGCCTCCAAAAGGAATTCAACGTTTTTGATTTTAATCATACGACCCGTAAACAGCAAAATATTTTCGTCGTCCGAAAAACCGAATTCTCTGCGTGCAAACGTGCGTTCGTCCTCCGTAGCGACGGAAGGCTCGATCACGGAGCCGTTGCGAATCACAGAGACGGCGGCGCTCTTTTTGTATCCGCAGGCGGCAAGCTCGTCGCGCATACACTCCGCCACCGTTACGACCGTATCGGCGGCGTTAAGTTTTCGGACGGCATCCCGAATAAAAACTTTTGTGAGCAATCTGCTTTTGAGCGCTTGACGATAGGATAAATACAATTTGGTGTGCATCGTCATGACGACGGGGACGCCGATCCTTTTCCCCAATTTGAGAGCGATTCTCGCCATGCCCGCCCACGATTCGACTTGAATAATTTCGGGCGAAAAACGCTCCATCGCCTTTATGAATTTACCGCAACGGCAGGCGAGCACCATTACTTCGTTGGCCGTCAAAGGAATCGCAGGCAAACGGATAACGGGAAACGAATATTTCCCGTTATCGATTCTATGATAATCCGGACAAGCCAAAATTACTTCGTGCCCCTCTCTCACAAGTTCTTCGGCATAACGGAGACAAGCAATTTCGGTACCGCCTATTCCCGGAAAAAAAGAATCCGTACAAATCAGTATTCTCATAAGCAAAAAATTTTACATTTTACTTCTTTTTGCCGAGCAGCCGCTGCACAAACGGAGGGAGCTTTTTGCCCGAAGAAGGAGCAGCTTCTTCTTCGGGTTCCCGTGCTTCGACGGGAGTCGGCTCTTCTCCTACGGTCGGCTGCGGGGCAGCGGTTTCCCGAACGGGAGGAACAACCTCGGGCGCAGACTCCTGCGTCTGCCGCCGGATAATGGGCTGCGGGGCAGCCTGTTGGGGAACGGATTGGCGAACCTCGACGGGACGCGCACTCTGTGCGGGAGCCGCCTCGGCGCGAACCTCCTCTCCAGAGGGAAATCCCGTAGCGATTACCGTGACCTCCACTTCGTCCTGCATATTTTCGTCGATGCAGGCGCCGAAAATGATGATCGCCGAATAATCGACTACGCTGTGAATCAGACGGGCGGCCGTGCTCACCTCGTCAAGCGTAAGATCGGGACCGCCGACAACGTTCAAAATTACGCCCGTGGCTCCCTCGATTGTCGTATCGAGAAGCGGACAGTTGACCGCGAGGCGAACGGCTTCCACAATACGGTTTTCCCCCTTGGAAACCCCTACGCCCATATGCGCAAGCCCTCTGTCTTTCAAAATCGTTCTCACGTCCGCAAAATCGAGATTGATGAGCGCAGGCGTAACGATGAGATCCGCAATCCCTCTGATACCCTGTTTTAATACCTCGTCCGCAACCCTGAGAGATTCGCGGAAACCCGTGTTTTTGGGCACGACTTCGCTGATTTTCTCGTTCGGAATAATGATGAGCGTATCAACGTATTTGCGCAGGTTGTCGATCCCGCGAATCGCATTGTCCATTCTGCGCTTTCCCTCAAACTCGAAGGGTTCCGTGATCACCGCTACGGTAAGTATTTTTTTATCTTTGGCAAGTTTTGCGATCACGGGCGCCGCACCGGTTCCCGTACCCCCGCCCATTCCTGCGGTGATAAACAAGAGATCCGTTCCGTCAATCGCGGCGGCGAGCTCCTCTTTGCTCTCCTCCGCAGCCTCTCTGCCTATCTCGGGCTCCGCACCCGCGCCGAGCCCCTTCGTACGTTGAAGTCCGATCTGAATTTTGACGGGAGCTTTGTTGCACGCCAAAATTTGCGCGTCGGTATTTACGGCTATGTACTCCGCGCTCGTAATGCCCGCTTCGATCATGCGGTTAACGGCGTTGTTGCCCGCGCCGCCTACGCCGATGACTCTGATTTTTGCTTTTCCGCTGCTGACAAGTTCTTCCACAGACGCGCGGTCGGGCTTGTCCTCCGAAGAACCGCCTCCCGCATAAGGCGGCATATTTGAATTGAACATCATACATTAACCTCCGAATCCGTGTAATATACGGAATAATAATCCGCTCTTGCGGTTGTCGTCGTAAGCCATATCTACAAGCGCGATGCGCGAACTCATATCCGGCTTATTATAGTAAGGAAGATTGGGAACAAGCAATTCGCAGACGCGGTTCAAACGCTTTGAAATATGCTCGAGCGCACCCCGAATTCCCATAAGTCCTTCTCCGGAAACGTACAGCGGCTTGTAATCGAGTTCTTTCCCCGAACACTGTTCCAAAAAGCTGCCGACCGCTTCGCAGATTTCATCCAGTCCCTCGCGAACGGTTTCCGAAAGCTTGTCCGTCCGAATATCGTAAGCTACGCCGCGGAAGACAAATTCGAAGCTCCCCGCATCCTCCTTGGCAAACAAATTCACTCTGGGAAGAAGAGCCAGCGCCGCATCGTAGGGAAGAGAAAACGCCTGCATCAGGCGCACCGCAATCTGCCCTCTGCCGCACCACGCCGTCTTCTGCGCGAGAACGCCGTTTCCCAAAAGGATTTCCACCGTCGAAGACAGGAAACCCGCATCCAGAAAAAGCGCGTACTCGTCCCGCGTTTCGCTCGGAATCAAATAGCTTGACATGGCGAGCGGCGTGGGCAGGAAACGCAGGGCGATTTTGCTCTGCGCAAACATACTCTCCAGTGTTTCCTTAAAATAATTGGTGCAGTAATAATAGGTGATTAAACCGGAAAGCCCCGTGGAGTACAAACCTACGGGATCGACGACGCGGCGGTTGTCCGCCGTGGTATATATCATGCTCGTCGCGCGGATACAGAAATAATCCTTCAGCTCCTCTTTCCCGCCCTCGAACAGGGCGTTTAAGTCGCTTTCCCCGATTTTCTTTTTCTTGGGGAATCCTATGTCCCGCTCTTTGGGAAGCACGGTTATAAATTCACCGGGCACGCCGACGTAGAGTGTGCGTATCGTTTCGCCGCACGTCTGTTCTACCGATGAGATCGCGCGAAAAACAGCCTCGGACAAATTCCCCGCGTCGTAAAAAGCGCCTTTTTCATAGCCGTCGTAAGGCTCCGTTTTGCTCGCCTTGAAGACGAATGTGTGGTTTACTCCGCGCTCTCCCAAAAAAACGGCGATTTCGGAAGAACGGATATCGAGTACCGCGACACTCTTACGCCCCATTACTCTACCTCTCAACTATTCTTTTTTTATTATAACAAAGGACAAATGAATTGTCAAGGGCTTGCGCAAATCTTCCCGCATTTTGTAATAATTTTCTCATATAGACAAAAAAGCGCGGCTCGTGACTCCGCGCTGTAAAAAATCTTTTTTGGGAATATCGACATCGTATTGTTATAAAAATCAGTCCGCCAGTTCATCGAAAAACGCCGCCTTGACTTCTCCGTTGACTTCCGTGACCAGTATCCCGCCGTAAGTTCTTTCCCCGTCTCCCATATCGCGATAATATGCCGCCGCGGCGCGCGCCTTGTCTTCTATCAAAGTATCCGGATCAAAAATTCTGAGCACGACCCCTTCCCGCATGACGATATCGAAGTAATCGTCCGCACGGACGGAAGTTTTCCTGACAAGCGTCACAGAAATCACGATCGAACGGATTCCGACGGTAGCTTCGCCGTCCGCCAACTCGTCGCTGAAAGCCGCGGCAAAGGCGAGAAGTCCGGAAATGTATTCCCCTTCCGCCGCGCCGCCCGATTCCGCGGTAATATCGAAACCCCGAACGACAACGTTGTCTCCCGACGTTCTCGAATTTTCCGCCGTCGTCCTGCCCGTATAGAGACACACGCCGTTCGCATCGAGCACCGTGTATCCGTCCCCGCTCTCGAAAGCGTACGTCTCCTTTCTTTCACAAACGGAAAGCGTCACCGTGCTCGGATACTGCTTATCGATCGTTTCAAGACTGAAACAGGGATACTCTGCGACAACGGCACGCACGTCGTCAAGATTGAGAAAGGTCGTACTTTTGCCCTGAAAAACAGAAAGTTTTTTTTCAAGCTCGCGCGCATCGCTTTCTCCTGCGGAAGTATACGTCGTAAACGAAGGGCTTACCTTCGTCACGGTAAATACGGCATTCAATCCCGCAGCCACAACGGCAATCAGCAAAACAAACGCCACGCAAGTAGAAATGATTGCTCTTTTTTTCATTCGCTTCTCCGAGGGGCTACACGCGTACCCGCTTGATTTCCGCCCCGATTTTTTTTAATTTACCCTGAAAGTCGTAATAGCCCCTGTCGATATGCGACAGATCCATCACTTCCGAAACGCCCTCCGCGCCGAGCGCCGCAAGGACGAGCGCCGCGCCCCCGCGCAAATCTCCCGCCATAAGCGCCGCGCCGTGCAAGCGCTCCACGCCGCGCACGAATGCGTTTCGCCCCTTCACTTCGATATCCGCCCCCATCTTCTGCAACTCGGGAACGTATTTAAAGCGGGTCTCGAAGAGGTTTTCCACAATGAGCGCTCCCCCTTCGCATACCGAATTGAGCGCCGTCGTCTGCGCCTGCAAATCGGTGGGAAATCCGGGAAAGGGCATCGTTTCGATGCGGCGGTTGCACTTGAGCCGTCCGTGACTTTCTATTCTTATTTTATCATTTTTTGTATGTATTTTGCAACCGTTTTCACGTAATTTATGTAAAAGTATTCCTATATACTCGCTCTTTATTCCAAGAATCTCCACCTCCCCGCCGCAAATCGCGCATGCGATGAGAAAGGTGCCCGCTTCGATTCTGTCCTTCATCGGCAGATAGTTCACGCCGCCGAGCGTCTTTACCCCGTCAATCCGGATCACGTCGCATCCCGCGCCGCGCACCTTCGCGCCCATACCGTTGAGAAAATTTTGGAGATCGATGATCTCCGGCTCCTTCGCCGCTCCGGAAAGAACCGTCGTTCCCTCCGCTTTGACGGCGGCAAGCATAATATTTTCGGTCGCACCGACGCTGGGAAAATCCAACGAAATTTCCGCACCGCGAAGAGCATTGCACTCGCAAAGTATGTATCCGTCACGTTCGGTAATGTCCACGCCGAGCCGTTTTAACGCATTCAGGTGCAGGTCGATCGGGCGCAGCCCTATGTCGCAGCCGCCCGGATAGGCAATGAGCGCGCGGTGAAATCGAGTCAAAAGCGATCCGAGCATAAAGACCGAAGAACGCAGTTCCCTTGTCAGTACGGAAGATATTTCGTGAGAGTAGGCGTTAGAGCTGTCTATGATAACATCGCCGCCACGAAAAACGACTTCGGCTCCGAGCTCGCGCAAAATCTGCGCCATACAGAGAGCGTCCGAAATCGCAGGAGTTTCACGAATCGTCACGCGTTTATCCGTTAAAACAGACGCGGCAAAGAGAGGCAGAACGGAATTCTTCGCCGATTGCAAACAGACGCTTCCGCACAGTCTCCTCCCCCCGTCTATCATAAATTTATCCATAGTTCTCTCCTCGAGTAAAACGAAATGCGGAAAAGTCCGAGAGGAAATTCCGCGCAGTTCTACTTACTATATTTTATGAGTTTTCCCCTCGCGTTGTGTCTCGATACGCCGTAAACGACTCCCATACCGGTCATTGTGACAATGAGCGACGTGTTTCCCGCGCTGATCAGCGGAAGCGGCAGCCCCGTGGGCGGAATACAGCCGCTCACGACGAGCGCATTCAGCGCGGACTGTACCGCAAATGCCAAAATAATGCCGGAAACCAGCATATAGCCGAAAAAGTTATCGCAGTTTCTTGCAATTTTCAGCCCTCGCCAGATGACGAAACCGATCAGTACAAAAAGAATGAAAACGCCGAAAAATCCCGTCTCCTCCGCGATCACGGAGAGAATAAAGTCGCTCTCTGCAAACGGCAAAAAACGATATTTCTGACGGGAACGAAAGAGACCCGTTCCGAACAAATTGCCGTTTCCGAGCGCATAGAGGGATTGGATGAGCTGATATCCCTCCTCTTTGGGAGAAGCCCAGGGATCGACGAACGCGGAGAGCCTTTGCAGACGGTACGGTTCGGCGGCAATGAGCGCGGGTACGGCAAATAGTACGGGAATACAGATTACCGCAATCGTCTTTCGGGAAGTTCCGCCCAAAAATATCATGCCGACCATGACGGCGCCTACGCACATCGTAACCGACATATTGGGTTCCAGCATGATGAGCACACAAATCGAAAGTCCCGCGCCCAAAACAGGGAGAACGCCTTTGAGAGAGCGCATGCGTGCGGGGTCCTTCGCAAAGTAACCTGCGGTAAACAGGACAAAACCGTACTTGGCGATCTCAGAGGGCTGTATGGTAAACGAGCCGAACCCGATCCAACGCGTCGCGCCATAGTTGCTCTTCCCCAACCCCGGCACAAAAACGAGGGCAAGCAATACGAGCGACAGAACAAGCGCGGGTATTCCCAATTTACGCAGTTTGGTATAGGGAACGAAGGCGACCGCAATCATCGCCGCAAGACCCGGCACGAAACCGACAAGCTGTTTTTTAAAGAAATAAAATTCGTCTCCGTACTGTACCTGCGCATTGTAATAGCTTGCGGAATAGACGCACAGCACGCCGTAAGCGGCGAGCAAAACGACCGCACCGAGAAAAAGAATATCCCCTTTCCCTCCCGCGGGCTGCCCGCCGCGCAGTTTTGCTTTATTCGGGCGACTCTTCACGCTCCGCCCCCGTTTCCCCCGAAGCGCGCTCGCCGCGGATGGATTGCATGATTTCTTGAAAGCGGTCTCCTCGCTGCTCGTAACTCTTAAACGAGTCAAAACTTGCCGAAGCGGGAGATAAAAGCACGTTCTGCCCCCGCTTTGCCGTCAGATACGCGACGCGGACGGCTAAATCGAAGGGGCGGCAGAGAGTAAGGGAAGTAAAACCTTGTTTCAAGGCGGCGTTGAGAATTTTGAACGCGTTCTCCCCGCACAGCACCGTATGAACAACGCCCGAATTTTTAATCGCTTCGAAGAGCGGTTCGTAGGAATATCCCTTGTCTTTTCCGCCCAGAATGAGTACGGATTCCCCCTTGACGCCGTTGATCGCCTTAATCGCAGAATCCACGTTTGTCGCCTTACTGTCGTCGATAAAGGTGACGCCGCCGATTTCACCGATCTTTTGCAGACGGTGACTGACGCCCTTGAACGATTTCAATGCGGCAACGATCGAGGCGTTTCCCGCTCCCATCAGCTTCGCGGCGCAGATCGCCGCCAATGCGTTCTCCCGATTGTGCGCACCCTCCAGCGGAAGCTCGCTCTCCGCAAATAAACGTTCGCCGCCGAAGCAGAAATAGCCGTCTTCGAGATATCCGCCCGCCGTTTTTTCTCTTAAAGAGAACCAGACCGCCTTCGCTCTGGTTTTTTCCGCAAAGCCGCGCACAACGGGATCGTCGTAATTCAGGACGGCATACTCGCTCTCTGTGGAATTTTTCAGCAGACGCGCTTTCAGAAATATGTAATTCTCCATATTGTAGTGACGGTTGAGATGATCTTCCGTCACGTTCAGCACGACGGCGACGTGCGGCCGCAGCGAATGAAGCGTTTCAAGCTGGAAGGAGGAAATTTCCGCGACGGCAATTCCGTCTTCTCCCAATTCTCCGCAACAAGCCGTGATCGGCTTTCCTACGTTGCCGCAGGCAATCGCCTTTTCTCCTGCCGCCCGTAAAATGGCTTCGATCATGAATACCGTCGTCGTCTTTCCGTTCGTCCCCGTAACGGCGACGACGGGACAGCGCAGTGCGAGCGCGCCGAGCTCGCACTCCCCGATCACCCGTTTTCCCGCCCGTTTGAAGGACACCGCCAACGGATGATCCACGGGTATTCCGGGACTGAGCACGAGAACGTCGCAGCGGACGCTCTTTTCGGCGACCTCGTCCTTTGTAAGCGGAATGCACCCCTTGTCCGCCAGAGCGGCGGCAGCCGCGGTTACGTTTGCGTCTTCGACGTCGTCGAAGAGATACACTTGCGCACCGCAGGAAAGGAGGTATTCGGCGGCGGCTATACCCGAACGGGAGAGCCCCGCGACGAGAAAACTCTGTCTGCTATATAACATATCCACTCCTTTTACCGCGGATCGCCGCGGTAAATCAGGCAAACGGCAATAGAAGCGCCATTCCCGCCACCAAAGTCACGACGGTATATACGTAGGCGATTTTCGCTTCCGAATACCCTTTTTCCTGAAAATGGTGATGGAGCGGAGCCATTAAAAATACGCGCTTGCCCGTTTTTTTATAGTATATTACCTGAATGATGACGGATATGCTTGAAAGGACAAACATTATTCCGACAATCGGAATTACAAGCGCGTTTCCCGTAAACAGCGCGCAGCAGGCGGCAAAGCCGCCCAGCGAAAGGGATCCGGTATCCCCCATAAAAACGCTTGCGCGATTCACGTTAAAGATCAGATAGGCAAGAAGCGCTCCCGTAAGGGCAAAACTCAGCCTTGCAAGACCTTCGCTCTGTCCCTGGGCAACGATCAACATTCCCAAAAGCGCGAAAAAGGCTGCGGAAACGGAACCTGCGAGACCGTCCAGCCCGTCGGTGAGATTTACGCTGTTTACCGTCGCAATCAGTACAAATACGGCGAGCGGACACATTCCCCAGCCGATATCGAAGGCAAACTGCGTAAAAGGAATCCGCAGAACCGTCAATCCGTTCAGACAGCAATAGACCGCAGCCAGCACGGCGAGCGCCAACTGGAACACGATTTTTTGATAAGGTCTCAACCCCAGGTTGTCCCCTCTGCGCTTTTTGAGAATGTCGTCCAAAAAACCGACGAGCATATAGGCAAGCCCGACAGCAACCGCTACGCATAACGGCTTGTCCGTTCCTCCGCCGAACGCGAGCGCCGTTACAGAGGCGGCAAGCAGAAAAGCAAGACCGCCCATCGTGGGCGTTCCCCCTTTATCGCGGTGTTCTTTGACGTAATGCAAAATATTCTGCCCCGCGCCCAGCTTTTTCAGCAAGGGTATTTCAAGAGCGCACAGAACGAGCGAGAGCAAAAAGGACAGAAGCATCCATATAATAATTTCACGCGTCATGACAGTTTCCCGATTACGGAATCGATTACATCTTTGTCGTTAAAACTGTATTTTATACCCATGATCTCCTGCGTAGTCTCTCCCCCCTTGCCCGCCACAAGAAGCACGTCCCCGTTTTTAAGAAGCCCAATCGCATACTCAATCGCCCTTCCCCGATCTTCGATCGCGACGTATTCCTTGGAAACGGGAGCATATCCCGCCTCGATTTCTCCTATTATGGCGCACGGATCTTCATAACGGGGATTGTCGGAAGTGATCACCGCAAAATCGGAAAGCTCCGCAACCGTCTTCCCCATGAGAGGACGTTTCCCCCTGTCGCGGTTTCCTCCGCACCCGAACGCCACGACAAGCTTCCCGCAGCAATATCTTCTGAGCGCCGCAAGCGATTTTTGCAAACCGTCCGGCGTATGGGCAAAATCAACAAAGATATCCGCACCGCGGTAGCTTCCGCAATATTCGAGACGGCCGTCCACCCGTTCCGTTTGGGAAAGCCCCCTTGCGATTGTTTCTCCGTCCGCCCCCAGTTTCCGTGCCGCCGCGGCTGCCGCCAAAGCGTTATATACGTTATGCCTCCCCGTCAGACGGATCTTTGCTTCCACCAGGTCGTCGCACAAATTGATCAATACGCGGCTTCCGCGAATCGTTTCGCTCTCGACAAGGGCAAAATTGTCCGCAGGCGCGTCCAGCCCGTACGTCTCGTACTTCCCGCCGAGCCCTATAATCCCGCGCGTGAACGGATCGTCCGAATTCAGAAACGCAAAACGGCAGCGCTCGGGAGAAAAGAGGCTCTTTTTGGCTTCGCCGTACTCCTTCATGGAGGGAAAGAAATCGAGATGATCCTGCGTCAAATTGGTAAATATGCCGACGTCGTAGCAAATGGGGCAATCCTTTTTCAGCGCGAGCGCGTGCGCCGAAACCTCCATCACGACGACCTGTATTCCGGAAGATGCCATATCGGCAAGCATTGCAAAGAGCGAGGCGGGATCGGGCGTGGTAAGCGCGGGAGGAACGGTTTTGTTGGCATATTTCGCTCCTAACGTTCCAATCAAGCCCGTACGAATCCCCGCCGCTTCGAGAATATGAAACAGCATATGGCTCGTCGTCGTTTTTCCGTTCGTCCCGGTAATTCCCACGATTTTCAACTTTTTTTCGGGACGGTCCCAGAACGCCGAAGAGATTCTCGCCATCCCTTCCCGCCCGTCCGGAACGATGAGCTGCGGGCACTTCACGCCCGTATCCCGTTCGCAGACGACTGCCGCCGCACCCCGCTCCTCCGCGTCGCGGGCGTATGTATGCGAATCGGTATGGGTGCCGCGAAAACAGAAGAAAAGATCTCCTTCCCCGACGGTTCGGCTATCCGTACAGAGCCCGCAGATCTCCGCGTCTCCCCCCGATATTTTCGCACCCTTTACTTCCTCCGCCAGCAAAGATAGCTTCATAATGATTCCTCCGCAAAGGGCTCGATCGATCGGATATCGATAATCCCCCGAAAAATATCTTTCGCACAGGGCGCGGCAACCGTACTGCCGTAATAACTTCCCTGCGGTTCGTCCACAATCACAAGCGCCAGATATCGGGGCGCGTTGGCGGGGAAATAGCCTAAAAACGAAGAAACATATTTCCCCTGCGCGATAACGCCGTTTTCATATTTTTGCGCGGTTCCCGTTTTCCCGGCTACTCTGTAACCCTCTATATACGCTTTTTTGCCGCTTCCCTCTTTCACGACGCCTTCCAGCATCGAGGACAGAATACGCGAAGTCTCCTCGCTCACCGTCCGCCCCGACAGAATCCTCTCCGTCTCCTCACGCAACGAGCCGTCGTCCGAAAAAATCTCTTTCACGAGGCGGGGCGCATAGTAATATCCGCCGTTTACGGCGGACGCCGCCGCGCAGGCAAGCTGAATCGCCGTGACGGCAATCGTCTGTCCGAATCCTATGCGGGCGAGATCGCAATCCCGCACCGTGCTTTCCGCCAACAACATTCCGATCGCCTCTCCCGTAAAATCCAGACCCGTAAGCTGTCCGAAGCGGAAAGCTTTCAGGTATTCGTAAAATGTTTCCTTTCCGAGAGACAGGGCGATATCGGTAAAGCAGGGATTACAGCTGTTGTTCAACGCCTCCGCAAGCGTTTGGTTGGTGTGCTTTCCGTTTTTGTGATCGCTCCAACAGCGAATCGTCGTCCCGTCCACCGTCCGCGTGCGGGAACCGGGAAAGACGTACGACGTGGAATATGCGTTCGGATTTCCCTTCAAGTACTCCTCGATATTCGCCGCCGCTGTGACGATCTTGAAGGTGGAACCGGGTTCGTAAATATCGGTCACGGCACGGTTGCGGGACAAATCGTTCAACGCCGTAAGATCGTCGCGGGGGATATCGTTGAGGTCGTAGGAGGGCAGATTGACCATCGCGAGAACGGAAAAATCATTCGGATCGATCACAATCGCCTGCACAGCCCTCGCGCCCGTTTCCTCCAATGCCTTTTCCATCACCTGCTCCGCGAGCGCCTGTATGCGGTAATCGATCGTGAGCGTTACGTTCAAACCGTCGGTCGCAGGCAGGTACATTGCGGCAGAGCCTTCGATTTCTGTCCCTACAAGGTCGGTATCGTACAAAATTTCTCCGTTCTGCCCCGCAAGATAACTGTTATAGAACTGTTCTATGCCCGTCGAACCCGAGCTGTCGTAGGAAGTAAATCCGAGGAGCTGACACGCAAGCGAATCGTAGGGATAAAAGCGTTCGTTGTCTCGGGCATAGTAGACACCGTTTAAATCCGCTCCCGCTATTTTTTCGACGACGGATTTCTCCGCTCTCTTCACGACGGTCACTTCCGATTTCGAGCGGTCGGTCAGTTTACGGTAGACCTCTTCGTAGGAAAGTCCGAGCGCGGCAGAGAGCACGTTTGCGCCCGCGTCGGCATCCGTGACGGCATTCGCGCGCGCATAAATACTGTATGCCGTCGTGTTTCCTGCCAAAAGCTCCCCGTTCGTATCAAAAATCTTCCCGCGCGCGGCGACTACGGGAATCTCCCGCGTCCATTGGTCTAAGGCAAGGTAATGCAATTCGTCCTGCCATACCACCTGAATATAGAAAAAACGACCTAAAAAAATGCAAAAAAGAAAGGTTATCGCCGCAAGTACGGCAAATAACCTCTTTTGTAAAACCGTTAACGAATAGTCGGTTTTCTTTTTGATTGTTCTCTCCTCCGCTTAGTCTCCGCGAACCATACCCTTGCTCTCTGCGTAATCGACCACTCTCTGGCTATAGGGATCCGTCGCTTCCTCGATCTCCTCTCCCAGCGTCTGATAGGTCTGCTGCTGTTCTTCAACGCGTGCGCGAAGTCCGGAAAGATCGCCGTCCAGCGAATTGATAATTCCCGTATTCACACAAATAAGGACAATCGCCAAAATAACGGCACAGACGATGGAGAGCAAAACCAGTTTCGTTTTTGTAGAAAGCGCGGACAAAAACTTCGTTTTCGATTCGGCAACAGCTCCCTCGCTCGTCTCACTGCGAAGCGTTTCCATCGTGCGTTTCGTCGGAAGAGCATCCTCCTCCTGAGCGCTCGGAGGAACCTCTACGGGCGCGGGCGCGGCGGCGGGTGCAACCGCAGGCGCGGCGGCGGACGCGGACGGTGCGGGCACGTTTCCGATCAGCTCGCCGTTCTTATACTCCACGTCTTCAAAGAGCACTCTCCTGCCGGAGGGTGCAGCCACGGGCATGTACGAGGAAACCCGTTCCGCCGTATAGCTTGCAGACGGTGCGGAAGGCTTCTCTTCACGCTCGGCAACGCGCTCTTCCCTCACCTCCGCATTGGCCCATGCCGTAGGCGTGGAATAACGGAAAACGTCGTAGTTTCGTGAAATGCGGCGGGAATGCTCCGCTTCCGCAGCGGAAACCGCCGCAGGTTTTTCCTCGCGTGTTTGCAGTTCTCTTTCCAAAATCGCAGTACCGGCCATGGTTCTTCTCCTTATATAGTCTATTCGCCGTTTGCCCCATTCATTCGGTAATTTTACGGACAATTCTCAATTTCGCGCTTTTGCTTCGCGTATTTTCCCGCAATTCCTCTTTGCTCGCCATAATCGGCTTCTTGTTGACGAGTTCGATTTCCCGCACCTTCCCGCATACGCAAACGGGAAATTCTTTCGGACAGACGCATCCGGCACTGAGCGCGGCAAACGCCTGTTTTACAATTCTGTCTTCCAAAGAATGAAAGGTAATGACGCATCCCCTGCCGTTAAACTTCAACCTCCGCGTCAATCCCGTGATACATTCGCTCAGCCCGTCAAGTTCGCCGTTCACTTCGATACGGATCGCCTGAAATACCTGTCTCGCACAGGCGGGAGTTCGGAATTTTGCGGGAATAGCGGTTTCAATCGCTTCCTTTAATTCTCCGCAAGTGTCAAACTGTTTCTTTTGTCTGATCCTGACGATATTCCGCGCAATCGAAGATGAAAATTTCTCCTCCCCGTAATCGCGGAATATTTGCCTTAGCCTGTCCTCCGTATATCCGTTTATGACATCCCGTGCGGTAAACGGCGATTCCCTGTCCATCCTCATGTCGAGCGGGGCGTCTCCTTTCCTGTAAGAAAAGCCCCTTTCCGCTTCGTCGATTTGGTGGGAGGATATACCGAGATCAACCAGATACCCGTCGATTTTACCGATATCAAGTCCGTCAAGTACGGAAGCGTATTCCTTAAAATTCGTCTTGACGAGAACATATCTGCCTTCGAACGGTTTGAGACGCTCTTGTGCCGCGCATATCGCATCTGCATCCCTGTCCGTCGCAACGAGCCTTGCCGATTCCTCTCCGTTCAGGATGGCGAACGAATGTCCCCCGCCTCCCAACGTACAATCTAAATAAATTCCGTTCGGTTTAAGATTCAGCCCCTCAATCACTTCGTTTAATAGGACGGGGCGATGATACTGCTCACTCATTGCCGGTTCTCTTTTTATAAAGAGCCGCGTTGACTTCCCGCACCGTTTTCCGTCCCGCTCTCGCTTCAAAAATCTGCGGCGCCCATACCTCGATGTAGTTTCCCATTCCTACGGTAAGCACATCTTTATCGATAGAAGCGTATTCCCTAAATTTTTTGGGAAGCTGAGCCCTGCCCTGTTTGTCCTCCAAGACCACTTCCATGCTGTAGAAGAGCATCGACATAGCGTCCATCGCGTCTCCGTCGCCCGGATTGATGTCCTCGAAATACTTCATCTTGTCGGCAAGCACCGATTCCGGCATGATCGCGATTCTTTCCTCATTATAGAGGACGTAATACAGCTTCTCGTTTTCCGGAAAAGCGCTGCGGTACTTCGCGGGAATTCTTATTCTGTTTTTGGCGTCGAGTTGATGAGCGACGCTTCCCGTAAGTAATTTCATGAGGCTCCTTATGGATTACACGCTAACAAGTACATTATACTACTACTTTTAACCACTGTCAACCACTTAAAACCACTTTTTTTAGGAATTTTTTAGAAATTTTTAAAACAAACGTTCGTAAAATAGACTTTTTGATTAATTTCTGCCCCCTTCCCGACAAAAAATACCATCTCCGTTCCCAATATATTCAACTTTTTACTCAAACACTTGTTCGTATTTTGTTCAAAATGGTGGTCAAACCTCCCTATTTTTCTTTCTGCGAGCACCTGCGAAAGGCGGTCGGCAGTCCCCTTATTCCCGTCAAATACAGACGTACGATAAAACGCTTCTATCTCTTTGCGTAAAAAACAGTAGTGCGTGCAACCCAAAACAACGCCGTCATAATTCTTGTTTGGCGGCAAGTGGTCGGAAATGGTCAAGCTCTTTCCCTCCCGCAAACAATGTTCGATTTCTCCCGCCAAACGCGGAGTCGGAAACACCGTAAAACGGCACGAGGGGAATTTTTCGATTAACCCTTTGAGGCGCGCACTCTCCGCAGTGCGCGGGGTCGCAAGGATCAGCACGTTTTGACACCTCTTGGCGGCAGGTTTCACGGCAGGCTCCATTCCCAGCACGGGAAAATCGAATTCCCGCCTCACCGTCTCGGCGGCGACCGCCGTCGCCGTATTGCAAGCAAGCAAAACCGCCGTAACGCCGTATTCCCGCAGGGTCATGATTCCTTCCCGCACAAAGTCGACGATCTCTTGCGGAGATCTGTCGCCGTAAGGCGCACGGGAATTATCTCCTAAATAATAAAAATCAACCTCGGGATTTTTTTCCGCGCACGCACTCAGAACGGTAAGCCCCCCGATCCCGCTGTCAAATACCCCTACTTTCGCTTTCATTGCCTCTCCTTTTTTTGCGATTTTTTTCTAAATTTTTGCATGCAAAGCCCAAAAAACAGTTTACAAGCAATTTATTTTATGCTAAAATAGCTAAAGTCATTAAGTGAATATCGAAAGGAGAACTATCGTGCCCAACATTAAATCCGCAAAAAAGCGTGTACTCGTAGCCGAAAAGAAGACGAATGAAAACAAGGCGATCAAATCCGCATTGAAAACGAGCATCAAAAAGTTCCTTGCCGCAGTCAATGCCGGCGATAAAGATACCGCCAACGCTCTCTATCCCGTTACTGTCTCGGCAATCGACTCCGCTTGCACTAAGGGTATTCTTCACAAGAACAACGCCAACAATAAAAAGGCGAAACTTGCAAAGAAGCTTGCTGCAATCAACGCTTAAAAATACGGTTAAAAGACCGTCCCCTTGCGGGACGGTCTTTTTTTGTGCTCTGTTTTTTAATGTTTCCCCATTTTTCTTCTTCAAACGCTTGACAGCCTATTATGATTCCTATATACTGTTATGCGTGTTCTTGGTTTATTTTTATTAAACTTTTTGTTTAAAATTACGAGAGTTTCGTAAAAAACGCCAAAAAGTTTATAAATACTAAATCCAACGGAGGGAAACAAATGGAACTCGGTGCAAAACTGAGGGATATGCGACAACAAAAAAATTTGACCCAAAAGGAGCTTGCGGATCGCTGCGAACTGACAAAAGGCTATATTTCTCAGCTCGAAAACGATCTTACGAGCCCTTCGATCGCTACTTTGGTTGATCTTCTCAACGCCTTGGGAAGCGATCTTTCCAGCTTCTTTCACGAAGAAACGGAGGAAAAAATCGTTTTTACGGAGAAGGAGTATATCGAAAAGCAATCGGAAGGCATGTTGTTTTCCTGGTTGATTCCCAACGCACAGAAAAATATGATGGAGCCCGTGCTTGTCGAACTCGAAACCGGCGCGGCGACGCAATTCGATTTTCCGCATGAGGGAGAAGAATTCGGATATGTACTCGAAGGTCGGATCGCCATCGTCCGCGCAGACAAGTGCCACGTTGCAAAAAAGGGCGAAAGCTTCTACTTTACTCCAAACAAGGAACATCATATCGTAAACAAAAGCAAAGGAAAATCCCGCTTTCTGTGGATTTCGACCCCGCCCAATTTTTAACAAAGCAACCACAAAAGGAGAACCGGAATGGGAGAGCACATTATCGAGCTAAAAAACGTCACAAAGTACTACGACGACAATCTTGTCATCGACAACGTAAGTTTCTACGTAAACAAAGGCGAATTTATCACCTTCCTCGGTCCCTCGGGCTGCGGAAAAACGACGACGCTGCGCATGATCGCAGGATTTGATCTGCCTACAAGCGGGCAAATCCTTTTAAACGGAAAGGATATTTCCCGTCTCCCCCCCAATAAGCGCCCCGTCAACACGGTATTTCAGCGCTATGCCCTCTTTCCGCACATCAACGTATTCGAAAACATTGCTTTCGGGTTAAAGTGCAAGAAGGTTCTCAACACTTATCAGAACAAAAAAGGCGACCGATACACAAGAAAAGAAAAACTCTCCAAAGCCGAAATCGCCGCAAAGGTAAAAAAAGCGCTTGAAATCGTCGACCTCGAAGGATTCGAAAAGCGATCCGTCGCCACGCTCTCGGGCGGACAACAGCAGCGCGTCGCAATCGCCCGCGCCATTGTAAACGAGCCTGAGATTTTACTTCTGGACGAACCTCTCGGAGCGCTCGATCTTAAAATGCGCAAAGAAATGCAGATCGAACTCAAAGAGATGCACAAGAGGCTCGGCATTACCTTTATCTATGTGACGCACGATCAGGAAGAGGCGCTTACGATGTCGGATACGATCGTCGTAATGGCGGACGGGTTGGTACAGCAGATAGGAACCCCTACCGATATTTATAACGAGCCCGCAAACACCTTCGTCGCGGACTTCATAGGCGAAAGCAATATCTATAACGGAACCGTCGTAGGAAACCGTAAAGTTAAATTCTGCGGAAAGACATTCGACTGTCTCGACGATTTTGATATCAACGAAAAAGTAGACGTCGTCGTCCGTCCCGAGGACGTCATTATGTGCAATCCCGACGAGGGCGCGCTTCAAGGCAAGGTCATTTCCGTCGTATTCAAGGGAATACACTATGAAATTACCGTGCTCGTAGGAAAGTTCGAGGTTGTGATCCAGAGCACCGAAAAGCGGAACGAGGGCGACGTTATCGGCATGAATATCGCACCCGACGGAATTCACCTCATGAAGCCCAAATTTACAACAAACATATTCGACGGCGTTATTACCAAACGCAACACGGTAGAATTTGCGGACGGCGAATTCGAATGCGATCTTACCCAGCTCTATCCGGGAAGCCATATTGACGAGGAGGAATATCTCGTTACGGCTTCGGGCGAGAAACTCGACATGACGGGAACGGAAGTTAAGGTAGAGGTAGGTCTCAACGATATCGAAATCAGCGACGACGAAGACGCCGGCGGTACGAACGGGCACATTATCTCCATCATCTATAAGGGCGACCACTACCGTCTCATCGTTCGCACGGACGAAAACGAAGAAGACTTCGTCTTTGCGACCGACGACCTGTGGAACGAGAACGACTACGTTTCCGTCATTATTCCGAAGGAAAAAATCAAACTCACCCTGAAAAATACGGAGGAAAAGAAATGAAGCTGCGCTTTTCGCGGAAAATGCTCTGTATTCCTTACGCCGTTTTTTTGCTCTTTTTTGTAATCGCGCCCATGCTTGTGATCCTGTTTTACGCTTTTACGGACAAAAATAACGGGTTCTCCTTTACGAACTTTATCGATTTTTTTTCCGATCCCACCAAGCTGTCCACGATCGTATATTCGATTGTAATCGCACTGATCACGACGGTCGTCTGCCTTGTGATCGCTTACCCCGTCGCCTACATCCTCGCGCACAGTAAGCTGAAAAAGAAACACGTACTGCTCCTCCTCTTCGTTACGCCCATGTGGATCAACTTCGTCCTTCGCGTCAACGCGATTCGGGAGCTCATGAATTGGATCGGACTGTTGGGCGAAGCGAACTACTTTAATACCGTCTTCGGAATGGTATACGATTTTCTGCCCTTCATGATTCTTCCTCTCTACACGACCCTGTTAAAGATCGACAACAACTTATACGAAGCTTGTTCCGATCTCGGCGGAAGCGCTCTGACAGGCTTTACGCGGATCACCCTCCCCCTCTCTCTTCCCGGGATTATGAGCGGAATCACGATGGTATTCCTTCCCTCTATGACGAACTACGTCGTATCGGATATGCTGGGCAATTCCAAGGTTACCATCATCGGTAAATTTATCGAGACCTACTTCGGGACGGACTGGCATATGGGCTCCATGATCGCCCTGATCTTATTGATCGTAGTATTTGTATCCACCCTCCTTACCGGCGGATTTAAAACGGAAGACAACGTGCGGGGGGCAAACTTATGAAAAAGAAAATTACGCTGACAATTCTCAAATGGTGCTTTGTGGGACTTGTTCTCCTCTTGCTTTACGCTCCCATTCTGTTGCTTGCCGTTTATTCCTTCGTGTCAACGGACATGATCGGGAGCTGGGGCGAACTTACCTTTGAGCATTATGCAAAGCTCTTCGGGGATTCCGCCATTCTCGAAATGATCGGCAATACGTTGATTCTCGCCCTCTCCGCCGCTCTCCTTTCCACGATACTCGGCACGGCGGGCGCACTGGGAATGTATTATTGCAAAAGACGGACGAAGACCGTTTTGCAAGGAGCTTCGCAGATTCCCGTCATCAATGCGGAAATCGTCACGGCGCTCGCGCTCGCAATCACCTTCGTTGTCGTCGGACTTCCCAAATCTTATTTTACTCTCATCGTTGGTCATATGGTCATTTGTACGCCCTTTGTAGTACTCTCGGTCATGCCCAAACTCAAACAGATGGATAATTCCCTCTATGAAGCGGCGCTCGATTTGGGCGCCGGTCCGGCAAAAGCCCTCTTTAAAGTCGTGCTTCCGCAAATTATACCCGGCGTCATCTCGGGCTTCATGCTTGCGATCACCCTATCGTTAGACGACTATATTGTTACAAGCTATACAAAGCCCTCCTCTTTTAATACCATATCCACCTATGTCTACAATGCGATCACGAAGGGAAACGCTCATACCGCCGAAACTCTTTCCTCTTTCTGGGCGCTTACGACAATTATCTTCGTAATCATTCTCGCCGTGGTTCTGATCGCCAATCTGACCGGCAGAAAGAAAAAAGAGGCGGTAAAATGAAACTGAAAAAAATCACATCTCTTGCATTATCCTTCCTTTTTCTGTTGCCCGCTCTCTCCTTGATGAGCGCTTGCGGCAGCCGGAAAACCGTTACTCTTCGCGTTTACAACTGGGAAGAATACATCGACGAAGGCGGAAGAGGCTCGTTTATCTACGACGAACTCCATGATACCGACGAAGCGGGAAACATAATCGAAATTAAATCGGATTTGATCGACGACGATTACATTGCCCGTTACGAAACGGAAACGGGCAGCACCTTTCACAACGAGGGCGCCCATATTATCGACGATTTCGAACTGTGGTATGAAAATACCTACAACGTCCCGGTAAAAGTGGAATATTCCACGTTCGGAACAAACGAAGATTTGTACAACCAATTAAAGCTTGGCAACACATACGATCTTGTTTGCCCTTCCGATTATATGATTATGAAGCTTGCCGCAGAGGGAATGTTGGAGCCCTTCGACGAGAGCTTTTTTGACAAAGAAGATGAAAAAAACTACTACATCAATAACCTTTCCCCCTATATCGCGAACGTCTTCGACACGGGCGAACTCACCGTAGGAGACGAAATCAAACATTGGAGCGATTATGCCGCAGGCTACATGTGGGGAACTACCGGTCTCGTGTATAATCCCGACTTCGTATCGGAAGAAGATTTGGAAGAGGGCTGGGCAATCATGCTCAATCCAACCTATCAAAAGAAAGTTACGACGAAGGACAACGTACGCGACACCTATTTTATCGGTCTCGCCATCTGCTATCAGGACGAGCTGCTCGAACTGAAAACACAGTACGAGAACGGATCCATATCCGCCGAGGAATACAACGCCGCCGTGACGGCGATCATGAACCGCACCGACGAAGAAAGCGTCGAAAAGGTTCTTGAAATTCTTCTTGAAATGAAGAAAAACATCTTCGGATTCGAGACCGACACTGGAAAATCGGATATGGTAAAGGGCACGATTTATCTCAACTTCGCTTGGAGCGGCGACGCGGTTTACGCGCTCGACCTTGCGGAAGAGGACGACGTTTATCTGAACTACTATATCCCCGAAGAGGGCGCAAATCTTTGGTTTGACGGTTGGGTGATTCCCAAAGACGGTAATCGGGACGCGGCGACCAAACACGCGGCGCAGGCGTTCATCAACTTTATGTCCAAACCGGAAAGCGCGGTTCGCAATATGTATTATATCGGCTATTCATCCGTAATCGCTTCCGAGGAGGTCTTCGATTACGTTGCCTATACCTACGAAGCCGAGGACGACGCGGAAGACGTCATTGACTACGATCTGAGCTATTTCTTCGGCGAAGACGCAATCATCAGCGCGGACGCGGAGCAGTTGCAGCGGCAGCTTTATGCGCAGTATCCTTCGGAAGAGGTCATTTACCGCTGCGCCGTTATGGATTATTACGGGGAAGACGATGCGCGTATCAACGAGCTTTGGACAAAAGTAAAAGGCGAAACGCTCGACGCATGGGCAATTATTGTCATATGCGTAGCCGTCGTACTGATCATCCTCTTTGTCCTCTATGTGAAATTGTTCAACAAAATCGATCTGTTCCGTCCGAAGCCGAAAAAGGGCTACGAAAGAATCAAGCAGGAACCTATACGGTAACAAAGAACGCGGGAGCCTATCAAACGATAAGCTCCCGCCGCACTTTATATTTGACGTAAAGACGGCTCAACGCCGCGTTTTATGACGAACTTGCTGTTTGATTCTCTCCCGTCGTATGATCGTCTTCTCTCGAACGCCGCAAGCACGCCGAACACAATCGCCATGATCAGAACATTGCCTTCGGAAAACTCTTCCGTATATTCCAAAGCCGCTGCAGAAATCGGTTCAATCATCCCCATTCTTCTTTTCTCTCCCCTTCTTTCGCTTCTTCACGCACTCGGTAAGAAGATATTCGATCTGACCGTTGAGCGAACGGAAATCTTCCTCCGCCCATTCCGAAAGTTCCGCGAACAGATTTTTCGAAAGGCGCAGCGGCACTTGTTTTTTATTCGATTGTTCCGTGCGTTCCTTTTCCAAAATCTTTCCTTACAAAAGTTTAATAAATGCTTCCGCTGTTCACAATGGGTTGCGCGTCCTTGTTTCCGCAGAGCACGACCAGCAAATTGGAAACCATCTGCGCCTTTCGCTCGTCGTCAAGTTCCACAATTTGTTCGTCGGACAATTTGTCCAGCGCCATTTTGACCATAGAAACAGCGCCTTCCACGATTTTCTGCCTTGCCGCGATAATCGCCGAAGCCTGTTGGCGTTGCAGCATGGCGGCGGCAATTTCTGGCGCATAGGCAAGGTGGGAAATACGGGCTTCCAATATCTCGATTCCGGACATTTCGACGCGGTTTTGAAGCTCTTCGCGAAGAACGTTAGCTATCTCCTGTGCGCTCCCGCGTAACGATTTTTCGTCTCCGTTCGAGGATACGTCGTAGGGATACTGCCGCGCAACCTGACGGATCGCCGCGTCGCACTGCGTGGAGAGATAGGACATATAGTTATCAACGCTGAAAACCGCGCGGGCGGTATTCGTAATACGCCAGATCACAACGACGGAAATTTCGATCGGATTCCCCTCCTCGTCGTTGACCTTCTGTTTATCGTTATTTAAAGTCATCGCTTTCAAAGAAAGTTTTCGCGCCGACCCCGCCATCATGGTTCTTGCGGGATTGACCGCCGAACAGAACGGATTTACCCAAAAAAAGCCGTCGCGCTTCATGGTGCCGTAATATTTTCCGAAAAGCGTCAAAACATATGCTTCGTTGGGTTGCAAAAGCTTAAATCCGCCCAATAAGCAGATGGCAATTACAATCACGATAAAGCCAACGACGGTAAGCGCCGTGCCGACAGCCCAAAGTTCAACTTCGACGATTACGCAGATTCCGACAACCGTCATCGCGATTCCCGCAGCCAGAATAAGCAGTATTACGAATAACATCAGCCAACCGCTTTTTTCGCGGGCGCTTTTTTCCGTAACTTTGTCAAACTCTTCCACAATCCTTTTCGGTTCCATAACAAACTCCATTATTTGATATCATTTTGATATCAATATGATAATACAAAATATTTCTTATGTCAAGCGGTTGAAAAGAAAAAAAGAACTTTTTCGAAAAGTTTTTTAGAGTAATTTTTGCAGAATTTCTTTGCATGCAATGCGGCAATGCTCGTAGGTGAGCCCGCCCTGAAAGTACGCGATATAGGGTTTCCGAATAGGCGCATCGGCAGAAAGCTCGATCGTGGAACCGGAATTGAACGTTCCTGCCGCCATGATAACCTTGCAATCGTAGCCTGGCATATCCCAAGCCTCGGGATGGACGTAAGAATCGATCGGAGAGCATGCCTGCACGGCGCTTATAAATCCGGTTAACGCCTCTTCCGTTTCAAACCGGACCGCACGCGTTATATCCGCCGGCAAACGATCCGTTGCGGGATAATTTTCGCAGCCGAGAGCCTCCAGACACCCCCCGATCAGCAACCCGCCCTTTAAAGCCTGCGCAACCGCATGAGGAGCAAGGAAAACGCCCTCGAATAAGAGTTGGTATCCGTACGCATAGGAGCCGATTTCCCCGCCAACTCCGGGCGCGGTAAGACGCTGCTCGCACGATTCGATATACTTCGCCCCTCCGGCAATATATCCTCCCGTGGGCGCAAGCCCGCCTCCCGGATTCTTGATAAGAGATCCCGCAATAATATCGGCGCCGACCTGAGTGGGTTCTCTCGTCTCGACAAATTCGCCGTAACAGTTATCGACGAAGATACAGTCCTTAAATCCGCGCGCGCGCACGAAACAGCACATTTTTTCGATTCCGTTCACCGAAAAAGCGTCGCGGAGTTCATATCCGCGCGAGCGTTGGATATATACCATACGATAGTTTTTTGCAGCAAGCGCCTTTTCGACGGCGAGATAATCCACCTGTCCGCTCTCGTCAAGGGGAACAACGTCGCACGAAATGCCGAAATCCTTGAGCGAACCGTTTCCCTCTCCCCAAATCACGCTCCTGACGGTATCGTAGGGAAGTCCTGTAATGCAGAGAATCCTGTCGCCGGGGCGCAAAATACCGAAAAGGGCGACCGTCAGCGCATGCGTACCGCTCAACAAGGCGGGAGAAACGATCGCACGTTCCGAACCGAACGCACGTGCAAAGATCTTTCCCAACGCTTCCCGCCCTTCGTCGCCGTAACCGTAGCCGGTCGTCGGTGAAAAATGGCGCAAAGCAATCCGTTCTTCCCGAAACGCATCCAATACTTTTTGCTGATTAAAAAGAGCTATGCCGTCAATCTCCCGAAACATCGCCCCCAGTCTCTCTTCCTGACGGGCAATCAAATTTTCAATCTCCATACAGTTTTACCGTCTCCTCTGCGGCTTCCGCTATGCTTTTGGGCGTCAGCCAATGCAAATTTTGATATTTTTTAAAAAAAGTGAGCTGTCTCTTTGCATAATTGCGCGTATTTTTCTTGATTATGTCACACATAGTACATTGCAAATCGTCATTTTTTAAAGAATCGACAATTTCTTTATAGCCGATCCCCTGCATACACAGGGCGGTTTCCGCGATTCCGGACTTCAAAAGCCCCTTGACTTCCTCCACGAGCCCGCGCGAAAACATCCCGTCCACTCTTCGGTCGATCCTTCCGTACAGTTCCTCCCGCGGATAGTCAAATGCAACCGCAATAAACGGAAACCGCGGCTCCGTTTTATCTCGCTGCTCGGATTTTTTTCTCCCGGTCAGCTCGTAAATTTCAAGGGCACGAATCACCCGCTTGACGTCGTTCGGATGAAGTTTGGAAGCGCTTTCGGGATCACAGCCGACAAGTAAATCGTGCAGATATTCTCTCCCCATCTCCCGTTCGATCTTCTCGTATTTCTCCCGCACGCCGCTGTCGGCGGGCGTATTTCCGAACGAGCTCCGATATAAAAGCGCATTCATGTAAAATCCCGTTCCCCCGCAGAGAATCGGCACTTTTCCGCGCCCGATAATATCGTTTAAAATCGGAAGGGCAATCCGCTCGAAGTCGCTCACAGAGAAAGATTCGCGCGGATCGACGACGTCGATCATATAGTGCGGGATCCCCCCTCGCTCCTCTTCCGTCGGCTTCGCCGTACCGATATTCAAACCGCGGTACACGAGCAGAGCGTCGCAGGATATGATTTCACCCCCAAGCCGCTTGGCGCACTCTACGGCAAGCGCGGTTTTTCCCGAGGCGGTTGCCCCGCAGACCGCAAGAACTTTCATACGATCCTCTTGAACAGTTTTTCAAGCTCGCTCTTTTTCACGAGTACGGCGACGGGACGCCCGTGAGGGCATTTGAGCCCCATATCACCGTTCATTTTTTCAAGCAAGGCGCGCACTTCTTCTTCCGTCAGCTTTTCTCCCCCCTTCACGGCAGCTTTACAAGCGGCGGAAGCCAGCTTATCTTTTAAAAGATTGGTCAGTTTGACGGCGCGAAGGCTCTCCATCGAGGAGAGAATCTCATTGAAAAATTCGTTGAGATCGATGTGCTGTAAATCGGCAGGCACCGCCGATACCTTCACGCTGGTCCCCCCAAACTCTCCGATTTCGAAGCCGATTCCCTCCAATATCGGAAACTGCTTTTTTATAAATGCAAATTCGGGTGCGTTCAGCGTTATCACGAACGGTACGAGCATGGGCTGTACGTTGACCGTCCTACTCTCCGTCTTGGCGCGCAGCCTGTCGTAGATAATGCGCTCGTGCGCGGCGTGCTGATCGACCAGATAGGCTTGATCCCCCGCCTCGTAAATCAGATAAGTGCGGAAAAGCTCGCCTTTATAAACAAGAGATGCAACTTCTATGCGTTCTTGTTGTTTCTCCCGTTCCGCAAGATAG
This sequence comes from uncultured Clostridia bacterium, assembly GCA_964387225.1. Lineage (GTDB taxonomy): Bacteria > Bacillota > Clostridia > Christensenellales > Borkfalkiaceae > Gallimonas. The sequence goes on along the minus strand of CAYLVU010000003.1, from coordinate 59,191 downwards.
CGCTTGTTTTCCTCGAAAACGTCTGGCGCATAGGAACGAGAGACAGCGATCTCATGCTTCGGCTCCTCGGGCAAAATAAATTTCGGTGCGGGAACCCTCCCTCCGACGGAAGAGACGTCGAACGAGAGTTCGCTTTTCGCCTGCGCATAGCTCATCTGCTCCGTTCGGGGACTGCTTGCGGGAGTCGGAAAATCGGCGGGAAGTTTGGAAAGACTTTCTTCCGAACTCTGCTTCGATCCCCCGACCACATATTCGAGCGCGCGGGAATTGCCGTCTAATACGGAAGAAATTACAGAGTATACGGTTCCGTATATGATCTGATTGTCAGCAAACCGAACGTCCGCCTTATTCGGATGCACGTTTACGTCCACGATCTCGGGCGGAATATCCAAAAAAAGAACGTAAAAAGGATACTGCCGTTTCATGAGATAAGCGCCGTAAGCGTTCGTCACCGCCGCAGACACCGTTTGATTGACGACGTAACGACCGTTTACAAATAAACTCTGATAACTTCTGTTCGGTTTCGAAAAGTTTTGATTGCCGATAAACCCGTGCAATCCGATTCCGTGTTTATCCGCGTTGATTTCGTAACAGTTTCCGAGGATATCCCCGCCGTAAACGTTCACGAGCGCGGCAGAAAGCCCTTCGCCGAAGGAGCGGTACTTTGTTTTTCCCGCTACGGTATAGGTAAAGGAAATTTCGGGACGGGAGAGAAGGAAGCGCGCCATCATATTGGATACGTCGCTCTCTTCCTGCGCGTCCGTTTTTAAAAATTTAAGTCTTGCGGGCGTATTAAAAAAGAGATCTTCCACCGTAACCTCGGTGCCGCGCGCCCCGCCCTCTTCTATGATATCGCCCAAAACCCCGCCCGACGCGGAAAGAGAATAACTGCCGCTCTCCGTGCCCGACAGAATTTTCATGCGCGATACGGACGCTATCGAGGCGATTGCCTCGCCGCGGAATCCGAGCGTCTGTACGGAAAAAAGATCCTCAGCCGTTTTCAGCTTGCTTGTCGCGTGGGGAGCGTAAGCGCGCGCCAAATCCTCCCTTTCGATGCCGCAGCCGTTGTCCCGAACGCAGATCCGCTTTTTTCCGCCTCCCTCAATTTCGACGGAAACTTCCGTTGCACCCGCGTCGATTGCATTTTCCACCAGTTCTTTCACGACGGAGTACGGGCGGTCTACGACCTCACCCGCCGCGATACGGTTATAGACGTCCGCCGCCAGAAGATTTATTTTCATGCCAATTTCTCCTTCCATTCACAAAGAAGCGCAAGCGCCTGCATCGGAGTCAAGGCGTTCAAATCAATCTCTCTGAGCGCCGCCGTAATCGGCTCGCTCCTCTCTTCTTCTTCCGCTTCCGTTTCGGAATCGGCGGCTTTCCCCGCAAGGTCGTTCTTTTCAAGGGAGCGCAGGATTTTCTTTGCACGCGCAGTCACGTCTTCGGGGACTCCCGCAAGAGCCGCAACCTCTACGCCGAAGCTGCGCGAGGCGCCTCCCCGTACGATTTTTCGCATAAACACAATCGAACCGCCGACTTCACGCGCCGTTATTTTATAGTTTTTTACTCCGTCCAGCTTTCCCTCGAGTTCGGTAAGCTCGTGATAATGCGTGGAAAAAAGCGTTTTGGCGCGAATCTTTTCCGTAAGATATTCGATGACCGCCCAAGCAATCGACAGTCCGTCAAACGTACTGGTCCCGCGCCCCACTTCGTCGAGTATCAACAAGCTCCGCTCGGTAGCGTTGCGCAAAATATTGGCAACCTCCGTCATCTCTACCATAAAGGTACTTCTGTCTAAAATGAGATTGTCGCTCGCACCGATCCTCGTAAAAATACGGTCGCAAATCGGAATTCTCGCCCGTTTTGCCGGTACAAAACAGCCTATGTGCGCCATTAAAGTGATGAGCGCGATCTGCCTTAAATAGGTGCTCTTTCCCGCCATATTCGGACCAGTAATCACCATCGTACGGTTTTCGCCGCCGTCCAAACGACAGTCGTTTGGCACAAAACGCTCGCGGGAAATCGCCTCTACTACGGGATGCCTTCCCTCTTCTATTTCCAGCGCGCCCCCTTCCATAAGCTCGGGACGGCAGTATTTGTTCTCCTTAGCCACGACGGCAAAAGAGACGAGGCAATCGAGATCGGCAATCGCCCCCGCGATCGCCTGAAACACGGGAATGTTGCGGATAAGAATTTCCATCAGCTCGCCGTACAAGTGCTCTTCCAGCCTTTGCGCCGAATCGTCGCTGCCTAAAATTTTACGCTCCAACGTTTTGAGCTCCTCCGTCACATAGCGCTCCCCTCCCGCAAGCGTCTGACGGCGCTGATAATCGTAGGGAACGCGCTCCTTGAAGGAATTGCTCACTTCGATATAATAACCGAAAACACGGTTATAGCCGATCCGGAGATTTCTGATTCCCGTGCGTTCGCGTTCGCGCGTTTCGAGTTCGGCAAGCAGACCTTTCCCGCTCTCCTTCACCGATCTAAACTCGTCAAGTTCCCGATTATATCCCGCGCGGATATAGCTCCCCTCTTTTAACGTGGTTGCGTTGGGAGAAATCGCCCCGTCGATGAGCGCGCAGATCTCTTTGGGATCGGCAAGGCTTTCGGAAATTTGCGTGATAAGACGAGATGAAAAACCCGCAAGCTGAAATTTAATCGACGGAACAAGCGCGAGCGACGCGGAGAGAGCCAGACAGTCCCGCGGCTGTAAATTTCCGTTGGATATTCTGCCCGTAAGACGCTCGATATCACGGACGCCGCCAAGCATATCGGAAAGCCCCATTCTTACGACACCAGCACGGCAGAGCTCGTCCACCGCGTCGAGCCGCAAACCGATTCGATTTCTGTCCTTTAACGGAGAGGTGATAAGCGACGAGAGCTTTCTCGCGCCCATTCCCGTCTTCGTCCTGTCGAGCAGCCACAGGAGAGAACCGTATTTCTTTCCGTCCGCACCGTTTCGGAGTATATCGAGATTTTTCACCGCGATGGGATCGAGCATCATATGATCCGATCCGTCCGAAAAATGAAGCGCGTTAATGTTTTTGAGGGCGTGCTTCTGGGTTTCGCGCAAATATTCGATCAACGCTCCCGCGGCAATCACCGCACCGTCGTGACCGCTCAATCCGAGCGCATCGATTGAAGCGCAGGACAACTGCTGCATCAAACTTTTTTCCGCAGCTTTCTTCTCGAATGCCCGGGGTAAATAACAGGAAAAGGCGGGAAGCAGGCCGTGTTCCGTCTCTGCTCTGTCCTTGACTGCAAACAACAGTTCGTCGTTGCAAACGATTTCCGCGACGGAATAATTTACCAACGAAGCTAACAGTTTTTCGAGGTTGTCCTCTTCTCCCGCACAAAACTCCCCCGTCGTGATATCCGCCCATGCGAGCGCAAAGCGATCGCCGCTCTTATAGGCGCAAGCGATATAGTTGCTCTTCTTTTCGTCCAAAAGACTCTCTTCCGTCATCGTCCCCGCGGAAACGATGCGGATCACGTCGCGTTCGACCATTCCCTTTGACTCCTTGGGGTCGGAAAGCTGTTCGCAGATTGCGACGCGCTCGCCCAGCGCAACCAGCTTGGCGATATAGGCATCGGCGGCATGATAGGGAATCCCGCACATGGGCGCGCGTTCTTTCAAACCGCAGTCCCGCCCCGTAAGCGTAAGGTCAAGCAGCTTCGAAACCTTTACCGCGTCGTCGTAAAACATTTCGTAAAAGTCCCCGAGCCGATAAAACAGCACGCAATCCTTATGCTTTTCCTTCATTTGAAGGTAGTGTTCCATCATTGGTGACAAACCCATAGCCATAGCCGCTCCTCTCTATACCTCTCTTCCGTAAAGAGAAATCCCGTTCGCTTCCACAATTTCAAGCGTCACAAATTCGCCGTTACGGTTTTCCTCGCTTTTAAAATACCCCATTCTTCCGTATATGTCGCGCCCCAGATACATACCTCTCTTCTCGTCGTACCCCTCGCAGAGAATCTCCACTCTCTTTCCGACGTATTTGGCGCTCTTGACCCGCGTGTTTGCGTTCACCTTATCCACGAGACGCATAATGCGCTCTTTTTGAACGGTCTCCGGAATCTGCCCGTCCATGGCCGCCGCCCTCGTCCCCTTGCGCGGTGAGTACACAAACGTAAACGCCGTGGAAAAATCCGCCTCCTCCACAAGGGAAAGCGTCTCTTCGAACTCCTCCTCCGTCTCGGTCGGAAAGCCTACGATAAGGTCGGTCGTAACTTCGCAGTCGGGAATTTCGCGTTTCAGCAGCGCGACGTCTTCCAGATACTTCTCCCTCGTATAACGGCGGTTCATCAGCGAAAGAATGCGGTTCGATCCAGACTGTGCGGGAAGATGAAGCTGACGGCATATCTTATCGTATCGCTTCATGACGGAAACGAGCTCATCCGAAAAATCCTTCGGATGAGAGGTCATAAACCGCAATCGGAATTTTCCGTCGATTTTTGCGACCTCCTCCAACAGTTGGGGAAAACGCACGTCCCCGTCGCGATAGGAATTAACGTTTTGTCCGAGCAGCGTGATTTCTTTATAGCCGGACGCAACGAGAAGGCGCACCTCGTCGAGAACGTCCTGCGCCCGCCGCGAACGCTCTCTGCCGCGCACGTAGGGAACGATACAGTAGGAGCAGAAGTTATTGCAGCCATAGGTAATGTTTACCCAAGCGTTTGGAAAACTCACGCGAACGGGATCCGCTCCGTCTTCCGTCTCTTCCCGTTCCTCCCGTAAGGAGACGACCGTCTTTTTCTGCGTCCGCTTTCTCTCGATCAAGGCGGCAAGCTCGTCCAGATTGTGCGTCCCGAAAAGCACGTCGATAAAAGGGAATTTTTCCTTTAAAATCGCCGCTTTGCCCTCTTCCTGCACCATACAGCCGCCCACGGCGATAATGAGGTGCTTCTTCTGCCTTTTTAACTTTTTTAGCGCACCGATATTCCCGAAAGCGTGATTTTCGGCGTTTTCCCGTATGCAACAGGTATTAAAAACAACGATGTCCGAATCTTCCAGCGCTCCTTCTTCTTCGTAACCGACCGTGCGCAGAATCCCCGCGATCTTTTCCGATTCATGCAGATTCATCTGACAGCCGTACGTTACAATATGGTATTTCATTCTATCTCCGAAAGAATTTCCCCGACTTTTCCGCGAAGAACCAATTCAAATTTATAATCAAGCGGGGTAGGGTCACGGTTGATCAATACAAAATGTTTCCCGCGAAAATACTCGACAAACGCCGCTGCCGGACAGACCGTTAGCGAGGTCCCCGCCACGATGAGCGTATCCGCGCGTTCGATTGCACCGACTGCGCCGTATACGGTCCTTTGGTCGAGCGGTTCTCCGTAGAGCACGACGTCCGGTTTGATCATACCTCCGCACGGGCAGCGTGGAATTTTTTGGGAAGAGGCGATATACTCGGCGGAAAACGCCCTTCCGCAATTCAGACAATAATTGCGGCGGACGCTGCCGTGCAATTCGTAAACCGTCCGACTGCCCGCAGCCTGATGCAACCCGTCGATGTTTTGCGTCACGACGGCGGAAAGAATTCCCCTTTTCTCCCATTCGGCAAGTTTCCAATGCGCTTTATTCGGTTTCGCCGAAAGCGGAAGCATCTTGTCCCGATAGAACTCGAAAAACTTATCGGTATGGCGATAGAAATATTCCGAGCTTAAAATCGTCTCCGGCGGAACGTCGTACTTCATGCTGTACAGCCCGTCCGAAGAACGGAAGTCGGGTATTCCGCTCTCCGTCGATACTCCGGCTCCTCCGAAAAATACGATGCGCTTGCTCTCGGCAACGATATCTTTTAAGGTCATAACCCCTCCCGATTTAAAATTATAGCATAACTCCTCCCGTTTTTCAACAAAAGCAGCGCTTTCAGGCAAAATTTTTTACAAATTACGAATACTGCGGTTGATGAAACGGACTATCATGATTCTTTCATGCTTATTCGGCTCGCTGTCCGTATTGGCGATCGCCTTCCTTTTTTACTGCTTCGGCGTCACCGCGGGGCTGAAATTAGATTCAGGAAAGCTCGCGCTGTCCACCTCTCTGGTGCGCATCTACGACGGCGAAGAGCAGGAAATTTCCGTTTCCGCAGAAAAAAACGCCGCGCGGTTTCAGGATCTGCCCTCCTATCTTCCGAATGCGTTCGTCGCCGTGGAGGATAAGCGTTTTTACTCTCACAACGGATTCGATTACAGACGAATCGCCAAAGCTTTTCTAAAAAACGCAGTCAGCTTCTCCTTTAAGGAGGGCGCTTCCACGATTTCGCAGCAACTCGTGAAGAACACCCATCTTTCCGGTGAAAAGACGGTAAAGAGAAAACTGAAAGAGTTCAAACTGACCCGCGCGCTCGAAAAACACTATACGAAGGAGGAAATCCTTGAACTTTATCTCAACTCCATTTATTTTGGACACAGCGCGTTCGGAATCGAAAACGCCGCCTCGTTTTATTTCGGAAAAAACGCCGCCGAGCTCAGTCCCGCAGAAAGCGCGATGCTCGCCGCGCTTGTAAAATCTCCGAACCGTTATTCCCCCTTCCGCGACGCCGAAAAATGCCTTACCCGCAGAAATTTCATTCTGTCGCTCATGCGGGATCAGAATTTTATTGCGCCGTCCGAATATGAAGAAGCCGTCAAGGAGCCCCTTCCGACCGCGCCCGCAGAGAAAGACAGGACGGCTTACAGCTATCTCTCTGCCGTATATGAGGAATTGTCCGAACTGTTTCCCGATCTTCGTTCGGGGGAAATCGGCGAATGGAAGGTTTACACCGCGCTGGACGGAACATTGCAGGAGACGCTGGAAACGACGAAGGAAGATTCTGACGTCTGCATCCTCGTACGGGACAACCAAAACAACGCTATAAAAGCGCTATACTCTACGGCAGGCATTATGAAACGCCTGCCCGCCTCCACAATCAAGCCCCTTCTTGTTTACGCACCCGCGATCGAAGAGAATTTCATTTCGCCCGCAACCCCCGTTCTCGATGAAAAAATCAATTATGCGGGATATTCTCCCTCCAACTACGGCGGAGAATTCGGGGGATATATGAGCGCGCGCTACGCTCTCGCCCACAGCGTAAACATCCCCGCAGTCAAAATCCTGAACGAAATCGGCATCCCGCGCGGCTGCTCATATCTTGAACGCATGGGGCTTTCCGTCCCCGAAGAGGACTATTCTCTTGCTTTGGCTCTCGGCGGCATGAGAAAGGGATTCACACTTCCCGCGCTTGCGGACGCCTTTTCCGTTTTTGCGGCAGGAGGAACGTTTACTCCCGCCCGCACGATACTTCGAATCGTAGACAGCGGCGGAACTGTCGTCTATCGCCACCGTCCCGCCGCAAAGCGCGTATTCTCCGAAGAAACCAGCTATCTTATCAACGATATGCTGCAAACAGCGGCAAGCGAAGGCACCGCAAAAACGCTGAAAAGTCTGCATTTCCCCGTCTGCGCCAAGACAGGAACTGGCGCGAACGGGAAAGATACGATCGACGCATATACAATCGCTTATACGACGGAACATACCGTCGCGGTATGGCTTGGCAACAAAGACAATACTCCGATTTTTGCAACCGGCGGAGGAATTCCCGCCAATATCGCCTTAAAGACGCTTAGGGCACTCTACCGCGACGGTGCTCCGTCGCCCTTCCCGGCATGCAGCGGAATCGAAAAGGTCTCCTACGACAAGGAAGAATATGAAACGCACCACCGCATTTTGCGCGCCGACTCCGCCGCGCCCCCTTTGACGACTTTATCCGACTACTTTAAAACGTCGGCGCTGCCCGAGGGAAAAAGCACGCGTTTTTCCCGACCGACCATTCAAATTCCTAAAATTTCGATCAATAACGGCTCGATTTGTATAGTACTATCTCAGACAGAGTACTATGATTATGTGATTAAAAGAAAAAATAACGGTGAAGAAATCACCGTTTACAGCGGAAAATACCGCGAAAAAATTTATGACAATTCGGTACTGGGCGGAGAAATTTACGAATATACCGTCACGCCTTTTTACGGCGGAACGGCGGGCGAGACCGTCCGTCTTCCCGCAGTGCGTATCCCCGTTTCCCCCGAGATTCCAGACGATTGGTGGGTAGATTAAAATACGATTTTTTCTGCGGTGGAGAGCGCCTCCTCCACCAGTCCGTCGATTTCCAGCTTGCGCTCCTCCTCTTCGATATAGGACAGCTTGGGTTTAATCGCCGGAAAATCAGGCAAAAAGACCGTACAGCAATCCTCGAAAGGAAGCACGGAAATCTCGTATGTTCCGATTTTTTTGGAGCGGATCACAATTTCTTCTTTGTCGAATCCCACCAAAGGACGCAGAACGGGAAGCGTTACAACCGCATTAGACGAGGTGATGCCCTCGATCGTCTGGCTGGCAACCTGTCCAAGACTCTCTCCCGTGATAAGACACTTGGCATCCTCTCTCTTTGCAATGCGCTCCGCTATGCGGAACATAAAGCGGCGCAAGAGCGTCACGTTCAGTTCCGCGGCGCATTTTGCGTGAATTTCTTCCTGAATATGGGTCACGCTGACCGTCGTCAAGCGGTTCGTGTTGGTGTATGGCGCGAGCGCCCTGCAAAGGTCCACGACCTTTTCCTTGGCGCTTTCATTGGTATAGGGATAGCTGTGAAAATGGAGATAACTCACGCACATACCGCGCTTTGCCATCATGTGACCCGCAACGGGAGAATCGATTCCGCCCGATATCAGGAGCAACCCCCTGCCCGACGTGCCGACAGGCATACCGCCTGAGCCTTGCAAAAATTTTCCAAAGACGAGCGCCGTTCCGTTTTCCCGCACGTCGATATAAATTGTGTGCATGGGATCGTGCACGTTTACCTTTAATTGCGGGCGGCTTTCTAAAATTCTCCCGCCGATTTCCGCATTGATTTCCATGGAAGTCATCGGATAACGCTTATCTGCGCGGTGGGTTTCCACTTTAAACGTTCCCTGTTCGGGCGCGACAAAAAGAGCCGTTTCGAAGATACTGTCGAGCTCGTTTTCTACGAGAAATCCCAAAGAATAAGAATGTACGCCGAACACGCGGGAAACGCGCGACATGATTTCTTCCGTTCTGTCCTCCGAAAAGCCGACGATGAGATATCGCCCGCTCGTACGATGCAATTCGTGCCTTATCCCCTTTAAAGCGCGCTCGAGATTCACGGAAAAAACCCGTTCGAAGTACCCGCGGTTTTTTCCCTTCAAATGTATTTCCGCATAGCGTATAATAATTACTTTTTCCATCATTTAAAGTCTCCCTTTCATGACCCGCGCCTCTTCGTTTAAAACCGCCGCGCAACGCTCTATCTCTTCTTCCGTGGAATCGGGCGAAAAGCTCATGCGCAAAACGCCGTATAATACGTCTTCTCCGTACCCGCATGCCTCGATCGCACGGGAAAAGGGTTTTTTGGAAGAACAGGCGCTTCCGGTTCCCACAAAGATGCCGCGTCCGGATAAAATTTGCTGCAACACGGCGCCGCGCAGACCTTGGGCTGCCACCGTAAGAATGTACGGAGTCCCGTTTTCGGGCGAAATCCGTTTAAAAATTCCTCGATCCAAAAGATTCCACATCTTCTCCCGAAGCAAAACCGCGCGGTTTGCGTCCTCTTCAAGCGATTTAAATTTGTCTTCGGCGGCATAGCGGAAATCAACGATTCCGAACACGTTCTCCGTGCCGCTTCTTTCCCCGTTTTCCTGCCCGCCTCCGTGCAAATAGGCGAAGTTTTTATGCGATTTTTTGTAAACGAGCGCCCCCGTTCCTTTCACGCCCCCGATTTTATGCGCACTGACCGAATAGAAATCAACGTCGCCCGACAGACGAACGGGAATTTTTCCGAACGCCTGAACGCCGTCGCTATGAAAGATGCAGCGCGGATTTTTTTCTTTTACGAGACGGGCAAGCCGAACGACGTCGTTCACCGCGCCCGTTTCGCTCGCCACGTGCACGACCGAGACAAAGCTCGTCTTTTCGTCGACCAAGGACAGTAAATCGTCTTCATCCACCCTCCCGTCCGCCCGCAAAAGGGCATAACGAGGCTCAACGCCGCCGTTTTTCAGGGTCTGAAAGGCGGATAAGACCGCCGCGTGCTCGGAAAGAGTAGTCACGGCGTTGCCCCGCCGCGCGCCGTAAAAAACCGCCTGATTATCTGCCTCGGTGCCGCAAGACGTAAAGACGAGACCAAACGTAAACGGATCTGCAATGCGCCTTAGAAGCTCTTCCCGCGCCAGCTTTATTTCGCGTTTTGCCGCTTCCCCGCCCGCATAGAGCGCGGAGGGATTGCACCAATTCTCTTTCACAAAGTTTTCCGCAAGCAAAACCGCCCGTTCGTTCGGACGAGTGGTTGCCGCATTGTCAAGGTAAATTATTTTTTCCATTCCAGCTTATTTCTGCCTGCCGCCCGCACGAGGTATTCGAGCATATTGATGCGACATTCGATGACATATACATTTTTCTCGATGCTCGACGAACGAAGAATATAGATAAAGTACTTGTCTTCGGCCGGTTCGCGGTTGGGAGTCATAAATTTCGGCTTTTTGCCCCCAAGTCCGCGCATGGTGTTTTCAAATCCATCCTCGTCCTCACAGTTGCCGATTTTAAGAATCTGATCCGCTTTGATCGTCGTGATAAATTTCCGTTTTCTGCCGTTAAAGACCTTGGTAATCCGCAATTCGTCCTCTACAAACAGGTAGTCGAAACTTATGTTAAACCGCCGTTTAAACCGGAAAAACAGAAATGCCAGAAGAAGCAGAATCAGAAGCGGTCCGACAAATTCGAAAACCCATACGGCGATACCGATACCGTCCGTTCTTCCCTCATTGTAGGAATCTATCACGCTTGGAACAATCATAATCGTTATAAAAAACCAAACGACCGCCAGCACGACGCAGATTATGCTCAAAACATGAAACACCATGTACATTCGCGCTTCCGATTTGGATTTCAGCGACTGTGCGCTCTCTTCATACAGCGCGTCTCTCATTAAAATTCAACCTTCCCTTCATATATTTTTTCCACGTTCCCCGTGAGCGTAACCGTTTCGTCCGAATGATAATTGACGATGAGATCCCCGCCCTTTACTTTTACGGTGATATCGGTATCCTTAGCGCAAAATCCGCGCAGCACACACGCCACGGCGGCTGCCGCTGCGCCCGTTCCGCACGCCCAGGTCTCGCCGTTTCCGCGCTCCCATACGCGCATTTTAACCGTCGTCTCATTGACGACGCGGATAAATTCGGTATTCGTCTTGTGCGGAAAATAACTGCTGTTTTCGATTTTGGGTCCGAGTACGGATACAGGCACGTCGTCAACCTTGTCGCAGAAAATCACACAGTGCGGGTTTCCGAGATTTACAAGCGTCACTCGAAATTCCTTGCCATCGATCTCCATGGGCTGGTCGACGATCTGCTTTCCTTTCCATACGGAGGGAATTTTATCGCCCGCAAGCTCCGCTTTCCCGAGGTTTACGCTCGCAGAGGAGACGACTCCGCCGAACGAGGCGACCTTGACTTCACGGATACCGCTCATCGTTTCGATCGTCATTTCCGTTTTGGGGACGATCCCGCTCTCGTAGAGATACTTTGCGACGCAGCGAATGGCGTTACCCGCCATCATCCCCTCCGAACCGTCCTGATTATAAATTCGCATCTTTGCGTCCGCCACGTCCGATTTTTCCATGAGAACAATTCCGTCGCCCCCGATTCCGTAATGACGGTCTACAAAATTGACCGCCAGCGACTCGGGACAGGTAATCTTTCCCTCCATATCTTCAAAATAGATATAATCGTTTCCGCAGGACTGCATTTTTACGAATTGCAATTCGGTCTTCTTTGTGCGCAGCGCGTTAATATCGATCAGTTCGGTATTATATTCCGTAAATTTACTTGCGATAATATCGCAGAGCGCGTTCGCCGTATCGAGCGAAGTGAGCACGGTAATCCCGAGCAAAATCGCGTGATGGTGAAGTTCGATATAGTCCGCAATGGAATCTACGTCCGTTTTTCCCGTATAGATAATATAATCCACCTTCCCTTCGTCCATCAACCTGCACATCTGTTTGGTCGCTTTCAAACGATCGACGACCGTAACTTCGATCCCGAGATCCGCAATGACCTTCGCCGTACCCGCCGTTGCAAAAATGTTACAGCCGAGATCGGCAAATTTTTTGGCAATGGAGACGATTTCGAATTTATCCTGATCGTTGACGGTAAAGTACACGCCGACAGGTTTTTCCTTGGTGGGGTGACACATCTTAAACCCTGCCGAAACCAGCCCTTTGAAAAGAGCCTCCTCAATCGTCTTGCCGATCCCGAGCACCTCCCCCGTCGATTTCATCTCGGGTCCGAGCTGGGAGTTTACGTCGTTGAGTTTTTCAAAGCTGAAAACGGGCACTTTGACTGCGACGTAGGGAGAATTGGGATATAATCCCGTTCCGTAGCCGAGTTTTTTCAGTTTTGCTCCCGTCATGATTTTGGTGGCAAGCTCCACCATGGGAACGCCCGTCACCTTGGAAATATACGGAATCGTACGGGAAGCGCGCGGGTTCACCTCGATCACATATAGCTGATTCTGATAGATCAGATATTGAATGTTGATGAGTCCCTTCGTCTTTAAAGAAAGCGCGAGCTGCGTAGATACCTCTACGATCTTTTGCAGCATGGCGTCGCTCAAATGATAAGGCGGATATACGGCGATACTGTCCCCCGAATGAACTCCCGCGCGTTCGATATGCTGCATGATACCGGGTATCAGAACGTCCGTACCGTCCGAGATCGCGTCCACTTCCAATTCGCTTCCCATGAGATATTTGTCGCAGAGTACGGGATTTTCGATATGCTGGGCAAGAATCACGTCCATATATCGGGAAATGTCGTTCTCGGTAAAGGCGATCGTCATATTCTGTCCGCCTATGACATAGGAGGGGCGCAGCAGCACCGGATAGCCGAGCGTCTCCGCGGCGCGGATCGCCTCCGATTTGCTCATGACGGTAAGTCCCTTGGGACGCGCAATCCCGAAGCGCTCCAATAGCTCGTCAAAGCGCTCCCTGTCCTCCGCCATATCCACGCTGTCGGCGCTTGTTCCGAGTATTCGAACGCCCTTCTTGTCGAGATACCCGCACAGCTTGATCGCCGTCTGTCCGCCGAAGGTAATTACGACACCGTAAGGCTTCTCCGCGTCGATCACATTTTGAACGTCTTCGGGCGTAAGCGATTCAAAGTACAGCCTGTCGGCGGTGTCGAAATCCGTGGAAACCGTCTCGGGGTTGTTGTTGATGATCACGACCTCGTAGCCGAGCTCTTTCAGCGTCCAAACGCAATGCACGGAAGAATAATCGAATTCGATTCCCTGTCCGATTCGGATGGGACCGGAACCGATGACGATAACGCGCTTTTTTCGGCTCGCCTTGACTAACGGCAGCGCTTCGTCATGTTCGGGCTCGTCGTAAGTCGAATAAAAATACGGGGTCTGCGCGGAAAATTCCGCGGCGCACGTATCAACCATTTTAAAGACAGCGCGACGGTGCGCGGGAACCTTGAACCCGCTGATTTCTTCCAACGCCGCATCGGTATACCCGAGTTTTTTGCCGTGCAAATATTCGGCACGGGTAAGTTTGCGTCCTGCGACGGCGCCCTCATAATCCACTAAATTTTTCAGCTTATTCAGGAACCAGCGATCGATTTTCGTAATCCCGAAAATATCGTCCACGGTTATGCCCACATGAAGCGCGGCATATATCGCAAACAGCCGCTCGTCCGTCGTCTTATACAGCTCTTCGCGCAACTGCTCCCTGCTCATCGCTTTGAATTTAGGGTGGTTGAGCGTTGCAAGAGATATCTCCGCGCCGCGCACCGCTTTCATGATCGCCTGTTCGAAGATGGGCGCGATCGCCATCACTTCCCCCGTCGCCTTCATTCTCGAACCGAGATTCCGTCCCGCGTATAAAAATTTATCGAACGGCCATTTGGGCAGCTTCACAACCACATAGTCAAGCGTCGGCTCAAAGCAGGCGTAAGTCTTTCCCGTCACATCGTTTTTAATTTCATCCAGTGTGTAGCCGAGTGCGATCTTCGTTGTTACCTTTGCAATGGGATAGCCCGTCGCCTTACTGGCAAGTGCCGACGAACGGGACACGCGCGGGTTGACTTCGATGACCGCATATTCGAAGCTATCGGGATAAAGCGCAAACTGACAGTTGCACCCGCCCTCGATGCCGAGCTCGGTAATGATATCGAGAGACGCCGTGCGGAGCATTTGATATTCTTTGTCCGAAAGCGTGACCGCAGGCGCAATGACGATACTGTCCCCCGTGTGTACGCCGACGGGATCGAAATTTTCCATCGAGCAGACGGTGAGCACGTTACCGGCTCCGTCGCGGAGCACTTCAAATTCGATTTCTTTCCAGCCGCCGATATATTTTTCAATGAGAACCTGCGTTATGGGAGAGAGCATGAGCCCGTTGTGAGAGATGAGACGAAGCTCCTCCTCGTCCTTCGCGACCCCGCCGCCCGCTCCCCCGAGCGTGAACGCGGGACGAACGATTACGGGATAACCGAGTTTATTTGCAATCTCAACGCACTTCTCCACCGTATAGGCAATATCCGAAGGGACTACGGGTTGGTTGATTTTTTGCATCGTCTCCTTGAAAAGCTCTCTGTCCTCGGCGCGGTCGATTGCGTCGAGCTTAGTCCCTATGAGTTTCACTCCCCATTCGTCGAGGAAACCGCTTTTTGCAAGTTTACAGCCCATCGTAAGTCCCGTCTGCCCGCCGAGCGAGGCAAGCAGACTGTCGGGGCGCTCTTTTATGATGATTCGTTTTAAACTATCCTCGGTGAGCGGCTCGAGATAGATCTCATCGGCAAGCATCTTATCCGTCATGATCGTAGCGGGGTTGGAATTGCACAGAACGACGTTTACCCCCGCGTCTTTCAGGACGCGACACGCCTGCGCTCCCGCATAATCGAACTCTGCCGCCTGTCCGATGACGATAGGTCCCGAACCGATTACGAGTACTTTTTGAATATCGCTTCTCTTAGGCATTCTCTTTCTCCTTATTCATGAGCGCAATAAAGTCGTCGAATAAAAAATTTGCATCGTGCGGTCCCGCGCACGCTTCGGGATGAAACTGCACGGTAAACGCTTTCAGTGCGGGATAGTCGATCCCCTCGCAAGTACCGTCGTTGCCGTTGATAAAGCTCAACGTACCGCATTTTACGGAATCGCTTACGACCTCATAGCCGTGATTCTGCGAAGAAATAAACACCCGCCTCGTAGATAGCTGTTTGACGGGCTGATTGCTGCCGCGGTGTCCGTATTTCATTTTGCGCGTCTTCCCGCCCAGGGCAAGCGCAAACAGCTGGTGTCCGAGGCAAATGCCGAATATCGGTTTTTTGCCGGCAAGTTTTTTCAGGTTTTCGATGATGGAAACGTTCTCTGCGGGATCGCCGGGACCGTTCGTGAGCATAATGCCGTCCGGATCGAGTGCAAGCGCCTCCTCGGCGGGAAAATCGGCGGGAACGGTCGTAACGCGGCAGCCGCGCTTGACAAGCTCTCTTCCGATATTCGCTTTTGCGCCGAAATCATAGAGAACGACTTTAAGTCCCTCTCCCTCCGAATAGCTCTCGCCCGAGGACACCGCTTTGACCGCGTTTTTAATTTTGTACGACCGGATCTCGGAAAAATCGGAAACGGGATGAAAGGTAACCGCCGCATTCATGACCCCCGCTTCGCGTACCGTACGGGTCAGCTCGCGGGTATCGACGCCGTAGACGGCGGGAATCCCCTCTTTTTTCAGGTATTCCTCCAATGTTTCCCCGCAGCGGAAATTGCTGGGATAATCGCACTTCTCACGCACGACGTACGCACTTACCCAGCACCGTTTGCTCTCGAAATCGGGCGTAATGCCGTAATTGCCAATCAAAGGGAAGGTTTGGGTTACGATTTGTCCGTAATAGCTGGGGTCGGTAAGCGTCTCGACGTAACCGGTCATGCCGGTTGTAAATACGAGTTCTCCGACGACTTCCTTTTCTGCGCCGAACGATCTTCCCTCAAACACCTTTCCGTTTTCGAGCGTGATAAAAATTTTCTTATCCATGCGTAGTCCTCGTTCCGTAAATTTTTAACGTTATGATTTCATCAGTTTGACCATAACGGCTTTTTGCGCGTGCAGACGGTTTTCCGCCTCCTCGAATATTTCGTCGGCGTGCGATTCGAACACATCGGCTGTAATCTCTTCTCCGCGATGTGCGGGGAGACAGTGAAGCACCATCGCATCCTTTTTTGCCGCGCGCATGACTTGCCCGTTGATTTGGAAACCCATGAACGCCTCTTCGCGCTTCGCTTTTTCATCCTCCTGTCCCATAGACGCCCAAACGTCGGTATAGAGAACGTCGGCTTCCTTAGCCGCCTCCTCCACGTCCTCGGTCATCGTAAACGCGCCGTTTTCCCGCGCCCACTTTATAAGCGCCGCGTCCGGCTCATATCCCTTCGGACAGGCGATCGAAAAGCTCATACCCGTCTTAACGGCACCCACCATAAGGGAGTTCGCCATATTGTTGCCGTCGCCGACGAAGCACATCTTCAAGCCTTTAAACGAGCCCTTTCTTTCGCGGATCGTCATAAGATCGGCAAGCACCTGACAGGGGTGACAATAATCCGTAAGCCCGTTGATCACGGGAATCGAGCCGTATTTCGCGAGGTCTTCGACTTCCTTTTGTTCAAAGGTCCGTATCATGATGCCGTCGAGATAGCGCGAAAGCACTCTCGCCGTGTCCTCTACGGGTTCTCCCCGTCCGATCTGCAAATCGCGATTGGAAAGAAAAAGCGCATATCCGCCCAACTCATACATCCCCGTTTCGAAGGAGACGCGGGTCCGCGTAGAAGATTTCTGAAAGATCATGCCAAGCTTTTTTCCCTTCAGATAATCGATTGCAACCCCGTTCTTGCGCTCGTACTTTAATTGGTCGGCAAAATTCAATACGGAGAGAATTTCTTCCCTCGTAAGATCGCCCAGTTTCAATAAATGTTTCATTTTAATACCTCTCTTATAATCGATAATCCTTCGTCTAACTCCGCCTTAGTCACCGTGAGCGGAGGCAAAAGTCTAAGCCGCGTATGAGCCGTGAGCACCAAAAGCCCCCGTCGGAAACAATCGTTTGCCGTTTCTTTCACGTTTTTTTCAATCTCCAGGCCGATCATGAGCCCCAGACCCGTCACCCGCTTCACTCCGTCGATCTGCGCAAGCTTTGCGCGCAGATATTCGCTCTTTCCCCGCACTTCAAGCAGAAAGTCCTCCGTAAGTCGGCTGATAACGTTCACGCCCGCCGCACAGCAGACGGGATTCCCCCCGAACGTGGATCCGTGATCGCCGGGATGAAAAACGTGCTCGGTCTTACGGAAAAAAAGACACGCGCCTAACGGCAGCCCGCCCGCAATTCCCTTTGCGGTCGTCAATAAATCCGGTTCTATTCCGTACTGCTCGTATGCGTACAGCGTGCCCGTTCTTCCGTTGCCCGTCTGAACTTCGTCTACAATCAGAAGAATATCCTTTTCTTTGCAATAGGTTTCCAGCGCCTTTACAAAATGTTTGTCCAAAGCAATCACTCCGCCCTCGCCTTGCACAAGCTCGACGACGATGGCGCAGGTCGTCCCATCCGCGACCCTGCGGACGTCCGCCATGTCCGCTTTCGCATAGTCGATTCCGTCCGCGAAGGGTGCAAAATATTTATGAAACTCATCCTGCCCCGTCGCCGTAAGCGTAAACAGCGTTCTGCCGTGAAAGCTTCCCTTTAATGAGACGATCTTGTATCTGCCTTCGCCGTATTTATCGTACGAATATTTCCTCGCCGCTTTAAAGGCGCACTCGTTTGCCTCCGCGCCCGAATTTGCAAAAAATACTCTTCTCGCGCCCGTACGCACGCACAGAAGCTCCATGAGTTTTGCCTGCGGCTCGCAGTAATATAAATTGCTTGCGTGCTGGATTTTGCCGAGTTGATCGATTACGGCGTGTTTCCAACTCTCGTCGTTGATTCCGAACGTATTGACCGCAATTCCCGCGCCGAAGTCGATATATTCTTTTCCTTCGGTATCTATGAGAGTCGCCCCTTTCCCGCCGACAAACGCGGCGGGATAGCGCGAAAACGTTTCGGCGCCGTATGCGGAGTCTAAATTTTGTATCTCTTCAAAAGTCATCGTTAATCCCCATTCCGGAAGCTCGTCCGCTCCCGTTTTCTCAAAAAAAGGTGACCGTAAAACCTCAGTCACCCTTTAAAAACATCGTCCCTAAGCCCTCGTCGGACAGCAATTCGAGCAAAATGGAATGTTTAACCCTTCCGTCGGTAATGAACACGTGGTTCACGCCGCGGCGGATCGCTTCTTTGCAGCAGTTGACTTTGGGAATCATTCCGCCCGAGATGATGCCGTCTTTCACGAGAGAAGGAATATCGGAGACGTATACCTTTTTGATCAAGCTCTCCTCGTCCTCTTTGTCCCGTAAAAGACCGCGTATATCCGTCATCAAAATAAGGCTTTCCGCTTTCAACGCTCCCGCAATCGCAGATGCCGCAGTGTCCGCATTCACGTTATAAATATTCCCATCGTCGTCGTAGCCGACGGTGGAAACGACGGGAATATAGCCCGCGTCGAGACTGGTAAGAAGAATATCCGTGTTGACATCGCGAATCCTGCCCACAAAGCCAAGCTCTTCACTCTCTTTTTCGCAACACAGCATATTGCCGTCGATACCGCTTAATCCAACCGCCTTCGCCCCCATCGAGCCGAGCAGATGAACCAGTTCCTTATTGACCTTGCCCGCAAGAACCATACAGACGACTTCGGCAGTCTCCGCGTCCGTATAACGAAGTCCGTTGATGAAACGGCTCTCAATCCCCATGCGTTTTAAGGTTTGCGATATCTCCGGTCCCCCGCCGTGCACGAGCACGACTTTGATACCGACAAATTTCAAAAGCGTAAGATCGCGCATGACGAGCCGTTTGAACTCTGCACCGAGCATCGCGTTTCCGCCGTATTTTATGACGAGAATCTTATTCTGGTATTTTTCGATGTACGGCATCGCCTCCAGAATAAATTCCGCCTGTAGATGTTTATTCGTCACGTCCTGTAATCTCCGTTAATTTTCACATAGTCGTACGTCAGATCGCAGCCCCATGCCGTAGCGCCGTACTTTCCGTCGTTGAGCTCGACGACGATTTCGATTTCCTTTTCCGAAAGCACTTTTTTCGCCTCCTCCTCGGAGAAGGCTACGGCGTATCCGCCCGAATAAGCGGCAAGCGTGCCCGCAGACGAACGGAAAGAGACGTCTATCTTCGTTACGTCCAATTTTGCGCCCGAATAGCCGAGCGCGCACATGACCCTTCCGCCGTTTGCATCCGCGCCGAACAGCATCGCTTTCACGAGATTGGAATTGACGACCGCCTTCGCCGCGAGACGGGCATTTTTCAAACTGCTCGCACCGCGCACCGTACATTCGAGCAATTTCGTCGCACCTTCGCCGTCGGCGGCAAGCTTTCTGCACATCGCCGTCGTTACGGCGTTTAATGCGCGGCAGAACGCGCGGTAGTCCCCGTTCGGCTGCGTGATCTCTTCGTTCCCCGCAAGTCCGGAAGCCATTATGCAGAGAGTATCGTTCGTAGAAGTATCTCTGTCCACGCTGAGCATATTGAGCGATTTTTTCACGTCCGCCTCGAGCGCTCTTTGAAGCATCGCGGGAGAAATCGCGGCGTCCGTCGTAACAAACATGAGCATCGTCGCCATGTTCGGGCAAATCATTCCTACGCCCTTGCAAATCGCGCCGATTCTGCAAATTTTACCGCCGACGCGGAAGGAAAAAGCAATCTCTTTCTTTACGGTGTCCGTCGTCATGATCGCTTCCGCCGCGGCGGAGGAGTGATCGCCCAGCCCCTTCACGAGCCCGTCCATTCCTTCGGCGATCGGATCGAGCGAAAGTTTAAGTCCTATGACTCCCGTACTTGCCACGACTACGTCATCTGCCGATACGCCCGTGTGCGCTTCGACGAGACGGCACATCTGTTCCGCGATTTCCACGCCGTCCGCATTGCAGGTATTGGCGTTCCCGCTGTTCACGATAACCGCCTGCGCATAGCCGTCTTCCACGTTCTTTTTCGTAACGAGAATGGGCGCTCCCTTCACGAGATTGGTCGTATAAACGCAAGCTGTCGCGCAACGGACGTCCGAAACGATCAACGCAAGATCTTTTTTGACTTTGTTTTTGCGAATCCCGCAGTGAACTCCGTTCGCCTTAAATCCGAGGGGCGCGCATACGCCCCCTTCGATTTGATTTATCATGTTCTTTCCTATCCTTTTGATTATATCACAATCCAAGGCCTTCGTCAAGTCCTAACGCAATATTCATATTCTGAATTGCGGCTCCGCTCGCGCCTTTTCCCAAGTTATCCAAACGCGCTGTCAGCAGAATCTGCTCGTCATTGCCGTGTACGAAAATTTCCAGACGGTTCGTACCGTTCAGGGCGTTTGCGGCAATAAATCCGCTCTCTTCCCGCCGTACGCCGATATACGCGCTTCCCTCGTACCAACGGGAATAAAAATCAAATAGCCCGTCGGGCGTCATGCGCTTTTTCAACAGAGACACAAACAGCGGAACCGTGACCGTCATACCGCATTCATAGTCGCAAATGTAGGGATTAAAGATCGGCGTGCGCGTCAGCGAACATTCCTTTACCATTTCCGGAAGGTGCTTATGGGAAAGAGAAAGTCCGTACAGACGGGGCGTATCTAATTCTTCGCCGCGCTTCTCCGACCGATACTGCTCGATCCCCTTTTTCCCGGCGCCCGAATAGCCGCTCACCGCGTGACAGACAAACGGATAATCGGGCGGCGCGACGCCCCCGTTTACCAAGGGATATACAAGGGCGATAAAACCGCTCGCATAGCATCCCGGATTTGCGATGCGCTTTCCGCGTGCAATCGCCGCACGGTGGGCGGGCGACAGTTCGGGAAATCCGTACGCCCAGCCCTCCTCCGTACGGTGCGCCGTAGAGGCGTCGATCACGACCGTATGCCCGTTCTCCACGAGAGCAACCGCTTCCCGCGCGGCATCGTCGGGAAGACACAGAAATACGACGTCGGCGGCGTTTATCGCGTCTTTTCGCGCCTGTTTCTCTTTTCTCAAGCTTTCGGAAAGCGAAAGGATATCGACATCCTTTCGCTTTCCCAATCTTTCAAAAATTTTTAGACCCGTCGTGCCCGCTTTGCCGTCAATAAAAACCTTGATCATTTCTTTTTTTGAAGAAGCGCCCTCACCTTGATGGGAAGACCGAAGAGGTTTATGAAACCTTCCGAATCCTTTTGGGAATATGCGCCGCCGTCGTCGTCAAAGGTGGCAATGCTTTCGCTGTACAGCGAATAAGGAGACGTAATGCCGGCGCTCGTCACGTTTCCTTTGTAAATACGAAGCTTTACGTCGCCCGTGACCGTCTCCTGCGTCTTGGATACAAACGCGGACAGAGCCTCCCTGAGAGGAGTAAACCAAAGTCCGTCGTAGACCAGTTCTCCGAACTTAACGGCAATCAGTTGCTTATAGTGCATCGTAGCTTTATCCAGCGTAATCGTCTCCAACAGACGGTGTGCTTCATAGAGAATCGTACCGCCGGGGGTTTCGTACACGCCGCGCGACTTCATGCCCACGAGACGGTTTTCCACGAGATCGGCAAGTCCCACGCCGTTTCTTCCTCCCACCTCGTTGAGCTTTTCGATCAATTCGACGGCTCCGAGTTTCTTTCCGTCGATCGCGGTGGGAACACCCTTCTCAAAGCTTATCGTAATATATTCGGGACGGTCGGGCGCCTGCAACGGAGACACGCCGAGCTCGAGAAACCCTTCCTTTTCGTACTGCGGCTCGTTT
Organism: uncultured Clostridia bacterium; assembly: GCA_964387225.1. Lineage (GTDB taxonomy): Bacteria > Bacillota > Clostridia > Christensenellales > Borkfalkiaceae > Gallimonas. The sequence continues at coordinate 37,286 of CAYLVU010000003.1, read as the reverse complement.
GCAGGATCTTCGAGATCGAGCCCCTCGTGGGAAAGATGCCAAAGATTTTTGTCTTTGGAATAGTTGGTTGCGCGATTGATTTTCAAGGGAATATGATGCGCTTCCGCGTACGCAATCTCCTCTTCGCGGCTCTTGATATCCCAAATGCGCCAGGGGGCGATAATCTTCATTTCGGGCGCGAACGCTTTGATCGCAAGCTCGAAACGAACCTGATCGTTCCCTTTGCCCGTGCATCCGTGGCAGATTGCATCTGCCCCTTCCCGAACGGCGATATCTACGATTGCCTTTGCAATGACGGGACGGGCGAACGACGTGCCGAGAAGATATTTCTCCTCGTAGACCGCTCCCGCCTGTACGGTGGGAAATATGTAATCTTCAACGAACTCCTTTTTCAGATCAAGAACATAAAGCTTGGAAGCGCCCGTTTTCTTTGCCTTCTCTTCCAGCCCGTCGAGTTCCGTACCCTGCCCGACGTCGCCCGATACCGCGATTACTTCGCAGTCGTCGTAATTTTCTTTGAGCCAAGGGATGATAATGGAGGTGTCAAGCCCTCCCGAATACGCCAAAACTACTTTTTTGATTTTCTGTTCCATAATATTCCTCTCGATAGGATTTACGGATAGTCATTATACAGAAATAGGAAGCGCAAGTCAAGCGTTTGCACCCCCAAGAGAAAATTATTTTAAATCTTAATGAATATTTTTTTGAAACAATAACAATAATATGCAGTATTTATTCGCATATTTAGTATAATTGCATAATTTCAGTCGCTTTCGTATTCCTTGGCGGCAGGATAAAAATTACGGATTTCCGCCAACGTAAACTGCTCTTCGGAATACTTGGAAAAAAGAACACGGCGGTAAAAAATAAATTTATCCCGCGATCCCTGTCCTTCGAAGACTCCGACGAATTTATTTTTATAGGTTTTCAACTCGACGCAGCCGCTCTCCGCATCGTAAGTGAACACCTTGCGTTTCGTATACAGGTGGATGACTTCTTTCGTGATTTCGACGCCCGTGACCGTCCCCATCGAGACGCGCATGGCATAGCAACCGTAGAGAAAAAAGTAGACGATCAGCAATGCGGGCGCCAGATATGCAAACGTCGTATAGCCCGAAACCGCCAGTACCAGCATAACCATCACCGCAGGCAATACGATACAGCTCAATAAAATAAACATTTTTCTCACAACGGAGACGTATTTTACAATTCCGCTCTTCATCCGTTATTCCCCGAAAACAATCTGAAATCCCGAAACAAACTCACCGCCAAGCCGCGCTTCCAACACGGTCAAACCGCCGTCGTCCCTGCGGAAGAAATCGAGCTCGTCCCCCTCTTTCGCCTGCTTTGCGTACGATATCAGAAACTCCTTTACGGGACGTTTCAGCTCGTCCATCGTAAAACAGTCGCAGAAGAAATCGGCATACCGGCAATTATTCGCGTGCAAGTAGTGATCGATATGGCTGTTCCCGACCCGTACGCCGCCCACTCTTCTCCCCTCTTCCCGCGCGGAAGGAATTTTCCAAGAAGATACTTCGACGCTCTTTTCGGGATTATACGGACAGTTTTCATGCGCTTCCCCCAAGCGGGTTGCGGGCAGTAAAGAAAAATCGTTCAAATTGACGAGGCACCAACGGGAAGCGAGCGCGGCAAGCACTTCGTTTCCGCTCTTTATGCGGTAATCGCGTTCGAAGATGACGTGACGGGGCGGAAGCGGCCAGGTCTCGACAGAAATCCGATTTCCGAGCTTCACGGGACGGAATATCCTGCAATAAGTGCTTACAATGATAAATCCGAGCCCCTTCTCCTTCAACGCCGCATAACCGAAGCCGAGCCCGTCGGCGCTGCTCCCCGCCGCTTCCTGTGCAAAAGACAAATAAGACGAGAGCTTTAACTCATCCTTGAAATCGAGATCGGAATACCGAACGGAAAATTCTTCTACGTGACAGTACTTATCCATGCTTGGATTATATCATATGCGGAAAGAAAAGTCAATCGGCGACAAAGATTTTCATGGGCCCATATTTCCCGCCGCCGAAGAGAGATAGCTGAGCGCGCCCGCCGCGATCGCATCCGCAAGCTTCCCGCGATAACCGCCGTCCAGCAAGAGCGCTTCGTCCTCCGCGTTGGACAGAAAACCACATTCCACGATGACGGAGGGATACTCGTTGCAATTCAGAATATAGTAATCCCCTTTGAGCGGCTCGCTCTCCCTTACGCACTCTGTCATGGAATTGAGCGACGCCTGCACCATGCAGGCAAGCGATACGGAAGAAGGATTGTCCTCGCGGAAAAAGACCTGCGCCCCGCGGCGGGACCGCAGAGAGAAATAATTTTGATGCACCGAGATCACGATCGCAGGCGCGCTCGCGTTGATGATTTCCGCCCGCTTCTGCATATCTCGTTTTTTATAACCCGCAGTCGCCGCCCCGTAAAGTCCCGCTTCCGTCTCCCTTGTCTGCACCACGTTGAATCCGGCTTCTTCAAAACGCGTCTGCAACAGACGGGATATTGCAAGATTGATGTCGCTTTCCTTTGTGCCGCTCTCCGCGCCTACAACTCCGCCGTCTACCCCGCCGTGCCCCGCATCGATCACGACGGTAAGGCGAATACTTTCGGCAGCCGTACGCGAAAGTGCAAAGAAACACAGCCCGAAAGTCACCGCGACAGCCATCATAATTCCGAAAAAGCCGAACGCTATGCGGTGACGATAAAAAAACTTCATATCCTATTTTACGGCGGCGACCCTTCGGTTATACCGAAAACCACCCCGATTTCATACAAAACCGCGTTCGGAGAAAACCCGAACGCGGCGGAAATCGTTTTTATGACTCTTTGCTCTTGATATACTCGTCGATTGCTTTTGCCGCGACTTTTCCCGCGCCCATCGCAAGGATAACGGTTGCGGCTCCCGTAACGGCGTCGCCGCCCGCGTAAACTCCTTCCAGCGAAGTCTTTCCGTGCTCGTCGGCGATAATTTCGCCGCGCCTCTGCGTTTCAAGTCCCTGCGTCGTCTGTTTCAGCAGCGGATTGGGAGAGGTTCCGAGCGACATGATCACGCAATCCACGTCCATGACAAACTCGCTGCCCTGCTTTTCGACGGGGCGGCGGCGGCCGGAAGCGTCCGGCTCACCCAATTCCATTTCAATACACTTGATCCCGACAACGTTATCCTCGTCGTCCGTAAGAATCTCAACGGGATTCGTGAGCAGTTTAAAGACGATCTCCTCCTCCATCGCGTGTTCGACCTCTTCGCGGCGCGCGGGGAGCTCTGCCTCCGAGCGGCGGTAGACGATATATACGATGTCCGCACCCAAGCGCTTGGCGGAACGGGCAGCGTCCATAGCGACGTTTCCGCCGCCGACGACAGCCACCTTCTTTGCACGGAAGATGGGCGTCTCGCTGCCCGGCTCATACGCCTTCATGAGGTTGCTGCGGGTGAGATATTCGTTCGCCGAGAAGACGCCCTTCGCATTTTCGCCTTTGATTCCCATAAATTTGGGAAGTCCGGCGCCCGTGCCAAGGAAGACCGCCTCAAAGCCGAACTCTTTTTTCAGCTCCTCGACGGAAAACACTCTGCCGACGACGGTATTTGTCTCCACTTTCACGCCGAGCGCTTTGAGCCCGTCCACTTCTTTTTGCACGATCGATTTGGGAAGACGGAATTCCGGAATACCGTACACAAGCACGCCGCCCGCAAGGTGAAGTGCCTCGAATACGGTCACGTCGTAACCGAGCTTTGCAAGATCGCCCGCGCAGGTAAGTCCCGCAGGCCCCGATCCGACGACCGCCACTTTGTGTCCGTTGGACGTCGGCTTCTTGGGCGCGGCGGTCGAATGGGCGTTGTGCCAATCGGCGACAAAACGTTCGAGTCTACCGATTCCGACGGGTTCGCCCTTGATGCCGCGCGTGCATTTTCCTTCGCACTGCGTCTCCTGCGGACACACTCTTCCGCACACTGCGGGAAGCGAAGACGAAAGCGAAATGACTTCGTAAGCCTCTTCGAACTTGCCCTCCGCGACCAGAGAGATAAATTCGGGGATCATGATATTTACGGGACACCCTGCAACGCAGGGGCGGTTTTTACAGTTTAAGCATCTCTTTGCTTCGTCCACCGCCGTCTCTTCCGAATAGCCGAGGGCGACCTCTTTGAAATTCTTATTTCGAACGAGAGGATCCTGCGACGGCATGGGATTTTTGGTAGGACAGCTATTAAACCGAGGCATCTACTTTACCTCCTTCTTGTAAAGATTGCAGTGCTTTTCGCGCGCTTCCGATTCAAACGCGGCATACGCTCCGGAACGCTTCATCGCCTCGTCGAAATCGATCCGGTGCGCGTCAAAATCGGGTCCGTCCACGCAGGCAAACTTCATTTCTCCGCCCACGGTGAGACGGCAGCACCCGCACATTCCCGTTCCGTCGATCATGATGGGATTCATGCTCGCAACCGTCTTGACGCCGTAAGGCTTGGTTGCCTGCGCCACAAACTTCATCATGATAAGAGGTCCTATCGTAATCACGGCGTCGAACATTTCTCCGGCGGCAAGCAGGGCGTTGAGAGGGGCACAAACGTTTCCCTTCTCGCCGTAGCTGCCGTCATCCGTCATCATATAAAAGCGGTTGCTGATCTCGCGAAATTCTTTTTCGAGAATGATAAGATCTTTGCTGCGGAATCCGACGATGGAAGTAACGTCCGCCCCCAGTTCGTGAAGTCTTCTCGCAACGGGCAGCGCGATCGCGCACCCGACGCCGCCGCCTACAACGGCAACTTTTTTAAGACCTTCCACCTCGGTAGGTTTTCCGAGCGGTCCGACAAAATCCGGTATGTAATCCCCCGCCTCTTTCCTATCGAGCGTCATAGTCGCTCCCCCGACGACCTGAAATATGATCGTCACGGCGCCCGTTTCCCGATTGCACCCCGCAACGGTAAGCGGAATCCGCTCCCCGCGTTCATCCGCACGCAGAATGATAAACTGACCCGCGAGCGCCTTTTTTGCGACATATGGGGCTTCGATCTCCATGAGTGTAACGGTAGGATTGAGTTTTTCTTTTCTTAAAATACGATACATAAGCCCTCTTCTCCGCAAAATTCAAAAGCTGGTGAGTATTATAATACAGAACACATTTTTTGTCAATCAGTTGTCAACAAATTCATACATTCATTTTCTTGACAATTAGGGGAAAAAGACCTATAATGAAAGTAACAAATCAATATTCGGAGAGTGAAAGTTATGGCGAACGTAAAGATCGTCACCGACTCGAACAGCGGCATCACTCAGACGGAAGCGGAGAAACTGGGAATCTCCGTTATCCCGATGCCCTTTTTGATCGACGGCGAGCAGTATTTTGAGGACATTAATCTGTCCCAGGAAGAGTTTTACGAACACTTGAAGGGAGACGCGCAGGTATCCACCTCCCAGCCTGCAGCCGGAAGCGTCACCGATCTTTGGGACGAGCTTACGAGAGACGGGAGCGAAGTCGTGCACATTCCCATGTCCAGCGGACTTTCCGAATCGTGCCACACGGCGGAAAGCCTCGCAAGAGAGTACGGCGGAAAGGTACAGGTGGTAGACAATCAGCGCATTTCCGTTACGCAAAAACAGAGCGTGTACGACGCGATCACGCTCAAAAACCAAGGAAAAAGCGCGGCGGAAATCAAAGACGCTTTGTTGAAGACCAAATTCGACAGCAGCATTTATATTGCTCTCGATACGCTGAAATATTTAAAAAAGGGCGGAAGATTGACTCCCGCCGCGGCGTTCATCGGTACGATTCTGAAAATTAAACCCGTACTTACCATTCAGGGCGAAAAACTGGATGCGTTTAAAAAAGTCCATACGCTGCGGCAGGCGAAGGATACGATTATTGCCGCGCTCAGAAACGATTTGAACGTCCGTTTCCCCGAGCTCGCAAGCGAAGGCAAAATGCAAATTTCCGTGGCACACACCGCCAATTACGACGAGGCGAAACTCTTTGCGGAGGAGTTGAGAGCGTCATTCCCGAACATACCGATTGGGTTTGTCGATCCCCTCTCTTTGAGCGTGGCTTGCCATATAGGACCGGGCTCGCTCGCCGCAACGTGCGAAAGAATCATTCGGTAAAATACAAAAATGCGTCTGCGCAGACCGTGCAGACGCACCTTTTTTGTTACTCTTCCAGCATCCTCATAAGGCGCGGTAAATCAGACGGCGTAAGAATGTTGACGATCTCCCCCTCCCCGCTCGTCACGAGAACGGCAAGGAGCCGTCGATTCTCCGAAAAGGCGTCGATTGCGTCCTGTACGCTCTCCGTCCCCGAAAGCACCTTATAATAGGTACACATATCCGCTTCGCTGATCACGCTGTCGCAGCGTTTCTCCAAAAAATCGTTTAAGTCCTCTCCTCTCTCGAGCGCCCGCCCGACCGCCCGTACAATACGGCGATTGTTCAAAACCCCCACCGTCCTCCCGCTGCGCAGCACAGGCAAATTGGAATATCCGCTGTTCGAAATCGTTACGATTGCTTTTTTCAAGCTCGCTCCCGCCGCGATACAGGTGGGCTCTTTCCCCGTTACCTCCCTAAGCATAGGGGGAGCGGACAGCAGACTTGCGATATGTTTTATGGTGGCGGTCGCTTCATCGCACGGCTCCGCGATAATCCTTTCCCGCGTGCTTTCATGCACGATCGCGTTACGCAGCCGTGCAAAGGAGAGGAGTTCCTCTTCATAACGTTTTACCGTCGCGTTAAATTGGGCGGAACGGCGCACGAGATCGCTGAACTGAAGGTTTCCCTTGCCCCGATAAAGCGCGCGCAGGCGCGCATCGATCTCGTTATATGCGGAGATAAATTCGATTGCGTTTCCCATATTCTGATTATAACACGCTTCCTCCCGTAATTCAAGCCCTAAAATCCGCTTTTTTTGCGGCGGTAAAACCCTCTTTGCCTCGTTTCGACAATATGATATTCCTGCTCGCGCTCGAAATCGTAGACGCAGGGGCTCTTGGGAGAAGCAAAACGCACCTTGCCCGCAATGTCCGCCGCCTGCGCATAGCCGTATGCGCAGATACAGACGGGGAGACCGTAATAATAGGCGCTTGCCCGCATAAGAGTCTGTTCAAGGCTCTCGGTGAGCTGCTCGAACACGCAGAGCGCAAGCTCCGCGCCGCAAACGGAAAGGGTCTGCACCACTTCGGGGAAGTAAAAATCTTCGGCGACGACAATGCCGATCTTCCCCGCCTGTGTATCGAAAATTTTAATTCCCGCACCCGCACGGTATTCGGCGCCGTCAATTCGGTTTACCATATCCGAAACCCCGAGAATACGACCGCGTTCGGCGACGACGACCGATTTTCGCCGTACCCCGCGCGCATCCGTATAGCATCCGCTTACGACAACGTTTTTTCCCTCCTTCGAGAGAAGCGCTACGTCTTCGAAGAGGCTGGTTTCCCCTCTCAGCTCCCGCTCGTAGCTCACCTCTCCCAAAGCCGCAAACGGAAAACAAACGACGTCGGCGCCCGCGTCGGCGTATTTTTCGGCATATCCGCTCAACGAGCCGACCGTTACAAAACAGATCCGCATAAACCCTCTCTCCGTTCATTCTATTAAAAGCGCGGAGTTTTGGTGAAAAAACGTTATAAAAGCTTATGTTCCCTTTTTTTCGCCGCGGCGGCGGGCTTCCGTCCTTCCGGATAGTGTTTGCGGTTGACAAAATAATTTTCGATTCCGGATTTGATCGCCGTTTGTATCCCTTTTCGCGCACCGCCGTTATATCCTGACAAAAAACAATCGTTTTTTATCAGAAGGTTTAGACGGTATACATTAAAGTTCTTCCCTCTCTCTCCGTCATCAAAACAACCTCCTACGGCTTTTTCCCGCAGGAGGTGTTTGTTCGCTTTAGGGACTTACCGTTAAACGCGGTTCATTTTTTGATCCGTCGCCGTTAATCCTTTTGATCGGTTTCCGTCGGCTTGTCCGCATTGATCGTCTTCAAGAGATCGCGAATTTCGGTAAGCAATTCTTCCGCCGTGGGCGCTGCGGGCGCGGGCTCTGCGGGAACTTCCGCAGCCGCTTCAACGACTTCGGGCGCGGGCTCTTCCGCCGCCCTTTTCGCTTCGAGTTTCGCCTTCACTTTTTCCGCTCTTTGATGAATACCGTTCACGACTTTGATGATTAAAAAGAGAATGAGCGCCGTCAACAGGAAGGTAATGATCGCGGAAATCACCACGCCGAAGTCGAGCACAACTGCCTCCGAAGTTTCGGTTGCCTGTCTCAATACGACTTGAAGAGCGCCGTATCCGTCATCGCCGACGCCGATCCATTGAAGAAGCGGAGTTAAAATATTGTTTACAAGCGCGGTAATAATCGCCGTGAATGCGCCGCCAACAATGATGCCGACTGCCATGTCAAGCACGTTTCCGCGAGTAATAAACTCTTTAAACTCCTTGAAGAACCCAGATTTTTTTGCCATAATTATAACCTCCGATATTTTTTTATTGCCTTTTTTAATCGTTTGATTGCGCCGCCTTTGGGCAAAGCAGCAAGCCTGAACTGCCAATTCCCTTCCCGGGTACCGGGCAGATTCATGCGATCCTCGTTTGTAAGCCCCAGAACATCCTGTATGGGAAGCATCGCAAGATAAGCCTTCGAGGCAAGCGCCAACTCGCAGAACCCCTCGCAAAAGCCCTTTCCGTCCTCGCCGAGACGAACCATAATTCCCTGCCGTTCCAGCTCCTGTGCAAGACGGGAACGGAACATGATGAAGTCCTCGGAGGAAAGCGTTTTGAGATATCCTGCGACGGTATCGTTGTCGTGCGTACCCGTATAAACGACGCAATTTTCCCCGTAGGTATGGGGAAGAAAAGGATTTTCGGGATTGCCGTCGAACGCGAACAGCAGAACTTTCATCCCGGGAAAACCCGTCTTTGCGAGCAGATTTTTTACGCCGTCGTCGATGACGCCAAGATCTTCCGCGACGATTTCACCCGAAACGGAATCGAACAACGCCTCTTTGGGACCCTCCTTCCATTCTCCCGCAATCGCGTTTTCGGCGTCCGCGTCCACCTCGTAATAGCGGTCGATGCCGCGAAAATGATCGATTCGAACGACGTCGTACGTATCAAGCGCGGATTTTAAACGGTTTTTCCACCAGGAATAGCCGTCCTCCTCCTGAGCCCGCCAATCGTAGACGGGGTTTCCCCAAAGCTGTCCTTTTGCCGAAAAATAGTCTGGAGGGACCCCCGCCACCTTGACGGGTTTCAAGTCTTTGTCGAGCTTAAACAGCTCGGGATGCGCCCAAACGTCCGCGCTGTCGTATGCACAATAGAGCGGTATATCGCCGAAAATTTTAATTCCTAAGCCGTTACAATAATCTTTAAGCGCCTTCCATTGCCGACGGAATTCGTATTGCAGAAACTGCCAAAAAAGGTATTCCTCGTGATATTCCGTACGAAGAATTTCAAGCGCTTCCTTGCGGCGGTATTTAATATCCTCCCGCCAATCGCAAAAGCTGCCGCCGTAGACAGTCTTAGCCGTCATGAACAGAGCGTAATCCTCCGCCGCGCCGCTCTTGATAAATTCGCGGAAGGCGGGATCGTCGAAAAAGAACCGTGTAAACGCCTTGCGCAAAGTTGCATAGCGCTCCCCGTACAGCGCCCCGTAATCGAGAACGCCCTTGTGACGGGCGGCTTTCAATTCTTCCTTCGTGAGCAGATTTTCCTTTGCAAGCGTTTCAAGATCGATAAAATAGGGATTGCCCGAATCGCAGGAGACGGATTGATAGGGCGAATCTCCGTACCCCGTTTGCACGACGGGAAGGATCTGCCAATATCTTACGCCTGTTTTTTTGAGCAGACGCGCGAATGCATACGCTTGTTTGCCGAGCGAACCGATACCGTACTTCCCCGGAAGAGAGGAGATATGACATAAAATGCCCGCGCTTCTTTTTCTCTCCATAAGTTCCTCGTTATTTAGAAAGCAACTCGCCGATGCGGCGGCAGGCTTCCCGTGTGTTTTCGCTGCTGCCGAACGCCGTTAAACGGAAATAGCCTTCACCGTTTCTGCCGAATCCGCAGCCCGGCGTGCCGACAACGTTTGCGTTTTCCAGAAGATAATCGAAAAAGCTCCAGCTGTCCATACCGTTGGGACACTTCATCCAGATATAGGGAGAATTTTTACCGCCCGTATACCAGATTCCGAGACCGTCCAGACAATCCGCGATCGTCTTGGCATTTTCACGGTAATAGGCGATGTTCTGCATAATTTCCTTTTCGCCGCGCTCGCTGAAAACAGCCGCCGCCCCCATTTGCGTAATATAGGAAACGCCGTTGAATTTCGTCGACTGTCTGCGCGCCCACAGTCTGTTGATGCTCTCGCCTTCCCGAACAAGCGCTTTGGGAACGACGGTGTAGCCGCAACGGACGCCGGTAAATCCCGCAGTCTTGGAATAAGAACAAAGCTCGATCGCGACTTCCTTTGCTCCCTCCACTTCGTAGATGCTGCGCGCCAGCGAAGGATCCGTGACGAAATATTCGTAAGCGGCGTCATAGAGAATGACGGCGTTCTTTTCTCTGGCGTACTCCACCCACACCTTGAGCTGTTCGCGGGTATACGCCGCGCCCGTAGGGTTATTGGGAGAACAGATATAGATGATATCGGCGTCTACGCTTGCGTCCGGCATGGGCAAAAAGCCGTTCTCCTCCGTTGCGTCGGCATAGACGATCTTTCTTCCCGCCATCACGTTCGCATCGGCATAAGCGGGATAGACTGGATCGGGAAGAAGCACCGTGTTGTCCGTCGAAAAAAGATCGAGAATGTTTCCGCAATCGGATTTCGCACCGTCCGAAATAAACAATTCGCTTTTATCGAGAAGCACTCCCTTACGGGCATAGCTTGCAAGAATAGAATCGAGCAGCTTGTCGTATCCGTAGCAGGTCTGATCGGGTCCGTAGCCTTTGAAGGTTGCAAAATGCCCCATCTCGTTTACCGCAGAGCGCATGGCGTTCACGACGGCGGGCGCAAGCGGCAGCGTTACGTCCCCGATCGAGAGACGGATTACGTCCTTTTCGGGATGCGCCGCCTTAAATTCAGCCGTCTTTTTCCCGACCGTTGCAAACAAATAACTGTCTTTCAAATTTAAAAAATTCGAATTGATTTTCATCGTGCATTCTCCTTTATCCCTTCCGTCGGTCTTATTTGTCCGCTCTTTTTTCCTTGCGAATCACCGCATGGCGGATAAACTCGCGGAACAGAGGGTGCGCGCTGTTGGGACGGGACTTAAATTCGGGATGAAACTGTACCCCGATAAAAAAGTCGTTTTGGGGTATTTCCACAGCTTCGACGAGAAGACCGTCGGGAGAGGTCCCGGCAATTTTCATGCCCTTCTCTTCGAGCTCGCCGCGGTATTCGTTATTGAACTCGAAACGGTGACGGTGGCGTTCATAAATGCTGTCGCAGCCGTAAATTTCTTTGAGCTTATCGCCGATAACGGTGCAAGGATATGCGCCGAGCCGCATGGTTCCTCCCATCTTGACGCCGTATTGATCCGGCATAAGATCGATAACGGAATGTTTCCCTTCGGGGAAGAATTCGGAAGAATTCGCGTCCGCATATCCCAATACGGAACGGGCATACTCGATGACGGCAACCTGCATTCCCAAGCAAATCCCCAAATAAGGAATGTTGTGCTCTCTGGCATATTTGCACGCCAGCACTTTTCCTTCGATCCCGCGCACGCCGAAACCGCCCGGAACAAGGATACCGTCCATATCCCCAAGCAGCTCTTCAACGTTTTCCGCGGTGATTTTTTCGGTGTCCACCCATTCGATTTCCACTTTGGCATCCGTCTCAAAACCGCCGTGCGCAAGCGCTTCGGCAACCGAGAGGTATGCGTCGTGAAGCTGAACGTATTTCCCGCACAGCGCGATTTTCACGGTCTTGCTGCGCGCATGGATACGCTTTAACATTTCTTCCCATTCGGTAAGGTCGATCACCTTGGGGTCGAGGTGCAATATTTTACAGACAATCGTCGAGAGATTGCTCTTTTCGAGCATCATGGGCGCCTCGTAGAGAACGGGGACCGTCAGATTTTCGATACAGCACTCGGGCGCGACGTTGCAGAACATGGCGATTTTTTCCCGAATACTCACGGGCATATGTTCGTCCACGCGCGCCACGATAATGTCGGGCGAAATCCCCATCCCCTGCAATTCCTTGACGGAATGCTGCGTAGGTTTGCTTTTAAATTCGCAGGAGCCCGAAATATAGGGAACCAGCGTCACGTGAATAAAGCAGCAGTTCTCCCTGCCGACCTCGCGCGATATCTGACGGATCGCCTCCAAAAACGGCTGGCTTTCGATGTCGCCCGTGGTCCCTCCTATCTCGGTAATTACGATATCCGCGCCCGTCGTCTTGCCCACCTGATAGACGAAACTCTTTATCTCGTTCGTGATATGGGGAATGACCTGAATCGTCTGTCCCAGATACTCGCCCGCGCGCTCCTTGTTGAGCACGTTCCAATAGACCTTTCCCGTGGTAAGGTTAGAGAACCGATTCAGGTTTTCGTCGATAAACCGCTCGTAATGTCCCAAATCGAGGTCGGTTTCCGCCCCGTCTTCGGTGACGAATACTTCGCCGTGCTGGAAAGGACTCATCGTGCCGGGATCCATATTGATATAGGGATCGAGTTTCTGCGAAGCGACCTTGTAGCCCCGCATTTTCAAAAGCCGTCCCAGGGAAGCTGCGGTGATACCCTTGCCGAGCCCCGATACGACGCCTCCCGTAACAAAAACGTATTTTGTCATAGAAACACCTCTCTTCCTTTGTTATACTTCCGCCTCTCCGCGAAAGGCAAACTCGGCGGGTCCCGTCATGAATACGGTCTCGCCCGTATAAACAATCCGCAAATCCCCGCCGCGCAGATGGACGACGATTTCCCGATTCGAATCGCAGGCGCCGAGCTTTACTCCCGCGACCGCGACGGCGCAAGCGCCCGTACCGCACGCAAACGTTTCGCCGCTTCCGCGCTCCCAGACGCGCATATTCAGTTCGTTTCTCGCCACGATCTGCGTAAATTCCGTATTCACGCCCTCGGGGAACACGTCGCTGTTCTCGAATTTCGGTCCGATTTGTTCGAGATCGACCGAGTAGGGATCCTCGACAATCGTCACGCAGTGGGGATTTCCCATAGAAACCAACGTGACGAAATATTCCTTTCCGTCTACGGAAAGCGGTCTGTTTACCGTGCAATCCCCTTCCGTACGGGCGGGAATCAACGCAGGACGGAATTCGGGCGCCCCCATATCGACCGTAACCGATTTTACGAAACCGTTTTCCGTATGAATACGCAGCGTTTTAATCCCGCTGAGCGTTTCCACGGTGAGAACATCCTTTTTAATCCCCTTGATTTCGTAAAGGAATTTGCCCACGCAGCGGATTCCGTTTCCGCACATTTTTCCCTCGCTCCCGTCGGCATTGAACATACGCATTCTGCCGTCGGCAACCGCGCTTTTGCATACGAGGATCACGCCGTCGCCGCCTACGGAAAAATGGCGGTCCGACAGTTTTTTGGACAGCGCGGAAGGATCGTCCGGCTCCCAGTCGAAGCAGTCGAAATAGATATAGTCGTTTCCGATGCCGTGCATCTTGTAAAACTGTCTTGTCATGTTATAATTTAACGTATGCCTCGCGTGCGGCGCCTACGGAAACGTAGGTGATTTTACAATCGCAGAGCTGTTCGATGAGCCGAATATAATCGAGCGCCTCCTTGGGAAGATCGGAGGGCTTACGGCAACCGGAAATGTCGCAATTCCACCCCTTTACCTTCTCGAACACGGGTTTGCACTCATCCAACACGTCGGTAAACGGAAAATCGTGAATAATCTTTCCGTTCAGCTCGTATGCGGTGCATATTTCGATCTCTTCAAGTCCGGACAGCACGTCGAGCTTCGTGAGCGCGATCTCGTCCGCGCCCTGACAGCGAATCCCGTAAGAGGAAGCCACGACGTCGAACGGTCCCACTCTTCTGGGTCGGCCGGTCGCCGCACCGTATTCCTCTCCTGCCGTACGCAGTTTTTCCGCCTTTTCCCCGAAATACTCCGCCGTGAACGGTCCTTCGCCGACGCAGGTGGAATACGCCTTCATGATGCCGATGGATTTATCGAGCTTCAAATTGGGAACTCCCGCTCCGATAGGCGCGTAAGCGGCAATCGTAGAAGAACTCGAAGTATAGGGATAAATGCCGAAATCGATATCGCGCAACGCGCCGAGCTGGGCTTCGAACATGATTTTCTTGCCCGCCTTGTGCGCCTCGTTGAGATAGAGCCCCGCGTCGCAGATGTAATCTTTGAGCGGCTCGCCGTACGTTCTGAAATAGTCGAGAATTTCTTCTACGGAAACGGGCGCATGACGGTAACCGCCCTCGATCGTGAGATTTTTCCACTCCACGATATCTCTCACCCGTTTTTCCAACAATTCGAAATTGAGCAATTCGCCCATGCGGAACGCCTTCTTCATATACTTGTCGGCATAGACGGGAGCGATCCCGCGGCGGGTAGAACCGAATTTCTTATCCGCAAGGCGCTCCTCTTCGAGACAGTCCAAAAGAACGTGATAGGGCATCGTGATCACCGCTTTGTCGCTGATTTTAAGATTTTCGGGCGTAATCGCAATTCCCTTATCGCGCAGCTTTTGCATCTCGCCCGCCAGATGCTTGATATCGATGACCATACCGTTGCCGAGAACATTCACGACGTTTTCGCGCAAAATACCCGAAGGGAGCAGATTCAGAATAAATTTCCCGCGCTCGTTGATGACGGTGTGACCCGCATTGTTTCCGCCCTGATAACGGCATACGATATCGAACTCCTCCGAAAGGAGATCAACCATTCTTCCTTTACCTTCGTCGCCCCAGTTGATCCCGCAAATTGACGTTAACATATCCTTCTCCTCGTTCGCGGCGGAACAGACATAATCCGCCACGTTGACACACTTACATATTATATATCTTAAAGGCGTATAATGTCAAGCAGTACGGCAAATTTTCCGTGCCGTTCGGGGAATGAATTTTTGGACGGATTTCTGCGTCATGGCAAATAATATTTTGTTTTTGTCGTTTTTTTGCAATTATTTTACATAATTTTATAAAATTTTGCATACCTTTCACCAAAAGGGCTTGACAAAAGCGGAAATAAGTCGTAAAATAAATAAAAGTTCGGAGGCTATTTTTATGTATTGCAGAGATTGCGGAGAAAAACTCAATCTTCGCTTTTTAGAAAACGAAGGGTTGGTGCCCTATTGTCCCAAATGTGAAAAATTTAAATTTCCCTTTTTCCCCGTAGCCGTCTCCATGACGGTCGTTAACCGCGCGGAAACGAAGGTTCTTCTCGCGCGCCATACGGGCGAAAGCGATTTTAAGCTGTTTGCCGGTTACGTCAAAAAGGGAGAGAATCTGGAAAAAGCGATCCCGCGGGAAATCCGCGAGGAGACCAAGCTCACCGCCGTCAAATGGCGGTATTTCGGCTCGCGCTTCCACGACGCGAAGGACGTTTTAATGGTGAATTTCATCGTAACCGCGGAAGAGACGGAAACCGTACTCAACGACGAACTGGAAGAAGTGCGCTGGTGCACTCCCGACGAGGCGCGCGCGCTCATCGGAAAAAATTCGACCGCCGAATACTTCCTGCTCGGCGCGCTGAACGAGATGGGCAGAAAAAAATAATCCCGCCGCAACTTTAAACGGGCAGGCTTACACCTGCCCGTTTTCGTTTGTCCGTTATAATCCGATCACGTCGAGATATTCTTTTTTTCCGATATAGCGAGCCACGGAGAGAAGGTTGCCGTCGCGGTCCGTCTCTTTGCGCACTTCAAACCATTCGGGATGACGAAGAGCCTTTACGGCGATATCGTCCCAGACATAGCACCCCTTTTCGCCGGAAGAAAGGGTGAGCTCGCGCGAACGGGCGACGATCCGCCGAAGCAGGTCGCCCTCCCCGATTTTCTTTTCCTGAATATTAAAAAGCGGATGACGGCAGGTATCCATCGTGATTGCAACGTGCGGAAAGGTTACGCAGGCGCAAAACGCTGCGGGGTTGACTCCGTGGTTAAACTCATACGCGCCGTAGTTGGGCGTTTCGCGTATGCATCCTCCCATAAACAGAAACCGAACGGGCTGTTTTTCGAGCGCGTACGGTACGAGCGTCATGGGACCCAAACTGAGCAGAATAAAAGGCTCGTCGAGCGCTCTCCACCGTTCAAAAGAGAGAATCTCCCCTTGAAACGCCTTCTCCCCGAACAAATCCCCCATGCCGTCCCCGCCGTGGATTTCGGATAGGTATTCGCTCGGTTGGGGATACGCCGTCGTATCGACGATTCGCACCGCAGGCAGCGCAAAAGGAAGATTCGCCACCAGTTTTTTCGCGTTCAGAAGCGCAACTTCGCTCGGCACGTTTCCGCCGACCGCCACGAGATCGACCCGATCGTAACCGTCCTCCCGGGCGTGCATCAGAGCGTCTACCGTCGCAGCCGCGTCGTCCAAACCGTAATCGCAAAATAAAACGAGTTTCATAACGCTATTGTACCACGTTCCCCCCCCCAAAAAAAAAGCACAAGCGGAAATTACGCCGACGCGCCTCCGTCAGGATTTTTGAGGAGGATATCAAACTTTTTTTGACCGTACGGTCGTTACATTACGTTATCGACCCAACGGGGGAAAAGCGTGACGTCGCGAATATTTTCCATGCCCGTGACGTACATGACAAACCGTTCGAAGCCCAGTCCGAATCCGCTATGCGGAACGCTGCCGAACACGCGCAGATCGAGATACTGCTTGTAAGCGTTCATGTCCATATTGCGAACCTTCATCGCCGCCGTAAGCTTTTCAAAATCGGCTTCCCGCTCGCTGCATCCGATAATTTCTCCGATCCCGGGCACGAGCAAGTCGGTTGCGGCGACCGTCTTCCCGTCGGGATTCTGCTTCATATAGAAGGATTTGATCTCTTTGGGATAATTTGTGACGAAAACGGGCTTCTTGAATACCTGTTCGGTAAGATAACGCTCGTGCTCCGTCTGCAAGTCGCACCCCCATTCCACGGGATATTGGAAGGTTGCGTCCGCCTTTTTTAAAAAAGCCACTGCGTCCGTATAATCGCATACGGCAAACTCGCTGTTTACGACGTGCGTCAGCTTTTCGATTAAGCCTTTTTCGATAAACTTATCGAAAAATTCCATCTCTTCGGGACACTCGTTCAGGACGGCTCTTATCACGTATTTCAGCATCTCTTCGGCAATTTCGATGATGTCCGGAAGCTCAGCAAACGCCACTTCGGGTTCTACGTGCCAAAATTCCGCAAGGTGTTTCGTCGTATTGGAATTTTCCGCACGGAAAGAGGGTCCGAAGGTATAAATTTTGGAAAAAGCCGTCGCCGCGACCTCCCCTTCCAGTTGTCCGGAGACGGAAAGTCCCGCTCTCCTGCCAAAGAAATCGTGCTTGTAAAATTCCGCTTCCGTCGCAGCTTTCGCATCCCACGGACGAGTCGTTACGCGAAACATTTCTCCCGCGCCTTCGCAGTCGCTCGCCGTAATGATGGGAGTATTCATATAGTAATAGCGGCGCTCGTGAAAATAGCGGTGTATCGCCTGAGCCGCCACGGAACGGACGCGGAAAACCGCCGTAAACGTGTTCGTGCGGAGGCGCAAATGCGGTACGGTGCGCAAAAAGTCGAGGGTCGTGCGCTTCTTCTGAATGGGATACTCGGGCGGACATTTTCCAAGCAGCGTTATTTCTTTTGCGTTGAGTTCCTGCCCCTCGCCTTTAAACGCCTTGACGACCGTCCCCTTTACGGAAATCGCCGCTCCGTTCTTGGCACATTCCCCGTCGAAAGCGATTGCGCCTTTATCCGCTACGACCTGAAGGCGGTTAAAACTCGTTCCGTCGGCAAGCTCCAAAAAGGAAACCTGCGCCGAATCACGGTAGGTGCGTACCCAGCCGCACACGACGACCTCTTTTCCGAGCAATCCGCCGTCGTTTAATACGTCGTAAATATCGGTATGTTTCATAACTTCTCTCCTATCGGCAAGGGCGAATCGCCCGCCCCGTTTTTCTCGTTCGGTTAACCTTAATAGGCGCGCGCGAAAAAGACCGTGCTCTCCGCCCGCTTTCCGCAGACGACGCAGGTTTGCGCGGTATTCTCCCCGTCGAGAACGCGCGCCGTCGCCTGCGCAAACTCCTTCACCTTATCCTCGCAGGCACGGCAGCCGCACCAGCCCGCGCGCACGAAATTGCCGCCGTTTACGCCGCTCAGCAATTCGTCGAGCGTTTCCGCGTTAACGATTCTCTCTTGCATACGCCGTTTTGCGGTCTCGTACATATTTTCCGCGATCTCCGCAAGCAGCGTTTTTACGCCGCTTTCCGCGCGGTCGAGCGGAATCTCCGTCTTTTCGAGCGTGTCCCTTCTCGCGCAGAGCATTTTACCCGCTTCGAGATCGCGGGGACCGAGCTCGATACGCACGGGCACTCCCTTCATCTCCCATTCGTTGAATTTCCAGCCGGGAGAATTGTCGCTGTCGTCCAATACGACGCGCACACCCGCAGCTTCAAGCCGTTTTTTGAGCGCGGCGCACGCCTCCGAGACGCCCGCTTTTTTCGCCGCAATCGGGACGATGACCGTCTGAACGGGCGCGACGACGGGCGGCAGAACCAGCCCCCTGTTGTCTCCGTGCGTCATGATAAGCGCGCCGATGAGCCGCGTGGACACTCCCCAGCTCGTCGTATAGGCATATTTTAACGAGCCGTCCTTATCCGAAAATTTAACGTCGAACGCTTTGGAAAAGTTCTGTCCCAGATAGTGGGTCGTTCCCGCCTGCAAGCTCTTTCCGTCGTGCATCATCGCTTCCATTCCGTAGGTGGCGACAGCTCCCGCAAATTTTTCCTTTTCCGTCTTTCTGCCGGTAAGAACGGGCATCGAAAGACAGGTCTTTGCAAATTCTGCATACACCTCCAGCATTTTCAGGGTTTCCGCCTGCGCCTCCTCTTCGGACGCGTGGACGGTGTGCCCCTCCTGCCATAAAAATTCGCTCGTGCGCAAAAAGGGACGGGTCGTCTTTTCCCAGCGGATCACGTTTGCCCATTGATTCATGAGTACGGGAAGATCGCGGTAGGACTGGATCCATTTCCCATACATCGTTCCGATAATCGTCTCCGACGTGGGGCGGATGCACAGCGGTTCGGCAAGTTTCTCTCCGCCCGCATGGGTCACGACGGCGACCTCGGGGGCAAAGCCCTCGACGTGCTCCGCTTCCTTCGTCATAAAGCTCATGGGAATGAGCAAGGGGAAATAGGCGTTCTCCACGCCGTTTTCCTTAAACCGCCTGTCCAGCTCTCTCTGTATATTCTCCCAGATCGCATATCCGTACGGACGGATTACCATCGTCCCCTTCACGGGTCCGTAATCGACCAGCTTTGTCTTTAAAACGACGTCTGTGTACCACTGCGGAAAATCCTCTTCGATATCCGCGATCTGAGAAACGAATTCGTCCTTCGCCATAACTCTCTCCGAAAAAATAAATATGGTACATTATACCATATCTTTTGGATTTCGTCTATTATTTAAACAGCTTTTCGAAAAAATCAAGCCCCCGCAATGCTCAGAACTCGTTCCGAAGACTCTTGGAGATATAACCGAGGGCGAATGCGCCGGGTCCGACGTGCGACCCGATGACCGGTCCCATCATGCAGACGTTCGGCTCCACATGAAAGCGTTCGCGCACGTAGGAAGCGAGCTCTTCGGAAGCGGGTTCGTTGTCGGTATGCACGATATAGACGATACCCCGTTCGTCCGGTCCCTCCGTCTCCATCTTTTTCTTGATATACGAGATCGCCTTTTTTGTGCCGCGCACTTTGTCGAGAACGAAGAGCTTGCCCTCTTTGTCAAAGGATATGATCGGCTTGATTCCGAGAAGTCCTCCCACCGCCGCTGCGGCGGAGGATATCCTTCCGCCCTTTCTCAGATAGTTGAGGTCGTCGGCAACGATAAAATGCTGAATGTGCTGGCGCAGAGAATTACAGTAATCGTGCGTTTCGCGGGCGGTCTTTCCCTCGTTCCTGCATTGAAGGGCGATCCTGACGAGCGCGCCCTGACCCACGGTCGCGGTGAGCGGATCGACGAGATAGAGGGAAAATGCAGGATATCTCTTTTTTACCTCTTCCGCCGCTTTGCGCGCCACCGTTTTGGTGGGCGAAAGCCCCGAAGAAATGGTAAAGTGCACGACGTCCTCCGCCCCCTGCTCCGCTAAGGCGAGAAAATGATTCAGATGCGCTTCGTAGTTGAGCATCGACGTACGGGAAAAAGCACCCGCACGAAGCTCGTTATAAAAATCCACATATTCGCCGTAAGATTGAAAGCTGTCGGACCTATCCTCCATAACGCCGTTCTTCTCTACCGTAAACGTGAGAGACACAACCTTAACGTCGTTTTTTAAAAGATAATCGCGATAGAGATCGCAGGTCGAATCGGTAGAAAGCGTGAATCTGTACATACAACGCACTCCTATAACTTTATTATACCATGAAAATAGCAATTTAGGAATCGCTTTTTCGGATCAAAACGCAATTATTTTTTGTTTTTTCAGATATTCGAAAAGTCCTCCGAGCCCTTCCAGAATGTCCGAATATGCAGCATCGAAATCCCCCGTATACCAAGGATCTGCAATCGCGCGCGGACAGGAGCTGAAATCGAGCAGTTTTTTTACCTTTTTTCCGTGTTCGTCGCCGACGATGCGTTTCATGTCGCGAACGTTGTACTCGTCCATTCCGATTAAAAGGTCGTACTCCTCCCCGTCCTGCCGCGTCATGAGACGGGCGCGGTGCGGTACAAGCGGAATTCCCTCCCGCTTCAATTTTGCCTGCGTACCGTAATGGGGCGGGCTGCCCAGTTCGTCGCGGTGTGCGGCGGCAGACGAGACGGACACGCCGTCGATCTTTTTTTGCCGCAGAAGATGAACGCAAACGCTCTCTGCCATGGGAGAGCGGCAGATGTTTCCGTGACAAACGAACAATATTTTCAACATATCAAAATGAACTCCTTCATACTTTTCCGAAAAGCAAAATTTGCTTTTCCGCGATGAAAAATTTCACAAATAATTTTCCGCAAAACACTTGCAACATGGACAGCGATTGTTTATAATGTAATCATGAAAGTATTCTCTGAAAGACTTATGGAACTTAGAAAAGACAGAGGTTTGTCGCAGGCGATTGTTGCCAAAGATCTCGGCGTAAGCCTCGGCATCGTGTGCTATTGGGAAACGAACAAGAGCGATCCCACCGCATCGAACGTCGCAAAGCTTGCACGTTATTTTAATGTAACGTCCGACTATCTTCTCGGGCTTTCGGACTGAATTCACGCCGTAATTCATAGCAACTACGGCATTTTTAAGGATGCGTTTCCGTCGGTCTCGGCGAAAAGTTTTTCTTTTTTTCATCCGCAGCGTCAAGCAATTTCAAAAAGAGCTTCCTCTCTCCTTCGAGGAACTCTTTTTTTATGACCTTTTCCGCCTGTTCCCGCGTCGTACGCCCCCTGTAAAATTCAAGGATCGCGTCCGCAGAGCCCTTTCCTTCGGATTCGGGCGAAATTTCCGCCCCGTCCCTTTCGATAAGGAGCACCAACCCGCGCTCCGCGGCGACGCTTGCCGCATCACCTTCGCCCATATAATCCACAAGGGTCTGCAAACGGTCGAGAACCGCTACGGCGCCCGATCCGTCGCCGTGCGCGTAGAGATACCGCCAGCGCAGACAAAGCAACGCGATAAAAGCGGGATCGTCCTCGGCGATAACAGGGAGATTGAAAAGCAGTTCGCTCGGAAGCGCCTCATAGCCGCCGTGATAGAGCAGTCCCTGCGCCTTAGACACGCCGAGCCGGATCTCCGCTTCGGGCGTTTTCCGGAGCAATCCGCGCAAAACTTCGCCGTCCGTCCTGCCGGAGGGAAGCGTAACGGGAAATAAAGCAACGATCCCCTCGAATAAATTCAGCGGAGCAAACAGTTCGAAAAATAAGAGCGCGGGCGTTACGGGCACAAGAAAATACAGCGCGAGAAAAATCCCGCCGTACACAAAGTTCAAAATCGCCCCGCCGAGCGCAAACGCCGCCGTCCTTGCCCGCACCCCATTCGATTTTTTGGGAATCATCTGCGTTTCTCCCGCATGACGCGGCAGAAAACTCCACGCTGCGCCGCCGCGCGAGAGGCGAAGATGCCCCAGCGAGACGGCGTAAAAGCGCATACCCGCGCAAAAACCGAATAAGAGATGTCCCGCCTCGTGCAGACATACATTGAGCGGAGCAATAAGACAGACGGCGACAAACAGCGCGGTCGCCAAAGAAAAGGAGAGCACGTCGCAGTCGTCAAAGGCATAGTAGTCCAAGAGCGCGCATCCCGCAAGCGCTCCCGAAAGACAGACCGCAAGCACGATCTCATAGACGATTCGCTTCGAATAGCCGCTCATATCAACCCCCGCAAAGTAAGATATCCTTCCAGATTGTCGCGGTCGGAGACGTATAATTCGCCGAGCGCAAGCGTCTTCATGATTTCCGAAATAAGCAGCGCTCCGCCCGCAATGATATCCGCTCGCCGCTCGTCCATGCCGGCCAAGCCCTTTCTCTCCTCTTCGGTAGCGGAAAGCAGCCTGTCCGAAAGAAGGGAAACCTCCTCCCGCGTCAGGCGAAGATTCTGTATTTTTGCGCCGTCGTACTCCTTCAATCCGAGCTTGACGGTCGCAAGCGTCGTCGCGGTTCCGCCCACGGCAAACAAATTTCCCTTAAATTTTGTTCCCCGTAAGGGAGCGATTGTATCGACGATCACGGGCAGCAGTTTTTCCCTTTCGTCCCCGCACAAATCGTACAACCGAACGGCGCCGACGTTAAGAGAACGGGCGAAGACGATTTCGCCGTTCTCCCTCGCGCAGACTTCGGTACTTGCACCGCCTACGTCGAGTATTGCACCGTCGCTTTGTCCGAGCGCCCCGAAGAGCGCGAGCTGCGCTTCATCCTCGCCCGAAACGACGTCAACGGTCAAACCGCTCAGCTCCCGCACGCGCATACAAAATTCCGCCCCGTTTCGCGCGGAACGCACGGCGGCGGTTGCAAAAGCGCGCACGTTCGCACCCTCTTTTCTGCCCTGCTCCGCAAAATCGGCGACCGCTCTTGCACTGCGCTCGATCGCTTCCCTCTTTAAAAGGGGTGCTATGGCGATTCCCTCGCCCAAACGCGTCGTCGCGAGCCGCTTATATAAAGTTTTTCCGTCCGCCCACAGCATGAGGCGAACGGAATTGGATCCGATATCGATAACAGCCTGTTTCATAAACACCGCTCAGGGCTTGTGATACCCCGCCTGCATGACAAGACTCTGCAAATAAGCTTCCGATTGATAATATTCAAGATCCTTCTCTTCCTGAGAGATCAGCGTCTCGTAATTCTCGATTTCCTGTTCGAGTCTTGCTTTTTCCGAATTGCGCACGCCGATCTGTACGAACTGAATGATCAGAACGATTACGAGAAAAATGATGAGAAGAACGCCCGCCGCAGTCCCCGCTACCGCAAGCTTCTTTGCTTTTTCCGCCCGAACTTCGGGATCGCACTCTTTAGTCTTTTCCGACATGACACTTTATCCTTGCGTATTGCTTTATAACGATTATACACCTTTCCGAGAAAAAAAGCAAGAATTTTATGAATACTTTTCAAATAAAGAAGCAATCCCAAGAGACAGCCCGCCAGCATATATATCCTGAATTGCGGCAGGGAAAACATGACCGAAAGAAAGAGATACAGCCCCGAAAATACGATAAAAAAACAGATTTCGGCGGCGATGCGCACGGAGAGTTTCCGAAAGGGCGCTGCGACGAAGTAGAAAAAATCATAAACGGGTCCGCTTGCGATCCCGCATACCGTACAGACGAGAAAAATATAAAGCTGGCTGCCGTCCGTCATTTCAACAGCCTTTGAAAAAATTTACCCCTCTGCGCCCCGTAGACGATTCGGGATACCTCGCCGACTGCGGAAAAATTTCCGCTGCCCTGCGAAAAGGCAAGCACCTTCAAATGCGTCCCGCAGATTTTCATTTTCGTCCCTTCGACCGTTAAAACGATCTCTGACTCGGAAAATCCCTCTACGCCGTCCACGCCCGTCAAAGTAATTTTTTTGCGTCCTTCCAGTGTAAGAATGTTTGCGCCGCGTTCGTTTTGCATACCCCCATTATATTCGCAGGAGGCATAAAAAATCCCGCTTTCGGCGGGATTTTTTACTATTATGCGTAACATAGTACTTTGTAAATTATTGATTTTTTGCTTTCGCGCGCGCCTTAGCCCGCAATTCACTGTCCAATATGCGTTTTCTGATGCGGACGCTTTGCGGCGTAATTTCCAACAGTTCGTCGTCTCCGATAAATTCGAGCGCCTCTTCCAGAGACAGTCTTTTGGGAGTAATGAGACGAAGCGCGTCGTCGGAAGACGAAGAGCGCGTGTTTGTAAGGTGCTTCGTTTTGCAGACGTTTACGTTAATGTCCTCGTCTTTGGGAGAATATCCGATGACCATTCCTTCGTAGACGGGCGTACCCGCACCGATAAACAGCGTTCCCCTGCCCTGTGCATTGAACAGCCCGTACGTGACCGCCTCGCCCGTTTCGAACGCGACGAGCGAACCCGTGCTCCTGCGCGAGATTTCTCCCTTATAGGGCTGGTAATCGAAGAATACGGAGCTCATGACACCCTCGCCCTTTGTATCGGTCAAAAATTCGCTCTTATAGCCGAATAATCCGCGGGCGGGAATCAGAAATTCAAGTTTCATGCGGGAGCCTACGGCGCTCATGTGAAGAAGCTCGCCCTTTCTTGCGCCCATACTTTGGAAAACGGGTCCCGTTCCGTCCTCGGGAACGTCTACGATGAGGCGTTCGACGGGTTCCCACAACTGTCCGTCGATTTCTTTATACAGCACCTTGGGCGAACTCACCTGAAACTCATATCCCTCGCGCCGCATCGTTTCGATCAGAATGGAGAGGTGCATTTCCCCTCTGCCTTTTACGCGGTATGCGTCGGTGGAATCGGTATCCTCCACGCGCAAAGAGACGTCGCGCAGAAGCTCGCGGTAAAGGCGGTCCCTGAGATGGCGGGTCGTAACGAATTTACCCTCTTTCCCGGCAAAGGGAGAATCGTTTACCGAAAAAATCATCTCTACCGTAGGATCGGATATTTTGACGAACGGAACGGGCTCGACGCGATCGACGGAACAGACGGTATCTCCGATATTGATATTTTCCAGTCCCGAGAAGCATACAATGTCGCCCGCCATCGCGCTCTCGCACGGTACACGATCCAATCCCTCGATTTCGTACAGCGCCACGAGCTTTCCCCGCGTGTTCACCTCTTTATGATTGTAGTTGCAGACGGTAACGTCCTCATTCTGCCGCGCAACGCCCCGCTCGATTCTGCCGATCCCGATCCTTCCGACGTAATCGTTATAATCGATGGAAGAGACGAGTATCTGCAAATCCCCCGTTTCGTCCGCTTCGAGCGGAGGAAACTGCGTGAGAATGGTGTCGAAAAGCGGTTTCAGATCCTCTCCCGCCTGGTCGGGATCGAGGGAAGAAGTGCCCTCCCTTCCGGAACAGAAGACAAACGGGCTTTCAAGCTGATCGTCCGAAGCGTTCAGATCCATCAAGAGTTCCAGCACCTCGTCGACAACCTCTTTGACGCGCGCGTCCGGACGGTCCACTTTATTGACGACGATAATCAGTTTGTGCCCCATTTCGAGCGCCTTCTGCGTGACGAAACGGGTCTGCGGCATAGGTCCCTCTGCCGCATCGACCAAGATAAGCACACCCGAAACCATCTTTAAGACGCGCTCCACTTCGCCCGAAAAATCCGCGTGTCCCGGCGTATCGATAATATTGATTTTTACGCCGTTATAATGAATAGAGGTGTTCTTGGCGAGAATCGTAATTCCGCGCTCCCGTTCGAGCGCCCCGCTATCCATCACGCGCTCTTCCACGACCTGATTTTCGCGGAAAGTGCCGCCCTGCTTCAGCATTTGATCGACCAGCGTCGTCTTACCGTGGTCAACGTGCGCGATGATTGCAATATTCCTTAAATCTTGTCTTAACATAATGACCTCTTAAGCTTCTTGAAACGCGCCTTTAATCGGCGTGCGGACATAAAAAATCCAACGCCTATTGTAGTACAAACGTCGGAATTTTACAACAAAAAACAGACTTCATTCGGAAATTTTTTTGTTTTTATAGGTACAAAAACGAATCGTCAATCCGTTATCCTCGAGAGGAGCGCTCTCTTCAATCAATTCGAAATTTTCGTCCCGATCGAGATCGGGCACAAACGCATCCGCGCCGCCGTCCGCGTCTACCTTTGTTACGAGAACTTCCGTACAGTAAGGAATCAGCGCGCGATATACGCTCGCGCCGCCTATCACGTACACCTCGTCCGACGGATATTTTTTGACTTCTTCCGCAAGCTCCGCCAAATTGTGAACGATGATCGCCTCTTCGCTCACGTCGTCCGGACAAAGCACGATATTGACGCGGTTTTTAAGCGGTTTTCCGTTCGGAAGAGAGCGCAGGGTATTCAAGCCCATCACGACGACCTTGCCCTTTGTCGTCTCGCGGAAAAACTTCATGTCCAGAGGCAGCGAAAACATGAGCCCGTTCGCTCTTCCGATCCCCCAGTTTTTATCGGCGTGAAATATCGCTTTCATCTTTTACTCCTCAAATCGCAACGGGAAATTTCGTCTCCAGCGGCGTATATTCGTAGTCAACCAGTTTGAAGCTGTCCACCGTAAAATCATAGAAATTTTTCACGGAGGGATCGATTACGAACTTTGGAGCTTTCTTCTGCTCGCGGGAAATGATCTCCTTGACGATCGGCAGGTGTCTGTCGTACAGATGTGCGTCCGCGATCACATGCACAAGCTCTCCCGCCTTTAAGCCGCTCACCTGCGCGAACATCATCAGGAGAACCGAGTACTGCACCACGTTCCAGTTGTTCGCGGTAAGCATATCGTTGGAGCGCTGATTGAGGATTCCGTTCAATGTGTCGCCCGAGACGTTAAAGGTCATGGAATAGGCGCACGGATAGAGATTCATCTCGTGCAGATCGTCAAAATTATAGAGATTCGTCATAATTCTGCGCGACGACGGATTGTGCTTTAAATCGTAAAGCACGCGGTCGACCTGATCGAATTCCCCCTCTTTATAAATCGACTTCTTGCCGAGTTGATACCCGTACGCTTTCCCGATCGAGCCCGTCTCGTCCGCCCAGCTGTCCCAGATGCGAGAGTTGAGATCGTGCACGTTGTTGCTCTTCTTCTGCCAGATCCAGAGAATTTCGTCGATACAGCTTTTGATATAGCAACGTCGAATCGTGAGAATGGGAAATTCCTCCTGCAAATTATAGCGGTTTACGATTCCGAATTTCTTGACGGTGTGCGCGGGCGTGCCGTCCTCCCAATGGGGGCGAACCGCAAGATCGGTATCCCACACGCCGTTTTCCATAATCTCCTTACAATTTGCGATAAACAGCTCATCTGCCTTACTCATAATATCTCCTTGATGGTTCTTTTGATTCTATCGCGGGTGTTTCCCTCGCCCAAAATCTGCATGACCGTCCAAAGATCGGGCGTATTCGCTCTTCCCGTGACGGCAATCCGTAGCACTTCCGCCACGTCCGCCACGCTCCCCTTGAAAGCATCGGGATTCAGCTTGTATTCCTTCATTTCCGCCGCAAAACCGAGGGAGGCGGAAACCTCCTTCACTTTACCAAACCACACCTGCGCGTCGTCGGAGAAGCGGTAAGAGGCGAGGAAACGGCGCAAAATTTCCGCGACGTCCTCTCGGCTCTGCCGGAATTCGTCCGTCCGCACGTCTTGTCCGAAGAAGTAGGAAATCACGCCGATCGCCTGTTTCGCGGTCATAAAGTCTTTACGGCGCTTTTTCCCGCCGATCCCCATGCAGAGGGTGAGAACGCGAAGGGTATAATCGCGGTCGGAAAAATAGCCTTTTTCCTTCTCCGTGCCGAACTCGTCCGCCCATTCCTTTAAAAAGTCGAACATCTCTTCCGCGGAGAGCTTTGCCAGTTCATTTTTGGAGATATCGTTGAGCTTGTCAAGATCGAAGAGCGCGCCGCTCTTGCTCATTTTCCCAACCTTGAAAGGAAATTCTTCCAAGGGCGCATCGCCGTTTTTTAAATACCATTCCTCGAAATTGGAATTGAGCAGGGTAAGCATATAAATTTTTACGGCGCGCGCAAAATATCCCTCTTCGCGGTAAAACCCGAGCGAAAGCTCCGGATCCTTGCGCTTGCTCAATTTGCGGCGGGTCTCTCCGTCCTGCTTCATAAGCGAACAGTTATGACCGTAACGGGGACGCTCGAAGCCCAACACGTCGAACAATTCGAGATGGATCGGAAGAGAAGCAAGCCACTCCTCCCCCCGAATCACAAGCGTCGTGCGCATAAAGTGGTCGTCGATCGCGTGCGCAAAATGATAGGTGGGTATCCCGTCGCTTTTCAAAATCACGACGTCCTGATTGTTTTCCGTGACCGTGATGTCCCCCTTGATTTCGTCGCGGAATTTGAGTTTCCGTTCGGGATTTCCCGCCGACTTCAACCGAATGACGTAGGATTTCCCCGCGTCGAGATTGCGATATATCTCCTCTTCCGTTAAATTGCGGCAAGCGGCATATTCGCCGTAATAGCCCGTGATTTTTTTCTCTTCCGTCTGCTTCTCGCGCAGAGCGGCAAGCTCCTCTTCCGTACAAAAACAGGGATATGCCCTGCCGCGCGCCACGAGATCCTTGACGAACGCGCGGTAAATATCGGCGCGTTGACGCTGATAATAGGGCGCGTAGGCGTTTTCCGCGCCCTCGATCTCCGCGCCCTCGTCGAATTTTACGTCAAAATAGCGCAGAGCGGTCTTGACCGCCTCCACCGCGCCTTCGACCTTCCGTTTTAAATCGGTATCCTCGATTCTGAGATACATGATCCCGCCGCTCTGATGCGCGATGCGCTCGTTCGCGATTGCCACGAACAGATTTCCGAGGTGAATAAATCCCGTGGGAGAAGGAGCGAGCCTTGTGACCTCCGCCCCTTTTTTAAGCGCTCTGGGCGGATATTTTTCTTCGTAATACGAGAGCGAAGGATAATTCTCCGGAAAAAGTTTGTCTGCCAGTTTCTGATAATCCATAGTTACTCCTTGAAAAATCTCGGCTCTTGCATAATTTTCGCAAAATAGCCGCTCTCGGAAATCGGCTCGCCGTCGGCAATCAGATGCGCCGTATCTCCGATCCGTTCGGCGCGGAAATACGCCTCGTCACCCCGCCGCTCTTCCGCGTTGAGAACGGTGACGGAGGCGGGAGGCAGAAACAGCCCATGCCATAACGCAACCGCAGGCAGGTTCAACAGATGAGAAAGAAACACCGCGCTGATCCCGAAATGGCAGAACACGGCGACCGTTTTTTGCGAGGGCGAAAGGGCGCGATACGCCCTTCCGCTACGGACGTAACCGTAACTTTTGAGAAATTCGTCGAGAGAAGCGCACACATTCCCGTAGTACGGCTTGATCGGACGCATGACGGGAGTATTGACCCATTCGTTTTCGAGAAAATATCTGTCTTCCCCCGTCCATTCCAACGGATAGAAATCCCACGGAATTCGCTTACCGCCCTTTCCGTCGTCGATAAAATAATAAAATTCACGCGCCCAATCGAGGACGACCGCTTCCTTTCCCCAAGCTTCCAGACAGGGCTGCGCCGTTGCCGCCGCCCGCCCCAACGGGGAAACGTAAACGTCGTCGATATGCCAATCCGCCGCCCTTTTGGCAAGAAGCGCCGCCTCCCGTTTGCCCTTTTCGGTGAGGGAATCCCGCTCGTAATCGGGATCGCCGTGTCTAATCAAAATCAGTCTCATTCCGGTTCTCCGACGGCGGAAACGATACGCTCCACCGTTTGCGGCAGATCCAATCCCGTGCAATCTACGGTAACATCGGCATATTTTTCGTAGAGAGGCGTCCGCTGCGCGTAAAGTTCTTTGAGCGTCCTGACCTCTCCGCGCATGACGACTCCCCTTTTTTCGAGGCTTGGAATTCTCTTCTCCGCCTCCGCTTCGTCTATTTTGAGATAGACGACCGTTCCGATTGCCTTCAGATGCTCCATCGCCCGCTCGGAGTAGACGACGCTTCCGCCCGTAGCAATCACGCATCGGCTCGCATACAGCCCCGCGTTCACGCGTTCCTCGATCCGGATAAATCCCTCGGCGCCGTGCCGCGCGATCAGCTCGGAAAGCAGCGCCTTCTCCTCGCCTTGAATCATGAGATCGCAGTCGAGAAAACCCAGTCCCATCCTCTTTGCGAGCAAAACCCCCGCCGTACTTTTCCCGGCAGAAGGCATACCGATCAGAACAATATTTTCCATATGGATACATTATAAGGGATTCCGTTAGAAAAGTCAATCGTAGCACGCGTCCGAAAATTATTTTCCGCGCAAATTATTGTTTTTGAGCTTGACAATGTTGAATCGCCGTGATATAATAACCTCAATAAAAAATTGTTTGGGAGAGACTATGAAAAAGAAACTTGCAATGATTTTCAGTTCGGTTGCCCTGATCGCCGTCATGATCGCCGTCCTTTGCGGCTGCTCGACGTACGGCGGAATCAAGACGGCTTTCGAAAACGAGGGCTATACGGAGAGCGAATCGGTAACTACCGCCCAGAAAGAAGCCGTAACGGAAATTTTCGGAGAAGATTGCGAAGATTACTGTGAAATTCACGTCTTTACGAAGGGTGTTTCGGTTGCTACCATCGTGGAATTCAACTCCACGCAAGAAATGCAGGATAAGCTGAAAGAACTCGCCGACGATCCTACGATCGGCGGATATATCAAACAGACGATCGATAATTTGCAGGAGTGCGATATCGTCAACGGCAACTGTGTTCTTGTATCCGGATACCTTACGGGCTGTATTCCGATTTTCAAAAACGCTTAAACTTCGTTTCCTCCCCCTTGGGGAGGTTTTTTTTAAGTAATTTTCAAAAAACGCCCAAAATAAGTTGTCTTTTTCGGCTGTATGTGGTATACTTCAATCTGCATTTTGTAAATAAAAGGAAGATTCAAATGAACGTTGCTTCTATCATTGCCAATCTGCTTGCTCCCGCATCCTCCGAAGCCGCCTACACGACGTACCGCGCGGTTTCCCTTGTGCTCATCATTTGCATGGGCGTTGCGGCGCTCGCGGCTATCATCCTCGTACTCTTACAGCCCGGCAATTCGCAGGGCATCGATGCGCTCGGCGGATCGAGCGAAACTTTCTACGGAAAGAACAAGGGTAAATCGACCGAAGCCAAACTGAAAATGTGGACCTATATTTGTCTCGCTGTTTTGGCAGTTTTTGCCGTAGTATTCTTTATTCTGCAAATCGACGCAATCTGGACGGCGTAATCAATCCGCAGAACTTGTGAAACGGGCGGCTCCGAGGGGCTTGCCCGTTCTTTTATAAACAAATTAAGGTGTTGACTTTGAACGCAAAACAATCTCTGTTGAGAGAAATAAAAGACGGCGATTTCGCCCTCCTCACGGACGAGGAAATCGCCAAAAAATTGCGCCTCGGCAAAAAAGAGAGCCTCGCTCTCAGGGAAATGCTGCACGCCCTCTGCCGCGAGGGCGAACTGCTGCACGACTCCCGTTTCCGCTTTGGAACGGCGGAGCAATTCGGCGCGCTTGAAGGAAAGTTTTCGGGCAATGAGCGCGGATTCGGCTTCTTTATCCCCTCGGATAAGTCCAAGCCCGACCTCTTTATCCCGCACCGCGCGTTGAACGGCGCCTTCCACGGCGACGGCGTGCTGGCGATTCCCGTCTTGGGGAAAGAGGGCGACGAGGGAGAAATTCTCGCCGTCGTCTCCCGCGGGTACCGTGAAATCGTGGGAACATACCGACGGGAAAACAACTGCGGATATCTGTTGCCGGACGAGCGCAAATTTTCCGAGGAAATCTTTATTCCCAAGGGAAAGGAAAAAAACTGCTTCAACGGGGCGAAAGCCGTCGTAAAAATCACTTCGTACGACGGACGTACGCCCGAAGGCGAAGTAACCGAAGTGCTCGGCGAAAAAGGCGACTTCATGACGGAGGAGCTCTCTTTGATCCGCGCACATTCTCTCAGGGAGGAATTTCCCGAGGAAGTTCTTCAAGATGCGGAAAAGCAGGAGCAGCGCCCTGTTACCGATTTGACGGGGAGGATAGATCTTAGGGAAGAACTGATCGTCACCGTTGACGGAGAGGACACGCGGGATATCGACGACGCAATTTCCGTCCGAAAAGAGGGAAACAGGTTTTATCTCGGCGTTCATATCGCCGACGTGACGCATTACGTCGCACGAAACGGCGTAACCGACAAGGAAGCCTTCCTCCGCGGAACAAGCGTGTACTTCCCCGACCGCGTGCTTCCCATGCTCCCCCGCGCGCTGTCCAACGGAATCTGCTCGCTGAACGAGGGCGTCGACAGACTGACTCTCTCCTGCTTTATGACCGTCTCCGAAAAAGGTAAGGTCCTGGAAAGAAGAATCGCCCCCACCGTCATCCGTTCCCGTCACCGCATGACTTATCCCGAAGTAACGGCAATCTGTACGGGCGACAGAAAAATGCGGGACAAGTATCCCGATCTCACCGACTTTATGAGCGCGGCTGCCGAACTGACAAAAATATTAAAGCGCGCGCGGGAAAATCGGGGCGGCATTTCGCTGGACGTCAAAGAGGCGAAAATTTTATACCGCGACGGAACAATAACCATTCCCGATTACGAACGCTCGATCTCGCACGAGATGATAGAACAGTTTATGGTGCTCGCCAACGAGAGCGTAGCGACGATCATGACGGAAAAAAGTATGCCCTTCGTCTACCGCGTCCATGAAAAGCCCTCTCCCGAAAAGGCGAAAGACTTTCTTCGTTTCCTTTCGGACGCTGGCGTAAAAGCGGAATTCGATCCCGAAAACGTAAGTCCCGCGGACTATCAGAAAATTCTCCGCGCGCTGGAGGATTCCCCCGTCTATTCTCTCGTCAACCGCGTCATGCTGCGTTCGATGATGAAAGCGGTCTATTCCCCCGAAAATATCGGTCATTTCGGACTTGCTTCGGAATGTTACTGTCACTTTACCTCCCCTATCCGCCGTTATCCCGATTTGACGGTTCACCGCATCATAAAAGAGTCCTTCCGCGATCCGGAAGGCGCAAAAAACCGCTACCGCGAGTTTGTGAAAGAGTCGGCGGCGCAGAGCTCGGAATGTGAACGCAACGCCGCGGAAGCGGAACGGGACGTGGACGCGCTCTATATCGTCGCCTATATGAAGGACAAAATCGGCGAAGAATACGAAGCCACGATCTCGGGCGTTACCCCCTTCGGCATCTTTGCCGAGCTGAAAAACACGGTGGAGGGACTGATCCCTCTCGAAACGCTCCCCGACGACAGCTATGATTTTATCGAAGAAAAATATCTGCTTCGCGGCACCCGCAATACCTTCCGTTTGGGAGAGCGCATCCGAATCAAGGTTTCTGCGGTAGACTGGGGCGCGCGGCGGGTTCATTTTCTCTATCAAGAAAAGTTGCGCTGATTCGGGAAAGGTGATATAATCGGAATCATGAAAATCATTGCAGTCAACAAATCCGCCTCGTTCGAATATTTCATCGAGGATAAGTTCGAAGCGGGTATCGTGCTCGAAGGAAGCGAAGTAAAGTCTCTGCGCGCGGGAAAAGCTTCCTTGGGCGAGAGCTTTTGCGAGATCCGCCGCGGGGAAATCTTCCTCAAAAATATGCATATCGCCCTATACGACAAGAGCGGCGCTTTTTCCACGCGGGATTCGAGGAAGGACAGAAAACTGCTTCTGCACAGAGACGAAATTCACAAAATCGTCGGAAAAGTCAACGAGCGCGGATACACGCTTGTCCCCTTGAAGATCTATTTTAAAGACGCGCTCGTAAAAGCGGAGATTGCACTGTGCAAAGGAAAGCACACCTACGATAAAAAGCGCGCAACGCAGGAGCGCGACGAAAAACGCGCCGCCGACCGTGCCGTAAAAGAACTATTCAAATGAGAAGGAAGACGCAGCATGCCCATTGTTATCGACCGCAACATTCCCGCATACGATATTCTCAGCAACGAGCGCATTTTTGTCATGGACAAGGAGCGCGCCTTCACGCAGGACATCCGCCCCATTGAAATTGCAATCCTCAATCTGATGCCCACGAAAAAGGAAACGGAAACGCAGTTTATGCGTCTCCTCTCCAATTCCCCCTTGCAGGTGAACGTCACGCTCGTACATACGGAGAGTTACCGTTCCAAAAATACGGAAGCGGAATATCTCGACCGATTTTACCAACCCTTCGAGAGCATCAAAAACAAGCATTTTGACGGTATGATCGTCACGGGCGCCCCCGTCGAAGAACTGCATTTCAAAGAGGTCGCCTATTGGAAGGAGCTCTGCGAACTCTTCGATTTTACCCGCAGCCACGTGGTATCCACGATTTTTATTTGTTGGGGTGCCATGGCGGCGCTGTACTATTTTTACGGAATCGACAAGCTTCCGCTCTCCGAAAAGCTGTTCGGCGTATTCCCCCATCACAAAATGCACTTCACGGAGCCGGATCCCTTAATGCGGGGGATCTCCGATACCTTCCATATGTGCCATTCCCGCCACTCCACAATGAACGAGGCGCAAATCAAGGCGGATACGCGGTTGAAAGTGCTCGCGTCCTCCAAGCGGGCGGGCGTTTCCGTCGTAAGCAACCGTTCGCACAGCGAAATCTACGTCATGGGACATATGGAATACGACCGCACGACCTTAAAGACGGAGTACGAGCGGGACCTTGCAAAGGGTCTACCCATCAAACCCCCCGAGCACTATTTTTCCGGTTCGGGCAAAAAAATCAATATGAACTGGTCTTCCACCTCCAATCTGTTCTACAACAATTGGCTGAACTTCGTCTACCAGACGACTCCCTATCAGCTGTAAAGATCGGAGAAAGAACTGCAAAAAAAGACGGAGAAAATCAAATTCCGCCTTTTTTGTCCCTTTTATCGCCTTTCCCCGTCCGATTCCGAGTAAAACCTGCAAAAGGCGATATTTATGTCACGCATAATACTATGCCTAAATTTAAATTTTGATTTGTTTCCCCTTTTGTCGCCGTCATCACGCACGAAAGCCGTTCTTTTTTGAAAAACCCCTCACGGTTGACCGTGAGGGGTTTTTCAAATGGCGTTACGCCGTTATCTTAAAAGCGATTGAATCACGGTGTAAGCGTGGTCGCCTCCGAGACCGATATTATAGCTGTCGGCAAGCGTGTAGCCCGACTGCGCCTCGATGGAGTAGCGCATGGTATTCGTTCCTTCGGAAGAGCGTACGATGAGCTGCACATATATAATATCTTCCGCAGCCCAGTCGAACGTGAGTGTAATATTGCAATTTGCAATCGTCTTATACCACGTTGTCCAATCGGGTCCGATCTGTTTCGTGACCGTCCAATTTTCATTCGCAACCGTCATGGTGGTGTCATTATCCACTCCGTTAACGTACCAGTCATAACGGAAATTGCCCCACACTTCCTGCGACCAGATATATCCCAAAACGGTCATATGGTTGTCTGCATTCGTCGTCGCCGCGCTCGTCATGGTGCCCGTCATCGTCACTGTCTCGCCCTTTGCAATGCTTCCCGTCCACACGGGCGTCAAATCCGTATAGGTTAGCGTATTGTCGGAGGTGCCGACGGTAATACTTTCTTCGATGGAGTTCCCGCCGCGGTTGATCTTGTTGATCACGGTGTAAGCGTGGTCGCCTCCGAGACCGATATTATAGCTGTCGGCGAGCGTATAGCCCGACTGCGCCTCGATGGAGTAGCGCATGGTATTCGTTCCTTCGGAAGAGCGCACGATGAGCTGTACGTATATTATGTCTTCCGCAGCCCAGTCGAACGTGAGCGTAATATTGCAATCTGCAATCGTCTTATACCACGTTGTCCAATCAGGTCCGACCTGTTTCGTGACCGTCCAATTTTCATTCGCAACCGTCATGGTGGTGTCGTTATCCACTCCGTTAATGTTAACGCACCAGTCATAACGGAAATTGCCCCACACTTCCTGCGACCAAATATATCCCAAAACGGTCATATAGTTGTCTGCATTCGTCGTCGCCGCGCTCGTCATGGTGCCCGTCATCGTCACCGTCTCGCCCTTTGCAATGCTTCCCTGCCATACAGGCGTCAAGCCCGTATAGCCAAGCGTATTATCGGAGGTGCCGATGACGATCGGATTCACCGTAACGGAAATCTCCTTATCATAGCCGCCGAAGGAAACGGAAACCGGATAGGTCCCCGCAACTGCGGTGTTCACCGCGCTTACGTCAACCGTATAGCCACCCTCTCCGTAGGAGACGACCTCAGTCGTTTCATCCGAATAAGTCGCGGTCACGGTGACGGAAGAGCTGCTGAACTCATATTCTGCGTCGAGCGCCACGCTATCCGCTCCCGTGACGTCGATTCCCGACAGCGTGACGACGACGGGCTCAGGCTCGACGGCGGTGCTTAACGAGTAATCGCACACGTCGCATTTTCCGTCGCTGTCCTCATCGCTGTGCGCAACCTTTTCGTCGATTTCGCCGTCCTCCGCACATTCGTGCCAATGGTATTCTTCATCGTTTTTCCATTCGCCCGTAAAGTCATGGGTGTGTTCGACGGGCTCAGGCTCGACGGCGGTGCTTAACGAGTAATCGCACACGTCGCATTTTCCGTCGCTGTCCTCATCGCTGTGCGCAACCTTTTCGTCGATTTCGCCGTCCTCCGCACATTCGTGCCAATGGTATTCTTCATCGTTTTTCCATTCGCCCGTAAAGTCATGGGTGTGTTCGACGGGCTCAGGCTCGACGGCGGTGCTTAACGAGTAGTCGCACACGTCGCATTTTCCGTCGCTGTCCTCATCGCTGTGCGCAACCTTTTCGTCGATTTCGCCGTCCTCCGCACATTCGTGCCAATGGTATTCTTCATCGTTTTTCCATTCGCCCGTAAAGTCATGGGTGTGTTCGACGGGCTCAGGCTCGACGGCGGTGCTTAACGAGTAGTCGCACACGTCGCATTTTCCGTCGCTGTCCTCATCGCTGTGCGCAACCTTTTCGTCGATTTCGCCGTCCTCCGCACATTCGTGCCAATGGTAATTTTCATCGTTTTTCCATTCGCCCGTAAAATCGTGGGTGTGTTCGACGGGCTCAGGCTCGACGGCGGTGCTTAACGAGTAGTCGCACA
>CAYLVU010000002.1:111716-118144 GCA_964387225.1 uncultured Clostridia bacterium | reverse complement strand
ACCTCCGTTTTTTTGATGTGTTTTTCGTTTTGTAAAAAGTACGCAGATTAAGCTATTCTATGTGCTTTCTTTGGGGGGGGAAGGCACATAAATTAGCAATAATTCGTAATTTAATACAAAAAATCGGTTATTTCTATTGCTTTTTTCAGACAGTAATGTTATAATTTACTTGTGAAATGTACATAGATTAGCTTAATCTATGTACAAAACGGCGGCTTTTCATGCCGCCGTTTTGTATATCGAGTTTTATGGCAGCTGTTTCCCCAAGCGGTTCATCATTTCCGATTTATGTTCAAGCAACGAATGTGTATACCGCTGTAACGTAACAGTGGGATTTTTATGCCCCAAAATTTCCGAAAGCGTTTTCACGTCCATTCCGCACTCTAACGCCCGCGTTGCAAAGGTATGCCTGAGCACGTGAAAGCCTTTATGCGGGATTCCGAGCTTTTTCAGCAACAGCTCGAACGTCCTTTGATAGGAACGAACCTGCGCGCCGTATTCCGATTTCCCTTCCACGACATATTTACCGCACGCGCTCTTTTTCATTTCCCTCAACCGCGGCAAAAGTTGTTTCGGCAACGGTATGATCCTACGTGAACTCTCCGTTTTCGGGGTATCGGTTATTTTAACGTAATTCCCGTTTCGCCAACCGTCGCGGCAGGTCTTCGTTACCGATATCAGCCCTTTTTTCAAGTCTAAATCGCTCCATTCCAAAGCAATCAATTCCCCGATCCGAAGTCCCGAATAAAGACATAGAATAATCCCGTAAAGCTTTTTCTTGCGGCTTGTAAAAATTTCGTTTTCGATTTTCCTCTGCTCGTCTTTGCTCAAACATTCTATTCTCTTTTCCCGCGCTTTCGGTCGTCTGATCGCGTCCGCGTACTGTCTTTCCGCAATCCCGAGCGCAACCGCTTTTTGTAACGACGTTCTTAACACGGATATTATGCCGTTGACCGTGTTCGGAGCCAATCCGCCGTCGGAAAGGCTCACCGTGAATTTTTGCAGCGCGATTGCCGTTAGGTCGGATAACTCATAACCGCCCAAGATCGGTAGAATATGATTTTCCGCCAACTTACGGTATTTTTCATAAGTGCGTTGTTTGACGGCGGGTTTTTCATAATATTCCAGCCACTCGTCTAACCATTCTTTATATTTCATGCTTCACTCCTGTTTTTTGTAATATATAAATTATACGCCGTCATGTTTGAAGCGTATTTTGACCGCTAATTTTTGCAAATAAAAAGAGTAACGAAAATTTTTCGCTACTCTTACGGTGGAACTTGCTGTTTAAGCGGTTATTCCGTTTTTTTGTTTTTATCCCCAGAATATTTATCCTTGTGCAACGTTTCACTGCATCGGCTCTTTAAGACGATAACCGTAAACAGCTGCGATAAGAATACCGCAACGAAAATTGTGCTGCGGTATGATTCGGTACATAAAAAAAGATGCCGCCCAAAAGGAACGACACCGTAACTCGTGGTGCGGTCGACAGGAATCGAACCTGCATGGGGTGAACCACAAGATCCTTAGTCTTGCGCGTCTGCCAGTTCCGCCACGACCGCATCATGATACTTGCGACTTGCAAGCTTGAATATTGTAACGCATCAAAAAGGAAAAGTCAAGCTTTATCAATAGAAAAATTCGTAGATTTTTCGGAATTTGACAACTTTTTTTACGTAGATATCTGTCTCGGAGTACGGTATATAATCAAGCGTTGCGCCGTCCGAAGAACAGGCGGGATCTTTCAGCCATTGCGAAACCGTGCCCTCGCCCGCGTTATATGCGGCGAGTACCGTCTCGGTGACGCCGAACCTCCCGAAAAGATATTTCAGATATTTGCACCCGAGCGTTACGTTGTATTCCCCCTCGAAGAGCCGATCGGGCTCATAGGCGATTCGTTCCCGCATACAGACAAATTCCGCCGTCGAAGGTTTCAGCTGCATCAATCCGATTGCCCCCGCCTTGCTTTGGGAAAGTTCGTCAAATTTGCTCTCCGCTTTTATGATTGCAAGCGCTAAAAAGGGATCGACGCCGCAGGAAATAGCCGTTTCTTCGTAGCGGCGCGGATATCCGGCTTTCACGCCGAAACAGACCCCCGCGGCAAGCGTACAAAAAAACAGAAAAGCGACGCCGATTCTGACGATTTTCCCCTTCATCCCTATACAGTATGCCCCTATTTCAGAAACATTCCCCGTATAACAGAGCTTCCGAAGAAGGAAAGTCCGTATAAAATTTAATTCTGAATTCCGGACAATTCAATTTCATAAATCGAAAACGCGCGCGATGCCCTCCCTTTTGGTGATTGTCGCTATATTAAACAGATAATGGATAATCCGCAAAGTGTTTTCAGAAAAGGTTTGCCGTTCTAACGTTTGATTCCTCCTCCGGGCGGCGGTGCGTGCGGAATTCCGTCGGGCATTTTGTTTTTGCCGAGCAGCACCGCCGGCTTGATAGCTTCACTTCCGAATTTTTCGTTGATTTTATCGAGCGCAGCCTCCGCTTTCTCGCGTTTATCGCCCTCTCTTTCCACAAACAAAGAGAGCTGGGCGGGCGCATCCGTCTTTTCCAGATTGATTGCGCTTACGGTCAGAGCGCGAATTTTCCGCTTCCACCGATAACGCTTTGCGAGAAGTTCCTCCGCCGCGCGCGAAATGACAAACGAACTCTGCGT
This sequence comes from uncultured Clostridia bacterium, assembly GCA_964387225.1. Lineage (GTDB taxonomy): Bacteria > Bacillota > Clostridia > Christensenellales > Borkfalkiaceae > Gallimonas. Next base: position 115,473 of record CAYLVU010000002.1, on the reverse strand, counting down.
AGGGCTTATTTGCCGTTGCCACGATTCGAATTCGAGCGCGTTATCCCGCACCGTGACTTGCACCCCATTCGCCTGCAACCCGAGCTCCCGCAATTTTCTTCCGATGTCCTGCGTGAGCGCGACAATCACCGTATTTGCCTCTTCCGAATTGTCCAAATCGGCGACGCAAGTAATGCCGTGTCCAACGCTTTTCGCCTGTTTTCTCTCGCCCGCACGATCCACGGGAGCGTCGTCCCGTCCGTTCGCAAACCGCCAAAGCGTCAGCCCGTTCTTTCCGAAGACGGAAACGAGCCGTTCTTGGGGACAGGCGGCAAGTTCCCCTATCGTCTTTATTCCCAAAGAGCGCAGCCTCTCTGCGGTCGCCCTGCCGCAAAAAAGCATATCCGAACAGGGCAGCCCCCACACGGTCCGCTTAAAATTTTCGCGTGAAATGACTGTAACAGCATCCGGTTTTTTTAGATCGGATCCGAGTTTCGCAAAGATCTTATTAAAGGAAACCCCTATACTCACCGTAATTCCGAGTTCGCGTTTGACGGCAGATCTGATTTCGTCGGCAATCGTTTCGGGCGATTTTAAGTTGCCTGTAACGTCCAACCAACATTCGTCCAAGCCGTACGGCTCCACTAAATCCGTATACCGCTCGTAAATTTCGTGAAGCGCCTTCGAGAATTTCGCATACACGTCATGATGCGGCGGCACAATGACAAGATCGGGACAAAGACGCATCGCCTCCCAGTTTGCCATGCCCGTTTTGACTCCCGCTTTTTTCGCCGCTTCGGATTTTGCAAGTACGATTCCGTGGCGATTTTCCGCAGATCCGCATACGGCGACCGCTTTCCCCCGCAATTGGGGATGAAGCGCGCACTCTACGGATGCGTAAAAAGCGTTTGCATCACTGTGTAAAATGATTCTGTCCCTGCACGTCATGATGCCAGTATAGCACAAACATTCGTTTGTGTCAAATAAAAACCAATAAAAACACTCCTCCCGATTAAAGAAGAGCGCTTAAAGTTTACACAGCTTTGCAATAAAAAACCCCTCGTACGTTTCATTGGGGCAAACACAGAGTGTTCCGTTCAATGAGGGCAGAAGCGGAACGCAAGGAGGCGGCTTTAACGGAAGGAGAGAAACGCCTTTTCCGAGAACGGATTCAACTGCCCCTTCGTTTTCCTCGCGCAACACGGAACAAGTGGAGTAGATAAGCGTCCCTCCTTTTTTTAGCAATTTTATCGCTTTATAAAGAAGTTTCTTTTGCAGATTGATGCAGTTTTGAATCAGTTTTTCCGAGATTTTAAGAGGCGCGTTTAAATCGAGTGTTCCGCTTCCGCTGCAAGGCGCGTCGAGCAAAATGCGGTCGAAAGAAAAGAAATCGCTCAGATTCGCGGCGTCTTCGCACAGAACGGTTACGCGGGGAGCCCCCTGTTTTCCGACGTTATATCTCAGGCGTTCTGCGCGGATCTTATCCCGCTCGCAGGCGGTCAAAAACGCCCTACCGCCCGTAAGCGCCGATATCTGCGTCGTCTTTCCGCCCGGAGCCGCCGTCATGTCGAGTACGTTTTCCCCTTCTTTCGCCTCCAAATACAGTGGCGGAAGCATGGAAGACAGGCTTTGCAAATAAATCTCTCCGCGTTCATAGAGCGCGGTGGCGCGCAAGCGGTCTTCCCGCGCATCGGGAATCATCAGAGCGTCTTCATACCAAGGGACTTCGAGAAAATCGATTCCCTCTTTGCGTAAAAATTCTTTGACTGCCGCCGACGTCGTTTTTAAACTGTTGGCGCGTAATGTTACGGGGCGCGCCGCAGCGTACCCCGTCATAATTTTCTCAGCAATGTCTTGTCCGTAATTCTGCGTCAAACGGAGTTTTAGAAATTCTGGAACTTCGTTCATGTTACGGGTTGGATTCTCCCGCCGCATTGAATTCGGCTTCCGTCTTTCTCACGTCGGAAATCCAGCTTTTCACAACGCTCTCGGGCGTAACCTGCACGTTATTATCAAATTTTACGTTGAGAATGGGTGCGACCTTTGCGCCGCGCAAAGCCTTCTTGAAGTCACTGAACGTATGACCGAGCAAACCGCCGTTGGTGGCGAAGGGATAAACGCGCTTCCCCTTCCAGTGAAAACCTGACATGAATTTTTTTACCGCAGGAGCATAGGTGTACCACCAAACGGGTGTTCCGATTAAAATCGCCTCATATTTACTCAAATCGAGACTGAACGGCTTGAGCTGCGGCATATAGCCGCTCTCAACCTCCTTTTGACCGAGACTGACGAGCACGTCGTAATCGTCCGGATACTCCTTGGCGGTAGAAATTTCAAGAACGTCCGCGCGCAACGAACGGGCAATCTGCATAGCGACCGCTTTCGTGTTCCCGCCCAGTGAATAATACACCACAAGTTTTTTCATAATTTTTATCTCCTGCGTTACAATTTCTATCAATCAATAAAAGGTGGCAAGCTCCTGTTCGGGCGGCGAAGCCGGTTTCAGCTCGCTCGTCTTTAAAACGGGACCCTCCTGTCCGTATATTTTATGATACTCAATCTCGATACGCGCCGTCAGGGTCACCCAATCGCGCGTCTTTAATTTAAGCTTGCCGTCATAAAGCGCCACAACGCCGCTGTACGCGATATCCGCCTCGCAACAGGTCATAATGTGCCGACCCACCACGATCGTGCCCGCTTTCATGCGCTTATCCGTTGCTACGAGCCCCTTCAGACGCACCGTCTTCCCCGCGTATTTGTTCATATCCTCCATAAGATCGCGGTAAAAAAACGCATAATCCCTATCTTCGATCTCTATGACGTCGGCATCGATATCGTAAGGAAGCGGATCCTCTATCTCGTCGTATTCCGCCCTTCCGTCCCGAAATTCGTACACAATATCCGGACGGCGGGAAATCGTACGGATTATCTTATGAAATTCCTCTTTGGAATATTCCTCTGAAAAACGGTTGAATACAACCATATCGGCGTACTGCACTTTATCGAACGTTAGCTGACGCATATTTTGATTGTACGCAAGAAAAGTAGACGCATCGAAAAAGGTCATTACCTGCGCGATCATCCAGCCGCCGGGCATTGCATTGAAAAAATCGTTAAGCAAAATCATTCCGTTGCATTCCACAACGACCCGCTCCGCTCTATGCTTATTTTGCAAAGCCGTAAGATTGGCAAGCGTCAAATCCTTTGTCTCCACCCCTTCCAGCGCAAAGTTTTTTACCGCAAAATGCGCGGGATCATATTCGATCTCCCCTTCTTCGCATACAAGCAGCAGGGTCCGTTCACCCGAATCGAAACGCTCGTCTTCAAAAGTTTCCTGAATAAATTTTGTCTTCCCCGCTTCCAAAAACCCGAGAAAGAGATAAACGGGAATTTCTGTCATAAATCAGTCCAAAAACAATTGGTGCAGTTTAGTTTCGTCAAGGTTACAGCCGATCACGCACAGTCTTCCCGTAACAACGGGCGATCCCGTGCGGATATCGGATTCTTCGGGCACATAATCGAAGTGGAGCCAGTTCTCTCCGCCGTCAACGATCCCCTTTGCGCGCAGAATCTGTCCGTATTCACCGGAATCAAGCGCGTGAAGCGCGGCCGCAAGCTTCTCACGGCCGATAACTTTTGCAGTTTCGACTCCCCAGCTCGTGAAGACTTCGTCCGCATGGTGATGGTGTTCGTGTTCCTCGCCGTCGTGATGATGTTCGTGTCCCTCGCCGTCGTGATGATGTTCGTGTCCCTCGCCGTCGTGATGATGTTCGTGTCC
>CAYLVU010000002.1:0-111616 GCA_964387225.1 uncultured Clostridia bacterium | reverse complement strand
CTCGCCGTCGTGGTGATGATGTTCGTGTTCCTCGCCGTCGTGGTGATGGTGTTCGTGTTCCCCGCCGTCGTGGTGATGGTGTTCGTGCTCCTCTACTTCCGATGCAAGACGGTTCAGTTCGGCCTGCAAAGAATCCGTCTTTTGTGCGGTTTCCAAAATTTCTGCACCGGAAAGCTTCTCCCAATCGGTCGTTACAATTGTGACCGCGGTATGCTCTCTCAAAATGGAGACAGCCTCCTCCGTCTTCTTGGGATCGTTGATATGGGAAAGGACGATGCAGCTTGCATTTTCGACCTGATCCAAGAAAAACTCGCCGAAATTTTTCAGATACATTTTACACTTTTTGGCATCCACTACCGTGCAAAATGCGTTAAGAGCGCTATCGGGAACTTCGGCGCGCTGAACCGCTTTAATTACGTCGGAGAGCTTGCCGACGCCGGAAGGTTCGATCAAAATACGATCGGGATTAAATTTCTCCGCCACTTCTTTGAGCGCTTTTGAAAAATCGCCGACCAAAGAACAGCAAATGCAGCCGGAATTCATCTCGGTTATCTCGATTCCGGCGTCCTGCAAAAAGCCGCCGTCCACCCCGATTTCACCGAATTCGTTTTCAATCAGCACGACTTTTTCGCCGCAGTAAACTTCCTTAATCAGTTTTTTGATGAGCGTCGTCTTGCCCGCTCCTAAAAATCCGGAAAAAATATCGATTTTTGTCATATCTTACGCCTTCTTTTTTATATAACAATAATATACCCGCAATCCCGAAAATTAAAACGCCCAGTTCCCGTTTTTAAAAATCTGTATGCGTTCACCGCGTTTTGTAACGCCGATGATATCAAGATCCTTCGTGCCTATCATAAAATCGACGTGTATCAGGCTGTCGTTGATCCCCTTTGCCCGCAGCTCTTCCTGCGTCATATTTTCATATCCCTTGACGCAATTCGTAAAGCCCCGACCAAGCGCCAAGTGACAGCTGGCATTTTCGTCAAACAGCGTGTTGTAATATAATATATTCTGATTGTTAATGGGCGAATCGTATGCAATCAACGCACATTCGCCCAACATACGGGCGCCGTCGTCCATGGACACCATCTTTTCGAGAAGGGACTGATTCTTTCCCGCCTTTACTTCTACAACTTTACCGCCCTCGAAGCGCACGGAGAAATTGTCGATCACTTCTCCTTGATAGGAAAGCGGTTTGGCGGAATAGACGATCCCTTCCGCCTCCCCTGCCTTAGGCGAAATAAAGATTTCCTCCGAAGGAATGTTGGGGTTAAAATACCTGCCCTTCAAACTCTCTTCCCCGCCACCCATAAAGACGGAATTCTCAATAAGACCAACCTTGAAATCGGTGCCGTTCGCAGACTTATATTCAAGAGAAACCAATCCGAGCCGATTGAGATAATCACACCGCTTTGCAAGCTCGTCGTTGTGACGCGCCCATTCCCGTACCGGATCCGCGCCGTCTGCGCGCGACGCCGCCAAAATCGCACTCCAAAGTTTTTCCACCGCCTGGTTGACGTTCAGTTTGGGAAAAACCTTTTTTGCCCAGGCCTTTCCGGGAACTGCGGCGATACACCATTGATAAAGATTCTCAGTTTCGTCGCGGTAAGGCTTGATTATTTTGGAGCGCGCGGAGCGTACGGCGGTAAATTTTTTCTGATCGACGCCGTTTAAGCCGTCCGGATCTTCCGATTCAAGATAGAGGACCGCGGGAAGTTCCTTCTTTCTAAGTTCCCACTTCTCGATCTCCCACTTTTGCATCTCGGCGAGAGACTCTTCCTTTTGATATTTGTAGTGCAACAAATCGAGCGGCTGGTGAGTTAGCTCCACCGTAACCTTGCCCGCTCCCGCGCGGTAGAGTTCCTCTACGACCATTTCCACAAATTCAGGTTGATCGAGCTGTGCCTGAACGATGACCCACTGTCCTTTTTTCACGTTGATACCCGTCTTCGCAAGCAGTTTCGCATAACGGCGCATCTGCAGTTTATTCATAGATTCCTCCGAAGAAATTTCCTTTGTCCTTTCCGTTTATCATTATATCACGGATTTTCCATTTCGTCAATTCACCCGTTAAAAAAACGCGGTCGGTAAGCCGCGTTTTTTTATATTATGTCAGATATAATACTACGCTACCTTGTTCAATACTTCGTTTTACGTCGATTACCCTCTGATTGGAAGAGCCCCTGAACTTTAAGCGAATATCTTTCAGCTCTTCAATAAAGCGCCCGTCCACCAAAACGTCTATGTGCGATATCAATTCCCTCGTAACTTCGCAGCTTCCGTTTTCTTCCTCAATTCCGCCGTCCTGATAGGTGTAACCGGTATAACACCAAATATTTTTGTGCGGATACCTCTCCCGAACGCGTTTCACAAACGGCAACAACGCCCGTTGATTGCTCGGTTCGAAGGGCTCTCCGCCGAGAAGCGACAAACCTGCGATATAGTCGGGCGCCAGATACCGCAAAAGCATCTCTTCCGCCTCGCGGTCAAAGGGCTTTCCATAGGAAAAATCCCAGGCGATATCGTTGAAACAGTTTTTACAGTGCCTCGTGCAACCGGAAACAAAGAGGGAGACTCTCACCCCCTCTCCGTTTGCGATATCAACCGGCTTAACTTCCGCATAATTCATGACCGTTACAAATGCAATACCCTGTCTTTGATTTCCTGCGTGCGTCCTTGATTCCAAAACTGGGTTCCAATGTAACCGCAGGTACGGCGGGCGACGTTCATTTTGCTTTGATCGCGGTTATGACAATGCGGGCATTCCCACAATAATTTACCGTCTTCTTCCACGATTCCGATTTCCCCGTCGTAGCCGCATACCTGACAGTAGTCGCTCTTTGTATTGAGTTCGGCATACATGATATTGTCGTAAATATACTGCATGACAGACAGAACGGCGGGAATATTATCCTGCATATTCGGCACCTCTACGTAAGAAATCGCTCCGCCCGGAGAGAGCTGCTGAAATTCGCTCTCGAACTTGAGTTTTGTGAACGCGTCGATTTTTTCCGTAACGTGCACGTGATAGCTGTTCGTAATGTAATTTTTATCGGTAACGCCGGGAATGATGCCGAATCTGCGCTGCAAGCACTTTGAGAACTTATACGTCGTACTTTCCAGCGGCGTTCCGTACAGGGAAAAATCAATATTTGTTTTCGCTTTCCACTCTTTGCACTTGTCGTTCATGTGTTGCATGACGGAAAGCGCAAACGGTTTTGCCTCCTCATCCGTATGGCTCTTGCCCGTCATGTACTTCGTACATTCATAAAGACCTGCATATCCCAAGGAAATCGTAGAATATCCGCCGTAGAGCAGCTTGTCGATGGGCTCGCCTTTTTTCAAACGGGCAAGCGCGCCGTATTGCCACAAAATAGGCGCGGCGTCGGAAAGCGTTCCCTTCAAGCGGTTGTGACGCTCCATCAGCGCGCGGTAGCAAAGATCGAGACGCTCGTCGAAGATCTTCCAGAAGTCGTCCATATTCCCGCCCGAAGAGAGCGCGACGTCTACCAGATTGATTGTAACGACGCCCTGATTGAAGCGGCCGTAGTATTTCGGTTTTCCGTTCTCGTCCACATAGGGCGTTAAGAAGCTGCGGCATCCCATGCAGGTATAGCAATGCCCTTCGCCGTTCTTATCGATCTTATACTCGAGCATTTTCTTTTCGGAAATGTAGTCGGGCACCATGCGCTTTGCCGTGCATTTAGCCGCAAGCTCGGTAAGATAGAAATATTGACTGCCTTTGCGGATGTTGTCCTCTTCCAGAACGTAAATCAGTTTCGGAAAAGCGGGCGTCACCCATACGCCGGACTCGTTTTTAACGCCGCGGATGCGCTGTTTCAGCGTTTCTTCGATGATGAGAGCCAAATCGTTTTTCAGCTGCGGCTCCTGCGCCTCGCCAAGATACATAAAGACCGTGACAAAGGGTGCTTGCCCGTTCGTCGTAAGAAGCGTGACTACCTGATACTGTATGGTCTGTATTCCCTTTCCGATCTCGTCGCGGAGACGGCGCTCGGCAATGGCGGCAATGTGCTTTTCATCGTCAATACCGACGGCGGCAAGTTCCTCTTTCACCTCCGCGCGAATCTTGCGGCGGCTCACGTCGACAAACGGAGCGAGATGGGTAAGCGAAATGCTCTGCCCGCCGTATTGGTTGGAAGCGACCTGCGCGATAATCTGCGTGGCGATATTGCAAGCGGTCGAAAACGAATGGGGTTTTTCAATGAACGTGCCCGAGATGACCGTACCGTTTTGAAGCATATCTTCAAGATTTACAAGATCGCAGTTGTGCATATGCTGAGCAAAATAATCGGCGTCGTGGAAATGAATCAGTCCCTCGTCATGCGCTTCGACGATCTCTTTCGGCAGTAAAATTCTGCGGGTGATATCCTTGGACACCTCGCCCGCCATATAATCGCGCTGAACGGAATTGACGGTGGGATTCTTGTTCGAATTTTCCTGTTTGACTTCCTCGTTGTTGCACTCAATCAAGGTGAGAATCTGCGCGTCGGTCGTATTTGCCTTGCGGACGAGCGCACGGGAATACCGATAGGTAATATATTTGCGTGCGACGGCAAACGCCTTTTGATCCATGATCTGATTTTCAACGAAATCCTGAATCTCCTCCACGCTGACCGCACGGTTCAAATCGTTTGCAAGCGCCGTTACTTTCGAAGCGATCATTTCGATCTGCTGTTCGGAAAGACGGTTGTCCTCGCTCACTTCGTTGTTTGCTTTACGGATAGCGTTTAAAATCTTGCGAATGTCGAATGCAACTTCCGTACCGTTTCTTTTGATTATTTTCATATTTGCTCCTTACCCCCCCCACAAGTCGGGAAAAAACGTTCCCACTGAAAGAGGGAACGCAATTACTATACCACGTTATATTGTGTTTGTCAAGTGTTTTCCACTATATTTTGGTAAATTTTTTCTCCGCAACCACTATATCTTGTGTTTGCGGCAAAACTTGTCGAATATTGCGTGAAACAAAAGGCGCAAACGGTTACACGCCTATACGAGCGACACGCCGTTGATTTCAAGGGAAAAACGGCAATATAAAAATTCTGCGGCGCGGCGGCACATCTGCATTCTGGCGAAATAAATTTCGAAATAATCCATGACCGAGCAGATCTCGGTATCGATTTCTATCTTTAAGGTTATAATAGATTTTTCCCGATCAACTTCCAAAAAACTGCGTTCCGCAGCAAGATTTACGCGGTCGTGTATGTTTGCCGTATAGACGTTTTGAATCGATTTTTTTACGCGGCTCTTATGTACGTCCGCTTTATCGGCGAGAATCAACGCCGACGAAATGTTCGAGACGGGAGAACCGTACTGCTCGTCGTGATTGCCGATTGCCATCATAATTTCCGCCGCTTCATGCGCCTCCATCCCGAGGCGCATGAGAATTCTGTAAGCGAGCAACGCTCCGCTCTGCGCATGATCCTGACGGTTTACGCAGTTTCCGATATCGTGAAGATAGCCGGCAATCTGCGCAAGCCGAACTTCCTCTTCCGGCTTCCCGAGCGCGCTCAAAATTTCACCGGACCATTTGCTCACGATTCCCGCATGACGGCGGGAATGTTCCGTAAATCCGAGCGCCGTAATCTGACGCTCGCTCATCTGCATGATCGCTTCTACTTCGCTGTCTTCCCTGATTTTTGCAAGTTCCGGAATCATCGTTAAAACTCCGTAACTTTCAAACTGTTGAAAATTTCGTCATATTTCTGTTTGGTGAAGGATATCGTTCCGAACGTCGTCACCGTCGCAGTGCCTGCGGCAACGCCCGCACGAAGGATATCGGATAAATCGGCGCCGAGACGCATCATATTGGCGGCGGCGGCGACCATACCGTCTCCCGCCCCGACCGTAGAATTGACCGCTACGTTGATGCTCTTGCAATAAAAATTTCTGCTTCCGTCCGTAATAATCGCCCCGTCTTTACCAAGCGAGAGAAGAACGCGTTTTGCCCCTCTGTCTAAAAGCTCCCTACATCCCGCAAGCATCTCCTCACGCGAAGAAAGCTCCCTTCCCAGCGTTTCTTCGAGTTCTTCAAGGTTGGGTTTTACAAGATCGATCCCCGCTTCCAGCGCCGCGAACATTTTCGCCCCCTCGGTATCCGCTATCCGGAGCGAACGGGAATCTACCGCGCGAAAAATTTCCCGATAATAACCCGGATCGACTCCGCGCGGAAGCCCGCCCGATATGACGGTGACCTCCGAACGCGAAGAAAAGTTGCGGATCTGACGCAGCAACTCGAGAAGTTTTTCCTCGCTCACTTGCCCGCCCACGTCATTGATTTCCGTGAGCATGGATTTCTTGTCGATACACTTATAGTTTTCGCGCACTCTGCCGTTATTCCAGACGAAAGAGAAACGGACTCCTTCGCGATCGAGCGCATTTTCGAACATTGCGCCGTCCTCGTTGTACATAAAACCGGTCGCGTAAGCCTCTTCCCCGAGTCGCGCCACGCCGATTGCAACGTTGATCGCTTTGCCTGTAAACGAACGCGTCTTGCTCTTTACGACATTCACTTTTCCTACGTTCAGCGAATCGAGCTCGATCGTAACATCTACGCTCGGACTCATACATACGGTTAAAATCATAAAGTCCCCTCCTCATCATGAAGCCCCCTCCTCCGCCTTCCGCAAAATGCAAAAGCAGATAGGCAGAGTCATCCCTGCAAATTTATTATATAACTTTCCGGGCAAAATTTCAATAGACAAGCCGAAATTTTTTGACAGAAATTGTTTTTTTACAAAAAAACCCGCCTTACGGCGGGAATATAACGTTTTAATCGCTTACATAGAGATCATCTGCAACGTCTCATAGAGCTCGTAGTTGAATTTCTTCTTCATCGAAACGGCCTCGATAATATCCATATCGATAATCTCGTTTTTATGAATTCCCACGACGCGGTTTCCGATTCCGTCTTTCAACAGACGAACCGCTTTATTGCCGAACTGTGCAGCAAGCATTCTGTCCGCCATCGAGGGCGAACCGCCGCGCTGAATGTGACCGATATTTGTCGCACGTACCGAATAGGTCGTGACTTCCTGTAACTGTTTAGCGAAAGCATCCGCGCTCGTGGCTCCCTCCGCCACAACGATGATGTTGGAATGTTTTCCGTTTGCGCGCGAACGGTTGATGCGCATGACGATGTCTTCCATATCGTATGCAATCTCGGGCACAACGATGATCTCCGCACCCGAGGTAATGCCGGCGAACAGGGCAATATCGCCGCAATGACGTCCCATAACTTCGACGACGGAGATCCGCTCGTGCGAATTCATCGTGTCGCGGAGTTTATTGATCACTTCCAAACAAGTATTGACCGCTGTGTCGAAACCGAGCGTATAGTCGGTGTATTGCAGATCGTTGTCGATCGTTCCGGGAATACCGATTGTAGGAATTCCGTAATCTTCCGTAAGGCATTTTGCGCCGCGGAAAGAACCGTCGCCGCCGATGACGACAAGACCTTCGATGCCGCGGCGTTCGAGCGTCGCCACCGCCTGTTTCTGACCGTCCACCGTGAGCATTTCCAAACATCTTGCCGTGCGCAGCTTCGTGCCGCCGCGCTGCACGATATCTGAAACGGAACGCATTTCCATGGGCTCCATACGATCTTCGATGAGACCCGCATATCCCCGTTCGATCCCGTATACTTCCATTCCGAAATAAATCGCCGTGCGAACGACCGCACGAATCGCGGCGTTCATGCCGGGGGCGTCCCCGCCGCTCGTCAGTAAACCGATACGCTTCATAAGAATAACCTCCGTAACCCTTGCAATTACAAAATCAATTATAACAGATAATCCGCAAAAAGAAAAGACTTTTTTCCCTTTTTTTAAAGAAATCTATACCAGCTTCACGCAATTTTCAGGCAAAAAAGTACGGATCTCCGCATAGAGCGCGCGACTCTTGCGCACGGAATACTCGTACCGTTTTCCGCCGTGTAAAATTTTTGCCGTTGTTTCCCCTTCGTATTCGCTCAGCATTTCCAAGAGCTCCGCAAAGTCCTCCTCGGAAAGCGAGCGCGCATCCAGCCAAAGACTTTCCTCCTTCTCCCGTGCCGGCTCGCTTGGCGCCTCCTCCCGCACTTCCCGTTCTTTGACGCTGAATTCTTCCAGATCGTCGAGCAGAATACAAGGCGCCTTGTCGGGATTGACATCGATCTTGCCCGACAACTTGACGACGCGATCCAATTTGATAACGGGCTTGATCTTTTCATAGACGCGCGGAAACGCAACACATTCGACGCTGCCGTACAGGTCTTCTACGGTAATAAACGCCATGATCGCCCCGCTGCGGGTATTGACTTTTTTGACGGAAGCAATGATTCCCCCCATCGTAGCTTGCTGACCGTTGCTGATTTGGTTGTACGTCTTTTCTTCCGTTTCCTCGTCCTCCTCGTAATCGGAAAGCATGCCGCAATTGAACGTCGCGTCGTGAAAATATCGGGAATACGCCTCGAAAGGATGTCCGCTTACGTAGACGCCGAGGACGGATTTTTCCTTTGAAAGCAACTCCGCGGTTTCCCATTCCGGAATATCGGGGTATTCCGCCTGAGGCGGCTCTTCCTTGATGAATTCGCCGAACAGAGAGATCTGCATGCCGCTCTTTTGCTTTTCGATGCCGGCGATCCGCTTCATGAGATCTTCATAGACGGCAATATACTGCGAGCGGCGGTAGCCGAACGAGTCGAACGCGCCGCCGAGAATCAGACTCTCCACCATGCGCTTGTTTATGAATTTAATACAGCGCATGAGAAAATCCGAAAAATCCCTGAATTTTCCGTTGAGGTTGCGCTCTTCGATGACGCTCTCCATCGCGGCGACGCCGACGCCGCGCAGCGCGCAGAGCCCGAACCGCAGTCCGTCTCCCTGCACGGAGAAAAATGCCTTTGAGAGATTGACGTCGGGCGGATAGACTGCAATGTTCTTCTCCTTCATATAGACAACGTACTTTGCGATTTCCTCAATCTTCGTAATGCGGTTGTTGAGTACGCCCGCGAGGAATTCCTTGGGATAATACTTCTTTAAATACGCCGTCTGATAGGTGATTACGGCGTACGCCGCCGCATGGGATTTATTAAAGGCATAGGAGGCGAAGCTCTCCATTTGCGCAAACAGCTCCGCAGCCACTTCCGCGGGAATTCCATGCGCCGCGCAGCCCGTAATAATATGCTCCTTTTTCCCGTTTTCTCCCGCCTCTTCGTTTTGTTTTCGTATGCGCTCCTGCTCTTCCGGCGTATCTCCATAGATAAATTTATCCTTCTGCGCCATGAGCTCGGAGCGATGTTTTTTCGCCATGGCGCGCCGCACAAGATCCGCCTGCCCCAGGGAGTAGCCCGCAAGACTTTGGAAAATCTGCATGACCTGCTCCTGATAGATAATGACGCCGTACGTCTTTTCGAGAATGGGCTTCAAGAGAGGCGTCAGATAACTGATGTGCTCGGGATCGCTTCTGTTTTTCAGATAGGACGGAATATAGTCCATGGGACCGGGACGGTAAAGCGAAATACCCGCAATGAGATCTTCCAGACAATAAGGTTGGAGCTGCTTCATAAACCGTTTCATCCCGCCTTGTTCGAGCTGGAACACCGCGTCGGTATCTCCTTCGCAAATCAGATCGTATGCGCCCCTGTCGCTGCAATCCTGCCCGAACTCGATGCGCTTGCCCGTATCCTCGTAGATATAGTCGCACGCCTTTTTAATATCGGTGAGCGTCGTGAGCGCAAGGAAGTCCATTTTCAACATTCCTATGGACTCGACTTCCTTCATATCGAACTGCGTCGTAATGTCCTCGCCGCTTCTGGACAGCGGAACGTTATCGGCGATTTTTTTACGGCATATGACGACGCCGGCAGCGTGCATACCCGTCTGGCGGGGCATTCCCTCGAGCTTTAACCCCATATCGATGACCCGTTTCAGGGTTTCGTCGGTCTCGTAGATTTCTATGAATTCGCTGTTGCGTTTCCCCTCCTGATCGGCAAGCCTTTTAAGCGCCTCGTCGTGCGCGTCGGGATCGTTTTTCGTGTCCTGAACCTTTTTGCGGCATTTTTCGATATTCAGTCCCAAAAGCTCGCGTATACTCGACTTCCCGTCCATGAGTTTGGTAACGCGATCCGTTTCCGAATAGGGAACCCGCATGACCCTCCCCACGTCCTTGATGACGGCGCGCGATGCAAGCGTACCGTAAGTAATGATCTGCGCCACGTTTTCGGGATGGTATCTCCTGCGCACGTATTCAATCGTCTCCCCTCTGCGTTCCGTACAGAAATCCACGTCGAAATCGGGCATGGAAACGCGGTCCGGATTGAGAAACCGTTCGAACAGAAGATCGTAGCGCAAGGGATCCACGTTCGTAATGCCGATCGCATAAGCTACGATGCTGCCGACGCCCGACCCTCTTCCCGGTCCTACGGGAATATCGTTGAGTCGCGACCAGTTGATATAGTCCCATACGATGAGGAAATAATCGGCGAATCCCATTTTTATGATGATTTCCAGTTCGTATTCGGCTCGTTTTCTGATTTCATCCGTCACTTCGGGATAGCGCTTGGGAAGCCCCTCCCAAGTGAGACGCGTCAAGTATTCGGGGGACGGCGTTCCGTCGTCCGCCGTATAGAGAGGAATCAGCGTCTTATCGTATATCGGCTGTCCGTTGTCGTTCAAGTTAAACGGCGTATCCGTATCCGAAATTTTATCGGCTATCACGCGCGTGTTGGAGATCGCTTCGGGGAGCTCGGGAAAGAGCGCCGCCATTTCGTCTCCGGATTTCATGTAAAATTCATGCGTCTGCATTTTCATGCGCGTAGGATCGTCGAGCGTCCGTTTCGTCTGAATACACATCAGAACGTCCTGCATCTCCCAATCTTCCTTATGAAGATAGTGAACGTCGTTGGTCGCCACGAGGGGAATTCCCGTCTCGCGTGAAATTTTTACGATGAGCGGCAGAATTTGTCTTTGCTCCGGAATGCCGTGATTCTGAATTTCGAGATAGAAATCCTCCCCGAATATATCGCGCATCGAGAGCGCAAACGCCTTCGCCTTGTCATATTCGCCCGCCATCAATAGGCGGGGCAGACGCCCCGCAAGACACGCGGAAAGACAAATTACCCCTTCGTGATGTTCCTTTAATACCGTATAATCGATGCGCGGACGGTAATAATAGCCGTCTACAAAGGCAAGGGAATCAAGCTGGACAAGATTTATGTAACCGGCCTTATTCTTGGCAAGCAGAATAAGATGATCCGCCCGTTGATCTATGTGCTCTTTATAATCGTCCACCACGTAAAATTCGCAGCCGATAATCGCCTTGATTTTGTTTTTTTTGCACTTTTCGGCAAATTTTAAAGAGCAGTACATATTACCGTGATCCGTCACGGCGACCGCGTCGATCCTGTTTTTTACGCAATGATCCACGAGCTCGTCCACTTTAACGGCGCCGTCCAGCAAACTGTACTCGGTATGAAGATGTAGATGCACAAAATCCGTCATATCAATTGTTTCCCGTATTCCATCAATTTTCTCATGCGGTGATTCAGACAACTCTTGCTTACGCCGAGCAGCGCGGCAAGCTCGGTAAGCGACAGAGCGGGATTCTGCACCCTTGCGACCGCCGCTTCTTTCAGAGGAGGCGGCAGTTTTTCCAGCAGGTCGTCCCGCATGATTTTTTCAATCGCAAACACCTGCGCCGCGCTCGCGATCGCCGCCTTGTCCGCATTGCCCTGTACGCAATTACTGATGCGGTTATCATTGTTATTTACGGCGCGCGCCTCGGAAAGCTCGGTCAACTGTTTGAGCGCCGTCTCCGCCCCGATTACGGCAAGAAAATCGCTGATCGTCTCGCGGTTTTTACTGTAGACAACGTAACGGTCGCTTCGGACGACGATATTTGCAAGAAGCTGCACTCGCTCCATCATGGAGCAAAACGCTTCGGCGTTCTTCATATCGGGGAAGACGAATTCGAGATGATACCCCGTTTTTGCTCCGTCGTGGGGAAGCGTGCAACTCCCGCTGCCGAGAAACGCCCCTTTCAGATAAGCGAAAATGCACTCTTCGACCCCTAAAAAAACGTCGTGGCAGAGATTGTGCGCGCAGTAATCGTACGTTTCGTCGGAAAAATCTCCCGCATCGTTCCCGAAATACGAAAAAGTGAGTTTGTTTTTCCCCTGCTTATGGTCGAATTCCGCGTCTGTGACCGTCATGGAAATGCCGAAAAGCCTGTCCGCAAGGGACAAAAAATATTCCGCTGCCTCCTCGCTCTCGTTCGTAAAGGAGAACGCGAGACGTTCTCCCGATAGACCAAGCCGATAGGCGCCGCTTGTATCGAGAAACGCCGCGAGCATAGCAAGACAGCCGGCGCGATCCTTGGGTGTGTCGGCGTGCAAAATATCCTTTCTGATCCTCTCGGTAAAATTCATGTCTTCTTAACGACGCCTTTTGTACTCTGCAAAACGGAAGTTCGGAATACGCCCCTCTATATTATCGATTTGCGAAAGCGGAATCCCGACGCGCCCGATCTGCGCGGCGGCGCGCACGGCATCTCCCACGCGATCGACCGAATGGGCGTCCGAGTTGACGACAAACCGCACTCCGGTCGCTGCAACGGCGGCAAGCTCGTCGTCGGTCAAGTGATCTTTTTTCGAACTGATTTCGAAATAAGTCCCGTAGTCCCGACAGCACTTCGCCACTTCTACCGCGTCCGCAAAGCAGCGATAATTCGGGTGGGAAATGACGTCGATGGGGTTTTTCTTGACGGCGTTAATATATGCAGACGTCGTATATTTGACGAGCGAAGCAGACGGCTTCAAGTGCATATGCGTGCGGAACGCGCTTCCCCATCCTATCTTGTAATCTCTCAACTTGTCATAGTGAATATAGACGTGAATCCCCGCGAGATACAAATCAAAATCGTCGTAATCTTCCGGCTGAATGTCGCAAAGACCGGATATCCCCCGAATATTGCTCTCCATTCCCACCAGAACTCTGACGCCCGTCTTCTCTTCCGCCTCCCGACAATCCCGGATCAGCGAAGGAACCTGTTTTCTTCTGATCCCGAATATGACGTGCGAAAAACCGTGATCGGTAATCCCGATCTGTTTCAGTCCCAATTCCGCCGCGCGGGTCGCGTTTTCCAGAACGGTGCCCTTCCCGTGCGAATAGGGCGTGTGCGTATGATAATCTGCCGTAAGTTCCATGATTTTCTCCGAATATGTATTACGGAAGACGGCGTATCTCCTCTCTTAAGGCGATTCCCGTCTGTTTTAAGACCTCTTCTTTGACATCGGAAATAAGCTGCGCAATCTCGCCTGCCGTTCCGCCGTCGTTGATGATAAAATTTGCGTGCTCAAACGAGACGAAAGCTCCGCCGCGGCGCCTCCCTTTTAACCCACATTCATCGATCAGCCTTCCCGCCGAGAGCCCCTCTGGATTGACGAACACGCAACCCATACTTTTTCCCTTGGGCAAAACGGTGCGCTTCGAGCGGTAGAAACAGAGCTCTTGGGAAATCTTCTCTCTTCGGGACCGTACGCCGCGCAATACGACGCCCGCGACCGCAATCCCTCGCAAAAATACGCTGTCCTTCTCGGCAAAATCACATTCGCGGTTGTTCAAAATCCGTATTCCGTCCTCTCCGACGGCAACGACTTTTTCCACGAGATCGCCCATATGACGGACGGGGATTCCGGCGTTCATAGCAGTTGCTCCGCCCGCCGTGGCGGGAATCCCGATGAGCGGTTCGAAGCCGCCGAGTTCGTTTTCCTGCGCCAGAGAGAGCAGAGCGCAGAGCCCCGCTCCTCCGCCGACGTATAGACGCGTGCCGCAGCAAAACAGAGAATCCAGCCGATGAAAACGTATCACGACCCCTTGGAAGCGCCCTTCCGCGGGTAAAACGTTCGCGCCCGCTCCTAAAAAACAGTATGCTATCCCCTCGCGGCGCAAAAAGGAAATCGCCTGGAACAGCTGTTCCGCAGAGACCGGTGACAGCGCTGCCTCCGCCGTGCCGCCGCAACCGATTGTCGTATGTTTAGAAAAAGAGAATTCACGTTCCGAAAAAATTTCGGGAAGCCCTGCGTGAACGGCGGAAAAAACGTCCAATATCAAGCACCTCTCATTCTACCACAATTCTTTCTCGAATTCAAATGTTTTTCAGATAATTAAGGAGATTTTTTGACCCTGCCCGCGCAAGTCCGCGCATATTCTCCAGTGCCGCGCCGTCCGAAAAAACGCTCACCGTTTTCACCGAGTTGTCGCCCTGAATGGGAAACATCCCTATCGTATCCAAAGAGTTTTGCGCCTCCGATGACAGCAGGGCGTTTAAGAGGGCGAAGCAATCCTCTCTTTTTTCACGGGAAAGAACGGAAAAATAACCGTACAAATCGTTAAATTCGGTCAACGCTTTCGTAAAGAAGGTTTCTCCCCGCGCGCTGAGACGACAGATATCCCGTTGCGTTCCCAGCAGATACCGATAAGCGCCGTTTATGAAACCGACGTAAGCGGTCAAAGCCTCCCGTTCTTCCCCCTCGATTCCCTCCAGCGCCGCGGCAACCTGCGGCAGATTATTCCCTCCGCAGGAAATAACGGTGTTCCCCGCCTCTTCGAAATCTTCCGTGAGGGAAAAGAGAAAATAGCCTCCCCGATACCAAGGATATGCCAGACAGCCTTCGTCCGTTTCGCTCCCCGCAAAGGAGCGGGAAAGAGGCAGACTGTCCTCGGTAAAAGCCGAAAGACCGATGCCGAAAATGAGCGCGTCCGGCGCTTTGCCCTCGGCGTACGCCGTCTCCGCCCCCTCGAGCGTATACGATGAGACGAGATAATACGCGCCTCCCTCCGGTCCGAGAGACGCCGCTACCCGCTTTACAAATGTCGTGCGGGAACCTTTTCCGCCCTCGAAAGTATCTACGCACCAAACGCGCACAATGCGCCGTTCCGCGGCTTCCGTCCCGTCGGCATCGCGCGGATAACAGGCGACGGCGAGTATGATTGCCGCGATCATCGCAAAAGGAAGAATTTTCACGAAAAGACGCGCAATTTTTCTCAGAACGTTTTTTTTCATCCAACCTAATTGTATGCGCCTGCTTCCCGTAAAATTCAGGAGGGGACGCACGATGCGTCCCCTCCGCGTTTTTGCCATGCAGCATTAGGCAAAAACTCTATCTTGAAAGCGGTCACCCGCTACAACTTAAAGTTTGCGCAAGCGGAATCGCCGTTATACGCCGTCTAAAAAAATTGCGCGCTCGCATCGGAGCGCGCAATCGGTCAATCCATCCTCTTCCGATAGCTGTCGCAGCAAGTACAGTGCTCGCAATCGCAGGTATTACCTACGTGAATAGTTTTGAGTTCACAGTGCATACCGTCGGCATTAAACTTGCAGTCGGTCACGCCGCAGGAAACGCCGCGGTTGATTTCATGTTCCATGATTCATCCTCCTTATCCTATATTTTATTCCTTTTTCCGAATTTTATCCAAAGTCGTTGACAAACGAAGGAATTTCCTGTAAAATAAAAAAAAGGAGCAATCAAATGAAAGTAATACTCAAAGCGGACGTAAAAGGCAGCGGAAAAAAGGGCGACGTGTTGGAAGTTTCCGACGGATACGCAAAAAACTTTCTTCTGAAAAAGGGTCTGGCGGAAATTGCCACGGCAAACGGAGTGAATGAAATTACCCAACGGAAGCAAGCGGATGCATTCCACAAGGCGGAAAATATTAAGATGCTGAAACAGCTTGCGCAGGAGTTGCAGGGCAAAGAGGTGACCGTTCCGATCCGCGCGGGCGAAAACGGAAGAGTGTTCGGTTCCGTAACGACGGCACAAGTCGCCGCGGCGATTTCCGAACTCGGCTACGACGTGGATAAAAAGAAGATAATCTTGAAAGAAACAATAAAAAACATTGGGACATTCGAAGCCGAAATCCATCTTATGGAGGGAGTCTCCGCAAAAATAAAAGTAAACGTTATCCCTCTTTAAGTGGCTTTATTTTACAATCAAAGAAGGACAGATACGGTTTGTATCTGTCCTTCTTCTACGTTTAATGTAGTAATTATGTCAGACATAATACATCGCAAAAGCGTAAAATTACGGCAATTTGATTTCATATAAATCTTTTTCGGGCAATTTTACGGAAGAATCGTTCACAAATTTCTTCACTTCCGCCGCACCCTTATCTACGGGAACATTTACGCCCGCTCCCGCAACGCAGCCCCCGGGACACCCCATACCTTCGATCAGGCAACCGTTCATCTTGCCGAGTTTTGCAAGCAGAAGGATTTTACGGCAATTTTCAAGCCCTTCCGCGTGCTCGATTTTAACCTCGACATCGGAATAATATTCATGCACGCATTGTTCCACGGCGGAAGCGACTCCGCCCGCAACCGCATATCCTCTTCCTGCGCCCGTCGCATCGTGAATGGGTTCTTCTCTGTCAAAGGTTTTAACGTCGATTCCCCTCGCCTCGAAGATTGCCGCAAGCTCTTCAAAGGTAATAACAAAATCAACGTCGCTTCTCACGCTGCGGCGCATCGCCTCCAATTTTTTCGCAGCGCAGGGACCTATAAAGACAACGCGCGCGTTCGGCATTTTCTGTTTGATGGAACGCGCCGTCGCAACCATCGGCGTAAGGGCGCTGGAAATCTTATTGATGGTTTCGGGGAATTGAGTCTTTGCAAGCATACTCCAGGCAGGACAGCAGGAGGTGAGCAGAAACGGGAGTTTGCCCGTAGCTACTTCCGTCGCATAATGATGCGCCTCTGTCGCTGCTCCCACGTCCGCTCCGTGCGCGACCTCGAACACCTCTTTAAAGCCAAGTTCTTTCAGCGCCGCTTTCATCTTCCAAAGGGATACTCCCGAACCGAATTGTCCGATGATTGCAGGAGCGACCTCGGCAACCACCTCGTCCCCCTGTCTCATCGCGCGAATCATCTGGAAAAACTGTGATTTATCGGCGATAGCGCCAAACGGACAGTTGACCATACATTGTCCGCACCCCACGCACTTCGCAGGATTTATGGAGGCGCGTCCCAGCTCATCGCCGGTAATCGCCTTCACCCCGCAGGCAGCGGAACAAGGGCGGACTTTGTGCGCAATCGCATCGTACGGGCACGCCGATTTGCATTTTCCGCATTTAATACACTTTGCGCGGTCGATCACCGTCTTTCCCGTCTTAGGATCCACCGAAATCGCCCCTTTTGGGCAAACGGTGACGCAGTAGCGGGAAACGCACCCGCGGCACTGATTACTGACTTCATATACGTTGTCCTCGCAACGATCGCAGGCGGAAGGAATTACCTGCATAAGCGGCGGTTCGTAATAATTGGAGGCGACGTTGCTTTCGGAAAGCCCGTTCGTTATGTGCGCCGGTCTGTCCTGAGGATTCAACGACATTCCCATCGCCAACCGCACGCGCTCGGAGGCGATCGCCCGCTCCCGATAAATGCTCTCGCGGTACTGCGGCGTCTCCGTAGGCGTAATTTTATAGGGAATCGCTTCGATATCGCTTACGGTGTCATTCGATTCAAAGGCAACGCGCGCTACCTCCACGAAAACTTTTCTCCTTAATCTGATAACCGAAGTTTCAAGACCTCTCATCAAATCTCCTTATTCCGAAAGAAAGGGCAAGGGAAACCCCTGCCCTTTCCCCTTCGGAAAGTTATTTTCTTCTTCCGTAGTAAGCGTTGAGATACATCTCTTTGATTTCGCTCATGAGGGGATATCTGGGGTTCGCTCCGGTGCATTGATCGTCGAAAGCGTCCTCCGTCATATCATCGAGACGGGCAAGGAACTGCTCCTCCGTCACCTTATCTCCGAGCGCATCCTTGATCGTCTTAGGCTGACCGATTGACTCCTGAAGTTCTTTCAGCTTTTTAATGAGCGCTTCTACAAGCTCCTCGTCGTTCTTGCCTTTGAGCCCGATGAAACGAGCCACGTCCGCATATCTCGCCCTGCACTGAGGATGATCGTACTGCGGGAAGGTTCCCATTTTTGTGGGCTGCTCGCTTGCATTGAAGCGAATCACCTCTTCCAGCATGAGAGAGTTCGCCATGCCGTGAGGGATATGCCAATACGAACCGAGCTTATGCGCCATGGAGTGGCATACGCCGAGGAATGCGTTTGCAAACGCCATACCCGCCATTGTGGAGGCGTTTGCCATACGTTCGCGCGCCTCCGCATCGTGCGAGCCGAGCGCATATGCGCGGGGCAGATATTCGAAAATGAGTTTCACGGCTTCTTTTGCGATTCCGTTCGTATAATCGGTCGCCATCACGGACGCGATCGCTTCCAAAGCGTGGCTCATTGCGTCGATACCCGAACAGGAGGTAAGTCCCTTGGGAATATTCATCATAAGATCGGCATCGACGATTGCCATATCGGGCATCAGCTCATAATCGGCAAGAGGATACTTCGTACCCGTCTTTTCGTCGGTAATAACGGCAAACGGCGTAACTTCCGAACCGGTACCGGCCGTCGTGGGAACGGCTACAAAGAGAGCCTTGTCGCCCATGTGCGGGAAGGTGTAAATGCGCTTGCGGATATCCATAAAGCGCATCGCCATATCCTGGAAATCGACTTCGGGGTGCTCGTACATGACCCACATGATTTTAGCGGCATCCATCGGGGAACCGCCGCCGATTGCAATAATCACATCGGGCGCAAAGTCGCGCATCTGCTTGACACCCTCCTGCGCGCAGGCAAGCGTAGGATCGGGAGCGACATTAAAGAAGGTCGAATGAAAAATTCCTTCCGCATCGAGAATATCGGTGATTTTCTTCGTAAAACCGCTCTGATAGAGGAAGGTATCGGTGACAACGAACGCCTTCTTCTTGTTGTAAACCTGTTTGCCGAGCTCCTTGAGGGCAACAGCCAAACAGCCGCGTTTGAAATAGACTTTTTCAGGTGCTCTGAACCACAACATATTTTCCTTCCTTTCCGCAACGGTTTTGATATTGATAAGATGCTTGACGCCTACGTTTTCGGAGACAGAGTTGCCGCCCCACGAACCGCAGCCGAGGGTCAAAGACGGGGGGAATTTAAAGTTGTAAATATCGCCGATACCGCCGTGCGAAGAAGGCGTGTTGATAACAATGCGGCAAGTCTTCATAACCGAGCGGAAATACTCGATTTTGTCCTTTCCCGTCTCCACGTTGACATAGAGCGAAGAAGTGTGACCCAAGCCGCCGTCTTTGATGAGCCTGTCCGCCTTGGCTACCGCCTCTTCGAACGAATCCGCCTTATACATGGCGAGTACGGGCGAAAGCTTTTCGTGCGCGAATTCCTCGCTGAGTTCAACGGATTCTACTTCGCCTACGAGCACTTTCGTTCCCGCAGGAGCGGTAAAACCGGACAGTTCCGCGATTTTACAAGCCGACTGACCTACGATTTTGGCATTGAGGGCGCCGTTGATTATCATGGTCTTTCGAACCTTCTCCGTCTCTTCGGGATTGAGGAAGTAAGCGCCGCGGAGAGCCATCTCTTTTTTGAATGAGTTATAGACGTCTTTCAAAACGATGGCGGACTGCTCGGATGCGCAGATCATGCCGTTGTCGAACGTTTTGGAATGAAGAATCGAAGATGCGGCAAGTTGAATATCCGCAGAAGAATCGATAATCGCAGGCGTATTGCCGGCACCGACGCCGAGCGCGGGTTTCCCGGAAGAGTACGCGGCTTTCACCATGCCGGGTCCGCCTGTGGCAAGGATCATATCCGCTTCGCGCATGATCATGCCGGAGAGAGGCACGGTAGGCTGGTCGATCCAACCGATAATATCTTCGGGCGCCCCTGCCGCAACCGCCGCTTCGAGAACGGTTTTTGCGGCTTCGATCGTTGATTTCTTTGCGCGGGGGTGAGGCGAAATAATAAGTCCGTTTCTTGTTTTTAAACAAATAAGACACTTAAAAATAGCGGTAGAAGTGGGGTTTGTCGTGGGAATGACCGCCGCGAGCACGCCGATAGGCTCTGCAATCCGCGTAATTCCGAAGCCCTCGTCCCGTTCGATAACGCCGCAGGTTTTGGTATCCTTATAGGCGTTGTAAATATACTCCGAAGCATAATGGTTTTTTATGACCTTATCTTCTACAATGCCCATGCCGGTCTCCTCTACCGCCATCTTTGCGAGAGGAATCCGCATCTTGTTTGCGGCAAGCGCGGCGCGGTAGAAAATCTCGTCAACCTGTTCTTGCGTGTAGGTCGCAAATTTTTCTTGAGCGGCGCGAACCCGGGCAAGCATTTTCCCAAGCGATTCTTCGTCGCAAACCAAAAAGTCCTTCATCTTCCAACCTCCGATTATTTTTTCGAAATTGATTCAGACAGCGACGTCGCAAGCTGTGCAAGCGGCACCGCCAAATCTTCACATTTTACACGCACCCCTTTGGGCACGCTCAAATAGACGGGTGCAAAGTTGAGAACGGCACTGATCCCCGCCCTTAGCATCTCGTTGCACGCACTTTGCGCCGATTCGCGGGGAACGGTCAAAATTCCCACTTTCACCGAATTACGTTTGACGATTTCCGAAAGCCTGTCCATGGGATAAACCGGCTTTCCGCCGACCGCCCCTACTTTTGCAGGCGAATTATCAAAGGCGGCAATCACGCGAACTCCGTAATTTTCAAATCCCTCGTACGCGAGAATTGCCCTTCCCAGTCTGCCGGCGCCGACGATTACGGCGCTGTTAAAACGGTCGTAACGTAAAAACTTTTCGATATCCGCAATAAGCGTCTTGACTTCAAAGCCAAGTCTCGGTTTGCCCGGGGCTGAGGAAACGAGAGCAAGATCCTTACGCACGCTTACGGCGGTGTAACCCATCTCCGAAGCAATCATGGCGGAAGAGACGTAAAATATTCCCTTTGCATCCTCTCCCTTTAAATACCTGAGATAGGCGGGCATGCGCGATACAGCCGCTTTCGAGATTCCGCTTCCGGCGTTTACCATTCTCATTTCCTCTATCGATAAATTTTTATCGAGTTAATAATAACAAAAGACAGCACAAAAGTCAAGCAATATAACAAATCTTTTATAAAAGTTATTCCGAAACGGATACTGTTAAAACGGTACAAAAAGCTTGAAAATCAAGTATTTTCTTACGGATTTCGTCACGGGCAGCGCATGCCCCCTCTTGAAATTACATGCAAAAAGCTCCCGAACACTTTGCCCGAGAGCTTTTTATATGTAATGATCCCGCCGCGTCTTTTACAGTGCGGCAAGCTGTTCTTCGAGCTTGCGTTTCATGTCCAAAAACTTATCCTTCTTTGCGCGCTCGTCGTCCACAAGTTTTTTGGGCGCTTTCTGGACAAAATTGCGGTTCTGAAGCTTCCCTTCGGCGCGGGCAAGCTCACCCGTCACCCGTTCGAGCTCCTTTTCGAGGCGTTTCCGTTCTTCTTCGAGATCGACCAGCTCGCCGAGCGGAACGAATATCTGACCCAGCTCGCACATTTTGCTGACGACCTTATCCCCTGCCGCCGCGCCGTTTTCGGCAAAATCGATCTCGCTGACGCCCGCCAGCCTTAAAATGGCGTTTTTGTTGACGCAGACGAGCCGCTTCGATTCGGTCACGAGGAACAGACGGACTTTTTTAGAGGGCGGGCAGTTGACCGAAACCTTCATGGCGCGTACCGTCTTGATAAGATCGATTACTCCTTCGAATGTTTTCGCCTCCTTCTTATAGGAGAGTTTGGTGTTATAGCGGGGATAATCCTCCGCTATGAGGCGACCTCCTTTTTGGGGGAGATACGAATAAATCTCCTCCGTAACGAACGGAATAAACGGATGCAGCAGCTTTAAGATGTTTTCCAACACGAACAGGAGAACCGCCTGCGCCCCCTTCTTGCGTTCGGCATCGTCGCCGTAGAGGGCGGGTTTGGAAAGCTCGATATACCAATCGCAGAAATCGTTCCAGACAAAATCGGTCAATTTATCCGCGGCAATTCCGAGATCGTACTTTTGAAGGGAAATCGTCGTCTCGCGAATACAGGTCTGCAGACGGGATATGATCCAGCGATCGGAAGGTTGCAGTTTCACCTCGCCGAGCGGTGTGTACCCGCCTCCCGCGTTCATAAGTACAAAACGGGAAGCGTTCCAGAGCTTGTTGATAAAGTTGCGCGCCGCTTCTACCTTTGTGTCGGTAAAGCGGGTATCGTTTCCCGGCGCAACTCCCGTAAGCAGCGAGAGCCTGAGGGAATCCGCGCCGTATTTTTCAATAACTTCCAGCGGGTCGATTCCGTTTCCAAGCGACTTGGACATCTTCCGCCCCTGTTCGTCGCGGACGAGTCCGTGTATGAGAACGTCGCGGAAGGGTACCTTTTCGGTGTATTCGATCCCCGAAAACATCATGCGCATGACCCAGAACGGAATAATGTCGTAGCCCGTAACCAGCACGTCGGTCGGATAAAAATACTTGAAATCGGGTGTCTCTTCCGGCCAACCGAGCGTAGAAAAAGGCCAAAGCGCGGAGGAAAACCAGGTGTCGAGAACGTCTTCGTCCTGTGTGAGCGCGGCGCTTCCGCAGTGCGGGCACACGGTCGGCGTCTCTCGCGCGCAGATTGTTTCGCCGCAATCTCCGCAGTACCAGACGGGTATGCGGTGTCCCCACCAAAGCTGACGGGAAATGCACCAGTCGCGTATGTTTTCTAACCAATTATAATAGATCTTTGCAAAGCGGTCGGGAACAAACTTCGTCTTGTTCTTCATAACCGCCTCGATGGCGGGCTTTGCAAGCGGCGCCATTTTGACGAACCACTGCTTCGACACGATAGGCTCGACCGTGGAATGACAGCGGTAACAATGCCCTACGTTATGCGTATGAGGATCGATTTTTACAAGCAAGCCAAGCTTTTCCATGTCGGCTACGATACGCTTTCTCGCCTCGTAGCGGTCAAGTCCTTCGTAGACGCCCGCAAGCCCGTTCATCGTGCCGTCGTCGTTCATGACCCTGATGACGGAAAGATTGTGCCGAAGTCCGACTTCGAAGTCGTTGGGATCGTGCGCGGGGGTGATTTTAACGGCGCCCGTGCCGAATTCGGGATCGACATATTCGTCCGTTACGACGGGAATCGTACGGTCGGTCAGAGGCAGAAGCAGGTTTTTCCCCACAAGATTTTTATAGCGCTTATCCTTGGGGTGAACGGCAACCGCTGTGTCGCCGAGCATCGTCTCGGGACGGGTCGTCGCAATCGTTATATACTCTTCCGATCCCTCTACGGGATAACGGAAATACCAGAAATGTCCGGCATCCTCCGAATATTCCACCTCTGCGTCCGAAAGCGCGGTCTTACAGCCGGGACACCAATTTATAATACGGCTTCCCCTGTAAATGAGCCCCTTTTGATAGAGACGGAAGAACGCCTCGCGCACCGCTTTGGAGCATTTTTCGTCCATCGTAAACGCGAGCCTGTCCCAGTCGCAGGAAGCGCCGAGTTTTTTGAGCTGTTCTACGATTCTTCCGCCGTATTTGTCCTTCCAGTCATAGGCGCGGCGCATAAATTCTTCTCTGCCGAGCTCTTCCTTCGTGTGCCCCTCTTCCTTAATCTGCGCAACGATTTTTGCCTCCGTAGCAATCGAAGCGTGATCGGTACCGGGCAGCCAGAGAGCGGAATAGCCCTGCATCCGCTTGAAGCGGATAATGACGTCCTGCATCGTCTCGTCCATGGCGTGTCCCATATGAAGCTGCCCCGTTACGTTGGGCGGCGGCATCATTACGGTAAAGGAAACCTTCGCAGGATCGATTTTGGCGTGAAAATGCCCCTCTTCCTGCCACTGCGCATAAATTTTGCTCTCAAATTCTTTGGGATTGTACGTCGTTTGCATCTCTTTCATTTTACACCTAAATATAACAGAACAAATTATAACCCATTTTTCGGGCGTTGTCAATTATTCCGTTAGCGTCATACAATATATTATCTTTCATTTTAACGGAGATTTTCCATGAAAAAAACGCTTGCTTTGTTGGGAGCGGCTGCCTTTGCTCTCCTTCCCCTCTCCGCTTGCGGAGATAACGACGGACTTACGTCGGTCAATGTGAACGAAGTCACTCACTCCGTCTTTTATGCTCCTATGTATCTTGCCGACTCGCTCGGATATTTCGAAGAAGAAGGTTTGAGAATCGAATTGACGAACGGCGGCGGCGCCGATGCCGTTATGGCGGCGGTCCTCTCCGGCGATGCGGATATCGGTTTTTGCGGTCCCGAAGCCGCGATCTACGTCGCAATCGGGGGATCTCGGGATCAGCCCACCCTTTTTGGTCAGCTCACCAAGCGGGACGGCTCCTTCCTCGTCTCCCGTAAGGCGGAACCGAATTTCCAATGGACCGACCTGAAAGGAAAAGAAATTCTCGCGGGACGGCGGGGCGGAGTTCCCGCAATGACCTTCGAATACATCCTCAAAGAACAGGGACTTACGGCAAACGACTATGCATTGAACTTTGACGTTGCCTTCAATCTGATGACGGGCGCCTTCGAGGGCGGAACCGCCGATTACTGTACGATGTTCGAGCCGACCGCTTCCGAATATCAAGCCGCAGGAAAGGGTTATATCGTGGCCGCCGTAGGCGAAGCGGGCGGAGTCGTCCCCTATACGGGCTATATCGCCAAACGCTCCTGGCTCGACAAAAACGGGAACACGGCAAAGGCGTTTTTGCGCGCGGTTCTCAAAGCAGTCAAATACGCACAGGAGGAAGATCCGGACGAAATCGCCACTCATCTTTACAAATCCTTCCCTTCCACTTCCTACGCCTCTATCTCGGCGAGCGTGAAGAGCTATCAGGAAATCGATTCCTGGTTTTCGGATATGACGATTACGGAAGCAAGCTTCGGGCGGCTGCAGGATATTATCGAAGAAGCGGGAGAGCTGTCCCGGCGCGTCGCCTTCTCCAAGATCGTCGATAACACCTATATCAACGAGGTCACGGCTGCGCCCAAATAAAAATACCGAGGAAATACCAATATGAAACGGGAAATACTCACCTTCGACGACGTTTCGCTCACCTATCACACGAAACGGGGCGAGACGTCTGCGGCAGAGCATTTAACCTTCGGCGTAAGCGAAGGAGAATTTGTCGCCATTATCGGACCTTCCGGCTGCGGAAAGACGACCCTGCTTTCCCTCGCCGCAGGCTTATTAAAGCCCTCCCAGGGGAAAGTCAAAAGTCAGGGAAGTTTCGGCTATATGCTTCAAAAAGACGAACTTTTTTCCTGGCGTACGATTGAAAAGAACATCTTCCTTCCTTTGGAAATCAAAAAACAAAGCACGCCGCAGAGCAAGGATCGGGCAAAAAAGCTCGCCGTAAAATACGGGCTCGGGGACTTCCTCTCCGCCTATCCGCCCCAGCTCTCGGGCGGGATGCGCCAGCGGGCGGCGCTCATCCGCACGCTTGCGACGGATCCCGATATCCTCCTTCTCGACGAGCCCTTTTCCGCACTTGATTATCAGACGCGTCTGAACGTTTGCGAAGACGTAGCCGGCATCATCCGCAGCGAACGTAAAACGGCGCTTCTGATCACGCACGATATTTCGGAGGCGATCTCCCTTGCGGATCGGATTCTCGTTTTGACAAAACGCCCTGCAAGAGTCGCTTTTACGCACAAAATGAACTTCGGAGAAGTCGGAAATCCCTTAAAAAGGCGGGAAATGCCGCAATTTTCGGGATGGTTCGAGTTGCTTTGGAAGGAGCTGAACGGATGAAAAACAAGCTGAACAGAATCAAAAACTACTCGCAGGAACACGCGAAGTTTTTAAAAAAAAGAAAACAAAATCTCGTTCTCGTATGGGCGTTGCGCCTTGGGATCCTCGTTTTGCTGCTGGGACTTTGGGAGCTGATTACATCCGTAGGCTGGGTGGATCCCTTCATCATGAGTTCCCCTTCGCGCATCGCCGCCACGCTTGCGTCGCTCTACGACGAGGGCACGCTCTTCTATCACATCGGCGTGACGCTTGCCGAGACGATCGCGGGCTTTATCATTGCGGTCGTCCTCGGGTGCGTGATCGCCCTTCTGCTGTGGTGGAGCGAAACGCTGAGAAAAATTTTAGAACCCTATATCGTCGTTTTAAACGCCCTGCCCAAAATCGCGCTCGGTCCCCTCATCATTATCTGGTTCGGAACGGGCAGCCGCGCGATCATCTTTATGACCGTACTCGTGGGGATCATCGTCGCGATTATGCATATGCTCTCCGCTTTTATCGCGACGGATCCCAACAAGATTCTTCTCATGAAGTCAATGGGCGCGAGTAAATTCCAAATTTTACGGAAACTCGTGATCCCCTCCTCGCTTGCCTCGTTTATTTCCATGCTGAAAGTCAACGTGGGAATGGCGTGGATCGGTTCGATTATGGGCGAATATATCGTCTCGAAGGCGGGTCTGGGATATCTGATCGTGTACGGCGGGCAGGTGTTTAGGCTCGATCTCGTGATGAGCGCTACGGTGATCCTTTGTCTTTTGGCGGCGGGAATGTATTTTCTCGTGGTGCTGCTTGAAAAGGCGATCGTGAAGAACGCAGAAAGCTGAAAAACAAAGTCCCGCGATTCCTAAGGCGGGATAGAAATAATTGACGATTCCCGACAGCCCTACGCGGGAAAGCGCAAACGCCGCAAGGAACACTGCTCCCTCCGCGGCGTATTTCTTTTTGCCGCTCAAACGGCAGACGAGGGAAACGGGCGGATAAAGCGACGAGACCAGCGAAGTGAGAATGGCGAACGCAGCCGCGACGTAAAATATTTTCCGTCCGCGCATGACGTATAAAAACGGCATTTCGGCATTGATTGCCCCGGCGCCCTCCCGATAAACGCTTCCGAGAATACAGAGTGCGCCGACCGCGATCAAAACGGAAGAGAGAAGCGCGGGCGGCAAAATGCGTTTCATGTCCTTTCCCGCGTCCATGAGAACGGGAGCCGCGAGAAAAACGTTCATGCCGGCATAGACGATACCGCCCAGATAGCTTGCTGCGGGCTTCAAAGCGGGATAGAAAAACGCCTTTTCGCACCGTCCGAAGACGAATACGAATACAAGCAGCAACGGTACGAGCACTAAATTCAATCCCGTGATCCCCCGAATTCCGCGAAAGAGTATGAGAGCCGCGCAAACAAGTCCGAAACAGGAGATCAACGGCGAGAGCGACGGATTAAGTGCGTCGAGCCCCGCGAGCATCCCCGCGCTCGGGATAAAGCAAAAAAGCGCGATCGCCGTTTCAAAGGCAAACGCCGCCTTTCCGAACAGCGCTTTCATGGCGCCCAAATATCCCCCTCCGCGTTTGCCCGTAAACAGGAAGAGCAGACACATGAGGAAAAAGAGCGCCGATGAAAGCAGCACGGGCAGAAAAAAATTATCTATCCCGAAAAAACGGACGAGCTCCGCGCCCGATAAAAAGCCCGCCCCTATGCACGAGCCCACGATAAAGAACGTTCCACGAACAATTCCCATTTTTCATTTTACGCCGCAAATTGCAAAATTAAGACAGGATAACCAATTTTTTTGTTTTTTTATGTCTGACATAGTACTTTACCTGTTGACAAAAATCAAAAAAGATAGTATAATTATTCCAAACCAACAAAGGAGGACTCGGCATGAGCGAAGACGAGCGGGAATTCGACGTGAAAGACGGCGAATCCGTTGAAGCAAAAGACGATAAATCGATCAGCGCCGATCTCATCCGCGGGCATATCAACACCATTATCCTTCGTTCCCTTGCGGACGGCGATAAATACGGTTATGAAATCATTGCGGAAATCGATCGAAAGAGCCACGGACAATATTCCTTAAAACAGCCCTCTCTTTACAGCGCGTTGAAACGCCTTGAACGGGATGACTACGTTACCTCTTATTGGGGAGGCTCGGTCGGCGGCGGAAGAAGAAAATATTTCTCTCTGACCGACAGCGGCAGAGCGGTCACCGAACAAAATCAGGCGGAATGGGAATATTCCAGAACGATTATCGACAGCCTGATTTCGGACAGGGATTTTGATTTTTCCAATCCCCCGCCCTCTCTCGTCGATATGCGCGTACTCAGGGATACAACCTCCCGCGTTCCCGTTTCCCGTGCAGAGAGCGGCGAGGAGCTGGATTTTGAGCCGCAATTCGAGGATCGCGCGCAGCTGGAAAAACTGACCGCCGCACTCGAAGAGAAAAAAGCCGAACTGGAAGCGCGGACCTCCGAACTGGAAGCGGCGCGGACAGAATGTCGCGAACGGAACGAAGAACTGGAGACGGAGCGCGCCGCCTATCTCGGCGACAGAGAACGCTACGAGACGGAGCTTCAATCGATGCGCGACGCAGCCGAACAGTTGCGCACGGAGAGAAAAAAAGACGAGCAGATCGCTTTGCAGTCGCAGGCAATACAGCAAGCTATTCTCGGCGAACGCGAACAGGAACGGGAGCGGCTTCAAGCGCAGATCGCAGAACAGAACGCCGCATTGGAAGCGGAACGCCTTCGACACGAGCAGGAGCTTGCGGAACGCAACGAAGCGCTTGAATCCGAGCGTATTCGTCACGGTCATGAGCTCGCCGAGCAGGAACAGCGCATCCGCCGCGAACAGGAAGAGCTTTTCCGCAAAAGAGAGCAAGAAATCATTCATCGGAACTATCTTTCCCTTGTCAATACGCCGCCTACGGAATCGCGCGACGACCGCGCATTTTATCCTTTGACGGATACGGAACAGCCGCAGGTTACGGAGACGAGAGCGCCCGAGGAGGAAGACTATCGTTCCGTCGTACGCGGGCTCTACGACAGCAGCGTTCGCGGCGACGAGGAAAAGCCGCAGGAAATCGAGCGGGCACGTTCCGTGGACGGAATCGACTTCCGCGATATCGAATCCCGCGCCGCGAGAGACGGCATCCGGATCACCACTGCGGGAGCCAAAAAATCCTCCCCCGCAGCCAATCAAGACAGCGTCGTTCATAAGGGGAAAGCGCTTTTCCTCTCCGCGATCGTCGTCTTTATCCTCGCGATTGCAGAAGGCGGAATCGTCCTCGGGTTGCAACAGCGCTATTCCGTATCGGTCGCGCTCCCCTATCTCATGTGGGGATTGGCGTTGATTCTCCTCTTGTCTACGGGACTTGCGTACGCGAACCGCTACGGCGAGCGCGCGCTGAGACGGTGCGGACCTGTTTTGATCAATGCAATTATTTCTTACATCCTCGTCGTCATCGTCATTTTAATTATTGCGCTGGGCGTCAATATCGATTTCTCCGACGCCGGCGAGCTGGCTTCTTTCGTCGTAATACCCGTTTTGTATTTCTTCTCGATCGTTGTATTCGGCATTGTCTACTATCTTCAAGTCAAACCGAAAAAAGATTGACGAAATATCCGAAAAATCATCATAAAAGCAGGGAATTCTGTTCCCTGCTTTTATCTTTCTATCAAGCCGTTTCTGCGGACGGCGTCTCTCCCAAACCCCTTCGGCTATACGTTTTTATAGACGCGGAGCCACTCGGGAAGACGCGCGATAAAGTCCGAATTGGTAGTTGTGCGCTTCATCATGTCGTATAACCCCGCGGCATTGTCGCAGAACCCGCGTTCCCGTATCTTGTAGACCGCAGCAAGTTCGTCGTTCGAAAGAAGCATCTCTTCCTTGCGCGTGCCGGAACGCCGAACGTCGATTGCAGGAAAAATTCTTCTCTCTGCAAGATCGCGGGAAAGGAAGATATCCGCATTTCCCGTTCCCTTAAATTCTTCGTAAATTACATCGTCCATACGGCTTCCCGTGTCTACGAGCGCGGTTGCCAAAATCGTGACCGAACCGCCCTCTACCGTATTGCGCGCCGCGCCGAAGAATCTCTTCGGCTCCGTAAGCGCGCCCGCTTCCAGTCCGCCGGAGAGCGTTTTTCCGGAGTTTTCCGCAAGATAATTATATGCGCGCGTGAGCTTTGTGAGCGAATCGAGAAGAATGACGACGTCCTGCCCCTGTTCCGCAATCCGCTTTGCGTGCGCAAGAGTCAACTCTGCCGCCCGCACGTGATGTTCGGCTCCCTCGTCGAACGTCGAATAGACGACCTGCGCGCCCGCGACGCTCGTTCTGAAATCCGTCACTTCTTCGGGGCGCTCGTCGATCAGAAGTACGATCAGCTGGATCTCTCTATGCCAGTCGGCAATCGCGCGTGCGACGTCTTTGAGCAGGGTGGTCTTGCCCGCCTTGGGAGGTGCAATAATGAGTGCGCGTTGCCCCTTCCCGATGGGCGCGAACAGATCGATCACGCGCAGGGAAAGCTTTTCGTTTCCCTCGGAAAGCGTGATTTTCTCCTTGGGATACTGCGCCGTGAGAGAGTCGAATAAATAGCGGCGCTCATACTTTCCCACGGGCAATCCGTTTACGCTCAACAGACATTTAAACGCGGGCGAATCGCTCTTTTGTCTGGGATTTGCCGTACAGGCGATATAATCCCCCTCCCGCAGTCGAAGCGCATGAATCGCGGGGGCGGCAATAAACACGTCGCCGCCGTTCGAAGGCTGGCAGTTCTTTGCGCGCAGAAACCCGTAACCGCCCCGCATAATCTCAAGAACCCCCGTATATACGGGGTCGTCGTAAGAGGGACGGGAAGGCTCGGAGGAGGAAACGCTGAGCATGGGCACTTCCTCGCAGTCGTCGCATTGAAAATCCCGACTGATTTCCTCAATTCTTTTCATGACCTCAGGATCGAGATAGTCCACTTTTACGGGCGCTCCCCTGCCCGAACGAGGCACCGGTGCGCTTTTCCCCGTAAGAACGGCGACAATTCCGTCAATCAAGGCTTCCTTTTTTGCCGCCGAAGCGTTTCTGACGCCGTAATTTCTCCCTAAAATGCGCAATGAAGTAAGCGCAAGAGAACCAAGATATTCACGGTAACAATCTTCCGCCGTTTTAATTTGCATTATTTATCACGCTCCAATAAGACGATTTTTGTACTTTCTTCGCTAATATCGTCCCTTGAAAGCTCGATCTCGCACTCTTCCAAATCCTCGATTTCGTCCTTATCGAATAAATCGAGAAATTCGTCTACCTTGTCGATGTCCAAATCGAGCCCCTTCGTCTTATAGTGCATCGGTATGACAATGGAAGGCATGATCCTGTCAACATATTCCTTCGCTTGTTCAGCGTCGATCGTGTACGTACCGCCCACGGGAATCAGAAGCACATGAACGGGAAGCAGCATCTCGATAAGCGCGGAAGAACATTCCTCGCCCAAATCGCCCAAGTGGCAAATTTCCAATCCGTCCATACGGAACTTAAAAATCAGATTCTCCCCCCGTGCCGCACCGTTTTCGCTGTCGTGCCAGGTTTTGACCGCCGTCACTCCGACGCCGCCGATTTCGTACTGTCCCTCTTTCTCAAAAATAACGGGATTTCCGCTTACCGCCCGCACATTGTTGTGATCGTAGTGCGAGTGACTTACGGTAACAGCATCCGCGGATACTTTCGGCATATCGAAGCCGACATCGCCGTAAGGGTCAGTTACGATACTCGTTCCCGTACTTTCGGTAAGCCGGAAGCACGAGTGACCCAGATAGCGTATTTTCATTTTTCCTCCGAAATAATTTTAATTGAAATTTCAAGATTGAAATTTTTTAAACCGATGGAATCATTTAAAACGTAAGAAAGCACAACGGACAAGCCATCTTCTTGGGAACGGAGGGAATAAAAAAATGTTCTCATCGGCATGGAAGCCGTTCCCTCACCGTATTGCATACGCATTTCCGTCCTTTCCCCTCGAACAAAAGACGCAAACAGACCGCACGCACCCCTTCTTTCCATCACAAAGACCTGTTCCGAAGCGGTTAAGGTAACCTCGTCCTCCCCGTCGCCGTATATTACGGTATAGGCGCCGTTTTCCCGCGCGAGTCCGCCCTGAAAAGAAAAACGGTTTATCCCGCCGTCGGTTTCGGTCACGATCTCTATGATACAGCTCTGCATCGCAGATACCATTATATATCAAAAAAAACGTTTTGTAAACGATTTGTACGCATTTTCCATTGGCAATTACAAAATTACACTTTCTTGCCCGAAAAAATCAATCCCCGATACTGTTTCCCTTCGCCGATCAGTTCGCGCATTCTGTCCTCGTCTCCCGCGGAAAGCGCCGCACGGTATTCTTCAAGACGGGCTTCTATCCTTTCGATCTCCGAAAGAAGCGGCTCCCGATTGCTGAAATAGAGCTCCGTCCATACGTTTTCGTCCACGCCCGCGACGCGCGTCATATCCTGGAAGCTCCCGCCGGTGAACCCGTCGCAGCCGAGCGCATCCGGACTTTTAACGTAAGCGCTCGAAACGACGTGCGCGAGCTGGGAAGTCAGTGCGATCATGCGGTCGTGTTTTTCCGCAGAGCACTCCGCGATATGCGCAAACCCCATATCGCCTGCAAGACGCCTCACTGTTTCAAGCGCGTCTTTATCGGTATCTTCGTTGACGGCAATCACAAGGTTTGCGCCCTGAAAGAGATCGGCGCTCGCCGATTCGATTCCAGAGGTTTCCTTGCCCGCCATCGGATGAATCCCGACGTAACGGTAGCCTCGCGGCTTTGCTTTTACCGCGTCTTCCAGCAGACGCTTCACGCCGCAGATATCGGAAACGATGCAACCGTCCGGAAAATCCCCCTCGTCCAGCTCTTTGAGCGCGGCACGGGGAGGCAGCGCGATGATTACGACGTCCGCGCCCTCGTAGGTCTCCGCCTCGCCGTCGATATAGCCGCGTTCGAGCGCATATTCGATCGGACGGCGGCTGCGGTTTTTTCCGTACACGGCATGACCCGCCGCTCTCAGAGAAGCGCAGACGGACGCGCCGATGATTCCCAATCCGTAAACAATGATTTTCATACGATTCCTTACAGGAGGCGCATATAGCCGCCCCGACTTTTTAACGACTTTCGGCGCGCCCGCCAATCGGGAAGAATTTGTTCGACTTCCCGCCAAAAACGGACGCTGTGATCCATATAACGGGTGTGACAAAGCTCGTGGACGCAGAGGTATTCGAGCAGTTCGGGAGGAAGAAAAGCGGCGCGGAAGGAATAGGAGACGACTCCGCGAACGTTACAGGAGCCCCACCTCGTACGGGCGGAAGATACGCGTACGCGGCTGTACGAAAAGCCGTATCTCCGCGCAAGCTCCTTTGTAACCTCCCCCATATAGCGCGCGACCTCCCGCTTCATGAGACGGATCAATGCATCTTCGCGCCCTTCGGCGGGTAAAGATAACCGATCGTCCGAAAGTCCCGCCTGCCCGCTTACGATCGTATAACCGCGTCCGAACAAATCGATTTTTGCCCCGTCTTTCAGATCGCATACGGGAGAAGAATTTCTTTCCGCAAGACGGCGTTCGATCCAGCGGCGGTGCCGCCGAACAAACTCCTCGATCCTTTTCTCCGAAACGGACAGCGGCGCGCGCACGACGACGGCGCCCGCAGGCTCCAATGCAAGACAAAGCGTTTTCCGTCTGCTTCGTATCACTCGAATGTCCATTGCAGCGATTATACCATTTTTTAGAAGTTTTTTCAAGGAAAACGGTCTTGTTTTTCCTCTCCGGCAGATATTTTCTTGACATTTTTTCCGGCGCGAATAAAATGAAAGTATGGAGTTTTACGAAATCAAGCCCTTTGTTCCGAAAAATAAAATATATTCGTTCGACGTGCCCGCCTCCAAGAGCATACTCAACCGCGCGCTGCTTCTTTCCGCACTATCAAACGGAAAGGTCTTCCTTTCGTGCGGAGCGTTCGGAGGTGACACGCGCGCCATGCTCAACTGTTTAAACGCGCTCGGAATCAAAACCGAACTCAGCGAGGGCGGCGTCACGGTGTACGGCTGCGGAGGCGATATTCCGGTTAAAAATGCCGCTCTGAACGTGGAGAGCGCCGGAACGGTCGCCCGTTTTCTGCCGTCCGCCCTCGCTTTCTGCGGCGGAGACTATCTCTTTACCTCTTCCGAACAGATGAAAAAACGTCCGATGGAGGGGCTCGACGCCCTGGAAAAGGCGGGAGCATCCGTCACATACCTCGGAGAACGGGGAAAATTCCCCTTTCGCCTCGCGTCCCCGGGGATTGAAACGGGAGACTTACAAGTAGAAACGAACACGAGCACCCAGTACCTGAGCGGACTACTGATCGCCGCAAGCGCCGCGAAAAAGCCCGTCAGACTCAGCCCGCACGGAGAGCGCGCGGAGGGCAGCTACGTTCGGATGACGTTGGATCTTTTGAACGATTTCGGCATAAAATGGGAGAAAAACGGCGGCGGATATACCGTTTTCCCCGCAAAAGACGCCCCCGAACGCTTCGACGTAGAGGGCGATCTTTCGGGTGCGTGCTATTTTTATGCGCTGGCTCTGCTTTTCGGAATCAAGGTGCTCGTAAGAAGAATCGGAAGCCGCACACGGCAGGGAGATTTTCGCTTTCTCGAACTCTTAAAAGAGCGCGGCATAAAATTTTACGACACCGAAGACGGATTGCTGGCGGACGGCGAAGGCGTTTGCTCCTTTACGGGCTTCGACTGCGATTTTAAAGATTTCTCCGACCAGACGCTCACAGCCGCCGCGCTTGCCCCCTTTGCCTCCACCCCTTCCGTTCTCAGAAACGTCGAACACATCAGCAGACAGGAGAGCGACCGCATTGCGGCAATCGTAGATAATATTAACGCCTTGGGCGGAAGTGCGAATACGGACGGAAAAAATATCCGCATTGCGCCGATCCCGCTTACGGGAGGCACGGTAAAGACCTTTCAGGATCATCGCGTGGCAATGGCGTTTACCCTTTCCGGATTGAAGACGGGAGGAATGAAAATCGAAAATCCCGCCTGCGTAGGAAAAACCTTTGAACATTATTTCGACCTTATCGACCGCCTTTAATCTGTAAAAACTGATAACAAATTGAATTTTTACTTTTGGACATATCAAACTGATTTGCTATTTGAATCGCATGGGGAATTTTATTGGTGCAAGAGCCGTCGGGTTTTGAGAAAATTTCGATATAGAGATCTTTGCGGATAAAAAAGATAGCCCGCTGCGCTTCGCTTGCGAAGATAGCGGGCTATTTGCTTTTTTTAAAAAGGAAATTACCCCGTTTCAATACTCCTTGTCGGCTCGTTTCTTTTACGGATTCTCCACATATTTTTTCAGAAGTTCAAACATTTCGTCCGATATGACGTGCTCGATGCGGCAGGCGTTGGCTTCGGCAAGCTCCTCGTCCGCGCCGATTCCCATGAGCGCCTTCGTTATGATGAGATGGCGCTCGTAAACGGCGGAAGCCTTTTTCATTCCCGTTTCCGTGAGCGAAATGTCGCCGTTTCTGTCCATCAGAATATATCCCTTTTTTACGAGCAGATTGACGGCGCGGGACACGCTCGATTTCGCATAGCCGAGCTCCTCAACGATGTCCACGGAGCGGACGGAAGCCCGTCTGTTCCGCAGCAGCAAAATTGTTTCGAGATACATTTCTTCCGATTCGTGTTCGATCATTTCTCCCCTCTCTTACGTATTATATTACCCGAAAACCGATTTTATTGAACGGTGAAACCCCGCTTTACTCTGTATAGACGTAAAGAAATTCGCAAACTCTTGCGCTCCCCCTGCCGCGCAGTCCCTCGAAGCGCACGGGAAGCACCGTATAAATCTCTCCGTTTATTTGCTTGCTCACCGCTTTCGCGGCGGCTTCGGGCGGAATCGGAAATTCTCTGCGGTAACGCTTTTCGCCCTGCTCGTGAAACAGATAGCCCGCAAGCAGAACCGTTTCCCCGACGGTAATCTTTAAAGGTTTTCCGTTGTCCTTTTCGCTCAGTTCGACGGAAATATAATTCTTCCTTACGGGATCGATTTGCAGATCGTATTCGAAATAACCGCCCGAACGGGCATAGCGGCAGGTGCCGTTCGCCGTATCGCTTACCGAATTCTGCTCCCGCATATCGTGCAGTTCGTCGTTTTCATACTGCCCGTAACCGACTTGCACGGTATCGAGCGGATCGCGCGTTTCCTCGTCCGCTTCCCGCTCCCCCGAACGGAGCCTTAAATAGACGGCGTAACGCTCGTCGTAAATCCGGTACAGCAGACCGAACGTGAACGGGATATCCCCTCCCGTCAGGGTAAACCGGTCACCTTCCCGCACAAAGTATTTTTCGGGATGCACAATCACGTCGTCCGCATTTTCAAAATACACGCACTCCGTATCGATCAGCCTTTTGGCGGGAACGCTCACATCCACGCCGGTAGAGCTTAACCGCATATCTTCCCTTCCGAGTTTTGCCCCGAGGACGGCGTTTCCGTAGAGGAAAGCGTATGCGTCGCGGGAATCGGGCAGTCCCTCCGCCCTGTACCCGACGGGAATCACGGCACGAAGCCGATCGCCTTCGCTCAGCGAAACAGCTAAAAAACCGCCCTCCTCTTCCGCCGCATAAACCTGTCCGTTCTTTTCCAGCTTGATTGCCCCCGCCGCCCAATCGGGTATCCGCAGATAGAGAATAAACGCGCTCTCCGCACGGTCAACCGTGACGGTGTAGGCATCGTCAAAGGGAAAATTGCACTCCGTCGTCAATCCGATCCGCTCCGAGCGGAAGACCGAGGAAAAAAAGAGCGCGACCGCAAGATTTTTTCCGTCGGAATAGTAAACGCCGTCGCCGAGCTTTGCCATGTTCTCCATGCCGCTCCCCGTACAACACCAAAACTTGTCGTAAGGCGTAGAAAAAACCTTAAAAAAGCCTCCCGCCATGGGCTGGAAATAGGTCGTCATGCCCGTTTGGGGATTCTGGGACGACAGAACCGCGTTCGTAAATGCCCGATCGTAATAATCGAGATATTCTTTCTTTCCCGTACTTTCGAACAAAAGACGGGCAAGCTTGAGCATATTATATACGTTGCAGGTCTCGCAGTTGCAGTTCGTACGTTCCCGATCGAGAACGCCGTCGCTGCCGAAGTGCTCCCATTCCGAATTCCCGCCCGTGACGTAGGTGTGCTTTTTCGTTACCGTCATAAAAAACAACTCGACGGCGCGCAAATAGCGCGTAGCGTCCACCCGTTCCCCCTCGAAAACAGTTCCGTGCATCACGGTATAACGCTTGAGCGCACCCAGAAATTTTGGAATCGTCGTATTCGCGTGTCTGTCCTTCAAGACATTCTCCCGACCGGACAAAATCTCGTCAAACAGTGCTTCCTCGTCGAAGACGTGGGCAGCTTTTGCATGTTCCTCTTTCCCCGTAAGCGCGTAGAGATCGTACAGACAATCGTTCATGCCGCCGTATTCGACGGAGAGAACCTTGCGGCGTACGGAGGGACTCCATTTAAGAACGCGCCCG
Organism: uncultured Clostridia bacterium; assembly: GCA_964387225.1. Lineage (GTDB taxonomy): Bacteria > Bacillota > Clostridia > Christensenellales > Borkfalkiaceae > Gallimonas. The sequence goes on along the minus strand of CAYLVU010000002.1, from coordinate 74,398 downwards.
CACACCCAGTCGCCGAGCAAGGAGACACAGGCGAGCGCTTCCTTCGACCCCGCGTAACGGGCGGCGTCTATGAGACCCGCCAAAATCTTGTGCATCGTATACCAAGGAACCCAGGCGTCCCGTTTGATGTTCGTTTTTCCCCGCTCCACGTTGTCGAACTGCGCCTCCGCCCCTCCGCAGACAAGCGGCGCGCCCCACAAAAATCCGCTCTTCCCTTTTGTGTTATTTTGACAGAGGAGGAGCCCGTTTACGATATCCGTAATTTTCTTGCGAAAAAGCGCGCGCGTCGATTCGGAATACCCTGCGTTGACCGAACCCAAGGACAGTGCGGAGAGATAATGCCCCAGAGTGTGACCACCTATGAGCCTGTTCTCCCACCCCCCGTAACGGACAAAGGGCGTTTTAAGACCGGCATTCTCGTAAAACCCCGCAAGCAGTCTGCCCGTGTCGAGCGAAAGAAGATATTCGCGCTCTTTTTCGAGTGCGTTCTGAATATATCCCTCGGTGATGCGAACAACATTCAACGGAACTGCACGGAATTGATTCATTATCATGATTTTAATTTATTCTAACGTCCTCAATGACTGAAAGCCGCAAAAAACGCCGAACAATTCTTCGCGCTTCTGCATTTTTGTTTCTATTATAACATATTGGATAATTACGTGCAAGTACTTTTAAAAAAATTATCCCGCGCGCGTTTTTTTTGCAAAAAGCCCTTGAAAAACGGCTTGATTTTTTGTATAATATTTTTGAACGGTATAGGCGGTTCTCCGCCTGCCAAAGGGGGATTATGACAAGACAGGATTATCTCAATTTAAGGAACGGAACAGACGTGCGCGGAACGGCGATTGCAGGCGAGAACGATCCCGTCACTTTGACGAACGAAGCCGTAACGAATATCGCAAAAGCGTTTTTCGTATGGGTGAAGCAAAAAACGGGAAAAATTCCCGTCGTCGCCGTGGGCAACGATTCAAGAATTTCCGCCGAGCGCATTTCGGGTTGCGTAGCTAAGGGTATTTCCGATTGCGGGGGAACGGTCATTCTTACGGGGCTTTCCTCCACGCCTTCCATGTTCATGCTGCTTCAGGACGGATTCGGCGCGGACGCCTCGATTATGATTACCGCAAGCCACCTGCCCTACCGCAAAAACGGACTGAAATTCTTCGTTAAGGACGGCGGACTCGAAGGAAGCGACGTTTCGGAAGTTCTGGAAATTGCCGCAAAGGGAGAGTTCCCCGCAGGACATGGCGAGATCCGTAGCCGCAGTTACATCGAAAAATACGCCGCCGATCTCGTGGACAAGGTGCGCAAGGCATGCGGGGAAACGTATCCGCTGAAAGGAAAACGCATTTTGGTGGACGCCGGCAACGGCGCAGGCGGGTTCTATTGCGACCTCGTTTTAGCTCCGCTCGGCGCGGATACGACAGGCTCGCAATTTCTCGATCCCGACGGTCGCTTTCCCAACCACATTCCCAATCCGGAAAACGCGGAGGCGATGAAATCCGTTTCGGAGGCGGTCGTTGCCAACAAAGCCGACTTCGGCATTATTTTCGATACCGACGTAGACCGTGCAGGAGCCGTCGCGCCGAACGGCGAGGAAATCAACCGCAACCGCCTTATCGCCCTTATTTCGGCGATTCTTCTCGAAGAGAAAAAAGGCGCATACATCGTGACCGACTCGGTGACGAGCGACGGGCTCGCCGAATTTATCGCGCGTCACGGCGGCGTACACCACCGTTTTAAGCGGGGCTATAAAAACGTAATCAACGAGAGCAAGCGGCTGAACGCGGAAGGAAAATATTCCCCTCTCGCGATCGAAACAAGCGGACACGCGGCGCTCAAAGAAAATTACTTTCTCGACGACGGCGCCTATCTCGTTACCCGTCTTTTAATCGCCCTCGCGAAGTGCGCAAAGGAGGGAAAAGATCTCATCTCGATGATCGACGATCTCCCCGAGCCGAAAGAAGCGTGCGAAGCACGGCTCACATTTATTCAGGGAGCCGACTTTAAAACGCTGGGACAGGGCGTCATCGAAAATCTGAAAGCGACTTCCCTTTCCCTTCCCTTCCTCTCGCTTGCGCCGAACAATTACGAAGGGGTTCGTATCAATTTCGACAGGGAACACGGCGACGGCTGGGCGCTTGTCCGCATGAGCCTGCACGAGCCCATCATGCCGATCAACATCGAAAGCAACTGCGCGGGCGGAAACCGCAAAATTGCAAGCTGGCTCTATGCGTTCCTGAAAGAGTATCCTTTCCTCAATTCGGATCCGCTTGTAAAACAAATTAAATAAAAATTTTAAAGATATATAAGGAGAATGACATGAAACAGACGACAATCAACGCAATCCGCATCCTTTCTGCGGAGGCAATTCAAAAGGCAAATTCGGGTCACCCCGGTCTTCCGCTCGGCTCCGCCCCCATCGCCTACACCCTCTTCCAGAACTTTCTGAAATTCAATCCAAAGGATACGAAATGGGACAACCGCGACCGCTTTATTCTCTCCGCGGGACACGGCAGTATGCTCGACTATTCTCTTCTCTACCTTTACGGATTCGGACTTACCAAAGAAGATCTGATGAACTTCCGCCAGCTGGGAAGCAAGACGCCCGGACATCCCGAATACGGTCACACCGCAGGCATCGAGACGACGACGGGTCCCCTTGGACAAGGCATCGCAAACGCCGTAGGGATGGCGGTTGCCGAAGCGCATCTCGCCGCAACCTTTAACCGCGAGGGCTTCCCCGTCGTCGATCACTACACCTACGCTCTCTGCGGAGACGGCTGTCTCGAAGAGGGAATTTCCTATGAGGCTTGCTCCTTCGCGGGAACGCACGCGCTGGGAAAACTGATTCTGTTCTACGACGACAACGATATTACGATCGAGGGCAATACCGACATTACCTTCAAAGAAGACGTTGCGGCGCGCTTCAAAGCGCAAAACTGGCAGGTTATTAAGGTCGATTTGGTGGAGAATCCCGATAACGTGCTTATGATCTCGGCGGCAATCCGCAAGGCGCAGAAAGAGACGAAAAAGCCTTCCGTCATCATCTGCAAAACAAAAATCGGCTACGGAACGCCGCTCGAAGGCAGTCACAAGTGCCACGGCTCCCCTCTCGGCGCGGAGAATCTGCAAAAGACGAAGGAAAAACTCGGTTGGACTTGCGAACCCTTCGAGGTCCCCGCAGAAGTGCTCAAACATACCGCTTCGGCAGGAAAGCGCGGCGCAAAGCGCCAGAAAGACTGGCAGATCATGTTTAACGCCTACGAAAAAAAATATCCCGAGCTTGCGGCGCAATACAAGGCTGCCATGAAGGGCGAAATCGTAGACCTTGCGGCGGTCGAGGATCTTTTCAAATTCGAAAAGCCCATGGCGACGAGACAGACTTCGGCTGTCGTGCTCAATAAGATCGCGGCGCTCGTGCCTTTCCTCATGGGCGGTAGCGCGGACCTCGCCCCCTCCAACCTTTCGGATATGAAGAATACCGATTCCATTACCTACGGCGACTTCTCCTCCGAAAATTATGCGGGAAGAAATATGCACTTCGGAATCCGCGAACACGCAATGGCAGCGATTGCAAACGGTATGCAGCTTCACGGCGGAATTCACGCATACTGCGCGACCTTCTTTATCTTCTCCGACTATTGCAAACACGCAATGCGCCTCTCCGCGCTCATGAATATCCCCGTCGTTTATATCCTCACGCATGACTCGATCGGCGTCGGCGAGGACGGTCCCACGCATGAACCCGTAGAGCAACTGATCGCTCTCCGCTCCATCCCGAACATGAAAGTTTACCGTCCCGCAGACGGAAAAGAGACGGCGGCGGCTTGGATTTCCGCACTCACGGGTACGGCTCCGACCGCGCTCGTTCTCACGCGCCAGAATCTGCCCCAGTATGAAAACAGCGGTCTCAACGCACTCAAGGGCGGTTACGTCCTCGAGGACTGCGAGGGCACTCCCGACGTGCTCCTCCTTGCGAGCGGTTCGGAAGTCGAGCAATGCGTCGGCGCAAAGGCGGAGCTTGCAAAAGAAGGCATCAAAGCCCGCGTCGTATCCCTTCCTTGCTTCGAAGAATTTGAAAAACAGTGCGACGAATACAAAGAGAGCGTGATTCCCTCCGCCGTCAAGGCAAGAGTTTGCGTTGAGGCGGGCTCCCCCTATAGCTGGTATAAGTATGCGGGAGACAAAGGCGAGATTATCGGCATGAGCACCTTCGGCGCAAGCGGTCCCGCTCCCCTTCTGTTCAAAAAATTCGGATTCACGGTTGAAAACGTCGTTGAAAAAGCAAAGATCTCTCTGGCAAAATAAATTAAAGACTACAAACAAAATTCGGCGTAGATTTTATATCTACGCCTTTTCTTTTTTTGTGGTTTGTGCTATAATGGAAATGTGCGAAGGCGGAAATTTTGAACGGGTTGAGGCGCGGCTTCCTTTGCACCCATAAATTTTATCGAACAGGAGGATTATGATGGATATTCGGGAAATCGAAAAGCTCTATCTGCACCGACAAAGCTGCAGAGAATTCACTTCCAGACCCGTTTCTAAGGAGCTGATAGAAGAAGTGTGCAGACTTGCACTCTTGGCTCCTTCGGCATGCAACAGTCAACCCTGGAAGCTGATTGCCGTCACGGGTGAAAAAGCGAAAGCGTTGGCGAAAGGATTACAGGACATGGGCATGAATAAATTTGCGTCCGACGCCCCCGTCCTCATCGCCGTCGTAGAGAGCAAAGGAAATCTTACCGCAACGGTTGGCAGCCGATTCAAGGATAATGATTTCCTGCACAACGACATCGGAATTCTGACCGCGCATCTCGTACTTGCCGCAGACGCCGCAGGACTGGGAACCTGTATCCTCGGCTGGCGGAACGAAGAGAAACTTCGTCCCGTACTCGGGCTGGATAAAAACGCCCGTATTCCGCAAGTCGTAGCAATGGGATACCCGCCCGAAAATTATCAGACCCGCCCCAAAAAGAGAAAGGACTTGAAGGATACATTCTGTCTCATTGAGTAATTTCAAAAAAAAAGACTTGACAGAACAACGATGCGGGATTATAATAATATTGAGTAAATGATCGGAGGTCTCTTCCATGTTTTGTCCTCATTGCGGAAAACAAGTAAACGAAACCGACATTTTTTGCGCCTCTTGCGGGGCAAATTTGAACGGCAATCCGTTTGAGAGTCAGTTCACGCAGCAAAAGGAAAGCGATAATCCCCCCTACAATCCCCCTCAATGCGCGCCTTACGAGACGCAATCGAATCCGAATACGAGCACGAGTACGAACGCAATCGCCATCGTAGGTTTTGTTCTCTCCTTCTTCTGTGCGATCGCGGGGCTTGTATGCTCAATCATCGGTCTGCAAAAATCAAAGGAAGCGGGCGGAACGGGAAAAGGACTTGCAATTGCGGGAATCGTCATTTCCGCCGTTTCCATGTTCTGCACTTTCATTTTCATGATTGATCTTTGCACGTTCTGGATGTATGATGTAGACTATACGTTGGCGGGCGGATTTTTGACGCTGTTATAAAAAATGTAACCGATAAAAAATCTCGGCTTTATTGCTATGAATCCCAAACAGTTCACAAAAAACCTAACGAGGAAAGATACACGCGTACCTTTCCTCGTTTTCAATCTTTTTTGTATTATAAAATCCAATCTTCCACTTGGGGTTCTCTTCAGCGGCACGTGATTTTTTGATTGTATTTCGCGCCGTTAAGACTTACTCCATCCCCTTCTTTTTCCGCGTTTCCCGCACGGTCTTTTCGAATCCGTGTTCCGTCGGTTCGTAATATTTTCTGTCTATTAAACTGTCGGGCAGGTACTGTTGTTTCACCCAGCCGCCGAAATCGTGCGGGAAGAGATATTTACTGCTCTCCGATTTCATCTCCCGACTGCCGTAGGAATTGTCGCGCAGATAGGGCGGCACATCGTCGTCGCGGTTTTCTCGCGCGTCCCTCTTTGCGGCGTTTAAGGCATTCTTGACCGAATAGCTCTTTTCCGCCTCGCAGACGTAGATGATTGCCTCGGCAAGCGGGATCAACCCTTCGGGATATCCCATATTTTGGAAGGCGGTAAGCGCAGAAGTCGCCACGACGAGCGCGTTGGGATCCGCCATCCCTACGTCCTCCGCCGAGTGTGCGATGAGCCGACGCAGAACAAGAATCGGATCGCATCCCCCCTCTATGAGACGCATGGCGTAATAGAGAGCGGCATTGCTGTCGCTGCCGCGCAGAGACTTACAGAACGCCGAAAGGATGTCGTAGTACAAGTCCTCGTTATAGGAGAGCGCTTTGCGCTGAATAGACTGCTCCGCATCGGAAAGCGTAACGCGGATTTTACCGTTTGCATCGGGCGGTGTGGTGAGAACGGCAAGCTCCAACGCGTTGTACGCGGTGCGCAAATCCCCTCCCGCGGTCACGGCTATATGTTCAAGCGCTTCCGCGTCTATTTCCGCGTCGTAATTGCCGAGCCCCTTCCGCTTGTCCGAGAGCGCGCGGAGAAGCGCGCCGCGAATCTCCTCAGTCGTAAGCGGTTTAAATTCGAAGACGCGGCAGCGGGAAACGATCGCGGGCGTCATCGAAGCGTACGGATTTTCCGTCGTCGAACCGATAAAAAGGATTGTGCCCTGCTCGATGGCGGGCAAAAGGGAATCGGATTGCGTTTTATTAAAGCGATGGCACTCGTCGAGCATCAGATAGGTGCGTTTCCCGAACAGTTTGAGATTGTCTCGCGCCTTTTCCACCGCCTTTTTGACGTCGGCAACCCCCGCATTGACGGCGTTGAGTTTGATAAATTCTCCGTTCGTCCGGGCGGCGATGATGTTCGCGAGCGTCGTCTTGCCACAGCCGGGAGGGCCCCAAAAAATGCAGCTTCCCAAACGGTCAAGGGAAATGGCGCGGCGAAGCAGAGCCCCCTCTGCAACGATATGGCTCTGTCCCACAAAGTCCTTGAGCGAGGACGCGCGCATGCGTTCTGCCAACGGCTTAGCCTTTTCTTCGTTGTCGTTAAAATCAAAAAGATCCATTATTCCTCTATGAGACGCTTGATGTCGTCGCGGTATTGCAACCCCGATTCGCAGCCCCTTACGCAGGCAAATTGAAGATTTTTTACCTTGGATTGATCCGTTCCGCCGAGATCGAATTCATTAAAGATCGATATCGTGCGCGCGCGACGAGCCGCCCGAACCAAGGGCAAGTCCCGATTTCTTTGCATATTCTTCTTCCGACTCTCGTATTTTGGTAACGTGAATCTGATTAAAAAGCTTCCCGCCGCAGCGGGTACCTTCGCCGTAATCGGCGCCATGGTCCTTTTTCTCGTCTTTCCAGCCCGCTATACGGAGTGCGTACTGAAAGGGGTCTCTCTTTGGGCGGTAAGCGTACTTCCCGCAGCTTTCCCCTTTTTATTCCTTACGGCGCTCTTTCGCCGCGGAAAATTATTTCCCCGTCTTACAAAGATCGTCTCGCCCCTATCGTCGTTCTTCCGCGTTTCGGGCGCGGGCGGGTGCGCCGCATTGATTTCCTTCCTTTCGGGGTATCCCGTAGGCGCAAAAACGGTGCTCGATCTCTATGAAAACGGCGCAATCGGAAAAGAAGAAGTCTTCCGCGTCGCCTGCCTCTCTTCAACCACGGGACCCATGTTTCTCGTTGGAGCCGTGGGCGTTCGTATGTTTCAAAGCGCCGCTGTCGGTTGGATCATGTTTTGTTCCCATCTGCTCGCAGTATGTTCGGTGGGATTTCTTTTCCGCTATACAGGAAAAGAATGCTCTTTGCCGATCCGTATTCCCAAACCGCAGGGCGACCTTTACGACGTCCTATCTTCTTCCGTCCTTTCTATCTTGTGCGTAGGCGGCTCGATCGCCCTCTTTTATGCGTTCGGACAGATGATTGCGGATCTCGGAGCGCTCGCGGGAATCAAAAATCCCGTAATTACCGCCGTCATCCGCGGAATCCTTGAAATGACGAGCGGATGCGCCCTTCTTTCCGAACACGGTACGCCCGTCAACGCCGCACTTGCCGCCTTTCTCGTCACCTTCGGAGGGTTTTGCGTACTCATGCAACAGATCGTATATCTTTCAAAAGCGAACGTAAAAGCGCTTCCCTTTCTGCTCGTCAAACTTCTGCAAGGCGCGCTCGCCTTCGGCATATGCCTCGGGCTCTACCTGCTCGTTTTTTCGTTGTAAGCGCCCAAAATACGAAATTGAAGACAGGTTTGCTTTGCTTCCGCAAGCGCCTCCAAAACGGTTTTGTCCCCGATATCCCCCGCAAATTCAATAAAAAACCGATATTCGCCGAACGAATCCTTGATGGGACGACTCTCGATCCGCGTGAGATTGAGCCCGTAGCGCGCAAATATCTGCAACAGTTCTACAAGCGCTCCCGGTTTGTGCTCGGTTACGGCGCAGAAAAAAATCATCGTACTGAAGGCGGGAAGCTCAACGCGCCGTTTTTCGAGCAACATAAAGCGGGTATAGTTTTTCTTCTCGTCCGCGATATTGTCTTCGGAAAGCACGATCCCCTCTCTGCGGACGTGCGAACCGACGATTCCTGCAGAGCGGGCGTCGAGACGGGACAGACTTTCCGCAGTGGACGAGGTAAATATGCACCGCGCCTTGGGAAGTTGATCGTGCAAAAAGCGGGAGCACTGTCCGATTGCCTGTTCGTGCGAATACACCCGTTCGATATCGGAGAGTCGGACGCCTTCGAGCATTGCAAGGCGGTGGTCGATGGAAAGCACACATTCTTCTATTTCGAAAACGTCGCTTTCCGCAAGCAAATCAAGATTTTTCAGTACGCCGCCCTGAATGGAATTTTCAATGGGAAGAACGGCAAAATCGGTCTCGCCGCGCAGAAGTCCCCCGACGACCGCGCCAAAATCCGCATACAAAACGATTCCGTAATCCGCACACATCCGTTTTGCGGCGATTTCGGAATAACTGCCTTCGGGTCCCAGACATCCTACCCTTCGGCAAGGTCCCGCGTCAGACCGTCCGTTCCTCTCTTCTTCCATCATACTTTCTCCGCGATATCGAGAATCAGACGCTCGGTATCCGCCCATCCCAGACAGGGATCGGTAATGGATTTCCCGAACACCTCGTCGTGCTTCTGACAGCCTTCTTCGAGAAAGCTCTCTATCATAAAGCCCTTAACGATCTTCTTAAAATCGGCGTCGTAGAGTCTGTTTTGCAAGACTTCCTCTACAATGCGCACCTGTTGACGGAATTGTTTTCCGGAATTGGAATGGTTGGTATCAATCACGATTGCGGGATTTTTCAGTTCGCCCCCGGAATTTTCGTATCCCCGCAAAACCTTCATAACCGTCTCGTAATGATAGTTGGGAATATCGTTTCCGTAATTGTCGACGCGCCCGCGAAGCACGCAGTGCGCGTATTCGTTTCCTTCGGTCGAAACCTGCCAGTTGTGATATTTAAATACCTGCGGGCTCTGCGCCGCGTAGACGGAGTTGAGCAGGACGGGGATACTTCCGCCCGTCGTATTTTTGACGCCGACGGGAAGTTCGATCCCGCTCGACACCAACCGGTGCATTTGATTTTCGCTCGACCGCGCCCCCACCGCGATGTAGGTGAGCAGATCTTCAAGATAGGCGTAATTTTCGGGATAGAGCATTTCGTCCGCCGCCGAAAGCCCCGATTCTTTGATGGCGCGGATGTGCAATTCGCGGATGGCGCAGATTCCCTTTAAAATATTTTCCTTGCTCTCGGGGTCGGGCTGCGAAAACATACCTTTATATCCAACGCCCTTCGTGCGCGGTTTGTTTGTATAGATGCGGGGGACGAGCACGAGCCTGTCCTTCACTCTGTCGTTGAGCACGGCAAGCCGACGCACATATTCGAGCACGGGTTCGCTCTCGTGTGCGGAACAAGGTCCCACGACGAGAAGAAGTTTGTCCGTTCTTCCCGCGATTACGTCCTTACAGAGCTCGTCCCGCTCCGTTTTTACCTTTTTCAATTCCTCAGGCAGAGGCAGACGGGTTAAAATTTCCTCTGCGGAAGGGATTTCAATTTCTTTCTTAAACATCTTTTGTCTCCGTAATATATTCATAAACCGCCGCAGGCACGTAGTCCCTGTACGGTTTTTGAAAAGCTATGCAATTTTTTACGAGCGTGGAGCTGATATGAAGATTCTCCTGCTCGGAGGGAATATACAGCACCATAAACCTGTCGCTCAGTTTTCTGCCTGCAAAAAAATCGGCGTTTTCGTAATCGAAATCGACGGTGTTGCGAATACCCCGCACATAGAACGGCGTTTGCTCCCGTTCCAAAAGATCGACGATGACGCCGTTCCAAATAAGCGTTTTTACGCGCGACTCGTCCTTGTAGACGCGGCGTATCATCTCCTCCCGTTGAGCCGCCGAAAAGAGACATTTCTTTTGTCTGTTTTCCGCAACGACAATCAATACCTCGTCAAACAGTGCGAGGCACTTTGCCACGGTATCGAAATGACCGACCGTAAACGGATCGAACGTACCCGCAAACACACATTTTTTCACAGTTCTTTCCACATCGTCACCTGCGCTCTGCCGTATTTCCGGCAATCGGCGCAACACCAGCCGTCAATCGGCGCAAACTCCAAAGTTCCCTCGCTCTCGTATACGACGAGCCCGCTTTCCTTCAAAAGTCCGCGCTGTTTGACGAGCGCAAGAATCTCGAAAAGGCAGTCCTCCCTGTAAGGCGGGTCGGCAAAAATCAAATCGAACGTACCTTCCGCCCGCATCAGGCATGCACGGAAATCACATTCATATATTTTTCCCTGCTCTTTCAGTGCGGAGAGATTTTTTTTGAGAAGAGAGATGCTCTCTCTGCTGTTATCGCAAAAAACAACCTCGGCGGCGCCCCGTGAAAGACATTCGAGCCCGATCGCGCCGCTTCCCGAAAACAAGTCGATGACGCGCGCACAGTATAATCTGCGCTCAAGAATCTGAAACAGCGACTCCTTGACCCGATCCGCCGTAGGACGAATATCCGTTCCGCAGAACTGAGCAAGCGCTCTTCCGCGGTATTTGCCCGCTATAATTCTCACTTTTTTTTCTTGGATTGCAGCGTTTTACGGCGCTGTTCCTCCGTCTGTTCGCGATGCTCGGGCTCACGCGCGGATCTCGCCGCCTCGGCAACCGCCGCCTCGCGCTCGGTCTGCTGTTCCTTTCTCTTTTTTTCAACTACGGCGCCGACGATATAGAAGATTCCGCTGACGATGACGGGAATTACCGCCATCAAAACCGACCAATAGAAGCTGACCGTGGGATACGCCATGCGGATCCAGGAGACGGGAATGATCGCCCATGCCGCAAACATGATAAGAAGAACGCCCGCAATTTCACCCGCAGCCTGTCCATAGTACGCACCCGCAAGCGAGCCGAAAATAATGACGGGAATCCCTACGAGAAAGCCGATATAAAACCCCTTCCAGGGACGGTATTCCCGTTCTACGCGGTGATCTCCGCCCGAAACGATTCCGTACGCCGCGTTTCTGCGATGCAGACAGCCCGTTAAATAGGCGTCAAAGTGTATGATACCGTAATTATAACAAAGATGAGCGTTGAACGCCATACCGCCCAGCATGCAAACGATCCCGAACGTGATCTTTGCCCAGTCCGCACTGATTGCCTGACAGGCAAGCATGAGGAGGCTCATAAAGAGATACATGAGAAAGGGTGTGACCATGCGCCGCCAACATTCCTTCTGTATCCGCCAAAACAGACGTCCCTTCGAGAGATTGATCCCGTTTTCCCGTGCTTCTTGTTTCATCCTTTCCTCCGGACGAGAGTATAGTTTTTGCTTATTATAGCCCTTTCCCGACCTTCTGTCAAGTTATCGCGTTTGATTTCAAAAAAAGCTCACGCCCTTTTCGGTAATGACGGCGTGAAGAGGTTCGTCCCATCCGTCAACGGGAAGAAGAGGCACCCGCTGTCCTTCGTAGGCAAGTCCCACCCTGTATACATTCGGATGTTCTTTGAAATATCGATCGTAAAATCCGCCCCCGTAGCCGAGACGGTTTCCGCAAGAGTCAAAGGCGAGCAACGGCGTCAGAGCGACCTCGCACGGCTCCTCCTCCCCCTGCGGCTCTTCGATCCCGAAGCGGTTTTTTCGGCGAGTTCCCACGTCGCGCACCGCCTTCATCGTTTCTCCGAATAGCCCGGGAAGACAGACCGATTTCCCCGCCGCTTTTAAACGGGCGACGATCGCGGCGGTATCGACTTCGCTCCCGACGGACGCGTAAACAAAAAAACTGCTCCGCAAAAACAGGGAAGAGCGAAAAAAGGCGCACGCAATTTCCTCGTCCCGCGCGCCCGTTTTCAGCGTCTTCCGCAGAGCTCTGCATTCCGTCCGTAATTTCTTTTTTGCCTCAGACGTACACTTTCACCGCCTTTTTTAACAAACCGACAAGCACCTCGTACTCCGTAGTGCCTTGCGCCGCTGCATATTCCGTCACCGACTTGAAGATAAGCCGCCGCTCAAAGACTTTCGCCGCGCCCTCGCGGATGCCCGCGTCCATACAAAGGGAGCCCACGAACCCCGCGCCGCCCCTTCGGAAATATCCGTCGCCGTATCCGAGCCGCAACGTGTGCAGCGTTTTGTAAGCCTTTTCCGCCTTCCGGTAGCCGACGCCGCCCCCGACCGGTCTCCCGCTTTGGGCGACCGTCGCGTAAAATTTTGCCGCAGGCTCCGGCTTTCCTCCCCCTTCGAAGCCTTCGGGAAGATACCCGTAAAGAAAGATCCCCGCGCGAACGGCGTCATACCGAATTCCCGCGAGCGCACCTCCCGTTGCCGACAGATGCGCCGAGAGATTTGGGAAAACCGTCTTCGCCGCGCCGACCGACTCTTGAAACAGAGTAATCTGAGCGTCGCGGACCCGCCCGTCGTACGGCAAATAAAGATGAGAGTAAATTCCGGTTAGAGCGATTCCCGCTTCTTTCGCCCTGCGGCAAGCGCTCCCGACCCGTTCGGGACGAAATCCGTAGCGGTTCATGCCCGTATTCACCGCAACGTGCGCGGATATCGAGAACATGTATTTTTCCGCCGTCCGCACGCACAGCCGCAAAACGGCAAGAGAGGTAAGAGAAAGCGTAAGCCCGTACGCGGCAGCGCGGACGACTTCCTCTTCGTCAAGCGGAGGCGTGAGAACGAGAATTTCTTCCGAAATCCCCGCCGCGCGGAGCGCCGCCCCCTCGTCCACGGTGGACACTGCAAAGGAAGATGCGATACCGTGGAGCGCAAACGCAACTCTTTCCGCGCCGTGACCGTAAGCGTCGTCCTTTACGACGGCTATGAGAGGAACGCCCGAAAACCGTTTGATTTTCAGGGCGTTGCTTCTGATTTTTTTCAGGGAGATAACCGCAACCGTGTTTTGCATACTCCCATTTTATGCCGAAGGAAACGGGAGAGTTACGTTTCTTTATAGACGAAACGCCTGCAATGCTCGCACTCGATCACATTGCCGCCCGCAAGCCGCCCCTGTTGGGCGAGCGGGAAATCCATCCCGCAGACACATCTGTCGTTTTTGAGCGGCACGACGACGGGGAAAATGCGCTCCTTTCTTTTTTGATTGTATTTATCGAGAATTTCGGGAGAAATATCCTTTCCGATTGCGTTCAGTTTTTTCCTGATCGCCTCCACTTCGTCCTTGCGCGCATCCTGCACCGCCTTGAACTTATCGCGGTACTCCTTATACTGCTTCTGCATGACGATCGTCTGTTCTTTGAGCTTTTTATACTCGTCCATTACGCTCTCGACGTCCGCGACGAGCTTGGAAAGATCCGCCTTTAAGGAGCGCAAACGGTCGAAAAGCGCCTGCGCATTTTTCTTGTAAAACCCGAGATCTCCGCCTTCACCCACCATCTCGTCGAGATCGCTGTACTCCCCGATCGCCTTGGTGATTTCTTCGCAGCGCGCCGCCAGATCCGCGCACATCGACCTGAGTTTGACCGCGCGGGCGTCCTGCGCGTCAAGCTTTGGAAGCGCCGCCTCGATGAATTTTTTCGCCTGAATATACTTCTTGCGTTCCTCGCTCGCGCCGATCTCCTGTTCGATCGTGCGAAGCTTCGCGTCAACTTCCTGATACTGTAAAAGTTCCTGTGATACTGCTGCCATAATTCACTCCTTACATAAGTCGTGCGTCTGCGAAAAATTCGCAGGGGACGCCCGCCGATTTTTTGATTTTTTGGTAAAAACGTTCAAAGCCGTAACATTCCGCCGCATAGTGCGTCAAAAGTACGACGTTCATTCCTCCGTCGATCGCCTGCGCGACGAGATGGTGCTTGCCGTCTGAAGAGATATAGGTATCCGCACCGTTTTTCAGCGCGAATGAGACACTCTCTTCGTCCATGCCCGCTCCGCAAAAGCTCGCCACGCGTTTTACGGAACGGTCTCCGTAGGAAACCGCTCTCGCCGTATGAAAGACGCCTTCGATCTGTTTCTGATAGTCCGCAAAGGGCGCTTCTTCCACCTCGTAAACTCTGCCGTAACCGCCCAGGGAGAGATTGTGCATGACGGCAAGAGACCTCCGACCTCCCAATCCCTTCATGAGACTTTCGTCGATTCCGTCCCCCGAGCAATCGAGGTTGAGATGTGCGGAGAGCACGGAAATTCCCGCCCGCGCGCAGGCAAGCAACTCTTTCCCTTCCCCACCGTCGCTAAGGCTTTTAAGGGGCGCGTAGATCGCGGGATGGTGCGTCACGATGAGATCGGCGCCCGACTCTTTCGCCCGCGTGACCGCGCTTAAAGAGCAATCGAGCGTAAAAAATATCTTCCCGATCTCTCTGCCGCAGTCGAGAATGATTCCGCTGTTGTCGTATGCGCCGTACCGTTCGCAATATTCCGCAGAGAGCGCAAAAGGCGCAATCCCGTCGATAAGTTTATAGATCTCCGTCAATCGCATCGCAAATCACCTCCAAATCGTACAGCCTCCGCCGAAGTTCCTCTCTGCTTTCCCGCTTCATGGGCGCAAGCAGACGGGTTTTCAGCCTGTCCGTTTCCTGTTTTATTTTGTTGAGAAACGCCTGTGAGGGCGCACGGAGATTGTCCCGCCCGAAACGGATTTCCCAATCCGAATACTCCGCGCCGCCGTCTTTTTTCCCGACAATAAGGTCGTAAAATTTTCCGTCTTCAAAGGTATAGTCCGCTTGAACGGAACAGCCCCGTTCCGAAAGAAAGGCGCGCACCTTTTCCGTATTTTTCATGGGTTGAAGAACGAAAGCCGCGGGAATCTCCTTTTGCAGGATACGCACGATCTCCTCTCCGCCCAGACCGGCGATGAGTACAAGATCGCACGGGTTCCCGATCCCCTCCAGACCGTCCGCGCAAACGGAGACGCACTTTCCCGCATCGATATAGTTCCGCAGCAAATTCTCCGCCTTTTTCAGGCTCGCAGCGGAAATATCCGAGATGTACGCCCGCTCGCACAGGCCGTTTTCGAGCATATAGCGGGTACAGTAACCGTGGTCGCACCCCACGTCGGCAAACGTTTCTACCGCGTGCAGACGGGAACAGATTTCCCTCAAACGCTCCGTCATCAATCGAGAAAGTCTTTGAGCTTTTTACTGCGGCTCGGGTGACGGAGTTTTCTCAACGCCTTGGCCTCAATCTGACGGATACGTTCGCGCGTGACGTTGAATTCCCGTCCGACTTCCTCAAGTGTGCGGGGCTTGCCGTCGTCGATTCCGTAGCGAAGACGAAGCACTTTCTCCTCGCGCGGGGTGAGCGTATCGAGCACGCCGAGGAGCTGTTCTTTCAGCATTATGAAAGCGACGGAATCGCTTGGAGTCTGCGTCTTGTCGTCCTCGATGAAATCGCCCAAATGGGAATCTTCCTCCTCGCCGATCGGCGTCTCGAGAGAGACGGGGTCCTGCGCGATTTTTTGGATTTCCCGCACGCGGGCGACGTCCACGCCCATGGCTTCCGCGATCTCCTCGGGCATCGGCTCTCTGCCGTTTTTTTGCAGGAGCTCGCGCGAGGTGCGGGTAAGTTTGTTGATGGTTTCCACCATGTGCACCGGAATACGGATTGTGCGCGCCTGATCGGCAATCGCCCTCGTAATGGACTGACGGATCCACCAGGTCGCATACGTGGAAAATTTGAAGCCCTTTTGGTAATCGAATTTTTCAACCGCCTTCATAAGTCCCAAATTTCCCTCTTGAATGAGGTCCAGAAAGAGCATACCCCGCCCCACGTAGCGCTTGGCGATGGATACGACGAGGCGGAGATTGGCTTCGGAAAGACGCTGCTTTGCAGCCTCGTCACCCTCCTGCATCTTGCGCGCGAGGTCGATTTCCTCCTCTCCCGAAAGAAGCGGAACTCTCCCGATATCTTTCAGATACATTTTAACGGGGTCGTCGAGACCGATATCGGAAAGCGCCTGTTCGAAGAGCTCCCTGTCCCTTTCGTCCTCGTCGTAAATAGAGATACCCGCCTCCGGAAGCGCTTTGTACACCTGCTCAATTTGTTGGGGCGTAAGCTCGTATTTTTCAAGCGCGTCGCAAAGGGCGTTTGTCGAAACGCTTCCCTTCATGTGGTATGCGCCGACGAGCGATTCGATGATCTCCTGCAACTTTTGTTCGTTCACGTTCATGTTCTTCCTCCGATTTGCTTCAATTCCGCGGTATATTTACCGATTTCGGAAAGAGCCGAAGCCCGCTGTTCGGGCGTTGTTGCCGTTTGATATTTTTCCTGCGCCTCGGCAATCTTTCTGCCGAGCGCTCTGCGTTTCAACGCGGAAACGCTGTCGCGGAAGTACCGTTCCGCCCGCTCCCCGTTTAAATTGTCGCCGAAATCGAGATTGAGCACTTCGGAAAGCACGGGGCTGTCCGTTCCCATAAAATCAAAAATGGCGCTCGGTCGAATCCTGCCGCTTTCCCTTGCTCCCGAAATGAACTGTGCGATCTTTTGAAAATCGCCCGTAAATCCCAGCTCTTGGAGACTGCACCCGAGCGCATAGGGCTTAGAAAACAGACAGGCGGCAAGCACGAAATACGCCGCTTTATCCGTTCCGTCCGAATTGTCTTCCTTGGGAGGAAGCTCCTCTTCCTTCGCGACCGCCTCTCGCGGTATATTTTCCAGATCGCGGTAGAGCGCCGTAACGCTCACGCCCGATTCGGCGGAAATTCGCTTTATGAGTTCTTCCCGCTCGACTTCGCTCTCCGCCTCCTTGACGACGGGCAGCGCTTCTTTTGCAAATTCTCTCCTGTCCTCCGTCCTGCTCAGATCGTATTTGAGCCTGAGCGCGCGGATCCTGAAATCGATGAGCGGCATGGCGCCGTCGAGGCAGGACTGATAACCCGCGGCTCCGTGCTGTTTAATAACGTCGTCGGGATCGAGCCCTTCGGGCATCGGGACGACGCGCACCCTAAGTCCTTCTTCCTTTAAAATGTCCAACCCGCGCAGATTTGCCTTTTGTCCCGCAAAATCGCCGTCGTAGCTGATAAATACGGTTTCCGTATATCTTCGGCACAGACGGGCCTGTTCCTTGGTGAGACTGGTTCCCATGCTTGCGACCACGTTGTGAAATCCCGCCTGATAGAGGGAAATTGCGTCCATATATCCTTCCACCATGATGAGAGACGCAAGCCCTCCCGCGCGCTTCTCTTTTTTGACCAGATTGATGTTGTACAGATTTTTACTCTTGTTAAATAGGAGGGTCTCGCGCGTATTCTTATATTTTGCGCGCTCGACCTTTTTAATGAGCCTCCCGCCGAATGCCACCACTTCGTCGAAATGGTTGATGATCGGAATGATCAGTCTTTCTCCTTCCGCGTCAAAAAGACGTCCGTCCGCGCTCCTTGTGCACACCCCGCTCTCTTCACACTCGTCCGGCGTATACCCCTGCGCCAGCAGATAGGCGGGAAGAGAAGTATAATCGAGGGAAGCCCCTATGCCGAATTTTTTCATGACGGACGGCGAGATTTTCCGTTGTTCGAGATATTTCAAATGCTCTGCCGCTTTGCCCGAATACAGATTGTTGAAGTAGAAACGCGCCGAATCGCGCATGACGGACAAAAGCCTGTCCCTTTTTTGCTTCTTTTCCGCCGCCTGTTCGCGGGAGCGGTCGTCGAATACGGGCACTTCGAGATGGGCGCGGGCGGCAAGAATCTGCACCGCCTGCGTGAAATCCACGTTTTCGTACTCTTTCACGAAGCCGATCACATCTCCGGAAACTCCGCAGCCGAAACAATGGTAGTAGCGGTCGGCGGCGTTTACGGAAAAAGACGGGGTTTTTTCATGGTGGAAGGGACAGCACGCCCAATAATTATAGCCCCTGCGTTCAAGTTTTATATAGGAGCCGATAACCTCCACCAAATCGTTCTTTTCTTTGAGTACGCGCAGAAATTCGGCAAAATCCTCCTTCATACGCTTCCCTCCCGCGGCACGAACAGCCTATTGAATACCCCTATCGCATATTTATCCGTCATGGAAGAAAGATAATCGCACACCGCGCGGGGCACGTTCGTCTTCGCCGTTTCCAGATACAGCGCGGGCAAGTCTTCCGGCTTCTTTTCAAAATATGCGTAGAGCTCGGTGAGCATACGTTCCGCGCTCTCTTGTATGAGCTTGTTCGCGTGCTCGTAAACCCGTTCGAACATGAAGTCGCGAAGCTCATCGAGCGCACTCTGTTTTTCCTCGGACATTTTTACGAACGGCTGTCCCTCCGACGTACGGTAGATATCGAAAATCGCGGTATTGATGCGCGTCCGCGTATCCCGTCCGAGTACTTTTACGGCGCTTTCGGGAAGCTCGTCCAATCGGATGATGTCCGCCCGAACGGCGTCCTCGATATCGTGGTTTATGTATGCAATCCGATCGGCAAGAGATACGGCAACCCCTTCCAGCGTGGCGGGATTCCCGCTTTTCGTATGATTTACGATGCCGTCGCGCACTTCGAACGTGAGGTTTAATCCTTTTCCGTCTTTTTCGAGAACGTCCACGACGCGAAGGGACTGCACGCTGTGACGAAATCCGTCCGGACAGAGTTTATTGAGCACTCTCTCCCCGACGTGCCCGAAGGGCGTGTGCCCGAGATCGTGGCCGAGGGCGATCGCCTCCGCCAAATCCTCGTTTAAGGACAGACAGCGCGCAATCGAGCGGGCAATCTGACTTACGTCGAGCGTATGCGTAAGACGGGACATATAATGATCGCCGTCGGGCGCGAAAAAAACCTGCGTCTTGTTCTTTAAGCGCAGGAAGGATTTCGAATAAATAATCCTGTCCCTGTCCCGCTGAAAATCGGTGCGCATGCAGCACGGCGTTTCCTGCCGCAGTCTTCCCCGCGTATTTTTTGATTTCACCGCATAGGGCGAGAGAAAGACTTCCTCTTTTTCGTAAGTTTTTTCCTTCATCAACGGTTTATTTCGATATATTTAATCGGAATTCCTTTTTTGCAAAAAAATTTTCACCAAAACACCGCAAAGGGCGTCTTCGATAAAATATGACAAAAGAAAAGACGTAAGTATCTTACGCCGATTCTTTTCGCGCATAATTATACGACGGAAACGCGGGAGCGCGTTTATTGCCTGATCTGTCCGTTCCCGCGAATGAGAAACTTGTACGAGGTAAGCTCTCTTAATCCCATCGGTCCGCGGGCATGGAGTTTTTGGGTGGAAATCCCCATTTCCGCGCCGAATCCAAACTCGAATCCGTCCGTAAAACGGGTGGAAGCGTTGACATAGACGCAGGCGGAATCGATCTCATTTAAAAATTTTTCCTGTGCCCGAGCGTCTTCGGAAAGGATCGCCTCGCTGTGCCCCGTAGAATGTTCGTTGATAAATGCAATCGCTTCGTCGATACCGGAAACAATCTTCACGGACATCTTCAAAGCGAGATATTCGGTATAGTAGTCCTCTTCGCTTGCAACCCCTATCGCGGGGCAAATCGCGCGGGACGCTTCGTCCCCGACCAATTCTACGCCCTTCTCCGTCAGCGCCGAAACGATCTGCGGAAGATACCTTTTCGCAAAATCCCCGTCTACGACAAGGCTCTCCGCGGCGTTGCATACGCTCGTACGCTGGGTCTTCGCGTTCAGAAGTACGGGGATCGCCTTTTTTAGATCGGCGGAATTTTCCAAATAGATATGACAGTTCCCCGTTCCCGTCTCTATGACGGGAACGGACGCGTTTTCGAGCGCGCTCTGAATGAGAGAGGCGCTTCCGCGGGGAATGAGTACGTCCAAAAAACCCTTCTGCCGCATAAATTCCCGCGCGCCCTCGCGCGAACGGTCCTCGATCAACTGAATAAATTCGGGGTCGTAGCCCCCTTCTCTGAGCACGTTTTTGACGGTCGATACGATCGCCTCGTTCGAACGGTACGCGTCACTGCTCCCGCGGAGCACTACGGCATTCCCGCTCTTGATGCAAAGACCGATCGCGTCCGCCGTCACGTTCGGACGGGCTTCGTAAATGATGCCGACTACGCCGAAGGGTACGCGCACGCGTTCAATCAAAAGTCCCGTTTCCGTCCTCTTCCGCTCGATCACCTCGCCCACGGGACAGGGCAGCGCAATCAGCTTTTTCAAGCCGTCCGCAATGCCCGCAATGCGGGATTCATCGAGACGCAGCCTGTCGCGGAGACTGTCTTCCCGCATAAAACGGGCAAGATCTTCCCTGTTCGCCTTCAAAATCTCGTCCGCGTGCATAAGAAGCGCCTCGGCGGCGAGCGAAAGCATTTCGTTCTTTTCCTTCTCTGCGGAATAAGCGACGGCGCCGGCACTCTTTTTTGCTTTTTGACAGGTTTCGGATATCGTCATAATTTCCCGCGCCGCACCTCAACACACGGCGTTATTATTCCTCTTCGTCCTCTTCGGGCAGCTCGACATTGTGATAAACGTTCTGCACGTCGTCGTTCTCTTCCAATTTGTCGAGCATCTTGCGGAAGGTTTCGAGCTTATCGGCAGGAAGCACGATCTTGCTTTGCGGAATCATGGAGAGCTCCGCCTGCAAGAAGGTGAGCCCCTTCTCTTCGAGAGACTTTCTCGCTTCCGAAAACGCGGCAACGGACGTATAAATCTCGAAAGCGTCTTCTTCCGTGATCACGTCGTCAGCCCCCGCCTCGATCGCGTATTCGGTGACCGTATCCTCGTCGAGATCGGGCGTCCGTTCTACGACGATGAGCCCTTTTTCGTCAAACATATACGAGACGCATCCGTTATTGCCGAGCGAGCCTCCGTGCTTCGTCATGATGGCGCGCACGTCGCCCGCCGTGCGGTTGATGTTATCCGTCAAGGTGGCGATAATGACCGCCGCGCCCGCAACTCCGTAGCCTTCGTAGGTGAGCTCTTTGTAGTCCTTGTCGCCCATTTCGCCCGCCGCGCGCTTAATCGAGCGCTCGATGTTGTCGTTGGGCATATTCGCCGCCTTCGCCTTTGCAATGACGTCGGCAAGTTTGCTGTTTGTGGAAGGGTTGGGATTGCCCTTAGCGGCTACCGCAAGCTCTCTGCCGAGCTTGGTAAAAATTTTACCGCGCGCCGCGTCCGCCTTGCCCTTCTTTGCCTGAATATTGTGCCATTTGCTATGACCTGACATTTTAATACCTCTTTGATTATTTTTCCGTGAAACCCGATTTCAACGCATACATGAGAATCCCCGCCGAAACCGCTGCGTTCAAACTTTCCGTACGGCTGTCCATGGGAATACTCACCGTGTAGGACGCGCAGCGCATAAGACTGTCTGAAATGCCCCTTCCCTCGTTCCCGATGCAGAGCACAAATTTTTCGGGCGGGGTAAAGGAAAAAACGTTTTCCCCCTTCATATCGGCGGCGATCAGGGGAACGCCGCGCACGAGCGCGAGTGCCTCGTCCCGATCGCAGCGCATGATTTTTGCGTAAAATACGCCGCTCATGCTCGCCCGAACGCTCTTTGGGGAGAACGGATCGGCGCAATCCGCAAGATACAGTTCCCCGTAGCCCGCCGCGACCGCAGTTCTCACGATCGCCCCCACGTTGGCGGGATCGGAAACTCCGTCGAGCAGCAGACAGCTCTTTTGGGGCGGGCGCGGCGTACAGTGCGGAATACGAACCTGCGCCGCGATTCCCTGCGGCGTCGCCGCGTCGCACACCGCCCGGAAGGCATCGGCGCCCAGTACGACGGTTTCCGCGCCGACCGTTTCCGCCGCGCGATCCTCTCTTACGATCAGCCTGACGATTTCAAGTCCGCTCGCCGCGCACTCCCGCACCATCTTTTCTCCCTCCACGAGAAAAGTGCCGCTTGATTCGCGGTGCTTCTTTTCTTTGAGGGAAACCAACTCTTTTACGAGAGGATTGTTTTTCGATACAATGACCATATTGACGGTGCTAAAAAAGCCCTTGAAAGGGCTTTTCGGGACGGATTCGCCCTTATTTTATGCAATTCAGATTGCTGCTTTTGCTTTGCCGCAAAGTTCCGCGAAGGCCTTTTCGTCGGAAACGGCGAGATCGGCAAGCACCTTGCGATTCAGATCGATGCCCGCAACCTTGAGCCCGTGCATCAGCTTGGAATAGCTGAGACCGTTCAATCTCGCCCCCGCGTTGATGCGTGCAATCCAAAGGCTGCGCATATCGCGTTTTCTGTGCTTTCTGCCGATATAGGCATAGTTCAACGACTTCATTACCGCTTCGCGCGCGATACGGTAATTTTTGCTCTTATTGCCGTAGTAACCCTTGGCAAGCTTGAAAATTTTTCTACGTTTTTTTACGGCATTCACGCCTCTTTTAATCCGCATTGTTTACCTCCGTTAATCCTTGTAGGGAATCATCTTCTTGACGGTATTCTCCTGCGTCGAGGAGACAAGCGTCGTCTGACGTAAATTTCTCTTTCTCTTTCTGTTCTTGGTTTCCGCCTTATGGTTCTTGCCGCCGTGAGGTCTGTTCACCTTACCGCTGCCGGTGAGCCAGAAGCGCTTTTTCGAACCGCTGTGCGATTTCTGTTTCGGCATACCTTTATCCTCCAATTATTTTAACTGTTTTATTACCGAGCCCGCCTACTTCTTGGCGGGAGCCAGTATCATGATAATATTGCGCCCTTCCATATTCATGGGCTTTTCGATGACGCAGACGTCCTTAAGACCCTCGGCAAAGTTTGCCATAACGTCCTTTGCAAGGGAAGAATGAGCCATCTGTCTTCCGCGGAGACGGATGGAAACCTTGACTTTGTTTCCCGCTTCGAGAAACTTGCGCGCCTGTCTCGCCTTTACGTTGAGGTCGCCCACGTCGATCGTCATGGAAAGCTGAACTTCTTTCAGTTCGATTACCTTCTGATTGCGGCGATTTTCCTTTTCCTTCTTTGCCTGTTCGAACTTGAACTTTCCCCAGTCCATAATCTTGCAGACGGGCGGCACGGCGTTGGGAGAAATCTTTACGAGGTCGAGGTTTTCCTCTTCGGCAAGACGAAGCGCCTCCTGCGGGGTCATAACCCCCAGCATTTCCCCCGTGGACGAGATTACGCGGATCTCGCGGTCGCGGATTTCCCTGTTCATCTGATTTTGCGGTTTGATAATTTTCCACCTCTCAAAAAAATTAAACGGGTCGCGCAAGGCAACCCGTAGTAACTTTTAATACGCGCACGGCGCGTATCGAAACCGAAACTTATCGACCCGTTTCGCTGTCGCAAATACGGAGAGAAGGGTTGACCTCTGCTTGACTTTTTCATAATACCACCCTTTTCTCCGTTTGTCAACGTTTTTTTCGCCCTTTTGAAAAAATTTCGGCGAGAGGAATCGTTTATTTTCGCTTCCAATAACAGTCGCAATAAGTCGATTTGAGATATTTCGCCGCAGTTGCGGGATCGCTTACGTCCACGCTTGTACCGTTTGTCGCTTCCGGATCAGTGGAAACAAACCATCCGCTTGTGCTTTCAAATGTCACGCTCGTCAATCCCGTGCAACCGCCGAACGCCCAACTGTCGGTTGAGGTCACGCCGTGCTTTTGGGTTATGCACCGCAGGGCAATAGACTCGTTAACGTCATCGTAAATTCTTTTTCGAGAAAAATGCAAGTTAAGGGAACGTATTTTTTGTTCCTTGCAAAAAATGTTCCCTTAACTTGCTTCTTTTTTTCAGTATATTTCGTTAAATTATGATATTACTTGTCAACCTTTTTCTGCTTTTCTTCTATAATGGCGGGGTATGCTTTTAAAAGAGACTTTGCCGCGAAAAACGCCCCGATATCAAATATGAGAAATGCCAGCGAAAAGACGAGCAGCAGAATCGGGCACGCTCCCGCCGAGGAGACGCCGGCTCCGCCGTCCGCTTTGTTAATGAGCCCGATTGCCGTGCAGGAGACAATCGATTCACACAGGTAAACGATTCCCCTCATAACCGGGAAGGGATTCTTTTGCGGCGCGGCGATAGGGAGTTTTTCACAGAAAAGAATATAAGTGTAGCGCACTATACCTTGCAAACAAGGCAAGTGCGTTCATTGACTTTTTAGGTGATTTCTTGTACAATAAAAGAGCAGGAAACGGTAATTTCGTAAATTGTCCGCCGTCATCGCGGTACACGTTTTCCGTCGTAGTTGCGGTACACGTTTTCCGCCGTCGTTGCGGCGAACGTTGTCCGTCGTCATTGCGAGGAGCGAAGCGACGAAGCAATCCAGAGGATAGAAACGAGCTTTAACGCCTGGATTGCTGGATTGCTTCGCCGACAAGTCGGCTCGCAATGACGGGGAGGACATGAATTTCAATTTATCGGGCAATTATAAAAAAGGCGAAGAATTTTGAAATTCTTCGCCTTTTTTATAATCCTTATGGGAAGTGCATTTATGCGGCGGGATTGTTTGAGATCTGTCTTAGAAAATTTTCTTGGTATCGTTTTCCTCTTTGACGAGGGCGAAAAACTTTTCTTTCTCCATCGCGCCCACGTCGCCTTCTCCGCGGCGGCGGACGGAAACCGTGCCGTTTTCCACCTCTTTGTCTCCCACGATGAGTTTATAGGGAACTTTTTCCTGTTCGGCGTCGAGAATCTTTCTGCCGAGCTTTTCCTTGCGAAGATCCGCCTCGGCGCGCAGACCGAGCGCCGACATCTCGCGCACCAGCTCTTCCGCATACCCTGCGGCGCGGTCGGTCACGGGAAGAACCTTCACCTGCACGGGCGAAAGCCATACGGGGAACTTACCCGCGAAGTGCTCGATAAGAATCCCGATGAAGCGTTCGATTGAACCGAACACGACGCGGTGAATCATGATCGGGCGGTGCTTCTGTCCGTCTTCGCCGACGTATTCCAGATCGAAGCGCTGGGGAAGCTGGAAGTCAAGCTGTATCGTACCGCATTGCCAGGTGCGTTTGATGCTGTCTTCGAGATGGAAATCAATCTTGGGTCCGTAGAAAGCGCCGTCCCCTTCGTTGATCTCGTAATCGAGCCCCATCTCGCCGAGCGCCGCTTTGAGCGCGGCAGTCGCGCGCTCCCAATCCTCGTCGCTGCCCATGCTGTTTTCGGGACGGGTCGAAAGCTCAACGTGGTATTTGAAGCCGAAGAGAGTATAAACCTCGTTGATGATTCTCACGACCCCTTTGATTTCGTCGGTGATCTGCTCGGGCGTCATAAAGATGTGCGCATCGTCCTGCGTAAAGCAGCGCACGCGGAAAAGACCGTGAAGCTGTCCGCTCTTTTCGTGGCGGTGCACGAGCCCGAGCTCGCCCATTCTGATGGGAAGATCTTTATAACTATGAGGATTGAGGCGGTATACGAGAAGCCCCCCGGGGCAATTCATGGGCTTGATTGCACAGTCTTCCCCGTCAATCTTCGTCGTATACATATTCTCCTTATAATGGTCCCAATGTCCGGAAGTTTCCCAAAGAGAGCGGTTTAAAATAATCGGCGTCTGCACTTCGACGTACCCTTCGCGCCTGTGAATCTGCCGCCAGTAATCGATGAGCACGTTTTTCAGTACCATTCCGTTGGGCAGGAAGAACGGGAATCCCTTTCCCTCGTTCATGAGCGAGAAGAGCTGCAATTCTTTGCCGAGCTTGATATGATCGCGCTTTTTCGCCTCCTCAAGCATCTTGAAGTACTCGTCCATCTCCTCCTTTTTGGCAAAAGCGGTTCCGTAAATGCGGGTGAGCATCTTTTTCTTTTCGTCTCCGCGCCAATACGCTCCCGCAATCGACACCAACTTGAACGCCTTGATTTTTCCCGTGGAGGGAAGATGCGGTCCGCGGCAGAGATCGGTGAACGTTCCCTGCTTATAGAAGGAGATTTCCTCCCCCTCCGGAAGATCCTCGATGAGCTCTACTTTATATTTTTCGTGATGCTTGCTCATGAATGCAATCGCGTCCTCGCGGGAGAGGGCATAGCGCTCGATGGGAAGATCGCTTTTAATGATCTTTTTCATCTCCGCTTCGATCTTGTTAAAGTCCTCCATCGTGATCGGCGTCTTAAAATCAACGTCGTAGTAAAATCCGTTGTCGATGACGGGACCTATGGCGAGCTTGCAGGTGGGATATACCGTTTTGAGCGCCTGCGCAAGCACGTGCGCGCAGGTGTGACGGTACACCTCAAGCCCCTCCTTATCCTTTAACGTCACGAGCTCCAATCTGTCCCCGTCGCAGAGTGTACTTTTCAGATCGGAAAGTTTTCCGTTTACCTTCGCCGCAACCGCCGCGCGCGCAAGTCCTTCGGAAATTTTACGGGCGGCGTCCTGAGCGCTCGCGCCTTCGTCCAGTTCGAGCGATTCCCCGTTTTTCAAAAAAATATTCATAAGATTTTACTCCTTTTCACCGCAAATGCGGCGTATTATGCGTGACATAGTACTTAATAAATCCGATAAAAACAAAAATGCGTCCTTAAACTGTCCGCAGGGACTGTTTAAGGACGCAACTGATTGCGCGGTTCCACCTTAATTGCCGAAATCGATCCGACCGCTTTTACATCGAATTTTATAAAATAAAGCGGTTTCGCCTTCCGCTCCTCTTTACAGGTCTTTCAGCCTAAGAACCCGTTCTCTGAAAAAGACGATGCGGCGCTACTTGTCTTTAAGTATCCATATTGTAATCCCTTTTTTTCGTCTTGTCAAGAAAATATCGCACGTTCCGCATAATATTTTTGCAGAAAATCCCCCACGCCGTCCTCCACATCGCCAAGACAGTACACAAAGCCCGCGTCCGAGAGTATGATCTCCGTTTCGATATCTTCCTCTCCCAGAAGGCGGCTGCGCCTGAGCGGTGCGAGATTTTCCCCGAAGACGGTTTTCCCCTTTACATAAATTTTATTTTTACTATCACTCGCGAGGAAGTTGCAAAACTTTTTCAGATCGTACGAGGAAAATCCCGACGGAATATACCCGATGATCCTGTCCCATTTCTCGCGCAGCGGGGCAAGCCGAAAGACGAAAAAACCGTCGAGGGCATATTCCTCCCCGTCGAATATTTTTCGGCGGATATAGGCGCCGTCCCCCTCGAAATCGGCGGCAATGAGCGCCGCAAGGAGCAGCTTCTTTTCTTTGACGGAAAGGCAGACCTTCAATCTGTTCCGAAAATATTCGAATTTATACCCGATCCCGATGATTTCCGCGATTCTGTCCCGCGTGCGGGCGCGCAGCTCGGTCCCCTCTTTTACCGTTATTTTCAGCGCCGTGCGCTCCTGCCCGAAGACAAGTTCCCCGACGCCGTTCCTGCGGTTCACCTCTCCCATGAGCGCGTTATATAAATAGGCAATATAGGCGCTCCGCTCCTTCCGCTCGCTTACAAGAATTTCTTCCACAACTCTATTGTATGCCGTAATCCGCGATTTATTTACGCCGCGACCCTCCTTCCGCCGAAATTTCCCGCTCGGCACTTGACTTTATGGCAATTATCGTGTACAATGTTTTCTAAACAAAAAGAGAGAGATTCGAAAGAGGTTGCTTATGGACATGAAATCGGTTGAAAAAAAATGGCAAGCCCGTTGGGAAAAGACCAAATTCAACAATTTCAATAAAAAGGAGACGGAAAAGGACAAATTTTATGTACTTGAAATGTTCTCCTATCCGTCCGGAGCGAAGCTGCACGTCGGGCACTGGTACAATTACGGTCCTGCCGATTCGTACGCCCGTTTCAAGCGGATGAAGGGGTTCAACGTGTTTCAGCCCATGGGATTCGACGCCTTCGGGCTTCCCGCCGAAAATTACGCGATCAAAACGGGCGTGCATCCCAAGGATTCCACGGAAAAGAACATCGAAACCATGGAAGGTCAGCTCAAAGCGATGGGCGCCATGTTTGACTGGTCCGCAGAGGTAAAAACATGCGAAGAGAATTATTATAAGTGGACGCAATGGATGTTCCTGCGTCTCTATGAAAAAGGGCTCGCGTACCGCAAGGAAGCTCCCGTCAACTGGTGTCCGAGCTGTCAGACGGTGCTCGCTAACGAACAGGTAACGGAAAATTGCTGCGAGCGCTGCGGCACGCAGGTCGTAAGAAAAAATCTTACGCAGTGGTTCTTTAAAATCACCGAATACGCCGAAGAGCTTCTTTCGGGACTGGACGAACTTGACTGGCCCGAAAAGACAAAGAATATGCAGCGGAACTGGATCGGGAAATCCACGGGCTGCGAGATCGAGTTCGAATGTGAAAGCGGCGACCTAATCCGCGTATTTACAACGCGGTGCGATACCGTATTCGGCGTCACCTACGTCGTGCTCGCGCCCGAACACCCTCTCGCCCTCAAGCTCACGACCCCTCAGCAGGAGAGCGCCGTGAGAGAATATATCGACTTCGCTTCCAAATCAAGCGAGATCGACCGTCTCTCCACGACACGCGAAAAAACGGGCGTTTTTACGGGCTCCTACTGCACGAATCCCGTCAACGGGAAAAAAGTACCTATTTATCTTGCCGATTATGTGCTCGCCACGTACGGCACGGGCGCCGTTATGGCTGTTCCCGCGCACGACGAACGCGATTTTGCCTTTGCCACTAAGTATCAGTTGCCGATCGTCAAGGTAATAGAAAAGAAGGGCGGCGAAACGCCTCTGCCCTATTGCGAAGACGGAATCGTTGTAAATTCCCTCTCCTTCGACGGGCTCTTTGGCGAAGAGGCGCGCAACGCGATCGCAACCCACATCAACAAACTGCAAAAGGGCGGCAAAAAAATAAATTACCGCCTGCGCGACTGGCTCGTATCCCGTCAGCGCTATTGGGGAGCGCCCATTCCCATCATACACTGCCCTTCCTGCGGCGCGGTTCCCGTTCCCGACAAAGATTTGCCCGTCAAGCTTCCTTACGACGTGGAATTCCGTCCGGACGGAAAGTCCCCGCTCGCAAAATGCGACGCCTTTATGAATACACTCTGCCCGAAGTGCGGAGGAAAAGCGTTGCGCGATCCGGATACCCTCGACACATTCGTATGTTCCAGCTGGTATTTTCTTCGTTACGCCGATCCGCACAACGAGCGCGAGCCCTTCTCCCGCGAAGCCGTAGACAAGCTCCTTCCGGTCGATACTTACGTAGGCGGTGCGGAACATTCCTGTATGCACTTGCTGTATGCGCGGTTCTTTACGAAAGCGCTGCGGGACTTAGGATACCTCGACTTCGACGAGCCCTTCAAACGGCTCGTTCATCAGGGTGTGATTTTAGGACCCGACGGAAACCGCATGAGCAAATCGCACGGGAACGTCGTTTCTCCCGACGATTACGTAAACGAATACGGCGCGGACGCCTTCCGCCTCTATCTCATGTTCGGATTTTCCTACACGGAGGGAGGTCCCTGGAACGACGACGGCATCAAAGCGATCGCAAAGTTTATGGATCGCGTCGAAAAAGCGATTCTCAAAGCGTACGAAGCCAAGACGGGCAAAAACGAGCCCTTTGACGCAGAAGAAAAAGCCCTCGATTACGCCCGCAATTATGCGATCATGCGCGTAACCAAGGACATGGAAGCATTCTCGTTCAATACGGCGATCGCGCGCATGATGGAACTTTTGAACGCGCTCGTAAAATATGACGCAAACGGCGCAAAGAACGTCTCTTTGATGCAAGCCGCAGCCAAAGACCTATTACTGCTCATTGCACCCTGCGCCCCCCACTTTGCCGAAGAAATCTTTGAAAAAATCGGCGGAAAGGGCTCCGTCTTCGAACAGGAATTTCCGATTGAAAATCCGGATGCGTTGCTCCTCGACGAAAAGGAATATGCGGTACAGGTAAACAGCCGCATCGTATGCAGAGCGACGTTCGCAAGCGCGCTCACAAACGAAGAACTGGAAGAAGCCGCGCGCAATCTCCCCGAAATCCGCGAGAAGATCGCAGACAAGACGGTTAAAAAATCCGTCGTTGTCGCAGGTAGGCTCATCAACTTCATCGTCGCATAAAGAATGAAATTCAAAAAAAAGAGGCTTTTGCCTCTTTTTTTGATATTTTTAATAAAAAATCACAGTATTATGCGTAACATAGTACTGTGAAAAGCTTGGAATTTCGTTAACTCCTGCCCGTTTCGCGCAAAATATGCTCCGCGTACACCCTCGCAACGTTGAGACGGGTCACGCGCTCGAAGGTACCGAAAAAGGCGTTGGAGTTGACCTCGCACAATAGATATCCGTCCTTTCCGAAGAGAAGATCGATCCCGCAATAGTCGAGCCCGAGCAGACGTGATATTTTTTCGCAGAGTGCGCATCCCTCCTCATCCAGACGGTATGCCTCTCCCCTTCCGCCGAGTTCGGCGTTGGAGCGGAAATCGCCCTCCGAGATCCGCTGCATGGCACCGAGCACCTTTCCCCCGACGACGATAACGCGCACGTCCCTTCCGCTGCTTTCCGCGATATATTCCTGAAACAGATGCGGTCTGCACTTGACTTTTTCCGCAACCTCATAGAGCTCCGCTCTGTTCCGTGCGAGATAAACCTCTTTCCCGAGAGATCCGAAGCACTCCTTTACGACTATGGGAAAGGACAGCTCCTGCGCGACTTTTTCCAATCCGCCGTACGGTCTGTCCGGATAGTAACAGAGCGGAGCGGCAAACGTCTTCGGCATAGGGACGCCCGCGCCGCAGAGTGCAAGATAGGTACGCATCTTATCGTCGCAGTCCTCGATGGCGGCAATCCGGTTAAACAGTCGCACTCCCCGCTTTTCCAGCATATAGCCCGTATATTTATCCTTGTCGAGATAAACGCAGTAATCCTCCCTGCCAAAGCCTGCGACTTTGCCGCTGTTCTCCACGAAAACGGGAAAGACATTGCGCACAATCTTCACCCGTTCCCCCAATAAGGAAAATTCTTCGGCAAGGCGTTTCGGTTGATTCAGCTCGCTCGCCGCCTGCGTATAAGCATTGATTAAAATGATTCCCTGTGACATGATAAAATGAAAGGGCGGGTCTCACCCGCCCTTTTTCCCGATTTAAGATACTACGCGCAGAACCGATTCGACCGTTGCAACGCCAAGCGCATTGATGCGCGTTACCGCGTTGCGCACGGCGAGCTCACGCGTCTCGTGCGTGACAAGTACGAGCGTCGCTTTATCTTCCGTGCCCGTCTTCTGCACGGCTTCCACAATCGAGATATTGTATTTTCCAAGGATTGCCGTGATTTTCGAGAGCGTTCCCGCACGATCGGATACGGACAGACGTAAATAATATGCACTCCTGAAATCGGCGACAAACTTTACGTCGGGCGAGGCGGTCGCCGTATTCTTAAACGTGGAATATTTGATATCGCTGTGAGTGGCGGCGTAAATGATATCGCTTACGATCGCGCTTCCCGTGGGCAGCGCGCCCGCGCCCCTTCCGTAGAGCATGACGTCGCCTACCGCATCTCCCGTGATATAGACGGCATTGAAGCTGTCGTTTACGGAGGCAAGCGGATGTTCCCGCCGAACAAAAGTCGGATGAACGCGCACTTCGATTCCCGCGTCCGTCTGTTTTCCGATTGCAAGCAGCTTTAAACAGTACCCGAGCGCTTTCCCGTCCGCAATGTCCTCCGGCGAAATGCCCTGAATCCCCTCGCGGAATACCTTAGAAAAGGGAACCTTGGTGTGGAACGCCAACGAAGAGAGAATCGAGAGCTTATACGCAGCGTCGAATCCCTCGACATCCGCCGTAGGATTTGCCTCCGCATAGCCGAGCTTTTGCGCCTCTTTCAGCACCTCCTCATAGGATGCGCCTTCGTCCGACATTTTCGTAAGAATATAGTTGGTCGTACCGTTGATAATTCCCATCATCGACGTAATACAGTTTGCCTGCAAACCGTCGAGCAGAGTACGTATGATGGGAACGCCGCCCACGCAGCTCGCTTCGAAATACAGTCCGGCGTTTTGCCGCTTCGCAGCCCGTTCGAGCTCGTGAGAATATTTGCAGAAGAGCTCCTTATTGGAAGTAACCACCGTCTTCCCGGCGTTGAGCGCGTCCAAAACAAACTCCCGCGCCGCGCCGATCCCGCCGATCACTTCAACGACGATATTGACGTCCGGATTGCAGACGACTTCCGCAATATTCGTGGCAATGATCTCCTCCGGAACGCCTGCGGCGAGCGCGCGCTCTCTGTTGAGTTCGAGAACCGCCTCCACGGAAATATCGACATTCTGCGTTTTACGGTAAAAATCTCTTTTTTCGGTGAGAATTTTGTACGTTCCGCCGCCCACGACGCCCATTCCGAGAATCGCGACACCTACCTTTTTCATTCCTCTATACCTCCGTACAGTTCAAATCGTATAAATATTTCAACCCGTTGAGCGTAAGCATCTTGTCAATCACGTCGATGCACGCCGTCTCCTTTGCTATCGTTTCGGAGAAACCGCCCGTTGCTATCGTGAGCACGTCCGAACTTCTCAGCTCCTTTTTGATTCTCTTCACAATATATTCTACGAGTCCCGCAAAGCCGAATACGATACCCGCCTGCATATTCGTAACGGTATTCGTGGCTATTACGCTCCTGGGCGCTTCGATTTCTACACGGGGAAGCTTCGCCGTGCCGTTCACGAGACTGTCCAAAGAGCCCTTGATCCCCGGCGCGATTACGCCGCCGATAAATTCGCAATCTGCGTTGAGAACATTAAACGTCGTCGCCGTGCCGAAATCCACGACAATCATGGGTTTTCCGCAGCCGTACTGTTTGATCGCGGCAACGTTGTTTACGATTCTGTCCGCCCCCACTTCCTTTGCATTGTCCGCTCGAATATTCAAACCCGTTTTCAGACCGGGCGCGATCTGCTTGGGAACAATCCCGAAATATACGGCGAGCATATGCTCCACGGTATAATCGAGAGAGGGCACGACGGAGGAAAAAATTCCGCCCTTGACGTCCTTTACGGAGATCCCGTTAAAAGAGAGCATCCATGTGAGCTGGGAGCCGTATTCGTCGGAGGTGCGCTTTAAATCGGTAGCGACGCGAAAGGAAAACTTCAATTCGTCGCCGTCGAAGATGGCGTATTTGATATTCGTATTTCCGATGTCGATACAAATGATCATTTCCGTTCCTCGGAGATTTCGCTTTTATAGTCCGACTCGCCGCCGCACTCCGTACAGCTCGGGTCGGAGATTTCCGCAGGGACTGCGGTCTTTACCGTCTTTTTTTTCATGATGTAGCGCTCTGTCACGACGACGATACGGTGAATTGCGGGCGCAAGCACGAGACTGATGGCAAATTCAATGAAGAAGTTCCAGGTCACGATGCCGACGACGATAAACACAAATAAATTCGCACCGTCCGCATTGAGGCTCTGAATCGCCGCAGACATACAGAGACACCCCACGATGAACAGCGCCGTGTTGATGACGGGAACGAGTCCGGACGCGACAAACGTCGCCGCGATCGGGCTCTTCTTTGCGATCGCTTTGTATACGATTCCCGCGACGAAACCCGCAACCGTCGTCTTGACCAGACAGGTAAGCGTCGTCACAATGGGACTGTTGCTCCAAATCGTCATGTAGAATACATTGCTGCCGCCCGTGATGACCTGAATGAGCACGACGATTCCGCACGCCAGCCCGAGAAAGGCGCCTGCGGCAGGTCCGAGCAAAATCGCACCGATCACAATGGGCACAAGCGAAAGGTTCAGGTTTACGACCGTGAGCGACTGCAACGCCGTCGTAAACGCCTGCAACACGACGACAATCGCCAGCAGTACGGCAAGGTAAACGATGTTCTTGACCGTAAAGAACTTGCTTCTTTTCATATTCAATTGCCTCCATCAGATTTCCTTCCCGGAATATCTGTGTAAAATAAGTATTCGATTCGCCTTTTTTGCGGATAAGACCGTCTCCGTATCTCTCCTTAAAGCAGAATCATTTATCATTATAGCAAATCCCCCCGGATTTGGCAACTAAATGAAGGCGATTGGCGTGAACATTTTTACCCGCCTCCGTCATAGTATTTAGTAAGAAACCGCAGAGAATACAACTTACATATCCTGCGGCAATCAAGGAGGAAAAACCATGAATTGCTTCACCGGCAACAACAGCTGCCTTTGGATTCTCATTATCCTGCTCATTTTGGGAACTTGCGGAAACGTGTTCTCGTCGAGCGTATTCACGAGCTGCGGATGGCCCGTACTCGCGGCGCTTGCATATTGTATGTGCAAAAACGGCACGCTCAGCGCTCTCTTTAACCGCGGCGGCTGCGGCTGCAACGGCTAAACCGTTTCAAAGTTTTTAATCCGATTCCGCAAAAAAGCCCGTCCGCGACTGTAAATCACGGACGGGCGTTCTAATGATTGCATTTTAAAGACTCAGTACGGCGACGACCGTCTTGGCGTCGCGGATCGCTCCGCTCTCCACCATTCTCTTCACCTCTTCCGCGGGGATATATTCCACGCTCAAAAATTCACCCTCGTCGAGATGCTGTTTGCCCTCTTTGAGCCCTTAAGCGCGGTAAATATAAATTTTTTCGTTCGTATAGCCCGGCGTGGGATAGAGAACATATAAAAGATTTAACCGCTCGGCGGTAAGTCCCGTCTCTTCCGACAATTCGCGCACCGCCGCAACCGCGGGATCCTCGCCCGCATCGAGTTTCCCCGCCGGAATCTCGTAAAGTTCCTCGCCGTAGGCGTAGCGGAACTGCCTCACGAGGGCAACCTTCCCCTCTTTCACGCACAGAACGGCCGCCCCGCCCGAATGTTCGATCACCTCCCGTTTGCACGATTCCCCATCGGGAAGCAGCACGTCGTCGCAGCGCAGATTGACGATTTTCCCTTTCTTTAAAAACAAAAATACGTCTTTCTTCCTGATCCGCAACCCTTTTATGATTTGTAATCTGTAATCGTGAACGTAGGACGTCTTCTTGCCGCAACAAAGACGTTGCTGTTCTCTCTTTTTCGCAGCAATTTCCTTTTAGCAGATTCTTCTCCGCTAAGCTTCTCTTTTTTTATCTTTTCTCTAAAAAATAAATGCCGAAGCCCAAACCCCAACATTTATTGTAGAACGAAATAAAAAAACCTATATGAAACGATTCGACGGTTCTATATAGGCTGTATATGGAGCTGCTAACCGGATTTGAACCGGTGACCTCGTCCTTACCAAGGACGTGCTCTACCTGCTGAGCCATAGCAGCGCGTCTTTTCGAAATGCGTACGCACCCGAAACCTTTATTAGTATATAAAATAACTCGTTTGAAGTCAAGCGATAATCGCGTTTAATTTGAAAAATTTTTTTCGGCTTCGGCATTGTTATTGTCAACTTAATATAAAAAATGGTTGACAAAGATTTTGACAACCGATATAATAATTCCCGAAAAACGGAGGTCTTACCATGGCTAAATCGCGAAAAAAGTCCGCGCAGGACGCCAAAAACGGGCTCGTTTTCGAAACGGCGGGCGAAACGGAAGAACCCGTCAACGGGACGGAAAGCGGGAAGGCGGCAGACGGAAAACAGAAGCGCGCGCGGCAGAAAAGAAAGCGCTATCTGCACGATCTGTGCTATATCGCCATGTTTGCGGCAGTCATCGCCGTATGCTCCCAGCTCGCCGTAAACGTGAGCGAAATCCCCTATACCCTGCAAACGCTTGCCGTGTGCGTGGCGGCGGGCTTCCTCGGCTGGAAGCTGGGCACGCTGAGCGTGCTCGTCTACATCCTGCTCGGGATCTGCGGCATTCCCGTATTTGCGGGCTTTAAAAACTTTTACGCACTGATCGGCGGTGCGTCCGCCGGATACGTGATCGGATTTATCTTTACCGCCCTTCTCGTGGGAATCGTAAGCGATCACCTGCACAAAATAGGCGACCGTTCAAAAAACAAGACCGTAGGACAAATCGTTCAGCTTCTCCTGCTTGCCGCCGCCATGCTTGTGGGAGTAGCGGTCTGCTATTGCTTCGGAACCCTGTGGTTTATGCTCATTTACAAGGGCAGCGCGACGGCGGACAATTTACAGGCGGCGCTTACATACTGCGTCTATCCCTACGTTTGGGCGGATGTCATAAAAATCGCGATTGCGGCGATCCTTGTGAACCGGTTAAAAAATACGTGAAGTGAAAAAACGGCAGCGCTGCTGCCGTTTTTTAATTGGCTCATTGTCAAATGTTGGGATGGAGGCAGAAAGAAAAGGATAAAAATTTTATGACTTGCCAAGAAACGGCAGGTTATAAAAAGGAATCAACTGTATGATATGATATTGAGGCGAATATCATGCAGAAGATCCAGACTGAAATAAATTTTCCCATAACAAAACACCTTTCGTTCCGTTGATATGGCTTTCGTCCCGTAGTTGTTGCACATAAAAAAGAACCCCGTAGAAATGCCTACTTACACCACTACAAGGCTCTGATATTCATTACATATAGGAAATTAAACTCCTTTATGTAAAAGAAAATAGGTTCCATACTTTCGTATCAAACCTATGCTTTTCTTATGTGTTTAATACCCTAAAAGGATATTGTTTATACAGAGTTCCCGAAAAAGTTTTGCAAAGCAAAAGTTTTTCGGGAAAAGGAGCAACCTGCGTTTAAGGCGTAGCATTTACACTTGTGCAAATGCTCGCATACGGCGCAGCGTTGCGACGTGGTGCGGACGAAGGGACTCGAACCCCCATGGTCTCCCACAGGAACCTGAAACCTGCGCGTCTGCCAATTTCGCCACGTCCGCAAGAACGTATTATATTATAGCGCAACGTTTGAAATCCGTCAAGCGAAAATCAAAGGAATTTCAAGACGGTTTTTCGGATTTGAACTTTTGCGCGTTTAAAAGGGCTTTTTTTGCAGGGTCCCCCCGCTTGCGTCAAGAAAATACACCTTACCTCCTCCGCTGATGCTGCGAAGCGGTACGGCATTGACAATTTCAAGCGCGGCATCGTTTTCCAATCCCCAGGCGCAGATGCGCTTCGAAAGCACGGTTTCGTCAAAATCCGTTTGCCGCTCGTCATAGTGCGGAGAAACGCAGCCGTTGACCCATCCGAGCCCCTGATACATGGCATATTCGCCCTCAATTACCGAATCCGAATACATCTCCGAAAACCAGCAAATCGCACCCGCCGACAGACCGCATATCAAAACGCCGCGCTCGTAAGCTTCTTCTATGAGCTCTAAGAGCCCCGTACGTCTCCAGTGTTCGATCATGAAAACGGTATCTCCGCCTCCGACGTAGATAAAGTCTGCCTTTTTGAACTTTGCGCTCATCTTCGCAAAATCGATATCGCGGTTGACCGTGAGCGCGACGTCCGTTTTTATGCCGTACAAGCCCGTATATACCTTGTGAAAGGTGTTATAATAGGGCATACAATCGTGACTTGCCGTGGGAATAAATAGCCCGCAAGCACGCCGTTCCCCCGCCGCTTCCTTTGACAAAGAGGCAATGTATCCGTCGATTGCAAGCGTTTCGCGGTTTTTTAGCTCCCCGCCGCCGATCGCGATAATCCGTTTATCCCTCATGCGCCGCAGATCCCTCTTTTCCCTTGGGCGTTTCGGAAGCCTCCGCCGACTTTCCGCTCTGCTCGTCCGTCTCGCCCGCCGCACCGATCCCCGCCGTTTTGTCCACGGGCAGAGAAAAGATAACCCCTCCCGCGTCGCTCTTTAATCCCACGCGTTCGGAAAGCGCTTCCATAATCGCGAGCTTGCTTTCCCGCTTCGAGAGAATGAGGAGAATTTCCTGCTCTGTTGCAAGTGAAATACCGATAAATTGCTGTGCTTTAGCATTGTCGAGCGTACGCGCCCGAATAATCGTGCCGCCCGCAGCGCCTGCGGAACGAGCCGCCTCCATCGCATCGTCCGCACTCCCCGAGCGCACGGCGGCAATAATCAGATCGTATTTTCTGTCTTGGCTTTTCATGATTTTACTCCCATCCATCTTTTCCGCAGCCGCTTTTTGCAGACCGTTTGCGATAATCTCCGATACCCCCGAAAGCGGTACCGTAAACGAGATTCCCCTTCCGACGAGATACAGCGACATCTTTGTTTGAATTTCCCTTAAAATCCGATCCTCGTCGCTCTCGGGAAAAAGGGATAATACGACCGCCTTTTCCGTTTCACCGATGCCGAGATAGTCAAGCACGGAAGAACGCGCCGTTCCCGTACCCGCAAAGGAAAGGCTGAGAGATACGGAGCACTCTTCCAAAACCTCTTTCAGCTTTCCGTCGTCCCTCTGATTGACGATACTGACAAGCAATTTCGTGCGGTTTCCGCGAGGTGTTTTTTGTTCGGCTCGGCTTCCGCTGCGCGAAATTTTTATTTTTCCGATCACGTTTTCCGCGGCATCCTTAACGCGGGAGACATGTTTTTTCGTCTCAGCCATTCAGTCCACCTCGTATACGATGATTTTATCCTCGACGGCAAGGAAACTGCGTTTGATCTTGCTGGTCTTGCGCTTGTAGGAGATTCCTAAAATCTGAATTGTGATGAGCGGAGCCAACGCGACGAAGGACACACAGCCGAAAGCCTGCGTCATGATTGCTTCGGTAAGCGCGGCGGAAGAAGCCGCCTCTCCTCCGCTTAGAACGTAACAGGCGCCGATTGCCATAGGAAGCACGAACGAAGAGACCATCGCGCCGCTGGCAACTCCGCCGGAGTCGAACGCGATACCGGTAAAAATAGGCGGCGTAAAGAAGGTGAGCACAAGCGCGATGACATAGCCCGGTATCAGAATCCACATAATATCGATTCCCGTTAAAATACGCACCATCGCAAGCCCTATGGCAATACAGACGCCGGTACACAGTCCGCGTTTCATCGCCTTCGAACTGATTGCGCCCGCGCTCATGCGTTCGACCTGCTTATTGAGAACGTGAACGGCAGGCTCCGCCGCAACGACGAAATAACCGATCAACATTCCCACGGGAATCAACAGCCAGCCGCCCCACAGTTCGGCAAGCGCTTTTCCGATTGCCCGTCCGACGGGCATAAACCCGATATTCGCGCCCGTAAGGAAGAGCACAAGCCCGACGAAGGCGTACAAAAATCCTACGAATATTCTGCCTATCTGCCGCTTGCGGAAAGCGCGCGTTGCCAATTGAAAAAGCAGGAAAAATACGAGAATGGGCGCCAAGGCGACGAGAACTTCGAGCGCGTAATCGCCGAAACCGTAGAGATATTCGAAAAACGCGCCGCGCGTATCGGTTATCTGGGCGGTTGACGCAAGGTCCCCGATCGGATACTGTATATTTTCGATTTGAAAGATAATCCCCAGCGTGAGCACGGCAATGATCGGACCGACGCTGGAAAGCGCGACGAGACCGAAGGAGTCGTCCTGTCCGTTTTTATCGCTGCGGATCGACGCGACGCCGACGCCGAGAGACATGATAAAGGGAACCGTCATGGGACCCGTCGTGACGCCGCCCGAATCGAAGGCGACCGCGCGGAACGCCGCAGGGCAGAAGAAACTGAGCGCAAATGCAATCACGTAAAAGATAATGAGCAAGACGGAAAGGCGGATACGAAATACGATTCGCAGCATGGCAAAGGTCAAAAATATGCCAACGCCCACGGCAACGGTGATGATCAACAGATAGCTGCCGAGAAAGCTCCCCTCCCATTCGGGTTTTAACGCTCCCACCTGCCCCGCGAGGATCTGTAAATCCGGCTCTGCCAGAGTCACGATAATGCCGATCACGAAAGACAGCAACGCAATCAGCCATATTTTTCGCGAACGCGTCATGGACGTACCGATTTTCTCACCGATCACGAGCAGCGACATATCTGCGCCGAGCGTAAAACCGCCCATTCCGACGATCAAAAGGATAACGCCCGCAAAGAACAGCACGAAAGTCCCCGCGTCGATCGGAGTAAAGGAAACGCCGAGGAGCGCCACGATGAGCGCGATCGGCAATATGGAAGTGAGCGACTCGATGATTTTATCTCTTAACGCCTTTGTCATGTAACAGGTCCCGCCGTTTATTTTTATTGATTGTATTTTCGCTCGATGGCAGAAATCTTGTCGATTCTTCTCTTGTGCTTTTCTTCTCCGGAAAAGGGCGTCTCTAAGAAGGTTTTCACGATCTCTACGGCAAGGTTGACGCCCGTAAAGCCGCCCCCGAGGGCAAGCGCATTTGCGTCGTTGTGCAGACGGGTCATTTTTGCGGAAAGCGGCTCCGTGCAGAGCGCGCAGCGGATTCCGGGAACCTTGTTGGCGGCAATGGAAATCCCGATGCCCGTTGTACAGACGAAAATCCCCCGCTCACATTCTCCCTTTGCAACCGATTCTGCGGCGGGCAGCGCGAAATCGGGATAGTCGCAGGAACACTCCGTCGTAGTGCCGAAGTCCTTCGGTTCGTACCCGTTTTCCAGCAGGTATTTCAAAATAGCGTTTTTAAGAGCCAGTCCCCCGTGATCACAGCAAAGCGCGATTTTCATAAATACTAATCCTCCGATTTGATTTCTTTTTGAATCTTTTGAATGACAAGCGGGAGACATTCGCGTATGGTGCGAAGCGTCACCCGATATACGTCGATTCCCTGTCCGTAAGGATCCGGAATCTCTTTCCCCGCAAGCGACGGAAAACTTGTTACGTTTTCCCCTTTGAGCTGTCTTTCCTGAGAGGCGGTCATGCAGACGACCAAAAATGCCTCCCTGAGCATTTCATCGGTAAGCTGACGCGACCCGAAGGAGGGCGAAAAGGGAATTTTCGCCTCGGTGAGAGCCTGTTGGGCGTCTCCGTTCATGCGCGCGCCCTCCGAAGCGCACAGCCCCGCCGAACGCACGGTGAACCACGCTATGCGCCGTTTCTTCAACTCTGCCCTCAAAGCCGCTTCTGCCATGGGAGAACGGCAGGTATTTCCCGTACATACAAACAGTATTTTTTTGTGCTTCATTCGATTCCTCCGCACGCCCGGACAAGACGGTTGAGAACGCCGTCCATGACTCCGTCGCGCACTGCGGGCTTTACGGCGATCAGTAAGGTCGCAGATTCCTCCGCCCGTCGCAGCAGGGAATAGAGATTTCGCGCCATCTCCTCTCCCGTGCCGCCCAAATCAAGCAGCGAAAAGCCGCTCAGTTCGTTTCCCAGCGCGCTTTCGCAGAGCAAAACGGGCTTCCCCCCGGTTGCCTCTTCCGCACGGTACAGGTTTACCGCCTCTTCCGCCGTTAAAACGAGCTTTGTCTTGCACCGAGGCGCATAATGCCGATACGCCATGCCAGGGCTCTTCGGTTTTTCCCCCTCTTTGGGCTGATACACGCCGCACGCTCCCGCAACCGAGACGATCATGTCGCGCGTTACGATTCCTGCGCGCAGAATCTGCGGAATTTCGCCCGTACAGTCGAGCACGGTGCTTTCAATGCCGCCCTCGCAAGCGCCGCCGTCCAAAATGAGAGGAATTTTCCCGCCGAAATCGTCGTACACGTGCTTTGCCGTGACGGGCGAAACGTGCTTGCTGATATTCGCGCTGGGCGCCGCGATCGGGAGATCGACCGCCTCCAAAAACGCCTGCGCCGTCGCGCTCGACGGGATACGGATTGCAAGCGTGTCGAGCCCGCAAGAGACGAATCTGCTCACCTTGGAAACGGACGGAAACACCATTGTAAGCGGACCGGGCAGGTAAGTTTTTCTGAGCCGTTCGGCATACGGCGGAATATATTCGACGAGCTTGGAAATATCGTAATTTTTATGAACGTGAGCGATGAGCGGATTGTCCGCCGGTCTTCCCTTCACGTCGAAAATTTTCCGCACCGCCTCGTCGCTGAACGCATTTGCGCCCAACCCGTACAC
The DNA here is from genome assembly GCA_964387225.1 of uncultured Clostridia bacterium. Lineage (GTDB taxonomy): Bacteria > Bacillota > Clostridia > Christensenellales > Borkfalkiaceae > Gallimonas. The sequence continues at coordinate 32,419 of CAYLVU010000002.1, read as the reverse complement.
CGTCTCCGTATGGAAGGCTACGACTTCGTTTTTTAAAATATATTCTTTGGCAAGGCGGAGAGAATACTTATCCGCCCGCAAGATCTCCGTATCCATCTCAGTCTAAGGGGATTCCGCCTTCCTCCTCGTGCGATTCGGGAAAGGCTTCCGCCGCATCGGGATTCTCCTCCCATGACGGCTTCTTTTTGCCGTATACGGGCGGCTCGTTTGGTTCGCCCTGCGCTTCCACATCCACGAACTTCGTCTTTTCTCCGATAAAACGGAGCTGTATCCTGCCGAGGGAACCGTTGCGGTGCTTGGCGAGAATGATCTCCGCCGCGCCCTTTACAGTGTTTTCATTGGGCTGTTGGGTCGTGCGCATATCGGGACGGTCGATAAACATAACGATATCGGCGTCCTGCTCGATCGCTCCGGATTCGCGCAGATCGGACAGCTGCGGGGTATTCGTTTGAATACGGCGAAGCTGCGACAGGGCAAGCACGGGAACGTCCAGTTCCTTTGCCATGATTTTAAGATCGCGCGTGATTGAGGCGACTTCTTGCTGACGGTTTTCCGCGGAAGACCCCTTCCCGAATTTATCTCCCCCGCCCATGAGCTGGATATAGTCGATCATGATGAGGTCGAGCCCGCCCGTCGAACTCTTTAAGCGGCGGCATTTGGACAAAATCTCCGCAGGGGTGATATGCGAGCTGTCGTCGATAAAGATTTTGCTCTTTTGCAGACGGTCGCTGGCGCGCATCAGATTTTTCCATTCGCTCTGCACGAGCCTCCCCGAAAGCGCTTTCTCCATGCTCACGCCCGCATGGGCGCACAGCAGCCTCTGCACGATCTGCACGCGGGGCATTTCCAGCGAGAATACGGCGGCGATCTTTCCCTTGTTGAGGCAGGCGTGTTCAACGATATTCATAGCGAACGACGTCTTCCCCACGCCGGGGCGCGCCGCAAGGATAATCAAATCGGACTTCTGTAAGCCGTTGGTGATGCGATCGAGATGACGGAATCCCGTCTCGATTCCGCGCACGACGGTCGGATCTTTTTGAATCTCCTCGAATTTCGTAAGCACTTCGTGAAGAACGTTACCGTCCTCCAACCCGACAAGCGCCCTTTCGTCCTCCCGCTTGGAGATATCGTAGACCTGTTTTTCCGCATAGGAAATGGCTTCTCTGTCCTCCGGAGAGGCGGCGCTGTTCTCAATAATATCCTTCGCCGCCCGTATAAGCGCGCGGTTGACGGAATCCCGCTTTACGATTTCCAGATACTGTTTATAATTTGCCGCCGAGGGCGTGATCTGCGCGAGCTCGGTGATATACGCAATCCCGCCCGCGCCCTCAAGCGCGCCGCTTCTGTCAAGCTCGTCGGTGAGCGTTACCACGTCCACCGTCTTTCTGCCGCCGAAAACCCGCTTCATCGCAGCCAAAATATCTCGGTGGGACTTCTGATAGAAGTCTTCCGGCTTTAACGATTCTATGATCTGCGACTGTATTTCGCCGTCGATGATGATACACCCCAAAAGGGCGGCTTCCGCATCGTAGTTGTGCGGCATTTCATTCGTTGAAGGCATTTCCGTTCCCTCTTAAACTAAATTTTCAAACTCTTCGAGAGCCGCTTCGAATTCTCCGATCGCAGCCGCAAACGTCTCTTTTTTCGTTAAATCCGCGCCCGCGATTTTAAGCAGAGAGACGGGATCGGTCGAACAGCCGCCGGAAAGAAACCGAAAATAATTGCCGACCGCCGCTTCGCCCTCTCTCAATATCTTGTCCGCGATCGCAATTGCAGCTGTGATGCCCGTCGCGTATTTATAGACGTAGAAGGAGCGGTAAAAGTGAGGAATCCGCGCCCACTCGATCTCGATATCGCGATCGTAGGTCACGGCTTCGCCGTAATAGCGCTCGTTGATGTCAAAATAGAGTTTGGAGAGATTGTCCTTGTTCAACGGTTCCCCGTTCTCGGCAAGTGCGTGTGCCTGCTCTTCAAACTCGGCAAACTGCGTCTGGCGGAAGAGCGTCGTACGGATCATATCCATGAAATAGTTGAGCAGGTACTTTTTAAGCTGCCTGTCCTTTGTCGTCTTCAAGAGATATTTGAGAAGAAGGACCTCGTTGACCGTACTGGCAACCTCCGCGACGAAAATTTTATATTCGCTCTTCGCGTAAGGTTGGTTGAGGTTGGAAAACCAGGAATGGATGGAATGTCCCATCTCGTGCGCGATCGTAAATACGTCGTGCGTCGTCTTTTGATAATTGAGAAGCACGTAGGGATGATTTCCGTAAACGCCGATCGAATAGGCGCCGTTTCGCTTTCCCTCCGTCTCGCATACGTCGATCCAGCCCTCGTCCCTTCCCTTTCTCAAGAGCGCGCCGTACTCTTTTCCGAGCGGCGCAAGACCCTTCAAGACGAGCTCATACGCCTCTTCATAGGTGAGTTTCAGCTCCGCGTCCTCCACGAGCGAAGGGTAAATATCGTACATGTGCATTTCGTCTAAGCCCAAAACCTTCTTGCGGAGCGCCATGTAGCGATGCATAAGCGGCGTCGCGCCGTGTACCGCGTCGATCAAATTGTCGTACACGTATTTTTCGACGTCCTCTTCAAAGAGCGCCATGTCAAGGCAGGAGGAATAGCCCCTCACGTTCTTGAAAAAGATGTCCTTTTGCACGTTGCCGTAATAAGTCGTTGCAAGCGTGTTGATGATCTTGCGGTATGCGCCGTAATAGAGCCCGAACGCCTCCTTGCGCTTTTCCCGATCTTTCCCGTTCATGATCACGGAATAAAGCCCGTGGGAAAGGGTGAGTTTCTCCCCTTCGAATTCGATTTCCGGAAGATTGAGTTCCGCATTATCCAGCATTTCGAACACGTCGCCCGCGGCGGACAGCGGTTCTTCCGCCTGCGCCAAAATGCGCTCCTCCGCTTCCGAAAGCGTATACTTTTTACGCGCTTTCAGGCGTGCAAAGAAATAATCGTAATCTTTCAGACGCTCGTCCTTCATGAAGGCGTCGAGCACCTCGTCCGGAAGCGCCGTGAGCTCGGGAATCGCGAATGAGGTCTCCGCGCCGAAGCGGGTGAAAAAGTTCACGATCTTTGAAAGATACGAATTGTACTTGCTTTCGCGAACGTCCTCGTCGTGCTTCAAAAAGGCGTAAAGGTAGACCTTCATGCCCTCCATGGAAAGCTCCTCCTCCGCACGGAAGTAGGCGAGCACGTTTTCCGCGTCGCTCAACCTTCCCTTCCACTTCGAAAAGTCAAGCTTCCCTTCCAAAAGAGAATATGCCTTCTCCCACTCCTCGTCGCCTGCAAAAATATCGGACGTCTTCCATTTGTAACGGGGTTCCACATCCTTTCTGTCCATGTTAATCTCCTTTCAGTTCTTAAAACTGTGGATGGGAGCGGGAATCAGACCGCCCCTCGCAATAAATTTTTCCGAATTACCCTCGTGAACGGGCATTACGGGAGCGCGCCCCAGCAGCCCGCCGAAACACACCTCGTCGCCCACTTTTTTCCCGGGCGCGGGAATAACGCGCACCGCAGTCGTCTTGTTGTTGATCATGCCGATCGCCGCTTCGTCTGCGATAATCGCGGCAATCGTGGAGACGGGCGTGTCCCCGGGAATCGCGATCATGTCCAGTCCTACGGAGCAGACGCAGGTCATCGCTTCCAATTTATCGATGGAAATTTTGCCCGCCTCCGCCGCTTCTATCATGCCGATATCCTCGGAAACGGGAATAAACGCTCCCGAGAGACCGCCCACGCGCGAAGACGCCATGACGCCGCCCTTCTTTACCGCGTCGTTCAACATGGCGAGCGCCGCCGTCGTACCGTGACAGCCGACGACCTCGAGCCCGAGCTCTTCGAGGATATGCGCGACCGAATCTCCCCGCGCGGGCGTGGGTGCAAGCGAGAGATCGACGATGCCAAACCGTGCGCCGAGCCTCTTCGCCGCTTCCTTTGCGATCAGCTGACCGGCGCGCGTAATCTTAAACGCAGTCCGCTTGATCGTCTCCGCGGCGTCGGTGAGATCGGCCCGGGGAACAAATTTCAAAGCGTGCCGGACAACCCCGGGACCGGAAACGCCCACGTTGACGACGGTATCCGCCTCTCCCGTTCCGTGAAAGGCGCCCGCCATAAACGGATTGTCTTCCACCGCGTTACAGAAGACGACGAGCTTCGCGCAGCCCAGACCGTCGTTTTCCGCCGTGAGCGCGGCGGTCTCCTTCACGATTTCGCCCATGCGCCCCACCGCGTCCATATTGATACCCGACCGCGAAGAACCTACGTTGACGGAAGAGCAGAGCCGTTTCGTCGAAGAGAGAACCTCGGGGATCGTGGAGAGAAATGCCGCTTCGTAGTCCGCCGTTCCCTTGTGAACAAGGGCGGAATAGCCGCCCAAAAAGTCAATTCCCAGTTCCGCCGCCGCCCGATCGAGCGCGCGCCCGACAAGCGCGCTGCTTTCGGGAAACGCAGCCGTAATCATCGAGACGGGCGTCACGGAAACGCGCTTGTTTACAATCGGGATTCCGTATTCGCGGGAGAGCGATTCCGCCGTAGGAACAAGGCGTTCCGCCTTTTTCATGACGAGTTCGTATACCGCTTCCGCCGTCTTGGCGGCGCTTTCCCGCACGCAGGGCAGCAAGGAAATCCCCATCGTCACGGTGCGGATGTCCAAATGTTCCTTTTCGATCATCTCGATCGTTTCCAGAATGTCGTATTCGTTCAACATAATCGCGATTCCGTCCTCAGATATGGTGCATTGCGTCGAATATATCGGCGTGCTGCAAGCGCACAGTCATGCCGATATCCTTTCCCATCGCTTCGAGCGCGGCGGAAAGCGCCGTGAAATCCTCCCGGCTCTCGGAGGTGTCCACCATCATGATCATGGCAAACTGTTCGCCGAGGATCGTCTGAGAAATGTCCTCGATATTGACGTTCCGCTCAAATAAGAAACCGCTTACTTTGGCGATGATTCCCCGTCTGTCCGAACCCGTTACCGTTACGACTGCACGCATATTACTCTCCGTCCTTTTCTGTTTTTTTGTCCAATATCTCGTATTCGATCAATAAATTCCCCTGCGTTATCAAGCGAACGGGACACCCTTCTTCAAAGGGAGGAAAATCCTTTTCTCCGTCCACGTACACCTGCCGCGTCATCATGCCGTCCCGTTTGATATTGGGCACCGAAAAGTCCGCCACGTTCACGTCCACTCCGTCGTGCGTCGTCCAGTCGTCGATTCCCTCGAAGGGCGCCACGGCATATTCTTTGAGCCCGAGCGAAATATATTTGAGCAGTTTACAGTAGGCGTTGCACCGTTTAAACGAGATGCCCATATACGGAAAGAGGAAGACGAGATAGATTGCCGTCCAGACGGCGGTGACCGCAATGACCCACGTCCCGTTCGGATCTTCGTACGGGAGCAGAACATAATAGGCGATTAATCCCGCGAGCACCGCGAGCCAAATTCCCGTCGCCGCAAAAAAGCCGCCCAACAACCGCCTCCGCTGCATATATGCCGCATACAAATCCTTATCTTCGTATAATCTCGTCATCATTTTTTTGTCTCTCCGGTCATTATACATGAAATCCGTGCGGATTGCAAGCGCTTACTCGGCGATAAAGAGCAGTCCGAGGGTGTTTCTTCCGCAGTGCCCCGTAATCACCGAACCGGCAACCGTTTCTATGGTTTCGCGGAACTCGAACAGCTCCGCCGTCTTTTTCTTGGCAAGTTCCACAAGCTCCGCATCGGCACTGCTGTGCGTGATGAAGCATCTCGTCTTGTCGTACGCGGGATACTGCGCGGCAAGATCGGAAATATAATTCGAGATACATTTTTCCATACTGCCGCGATACTTTTTCTCCGCAACGAGCTGTCCGTCCTCCATCTCGATGAGCGGATGAATTTTGAAAAGATTTGCGCCGTACATCGCCATGCGGGAACAGCGTCCGCCCTTATAGAGGTAATCGAGCCTGTCAGGCACGAAGGAAGTGTTGACTTTGGGGGTGAGCGCGGTCGTCAAAGCGGCGATTTCCTCCGCCGAACGGCCTTCGTCGCGCAGATCGCACGCCTTCATGACGATGAGACCCTGTCCCGAAGACAATGCCTTCGAATCCACGACGAGAACCTTTCCGCCGAACTCCTTTGCCGCTTCCGCCGCGTAGGCGCAGGATGAAGACGACTTTGAGGAAATATTATAGTGAACGACCGTATCTCCCGCCTCCGTGAACCGACGGAAAAACTCGACGTAATCCCCGACGCTCCGCGCGGCGGTCTTGGGAAGCTGCCCCGTTTTTTCAACGTAATCGAATATTTGACGGGGCGTGATGTCCACGCCGTCGCGGTAACATTCCGTACCGAGAACGACCAAAAGAGGCATAACGCCGATGTCGCGCTCTCCGATCAGATGTCCCAGATCGCAGGTGCTGTCCGTTGTGATTTTTACCATGCTTTTATCCTCCGATAATTTAGTTTTTTATCGCTATATAGTTCCGCGGAAAGTTTCCCACGCGGTACTCCATCCTCTGATCGCGATCGCCCATTGCGGTACGACGCCGACGATCTGTTCTTCGCTGAGACACCCCACTGCGCGCGCGTCCAGACTAACCGTACGGTTGTCGCCGAGGAAAAAGATCTCCCCTTCGCCCACCGTCCATTCTCTCGCCCCCGTTCCGAAAGACGGCAGCGTCTGCGCGGTCACGTAATCTTCCTGCAACGTTACGAACTCATCGGTCCCCGCATACTTGATAAGTACCGAGCCGTTATCGAGCTTCACCTCGTCTCCCTCTAATGCAATCAGACGCTTGATGATGAAGTCCCCGCTGAAACCGTATTCGGCGGGACACTCGCTCACGTCGATGACCACGACATCCCCGCGCTGCGGCTCAAAGGTTTTGAGCGCATAAAGCCGATCGCCGTCCGAGAGCGTTTCGCACATCGACGTCCCGGAGACCTCGACGACGTAACAGGCGGAATACAAATAAATGTCGAAGGCAAAGAAAAGGACGATCGCGAGCGCCGCGATTCCCAAAACTACGCTAAACGCGGTATAGAGCGGTCTCTTTATTTTCTTTTCGTTGAGCATTGCAGGTCTTTCCGTCACACTTACTCTCCGTCCGTCCTTCTTATCCGCTTTTTCAGTTCGTCGGGAGAGAGCATAACCACTCTCCCGCAGGTAAGGCATTTTATTTTCCAATCGGCGCCGATGCGCACGATTTCCCACTTATTCCCGCCGCAGGGATGCTTTTTTTTCGTTTCAACGACGTCGTGAAGTTTCATATCAGAGCCACGCCACGTTGTTGACGAGCACTTCCTGCTCGGAATAGAAGAGTACGGAAACCGCCAGAGAAAAATCTTTAAAAGGGGCGCCCGTCTCCGCCTTGAAATCCTCTTCTTCGAGTACGATCCTCTTCCACTTCCCGCCGCCTGCAACCTTCACGGACACGGAATAACCCGCTTCTTCGTCCTCGTTGATAAAAAACGAGACGGAAAGACGGGCGTCCTCTTTACAGTAGACGTCGAAGGCGAAGGACGCGCCCTCCGGTGCGGCATAGCGCGGCTCGCTCACGCGATAGGAAACAATCCCCGAACGGGAAGTGATTCCCTTGATGCCGCCGTAACCCGCCGCGAGCCAAACGTCTCTCCCTCCCGCGGCGAAGCAATCCGCTACCGATTCCAGACGGCTGCGAAGACCGGTAAAACCGTTAAGCCCCTCCTCGGAAGAATAGATTGCGCGGGTACGCGGAACGGAGTTTCTGTATTCCTTGCCGACCGAGATTTCCTGAATTTTCGAAGTGACGGAAAAACCGTTCGAATAGCGCGCGAATACGTAAACGAGAACCTTTTTGCAACCCGTATAGACGCTGAGCGGCATGACCGCTTTGTTGCCGTCCGACAGCGCCTCCGTATCTCCCGCCACGCAGGTCCAATCGCGGGACTTGAATGCGGCGATCTTTTCGGTGAAGAAATAGCCGTATTCCACGATTTCGCCCGCCGGATCGAATTCCGCCTTGATGACGAAATTTCCCTCTTCGTCCTCGCCGGCGGAAAAGCCGATCGGCGCACTGATAAAAACGGTGCGTCCCTTCAAAAACCTGTCCAAAAAGAGCATTAAGTTTTCCAAGGAGTGCATGCCGACGAGCCCGTTTCCGTGCGCGGAGAACAGAATCGCTTTTTCTACGTCGGGGTTAATCTGATTGAAGGTGTCGTACGTCCTGTCGTAGTTGTATTTTTTATCGTTGACCGCCGAAATAAGAAGCACGGGACATTTTGCATAGGGCGCATAGCTTTGGGAATCGACGCCCGCGATAAAGTGATGCCGCTCTTCGTTAAACACCTTTCTTGCGTCGTCGAATTTACCGATGCCGCGATAGGCGAGCCAGCCCGCCGCGCAGACGGAAACGAAACAGGAAAAAGAGGCGTACGGTGCGACTTTAAAGAGAACCTCCCCGCCCGTGCGAAGACCGATCGCGCCGAATCTCGTGACCTCCTTCCGCTGCGAGAGAAAACGCGCCGCATAGCGGGCAACCCCCGCCCATTCGTACCAGCTCGTCTCCCGCGCCGTAGGTTCGGCGTACTCAATCGCCCTGCCCGCCCGCGAAAAGTTCGCATAGTCGATATCTTCGGGATAGAGCGTATAGCGCTCTCCGCCGCAATCGCCGCAATAGTCAACGCACAAAGCGCCGTATCCGCGTTCTATGAGCGGAAGCACAAAAGCGGTATCGAATGGCATCCCCGCTTCGAACAGAATCATGACGGCGGGAAACTCTTCCTTGCCCGCGGGCGAATAATACTGCGCGTAAATCTTCACGCGTCCCGTCTTCGTCTGTCTCCCGTAAAAATAGAGATCGCGGACGACGGCGCCTCCCTCTTCCCGCTCCGAGAGCGTCTCCTCGTCGAGAGGAAGAGAATCGTCAAAATCCTTCCATAGGGTAATCGGGGTCAAAATCGTATTCACACTCATATCTCACTCCGCCAATATTTGCGAGCCGTGCTGTTCGGTCGCCTTTTTCACCGTAAGTTTACGGTCTATCCTGTGTTTGAGCTCCTCCACGTGGGAGATAATGCCGATGGAAAAATGTTCGCCCTTCAACTTTTCGAGGCTGTCCATCACCGTGTCCACAAGTTTTCCGTCGAGCGTGCCGAAGCCTTCGTCGAGAAAGAAAAACTCGACGGGGCGAAGGGAACGGCGGCAGATTTCCGCGGAGAGCGCAAGCGCCAAAGAGAGCGAGACGAGAAAGGTCTCTCCGCCCGAGAGCGTGTAAACAGCCCGCAGCTGCCCGCCGTTGAAATTGTCTCCCACGAAAAAACCGCCGTCGTACCGCAGAAAATAGCGTCCGTCGGTCAGGGAGACGAGCCTTCCGCTCGCATTCAGCGCCACGGTCTGCAAATATTCCTCCGCGACGAACTCCATAAATTTATTGCCGTCTACCAGCTTTTTCAGCTGTTCGAAAACGTCTTCGCGTTTTTTCACGCTTTCGTATTCCTTCTCGATCGCCCGCTTCGCGTCGTAATCCCCGACGGCGCGGAGATGAGCGCTTTCGGCAAGAACGACCTTTCCTTCAAGCTCCTTGCCCTCCTGCTCCGCGACGGAAAGCGCTTCCCTTAAAGCGGACAGCTCCTCCGGCGCGACGGCGGTCAATCCGTCGTACTCTTTCAAACGGGTCTCCACAAGCGCCCATTCCCTGCCGAATTCATCGAGACGCGCCTTGGCGTCCGCTGCGTCCCCGTACGTTTCAACGAGCGCGATCGCCTCCTCCGCGGTTGCCGAGACCCCTTTGAGAGCCTCCTCCACCCGTTTCGAAATCAGTCCGAGCGCGTTTTTCGCGCCCGCGCACCGCTCGCTCGCCGCCGCCAAGAGAGCTCCCGCATCCGCGCTTGCAACGCGGGCGCGGTCCCGTTTTTCTGCATTGATTTTCCGTTCCGCCTGCTTTTCTTTGAGTCTGCGGTCGATTTCGTCGAGCGGAATCTCTTCCTTTTCGGCTCCGAGCGCCTCCAGCTCCCGCCGAAGGTTCGTTCCGTCCTCGCTCAGCCTCTTGAGCTTTTCCCGATGCGTATTAAATTCGCCGTTCCGTTTTTCGAGCATTCTGAGCGCATCCTGCGCCCTTTTTTTTGCCTCTTCGCGCGCCTCGTATGCCTTACGGATCTCGGAAAAGGTCGACGTTTCCCCCTCGGAAAGAGCGGCGTATTTTTCAATGAGCGGCAAGATATCCTCCCGCGTGTCGGGATACTTGCGGGCGAGCTCCTTTAATTCCCCTTTAAAAACGGCGTACTCGCCGCGCAGCAGCAATGCCTTGCCGTGCCGTTCGGCAAAATCCAAAAAATCCCCGCCGCCGAGCGACGCAATTTTTTCCTCTGTCTGCGCGCGCTCCGCTTCGTAGTCGAAATCACGGAAATGCTGCGCCTCCGCTCCGTATTCCCGCCGCGTCCGTTCGAGCTTTTCCGTCAGCTCCGTGCGGCGGCGTTCGGTCTCCGCGCTGTGCTCGGCACGGGCGCGCTGTGCGATAAGAGCGGCGATTTCTCCGTCCGTTTTGCTTTCGTCCCACAGAGAGGCGAGCCGTTCCGCCTCCTCTGCCTCCGCTTTTTTGCGCCGCGCGGTTTCAAGCTCCCTGACCGCCGTTTCGTACGATTTTTCCGCCTGTTGCCGCTCCCTTTCGAGCGCGGCGACGGCGGATGCGCGTTCGAGACGCTGCAATTCGCCTTCGAGCCGTTCGATATCTGCGCGCCGTCCTTCGAGCAGGGCGCGTTTCTTTTTCAGCGCTTCCGCCTCCTGCGTCCGTTGGAAGAGCGCAGAAAGCCGCTTTTCTTCCGCACGGAGCGCGCCGATTTCGTCGTTTTTCTTTTTCCGTTCGGCGGCAAGACGGATATATTCCTTCTTTTTTTCGTCCACCGAAGAGCGCGTAAGTTCCGCGTAAGGTTCCAGTTTCGCCCGAATGACGTTGCCCTCCTCGCGCGCCGCGTAGTACCGATCGCGCACCTTCCGCGAAAGTCCCTCGCCGTATCTTTCCAGATCGAAAAGACGGGAAACAAGCTTCAACCGGTCGCTCCTCTGCGTCTTGACAAACTGCGCGAATTCCCCCTGCGGCAGCGCGATGCACTTTTCGAAATCGCGCTGTTCCAGCCCGATAATGCGCTTTAAAAGGGCGTTGCTTTCCCGAACGCCGTCCGCAAGTACCGAATATTCGCCGTCCGCCTTTTCGTAAACTTTTACGTTTTGGGCGGCGTTCTTCCGCCTGATTTCCCGTTCGACGCGAAAGGCGCGCCGTCTCCCCTCAAACACGATTTCAAATTCGAAAACGACGTATGCCCTGTCTTTTTTATAGTTTATGACGTCCGCCGCGCTGCCCGAACGGGAGCGCGCGATTTCTCCGTACAGCGCAAAGCCGATACAGTCGAGAATCGTACTTTTTCCCGAACCGGTATCCCCGAATATTCCGAAAATGCCGAATTGCAGAAGGGATTCAAAGTCGATTTTCGCGGTTTCCGAAAAGGAGTTGATTCCGCAGAATTCCAGATAAGTAGGTTTCATGCCTCCTCCCCGAGCAGAGCGAGAAAGGTCTCTTTAAGCTCTTCCACGGGCTCTTCCCCGAATTGCGACTTGTAGTATTCGGTAAAGAGCTCTCCCGCCCCGAGCGCGGAGCGGCAAACGACGGAGGCGGTCTCGCCCGCCTTTACTCTCGCAATCAGGGAGACGAGCCCTTCGCAGCACTCGCGCAGCGACTCCGTTTCCCGCGTCGTGAGCGGCGCGTCCAGATTGAGCGTGAGCTCCACATATTCGTTTTCCCTGTCCGCCAACAGCCGCAGCGCGTCTTCCGCACCGTTACATTCCAGACGGACGAGCTTTCTGCCCGAGACGAGCGGGATCTTTTTCACGGAAAAATTTTTTCCCTCCGTTTCGAGAAGAAATACCCCCTTTTCCGTATTCGCCTCGTCGAAGGAATATTGCAGGGGCGAACCGCTGTAATAGGCGTTTCCGCCGATCTTCTGCATTTTATGAAGGTGCCCGAGCGCAACATAGCCGTCCTTGGGAAGACAGGAGACGGGGACGGCGCGCGCGCCGCCGAGGTCGATATCGCGTTCGCTCTCGCTCGTTCTCCCTCCCGCAACAAACAGATGGGAAAGCAGAACGTGCGCCGCCGAGCCGTCGTATCCCTCCTCACCCCGCATAATCCATCGGGTCATTTTCTCGGAATAGCTCTCTTCGGTCTTCGTCTCTTTGAGCCGAGCCTCGTTCGGATAGGGCAATGCGTTGATATACACCCTCTCGCCCGCGGCATTTTTGATTTCCACGTAAAAATCTCCGGCGCGAACGGCACGCACGGGGCGTCCTCCCCCCAACGGCACCGCCTTGGGACGGTTTCCGAAGATATAGACGCCCTCCTCTCCCGCAAGGGGCGCGGAAGCGGATAGCCGTACGCCGTCGTCGTGGTTTCCGCTGACGATCACGACGGCACGGCTGTCGCCGGCTATTTTTTTGACGGCGCGGAAAAACAGCTCCTCCGCTTCGGCGGAAGGGGTAAATGTATCGAACACATCCCCCGCCACGAGAACGAGCTCCACACCCTCTTTTTCGCAAATAGAGAGGATTTCGTCGAGAACCACCTCCTGTTCGGTAAGGCGTTCCCGATCCATAAGCCGTTTGCCGATATGCCAATCGGAAGTATGTAATATCTTCATGAACGCGTAATTCTTTAAAAATTCGCTCCCCGCTCCAAAAGGATTTGCTTTTTACGCACGGGTATGCTATACTATTATATAACGAATCGACGAAAAAAGCAAGCGCATGAGCGCTGCTTTCACAAAATCAACACGGCGATTTCGGAGGCTTCAATGTCGTTTAGCGCTTTTTCAAAAGATTTTACCGCCAATATGTTTACCTGCGTGGAAAATCAATTTATTACGAAATATCTTCCGCAAGCGGACGGCGACGCCGTTCGCGCCTATCTCTACGGACTGTATCTGTGCCAATGCGCCGAAGATTTCGACGCGGAATCCTGCGCGAAGCTTTTGAAAATCACCCCGGAAAAGCTCGTAGAGATCTTCGGTTTTTGGGAAGAGTGCGACCTTGTACAGATTCTCTCCCGCGAACCCCTTTTCGTTGAATATCTGCCCGTGAACGCCGCCGTCGGCAAGCCAAAACCCGTCCGCCCGGAAAAATATGCCGAATTCAACCGCGAATTTTACAAGCTGCTGCAAAAAGCGGGCAGGGACTTCAAACCCTACGAAATGCAGCGTATTCTCGAATTTCTCGAAAACAATCCGATGGAGCAGCAGGCGTTTCTCCTCGTTGCGGAGTACTGCGCCAAAAAGGACGGCGAAAAACTCTCTTCCGCGCACATCTTAAACAAAGCCGCCAAGCTCGTAAAGGAACGAAAGTACACCTACGAACAGGTCGAGCAGGATCTCAACGACTTCAACGCCCACGAACGGGAAATGAGCAAAATTTTCTCTCTTTTGGGACTCTATAAAAAACCGCAGGATGCGGACTACGACCTTCTCGAAAAATGGACGGACGCGGGCGTCGATATCCGCACCGTCTATCTGTGCGCGGCGTCGCTGAAAAAGGGCAACCTGTATACCCTCGATGCGCTCGTGAGCGAACTGCGGGATAAGGGCGCCGTCGCCGAAGCGGACGCCAAAGAATATCTCGCGCGGCGGGAAGAAACCGCCTCCGTCGTGTTTTCCGTCGCCCGCAAGCTCGGCGTCAAAGTGCAAAATCCCCGCCCCTTCGCCGAAGAATACGCCGAAAAATGGCTCGAACGCGGCTATGACGGAGAGAGCCTCACGGCGCTCGCTTCCCTCTGCATGAAACTTGGATACGGATTCTCCGAAATGGACGGCCTCATCGAAGAATTGTATTCGGGCGGCATCGTGGACAGCGTCGGCGTCAAGGAATACTGCGCCGCACGGGACAAGCAATTCCGCCTTCTGCGCTCGATCGAAGCAGTGTGCGGCGTCGTCAAAAAGACGCAGGCGACGCTCGATATGATCGCGGTCTGGCACGGTTGGAATTTCTCGGATGAAATGATTTTGGAGGCGGCAAAAAAAAGCGCCAACGCCGCCGCGCCCGTACCCTACATCAATAAACTTCTCTCCGAATGGAAGAGGCTCGGAGCATTTACGCCCGCTGCAATTCCCGAAAAAACGCCCGCGTCCGCATATAAGCCCCTGTATAAAGACGAAGCTGCGATCGCGGCGGACAAGAAGAGCGAACGGGAGCACTACTACGCCGTCCTGCGCCAGCGCGCACAGGCGCGCGCGGACAAAGCCGCGGCGGTCGCGGCAAAGGACGAAAGCTACCGTGCGGCAAGCGCCGCAATCAAAGCGGGCGAAATAGAACTGGCAAAAGCGGAAATCTACGCGCCCGAGACCGTTTCCGCCCTCTCGGAACGGCTGGAAAAAGCGCGCCGCGCACGCGCGGACGCGCTGCTGCGCTTAGGACTTTCGGAAAAAGACCTGCTTCCGAAATATCAATGCGACAGATGTTCGGACACGGGCTACCTGCCCGACGGAGCCCTTTGCGACTGTTACAAGCCGAAAAGAGACTGATTATGTCACGCATAGTACTATTTTATAATATAAAAAGCGCTCGGAATTTTCCTTCCGAGCGCTTTTTATTCATATTCACCGTAATCGCGCCTGTCGGGAGGCGGACGGCGATGAGACGGGTCCTCGTCCGAAGGTTCATATTCGCTTCCCCATTTTCTGTCCCTGCCCCTCTTGGGCTTCGGCGCAGATTTGATTTCGACGAAAATAACGTCCACCCCGATCTTCGTAACGTTTTTCAATTCGATAAAGAGTTCCGCTCTGCCGAAGCGAAAACCTTTTCCGCCGGGGACAACGATGCCCTGTACTTTTCCCTCCGGATAGGTAAACACTACGTCGCACACCCTTCCGAGCCGCTTGCCGTCGCAAAGATTTACCGTCTCTTTCCGTCTTAATTCTCCGAAACTCGTCTCCACGTTTTATTCTATGCCGAACGAGGCAAAATGTTTCAGGAAATTTCCTTTCTGATACTGCCCAACGCATTTTTTTCGAGGCGGGACACCTGCGCCTGCGATATTCCCACTTCCGCCGAGATCTCCGTCTGCGTCTTTCCCTCATAGTAACGCAGACGCAGGATCTTCTGTTCCCGTTCGGTGAGGCGGGCGATCGCCTCCCGCAGCGCGACCCGCTCCGTCCAGATCTGTTCGCTCTGCGTTTCGTCGCAGAGCTGATCCATAAGTTCCAACGTATCGCCCGATTTGTTGTAGACGGGTTCGTAAAGCGAAACGGGATCGGAGATCGCATCGAGCGCGTAGACGACTTCCCGCTCTCTCACCTTCATTTCCTCGGCAATCCTTGCAATCGTCGCCTCCTCGTCCCGCGCCTCGATCCCCTCCCGTACCTTCAAGATGCGGTACGCCGTATCGCGAATGGAACGGGAGACTCTAAGGGAATTTCCGTCCCGAAGATAGCGCTTGATTTCCCCTAAAATCATGGGAACGGCATACGTTGAAAATTTAACGTTAAAGCTGAGATCGAAATTATCGATCGCCTTAATAAGCCCGACGCAGCCCGCCTGAAACACGTCGTCCGCGTTTGCGTTTTTTGCCCAAAACCGCTTTACGAGCGAGAGCACAAGCCGCATATTCCCCACGATAAATCTCTCGCGCGCCGCCTCGTCGCCCTCCTTTAACCGTCGAATCAACTCGTCGTTTTCCTTTGCCGTGAGCTTGGGAAGCCCCGCCGTATCCACGCCGCAGATCACCACTTTTTGAAGCATACTTTCTCCTCCTTATGTATATCGGAAACAGAAGTATCTGCCTTTTTTTCCAAAATTATTCGCTTAAACCAGCTTGGAAATTTCTTTTTTCAGACGCTCGATAATTTTCTTTTCGAGACGGGATATGTAACTTTGCGAGATGCCGAGACGGTCGGCGACGTCCTTTTGCGTCATCTCTTCCCCGCCGCCCAGTCCGAAGCGCATAAACATGATTCTTCGTTCCCGCTCGGGTAATTTTTTCAGCGCCTCCTCAAGAAGCTCCTTTTCCACGCCCGATTCGACTCCCCCGTAAACGGCGTCCGTATCCGTTCCGAGAATATCCGACAGCAGTAGCTCGTTTCCCTCGAAATCGGTATTCAGCGGCTCGTCGAAAGAAATTTCGCTTTTGAGTTTTACCGTGCGCCTCAGATACATGAGAATTTCGTTTTCGATACAGCGCGAAGCATAGGTAGCGAGTTTGATGTTTTTATCCGTCCGAAAGGAATTGATCGCCTTGATGAGCCCTATCGTTCCAATCGATATCAAATCGTCCTGATCGACTCCCGTATTTTCGAATTTATGGGAGATATAAACGACGAGCCGCAGATTATGTTCGATAAGCTTTGCTTTTACCGCCTCCGCATCCTCGCCCGCGTCGAGCTTTCTCAGCATTTCCGCCTCGTCTTCCGACGAAAGCGGCAGCGGAAGCGCCTCGCTTCCGCAGAGATAGTTTACGACGTTTTCGCTCCCCCGAATCCTTCCCAGCCATTGTTGTAACAGTTTCAACATTTTCATGCGCCACCTCCGTAAACGACGTATGTAATATTATTTGGTAATCCTTCGAATTGACGTCTCCAACCGTAAGATATACGTTTTCCAAATCAATCTGCCCGTCCCCCGCCGTAACGGAGAGCGCGTCGCAGCGGAATACCGGTCGATTCCTGCCTCCGTTCACCGTTCCTACGGCAATTCTGCCTTCCTCGTGCGGTTTTGCCCCGAACAACGCGAAAACGGCGGGCGCGGAAACGACGCATACGGGTTCGCCGTGAAAAGAAAGTAAGTTCCCGCTGTCCGCAAATCCCGTCCAATTCACTTCGCGGTCTCCCGTCCGCAAAACGCAAGAAAAAAGATTTCTCTGAATTTTCCGATATCGGTAAAAAGCACGGAGGATCCGTACGCCGATGACCGTAAAGATTCCCGCAACCGCAATGACGAGCGCCGCGGGAGCGCGCTCTACGATAAACGCGTTTCCTCCCTCCGTTTCCACGCCGAAAAACGTGTACGCGGCGGTCAGAACGCCCCCGAGCGCAAAGGTAAAAAAGAAGAACGCGCCCGCAGTGATCAGATAAATCTTTCCCCTCCCCTTGCGCACGGCAAGCAGAACAAGGAGAACTCCTCCCGCAAACTTGACAAAATATGCCGCCCATACGGGGAGAGCAATCAGCGGGAAAAGAACGGCTTCCGCACCGCCGACCGCCGCGGATAAAATCAAATTGAGCTTGTAAACTTTCGCGCGCGCACATTTCAGCGCCAGATACAAAAGAAGCCCGTCCAGCAACATATTTTCCGCGAACGCATATTCCCAATAGACGACCATTTTTCAGCCCCGTGAGCCGTATTATAGTAGCTTTCTCCTGTCGCAAAAAAGCAAATTCGCTCGCTATAACTCGAATTTTAAACGGCGCGCGGGAAACGGATTATGGCGCAAAAAACTTTTTAAAAAACGCATAACTTCATGCTGCTCCCGATAAAATATTCCGTATCTCCTCGGCGAATTATCCACAAACGGCAGCAAAAGCGACGCCCTTCCGGACAGATACGCCGATCGTGAACATTAAAAAAACCGAAAAGTTATCCACAATTTCGGCAGCATTTTATCTCCTTCGACAAAAAACAAACGTTTACATATCGTTATCTGTGCGAAGCTATCCGCAATCAAAAAAATTTGTGGATATTTTATTTGCATTAATTTTTGTCTTAAAAATCCGTTGACAAAAAATTTTGAAACGTCTATAATATAATACGTTCGCACGAAAAAGCGATACGCCCTTAAAAATTAAGATATGCGCCGTTAGCTCAATTGGATAGAGCGTTGGTCTACGGAACCAAAGGCTAGGGATTCGAGTTCCTTACGGCGCACCAAGCAAAACCTAAGTCGAACACCTATTGTTCGGGTTAGGTTTTTTTGTTATATTTGCGTTTCTATACTCATAAATGGCGGTTTATGCCTTACGGGAGATAAATCGCCGCCCTTTACAATTTGGCAAGACGGCGTATTCCGTCCCCAGACGGTAACCACAAGCAAATAATAAATCTACTTAATTCTTATGAAAAATAATATAATCGCTCACATTGATTTTATCAGAATTAGAACACATCTTTTTTATTTTATTTGTCGAATATGAGATTTAATTGTTTGCTTTTTAGTAAACCATAAAGCATTGATTTTTTATACGAAAAAAGGCAAACCGTTAGAATGGCTTGCCTTAATTTATGTTATTACTTTTTTAGCAATCGCACATATTCATCAAAAAGTGGGATACCGTCGCGCAAATTTACTATTTGTTTATAGCCTGATTTATAAACGACCAAAAACTTTGTAGTTGGACGTGAACTATACGAACCAAAACCTACGCCTCCATCTGAATTAAAGGTACTAATTGTACCATTACTACCATTTGAAGAAGAAACAATTTCGGTGTATTCAGCTTCCGGCAATTTTCTCATCATTTCCTCGTTAAACGCTTTGTCTTGCTTTTCTTTATTCCATATCATGGCAAGAGGATTGAATACGTATCTCTTTCCGCCCGAGTGATATGCTTTTGTGGTAAAATCATTATAACACATTGATTTATATGAACCTTTTTTATTCCTGCCTGTTGCACTTGATGCTATAATTCACCACCATACATCAAGAGGCTCTCGGATAATACCGAGAGCCTCTTGGCATCGCTTGAAAGCACAACTCTATAAAAATTTAGTTATTTTATTCCCTATGGGAAGTGCGCTTTACCCGCCTCTTTTTTATGTTCGGTTTTACAAGTTGTGCAAGCACTTTCCCGTGACGGAAAAATCGGAAAACGTGACATCGGTTGCGCTCGTACGAATGCCGTAGCCCGTGCCCGTGAGAAAATTCCTCTCGGAGAAGGCAATGTAGAGCTTACCGTTTACGTAACAATAGATATCCGTTCCGTCCAGAACCGTTTTCAGACGATAGGATTGCCCGACCTTGTAGCCCTGAATGGGAAGCACCTTGAGCGCCGTCCAGTTGCCGTAGTCCACCTTGCCGAGATAGGCGCTGCCATCTAAACTGATCAGGAAGCAATAGTAACTGACGTCGCTCTCCCAATAGCGCCCGCTTGCGTTGCCCGTGAGACAGAGAATGATGCCGCTATCCGACGCGGTGGGCGAAGTGACCGTCACTTCGATGGTGCCGCGGTCGAAACCGTCCGTCTCGTTGGAAAGCAAGCTGTTGGGACGGCTGGAATTGCGGGCGCCATCTATCGTCGCCCAGTCGCCGTTGCGGACGGAAAGCGTACCCGTGTACTGCTTTTCCCAGAGCGCCTGCAGAGTGATTTGCTCTGTAACGGCGGAATCCCAATCGTAAAGTTTGCCTGAGAGATACCAGCCAAGGAAAATGTGCGGTTCGAAGGCGGGATCATCGGGGCGAACTGCCGGCGTTCCCTCTTCGGCATAGAGATAGCCGTTGGGCTGTCCATTATTGTAGACGAGGACGATTCGGATACCCTCCTCCGCGGGAGGTTCTTCCCCGCCGCCATCGGCAGGCGTTTTACTGCCGCAAGCCGCAAAGGAAAACACGCAGACGATTGCCGTTAGGAGTGTGAGAAAGAAAGAAAATTTGCGCTTCACCGCTTTTTCCTCCCGACAGCCAAACCGATTCCAAGCCCGCCGAGGACGAGGGCGGCGCCCGTAGCGCCTACTGCCGCGATTTGCGCACCCGTGACATTGCTGCCGCTGCTTTCGTTTTCCTCCGAAGAGGAGGCAAGCGCAGAGCTGACAACGCTCTCGATACTTTGATCGGCTGTCCCTACCGTGGGGTTGTGATCATCCTCGAAGGAGATGGTAAACTGACCCTGTTCGTTGAATACCATGTCGTACTCGGGGCTGTAATAGCTGAAATTCATCTGCTTAGTGCGCTCGTTCACACGGACGATGAGAATCGTATTCATCGCACACGTCATGATAGATCCTTGCGCGTTGATAAGAACGGAGCGGACGGTATTGCCCGCGTCGCCCGTGTCCTCGCGCATGACAACATAGTCCGTGCAGAGGTGACCCGAGAAGTTCATGAAGATGTTGTTGTGCTTGCTGAGCACTTTATCCCACATCTCTTGTCCGCAATTTACGCTATCGTAGCTGCCGATCGTTTTCGAAGGCGAGAAATTACCCGTGGCAGAGACGAACTGCCCGTTCGGCTCTACAAGGCTGTGCGTTGTGATGATGACGCGGCTTTCAGGGTGCTCATCGATGATACGATTTACCCAATTCAGCACGCGCTGACGGGGACCGTACTCGAGTGCAAAGACGAGATATTCCACATCCCCCGCCTGGAAGAGGGAGTAGGTGTTGGACATATCCCCCTCCTCGTACGCGCCGCCGAAGTAACTGAGCTTGCTGTACTTTTCGTACGGAAAGAATTTATTGAACTGCTCCGCCTTGCGGCTTGCCACCGCCCAGTTGTCGTAATCGTGGTTGCCGAGAATAACGGTGTACGGCACAACGCCGTCCAGCATGGTGATGCACTGCTGCGCAACCAGCCACTCCTGCACCGCCCTTTCCGGATTGGAGTTGGAATAACCGGAGTCGTAGCGATCTTCGATCATATCGCCGAGGTACATCGCGAATTTGATTTTTTCCTTTTCGGCATTATTTACGATCCACTCGCTCTGCTGCAAGAAGTTGTCCGGCTTCCAATAGTTCATCGCCTGCATATCGGGAATGACGACAAAGGAATAGTCGAAATCTTCAAATGCCTCCTCGGGGACATAGCAATCGTAGGTGCCGCGCACGCAGTTGTTTTTCGTAGAGGAATCGTCCTCGATCACCTGTTCCACGCCCCACTCTTCCGTGAAATTCCAATTCGCCATGAGGCCGTTTACGGGACGATCCGCCCCCGTGATGCGCGCGGACTGCATATCCGCCTTGATGATGTCCTGCGAAACAGCCTCGGAATACAGCGTAATCTGCCGGATTTGCCCGTAAAAGGGAACACGGTCCAAATTGTCCTCATACCAGACGTACCAATTGTTCCAATCGTTTCCGACGGCGAAAATCATATCCGAAACGGACTCTGAAAGACTTTGATCGAGCTTGGTTTTTTCCTCGCCGTTCACGTAGTAGGTGAGCGTACTCTCCGCCTTGTCGCGCACGAGGGCGACGTGCGTCCATTCGCCCGTGCGCAGGTCCACTTCCCCGAACGTGTGTTTATATTCACCCTGATTCCAATATAGCTCGAAAAGTCCGCCCTTGCCCACGCCGAAGTTCACGCAACCGGGATAGCCCGTGGGCGTGTTGTAGTAGTTTCCGAAAATGATACCGCCGCGGATATCATCGGAAAGCTCGGCAGGGAGTTTGATCCATGCCTCGAACGTATTTATGGTTTTGTCGAAGGGTTTTTCTGTTTGATAGATGATTTTATCTGTAACAACCGAATAGACCTTTTCGCCGTTCACAAGGCGGTATGCCGAAGCCGATTTTATTTCTGCTCCCAGAGGCAGGGCAGCGCAAAAGAGCGCCGCCGCTGCCAATGATGCCGCGAAAAATTTTTTCATTATCGCTCCTTATGCCTCAGACATCTTCGGGGGTAAAGCGAATGTTCGAGAACACCGTGCCGACGCCGTATGCAACGAAGCCGACGCCCGTAAGATCTTCATTGTAACTCAGTTCCTTTTCCCCTACCGTACTGTTATAATAGCTGGTATTTGTGAAATACAGTTCCCCATCAACATAGACGTTGATTTCGCCCGTTGATTTCACTTCGAAACCGAGTTTGAACGTAAGCGTAAGCGCAGTGCCAGCAACCATGTCGTGATTTCTATACCAATATTCTTTCAGAATATCCGATGCGGTATCGTTGGGCGCAGTTGCATTTGTCCCTGCGTATGCCTTTGCCGTACCACCCGTTGTGTATGTGCCATCCATAATGGAAGCGAGGGTAAAGTTGGCATTTGCTTTTACATTATGATAAAGGAAGTATCCGTGGATAGAGGTATTATTCCAAATCAAATCCGAACCGTCTTCGCTGTCGGGAATTTCGCCCTTGATGACAAGACCCGTTCTGCCGTTGCTGATATTGTCAATTTCGATGTCTGTCTCGAAGAGCCCGAACTTGTCACCCATGTTTGCAACCTGCACCGCGATCGAACTGGTTCCAGTGGTGGGCGCGGAGGTGTAGACAGGGTTACCCTCTGCATCCTTGGTGATGATGAAGCCGTTCTGCTCGGTGACGTCGGGATCGTACTTCCAATTGGAGATGCTCCCCTCCTTTTCCGCATAAAAGCCCCAGCCCGTGCCCTCATGATTGAGCGTTGCGTTGGGATTGGCTTTGACAAACATAGCATGTCCGTTAAGTGAGAACACCACTCTCGTTTCGGTGACGGTGATCGTCATGGTGAACGTAACGCTCTCTTGCTCGCCGTTTTTCATGCTCCAAATATCGTTATAGAACTTCTGATATTCGGCGGATCCTGCATTTGCACTGGCGAAAGTATATGAGCCGAACGAAGCGCTGTCGGAAGTAGTGGCACCATAGCTGCCATTTTTAATGTGACCAAACGTGAAGTACGCCATTGTACTGTCCTTAATCGCGCCGACGTTGATATACATCGAATAGCCGTCTACTGCGGTATTCGTCCAAACGATACTGCTCTCCGAGGTGGGAACGGTTGCGTTAAAGAACAAGCCGATTCTGCCCGTATTGGCAGTAACCGTGAAATCTGCCGACCATTGACCGTACTGACCTACTGCGCCGGGTACCGTGGTGATCACAACGCCCGTAGCGGCGTTGACGACGTATTTATCTTCATAGACTGCAAAGCCGTTCTGAAGGGTGACCTCCTCGCTCTTGCCATAGAAGATGACGTCCTGCGTGACGTGCGTATCCTCGGTGACGGGGTTCGTGCAATCCGCATCGATATACCATGTGTAATCGTAGCCGCCGTAGAGTTTGGGGAGAATATCCAAAAGATTTACGTTCTCGGCATAGAGATAGTCGCCTATCGTTTCGCCGTTATCCGTCACGAACGAAATCTTGTGCACTGCGCTGTTCGGGTACGCGGTGGATTCGCTTACGACGATGTTCTTTGCCGTAACACCTGCACCCGCCGCGCGGATGCCTGCGTAACCGCCCGTAAGGGAATTGAGGCGAATACCCGTGTAGGTGCAGTTGAGTTCGCCGTCTACATAGAGCATGATAGACGTGGGTGTGAATACTGCTTTAAAGTTAAATTCGAGCGGATAGAAAGTTGCCTCTGCCGCACGCGCTGTATTCCATTCGTTCCACTTCGTCGTCCAGTTCGTCGTTTTGGAAGGATTGGGCGAAAGCGTTTCATAGGAATCGGAGCCGGCGAGATCACCGTTGACGAGCGCAAGTTGGAAGCCGCCGTTGCGGGGATTCATGTGCATATAGAAATAAGATGTGCCTGCGCCGTTATAGGGATAATCCGTCTCGGGAATGGTTGCATTCCAAAAGATACCTACGCCGTTGATACCGCCCGACGTGGTAGTGCCGCCGATAAGGCCCGTATCGTTTACCACAAAGTCAACGGAAATTTCACCGTAGAAAGGAGCTTCTGCGGACATGTTGGTAATGGGACGAATCCCTGCACGCGTGGAAGTATAGGTATCCGTTTCGGGGTCGTAATCGAACGCAAAGAGCTGGGGCATATCGTAAACAGGATAGAGAGAAAGGCTCTCTGCGCCCATTGTGAACGTCGCGTCCGGCACGAACTGTTTGTGACCGGTTTCCGACTCCCAATAGAGAAAATCGACCTTTTGTCCTTCATGGACGCACTCGGGCACTGTCCAATCGGAAACATTGACCGTTTCATCCATCTTATACGTGTGAATGACGGGATCGCCGTCCTCGCCGTTGGAATAGAGATAAACCTTGTATTCATTTGCCTCCCACTGTGCATAGAGGGTGAGCGAAGTTACCTCGGCGTCCTGAATTTCGAGGTAAGACTGATTTGCCCGATTTGCAAACTCCGAGTCGAAGAACCAACCAACGAAGGTGTAGCCCGTGCGCGTGGGAGGAGTAAGCTCTAAGGCGCCGTGCTCCGTCCATGTCTTGCTCTCTATTTCACCCGCGCCGTTCGTTACAAACGTAACAGTGTAAGTTTGAAAAATATACTCCCACTGCGCATACAGGGTAAAATCGCCCTCTGCGGTAAGATTTGCAAGATCGGCGGCTCTTGTGAACTCCTCGTCGTAGAACCAGCCCTTAAACTCGTTCCTCGCCTTGGTGGGCGCGGTCACTTCAAGCGCAGTGCCCTCCGTCCACTGCTTGCTCTCTATTTCACCCGCGCCGTTCGTTTCAAAAGAGACGGTGAACGTCTTTTCGACGTACACCCAATGTGCGGTAAAGGTTACATCGCTTGCAGGCATCGTGTAGGTAGTGCCCGCCGCAACCGTATTTTCACCGTCGCTCCAACCGGCGAAGGTGTAGCCGTCGCACGTAAACGTGTTTTCGGCGACCGTGAAGGTTTCTCCTTCGGCATAACTGCCGCCCTGCGGGGCGGTACCCGTGCCGTTTTCACCTGCGACGTAGGTGACCGTGTACTTTTCGGGTTCACCGTTGCTGTCCGTATCGTCGCTGTCCGTATCGTCGCCGCTGCACGCTACAAACGCAAATACGCCGCACAGCGCAAAAACCAACGACAGAACCGACATTAAAATTCTGCGGTTTTTCATGATTTTCTCCTCTTTCTTTTCACAGAATGAACCATTCTGCAATTTCTATTTTTATTGTAACATTTTTCCCGTTAAATACACAATACTCAATGTGTTTTTAACGGAAAAGAGGCATTATATTCCAATCTAAATTGTAATTCGCCTTGACAGAATTGGAATTCGATGATATACTATCCTCATCTTACCAAGGAGAAAAAAAGATGGCGGAACGGGAAAGCGAGCAAATACGGTTCAGAAAGCTCAACCTATACGACAAGGAGGACGAATTGCAGAAGGTGACTGCGGCACTCTCCGTAAAGACGAGACGGGATATCATCCGCATCGTGAACGACGGCTCGTGCAGTATCAACCACATCGCCTGGAAGCTGAATATTCCCGTTTCCACGGCGTCCTTCCACGTGAAGACGCTCGTAGAGGCGGGACTGCTCATATACTCCTCCAACGTGAAGAAGCGCGGAAACGAAAAGACGGTGTCGCTTGGAAATTACTTCTTCGCCCTCTCCCTCGCCGCGCCCGCGGCGGAGAATTCTGTCATTCACGAGGTGTACACGGTGGATATTCCCATAGGGAGCTACACCGACCATGCCGTAACGCCATCCTGCGGGATCGCCCTCAAAAGAGGGATCCTCATCGGTTCGGATATCCCCGCCGTTTTCCAATCGCCCCGGCGCTTTGAGGCGGGACTTATATGGATGAAACAGGGATTTTTGGAATACTCCGTTCCCCTGCTCGATTACAGCGGTTCGAGCACAACGGGATTCGAATATCGTGACCGCGCCTCCATCATCTCCCTCGACTTTCAGTTTGAAATCTGCTCGGAAGTGCCGGGACATAACCACGACTTCAAGAGCGACATCACCTTCTCCGTGAACGGCGTGGAGATATGCATCATTCCCTCCACGGGTGATTTTGGCGACCGCAGAGGACGGCTCAACCCCGATTGGCTCTCCTCTAACGATACGCAGTACGGGCTGTTACAGAGCGTAGATATCCGCTTCGACGGCTCCTACCTCAACGAGAAACGCGTCTCCGACATATGTATTGAGGACCTGGGGCTGACAACGAGAGATCTTTTAAAATTTCGCATCGAAGTAAAAAAGGACGCGCGCTTTATGGGAGGGTTTAATCTCTTTGGGCGAAACTTCGGTGATTACGACCAGGATATCCGCCTCATTATCACCTATCAGTGCCGCGGGCAGAGAAGTGAGTGAAGCCGCGGAAGGCTGCTCGCACACGACCGCTTGGAGCATAAGACTGCACGATCTTCCGTTCGCCCAGCACAGTACGCCCGTATAACCGGACTGATAGACGGCAGGCACGGGGGTACCATCGGCGCCGTATGCGAGATTGACGGCGATGCTATCCTTAAAGCCGTAACGCGCAATGGTGTTTTCATCTGCAAGATACAGCATACTGCCCTGAATTCGCACATAGAACGTTGTTCCTACGACACTTCCGGGATACACCCAACCGCCGAGGTAAGTGTAGGTCTCCGAACCGCCGCCCAGCGAATAGCCGTTTTCCACATAGTAGATTTGAATATAATTCAAGTCTGTAACATAGCTGATGAGATAGCCGTCGATGCCGCCCGCCGAGGAACGCGTTGCGCGCAGGAATATGCCGCCCGTGGGAATGACGCCCGTGTTATCGAAGAGGGAGAACACAACATCGGTATCCGTGTACTGCGCCGTGGTATCCAGCGAGTAGCTCTCGCCGAACATGCGGATGGAACCGTCTTCATTCTTCGACCACGTTTGCGTATTGTACGACATGCCGGAAGCAGCACTGAGCACATTGTCCGTTACATATGCGGCATTCGACTTGAGGACGGAGAGCGCCGCGATCTCCGTAGAGAAGTCGAGCGCGCGAAGCTGTTCCGATGTGGTGCATGCCTCGATCCTCTCTACCATAGTTTCATAGTAAGCGGATGCCTGCTCCCATTCCGAGGCACGGTATGCGTTCTGCGAATACATGGAAATGCTATCGTACACCGTCTGCTTCTCTGCAAGGAACATATCCTCTTCGACCGATTCATCAAACTCGGGCTGATTCTCACCTGCAAATGCGCTCTTGATTTGAGTCGCCATGAGTTTATAGCCGAGCGCCGTGGGATGCAAACCGTCCGTGAAGAGCGCGGCGTTCGTGGACTGCGGGTCATCTGCGGATGTGTTGAACGTCCATTCCACATCGGCAAAATTCACCCAATCGTTCTTGGCTGCAATGTTTTTGAAATACTTGTTCGTCTCCGCGATCTCCGCTGTGAGGTGGGAACGTGCGGGGCAGTAATTTACGCCTACGAGCACAAGTTCGAGATTGGGAAGCGCCGCATGCAACTCGCCGAGGAGATATTCCACGCTGCCTGCCGTCTGACGGGGCGAAATGCCGCCCGTAAGATCGTTGATGCCGATCATGTAAACGGCACGGGACGGACGATAGGCAACAATTTCATCGATAAAATCCTCCCACTGAGAGGCGACGGAGCCGCCGATGCCGATGTTATCGATATCGGTATATTCGGGAAAATCCGTCTTGTAGCCGCTCCAAAGTTCCATATAGGAATGTCCGAAAAAGAGCGTTTCGGCAGTTCTCTGCGAAGTGAGAGCAGTTGCTTCAAACTCCCCGTAGGTGGCGCCCGCGCCGCTCGAATAGAGACCTACGCGCTCGCCCGTGAGGGGATTGCTATCCGTATAGGCGGCGTAGCGGATAATTTGGCTGCCGTAATGGAGATAGCAACCGATTTCGCCGCCGTTCTTTACGATGTCCACCGTAAACATGCCCGAAGCGGAATAGCCCGCGGAAAGCACGCCCGTGCCGAGCACTTCTTTCGCGCCGCCGCGCACCACGGCAAGCTCCATTCTGCTTGCCGATGTAAAGCCGAAGGTGTAATAGGAATTGCCCGCATCATCCGCGCCGAATACAACTCCCGCATCGTTCCCCGCCGCGGGAGTGAGCGCCACCGTGAGCGTTCCGTTGCCGCCCGCAAGACGCGCCGTCTTATGAAGGGAGAGCGCGGCGCCGCGCGTTCTGTCGCCAATGCCCGCCTTTACCACGCTGCCCGTGATGCTCTCGAAGTTTTCCGATGTTTCAACCACCCATTCGCTCTGCGATTCGCACTGCACATTGGAGTATGCAACGCCGACGGCGCCCGCGCGGAGACCGTAATCCGTTCCGAGAAGCGGATTGGAATCTGTAAAGCTGAGGTAGAGCACATCGTCCACATAACAGTTGATGGTGATATCGTCCCTCTCCACCTTGAGCGTATGGCTGCCGTCCGTAAAACCGCCGGGCGTCTCTGCACAATTCGTCCAAAGACCGTTATCCGTTTTGCCGAGGCGGACGGTGCCGTTCGTATCGAGGAAAAAGAAGTAGTAGCTAATGCCGTACCCTTCCCAGAAACTGCCGCTTGCAGGCGCCGAAAGCCCGAACACGATGCCGTTGTCCGCATTGCCCGAGTGCGTAAACGTTGCGCTGAGCGAGCCGTATGCGAAAGTATCGCCCTCACGTACGGCAAGCGCCATAACAGAAGCGGAAACAACGGAAGTTTTTCCCGCGTCCACGAAGAGACCATTTGCTATACGATATTGTTCGATCATATTTTCTTCTTCCTCTGCGGGAGGTTCTTCTGCGGGAGGTTCCTCGTCCGACGAGCTTCTGCATGCGGCAAAACCGGCCGTCATACAGCCCGCCATTCCGAGTGCAAGCAAAATTGTAAACCACTTGTGTTTTTTCATAAAGTTTCTCCTTTTTTCGAAAACATTCTTGACAAAATTTTTGTACTATAATATAATTGTATTGATATAAAGTTTCAAAATCAATAGAGAATTGTACCGAAACACTATACTATCTTGCTCATTTTATGCGATATAAAGCAATCGGAAACAAAAATTTTATAACGGGTACGCGAACGTACTTCTACCAAGGCGCCCGCAGCGATAACCCGCTCCGCTTTGTAATGGACATGACGGGGCACGAACTTGCCGGCAAGGACTACTACCTTGAGCGGGAGGGTTATTACACGTACCTCTTCAACTTTACCGTGAGCGGCAGTGCGACCTGCGAATATGCGGGCAACACCTACGTTTTGGGATCGGGCGATCTCACTCTTATAGATTGTGCGAATCCACATACGTTCCGCGCCGGAAAGGACGGGTGGGAATTCTGGTACCTCCACTGCAACGGACTCGGTATGCCTGCGTTCTACGAGCGCTTTGTACGCGATGTAGGCCACGTGCTACGGGGATTCAAGCCGGACGTCTTTTTAAAACAGCTTGAGGCGATTCAAGAAACGCTGTCCCAACACCCGGAGGCGCTGGAAGGGACTGCCTCGCCCGACCACCCCTTTGACGACGAAGAAATTCTAACCGACTTTTCCGAACGCATATACGTTTTGCTCAACAATATCTTTTTGCAAATAAAACAGCGCCAAAACCGCATGCCCAAGAGCGTTGCCGCCGCGCAGGAGTACATCTCCGCACACTTCGCCGAAAAAATTACACTGACGCAGATCGCCGACGCGGCATACCTCAGCGTGTATCATCTTTCGCGGCAATTCCACCGCCACACGGGTATGACGGTGGGCGAATATATTGCCGAACTGCGGCTGAATAAGGCAATCGAGCTGCTCTCCACTTCCAACAAAAAAATAATAGAAATTGCTTTGGAATGCGGGTATTCCGACGTGCAGATGCTGAACAAGCTCTTTAAAGCAAACTTTTCCCTCACGCCCACGCAGTACCGCAACTCCCACCGCAAATATTTTTCGGAATAATCATAACCACCGGTGCAACCGGTGGTTTGCATAATCCCTAAAAGGAGATATCGTCTGCCGACCACTAAAGTGGTACTGAATTTTATTATAGCATCACTATCCCCGTCAATAAGCGTTCTCTCGAAGGTGTCCGGCACGAGATAACCGCTATCCGCGTCTGAACCTTCCGAGAGTGCGTTCAGCACTTCTATCGAAGGCAACTTTGTGCGCATAACGTTTCGGAAATTCTTTTCGTAACCATTGGAGCTTCTGCCCTTTTTTCTCGTCTTCGTCTGCGGCTGCCGACATAGGCTTGCCCGTCAATGGACTTGCTACGGGTTTGTTGAGTTCCGTCTCAATCGCTTGCTTGCGCTCTGCGCGCTTGATTTCCGTGGTAAAATCCTCGAGGTCTTTTTCCATCTTGTTGTAAGTGGCGTCGTCTTCTGCCGAAAGCACACCCTTTTCGTTTGCGTGCGTGTCAAGGAACGACTCCATCGCGCTCCACAGCTTTACCCTGGCTGTCTTTTAATTCGGTAATAGTTTTCATTTTTTATTCCTCCTGATGATTGTATTTTTTTCTTTTCAATGGATATGCGTCGTTGGCATAAATCCATATCTCACTAGGCTACATCGTCGCCGCAAACTTCGCTTTAAGTCAATTTCGCAAGCAAAATCGACAATTGCGCTACGTTGCGGCTCCTCTTCCCACAAAAATACTTTCGTCTTTTTGCGGGAACCCTATGTAGCCGGTGAGCCACTGCGTGGAGCTATTTGGTTTGCAAACGGTTTGAGTTCGGCTTGCATTTCAAATAGTCTTTATTTCATCTAATCATAAAAAATCACCTCCGAAAGGTGGATAAAAGGAGCGGCGGTTGCATTTGCAACCGCCGCTCCTTTCACAAGATATAATACCGCCCTCCATATGGTTAGATAAAGCCGATAGAGCAAACACTCTATCGGCTTTATCTATGCTCGGAAGTCTTCAAACTCTTCCATTAAACAAAATAGCCCGAACATCTTTTTTACGGTAAAGAAGTTCAAGCTATTAAGACTTGTCTTTATAGGACGAAAATACTGCACTGTATCTTATAACCCTACCCACTTCATACTTTTATTCCACAAATCAATGCGGTTTTGCACATTGTACGATAGTTCGGACGATTTTATAAATTTAGTGCTTCTGTCAAAAAATTTTCCTGTAACGCCGTCAAACTCACTGCTCGTGGCAACCTCGGCAAGCGCCGCAGAGGATTTTGCCAAATCGCCGACGCGATGAGGCATTGTCAGCTTAACCATTGCCTCTCTCGCACCGTAATGAATATCTCCGTGAAAGTTAGTATCCATCATTCCGGGATTGAAGGCGTTAACCGTAATTTTAGAATTCGCCTTTTTCAGCCGCTCGGCAAGCTCATAGGTAAAATAAATATTGGCAAGCTTGGAATACGAATATTTTTTTCTGTCGCTGCCGTCGGCATAAGCCAATAAATCGGGATCTTTCCACTCCAAACCGCCGGGAGGATTGTGCATATCGCTCGTAACGTTTATAATGCGCCCGTTATCCGCCATATACGGCAAAAGGGCATTCACCAATAAAAAGTGCCCTATATAGTTTGTAGCAAACACAAGTTCGAAACCGTCCGCTGTCGTTCCGCTGTGCGCCGGTGAAATACCCGCGTTGCAAATCAAGCAATCCAACTTAACGTTAAGCCCCTTAAATTCTTCTACGAAGTTTCTCACCGATTGCAAAGAGGAAGTATCGAGAAGCATCGTGCCGACGCTTTCGCTCCCCGTTTCCTTTATTATTTGTGCCTTTGCCGTCTCCGCTTTCTCTTTGTTCCTGCACGCAAGAATAACGTGATACCCGCCGTTGCGCGCAATATGTTTTGCACTTTCAAACCCAAGTCCGGAGTTTGCACCCGTTATGATTACAGTTTTCATTTATTACCTGCCTTAACTATTAAACTCATTTGCCTCCAACCATTTTTTTAATTCAGAATAGACTTTTTTAACCGTTTCGGGTTTGTCCCTGCCCGCAAGATTCTGATTTGCCTCAATGCCCGACAGCGCCATACAGTATGACATACACGCATAACTTTGCCTGTACCTTGCAAGCTCCTTGCCGTCCATTGAAAGTGTTGCGTTCGGCAATACGGGGACAAGGCGGTCTTGCTCGTATATAGATTCGAAGCGGACGATATACCACTGCCCGTCAATCTTCTGCGTGCTGAATAAAAGCTGCGTATCGGTGGAAAGTTCACATTCCACGCCCTTAACTGTACGCCTGTTCTGAATTGTTGCCATCATGATGGTAACGGCTCTATAGCCGTTTATCCAAATAAGCGAGTTGTAAATTTTATGCGGCGCATACATCGGACTCTTTGAAGAAGCAGTTACAAAACCGTCACCGCTTCCCTGATACCAAGAAATGTTGACGTAAGAATCATTTGCAAAACATTTGCGCATTTCGTCCCACATTGCATTATCACGGCAAAAGCGTTCAAAATTGATAAGTTCCAATATATCCGCTTTGGCGTTACGTTCTTCTTCCGTATTGACGTAAGGTCTTGTCAAAAATTCACCCATTATTTTATACTCCCGTATTTATTTCATTTTACAACTTCGCAGTTTTTTAATACGATTCCGAAGTGGCTGCTTGCAACTAAATAATTGCCTCGGCAAACGACGCTGTCGCCCTCTTTAACAACGTTATAAATATCGTCCGAATTGAAAACGCAAAGTACGTAACACTTGCCGTTCACATGATCGGAAAGCTCTATCGCGGGTTTATGGTGTACGTCGGGTGCAACCTTTAACGCAACGCCTACAACCTCAAAACGATGTCCTTTATATTTATTCTCGCAAGCATTCAAGTCATCATCAAACGCCGTATATAAAGTTTTGGCAGCTACGGGTGCATCTTGCTTTAATACGGGACAAAGTCCGAATTCAAGCCGTTCCATCTCTTCGCTTGCGGGTTGATTCGGATATTCCTTTAATTGATTTGACATAATTTTTCTC
>CAYLVU010000001.1:0-123439 GCA_964387225.1 uncultured Clostridia bacterium | reverse complement strand
ACGTTTCACCGACTTTAACCGTATTTAACAGTTTCAAACTGCTCTATGGCGGTTACCCATTCTGTTTAGTTTTAGATTGATTTTAACTCTTGAATTACCCTCGTTTGCTTAAAAATTCGTACAACAATAAAAGCCTCTTTCGGCTTGCTAAAAATTGCGTAACTTTACAAAAGCCCACGCACTTCCCGCAAGCTAAGGCATAGCAACTTTACGCTACCTTTCCGATAAGTTCTCTGAAACTTTTCGGAACCTCTTACTGCCGATACGGAAAAAACCGTACAACAATAAAAGCCTCTTTCGGCTTACGAAATTTTTGCACACCAAAAACACCTCGCGTAAAAATCGCAAGCCAAGGCTGAAACGGACTTCTTCCGTTCAAAAAATCCCTGCGTTCCGCGGGCGAAACATTTCCGTTCTCTTATCGCCCGTCGCAGACTTCCATCCTCGAAAGGGTACAGTACGACCTATATCGTACAAACGCATTATACCACGGTAAAACACGCTTGTCAATAGATATGCGAACATTTGTTTGGATTATTTTGGAAAAATTTCCGTATAATATTTAATCGTATTAAGATAATGATTTGAAAGTATTGACAGGATTTTTCATTTGTTATATAATAATTGAAAAACGGTAAGGTGGTTTTATGGATAAGAAAATTATCGCTCAAAGATTCAGAACGCTACGAGAGAGCGCAAGACTATCGCAAGCGAAACTATCGCAAGAATTGGATATTAAACAGCCGTTGATCGCTCGGTATGAAACAGGGATCAATCTTCCGTCATACCCTATACTTTTGAAGTATGCGGATTACTTTGATGTTTCTTGCGATTACCTTTTGGGGAGAGCCGATAATCCGCAAGGTAAACTCTACGGTTATAATCCTCAATCACTCGCCAATAATCCGCAAATGAAAGAGTTTGTTGAGATGTGCTTCGATCCGAATTCTTCCGTCAATGCAAAACTGAAAGAAGCCTTGCTGAAATTATTGGAAGAAAACCAAAAATAATTTTTATATATGACTATATCCGTCAAGTTTACTACGATATACTGTTTCCACAAGGAGAAAGAGTTATGAAAGCCGTTATTTACGCCCGTTATTCAAGCGACCGCCAAAGAGAAGAAAGCATTGAAGGACAACTCCGCGACTGTATGCAATACGCCGAGTACAACGATATACAGGTTGTCGGCAGTTATATAGATCGTGCTATGTCGGCTAAGACTGACAACCGCCCGAACTTTCAGAAGATGATTAAAGACAGTGCAAAGCGCATTTTTGACGTGATTATCGTTTGGAAGTTAGACCGTTTCGCCCGTAACAGATATGACAGCGCATACTATAAAAATGTACTTAAAAAGAACGGCGTTCGCGTGGTATCCGCAAAGGAAAGTATTTCGGAAGGTGCGGAAGGTATCATCTTGGAAAGTGTCCTTGAGGGCTATGCAGAGTACTATTCGGTTGAGCTTGCAGAAAAGGTCAATCGCGGAATGACGGACAACGCCTTAAAAAGTATGTACAACGGCGGCGTTACTCCGCTCGGCTACTACGTGGACGAAGAACAGCATTTGCAGATAGACGAAAAGAAAGCTCCGTTCGTAAAAGAGATATTCCAAAGGTTTGCAGACGGCGAAGCGATTAAAACTATCATAGCCGATATGAACGCCCGCGGCGTGGGAATCACCGTGCGTATGAAAAAGAAAGCGGGCAGAAAAGCCTACGAACATCCGCTCGGCTATAACAACGTGCGCCGTATTCTTTCCAACCGCAAGTACATAGGCGAATACCGTTTCAAAGATATTGTTATCGAGAACGCCATACCCGCTATTATCGACAAAGACTTGTTCGAGAAAGTACAAAAGCGCATTGCCGCAAATACCCGTGCGCCCGCCGTTCATAAAGCGGAAGTCGAATATTTGCTCACGACAAAATTATTTTGCGGTAAGTGCAAGGCAATGATGATTGGCGACAGCGGCACGGGCAAGAAAGGCACGGTTTATCACTATTACAAATGCGCCAACGCAAAGAAAACGCATACTTGCGACAAGAAAACCGTAAACAAAGATTGGATAGAAAACGCCGTAGTCAAGGCTATCATAGAGAAGATTATGGACGACGATTTAATGGAACAGTTGTCTTATCGGCTCTATGATATTCAAATGCAGGGAAGTACGATTTTACCCGCCCTTCAACAGCAATTAGCCGACGTGGAAAGCGGCATAGAAAATATGCTTGACGCTATTCAAAAAGGCATTGTACTTGACAGTACGAAAAAGCGGCTTGCGGACTTGGAAACCCGTAAGAAAGAATTAGAGATTGAGATAGCGCAGGAACAAATAAAAAGACCTGTCCTCACAAGAGAACAGATACAATTCGGTTTGACCAAATTCAGAAAGTTGGATTTATCCACGCAGAAAGGAAAGCAAACGTTAATCGACGGGTTTGTGAACGCCGTTTATCTCTTTGACGATTATGCGATTATCATTTGCAACTACAAGGACGGCGAAGAAAGAATTACGTTTGAAGATATAGAAAATTCCGAACTCGGAGAGTACATAAAAAACAAACCCGAACAGGGGTGTTCGGATTTGTTAGCAGATGGTGACCCGTGCGGGAATCGAACCCACGATACCACCGTGAAAGGGTGATGTCTTAACCGCTTGACCAACGGGCCGTATATAAAAACGGCATAAAGCCGATTTAATTTGGTAGCGATGAGTGGAGTCGAACCGCTGACCTATCGGGTATGAACCGATCGCTCTAACCAACTAAGCTACATCGCCGTATGGTTGCGGGGGCAAGATTCGAACATGCGACCTTCGGGTTATGAGCCCGACGAGCTACCTGGCTGCTCCACCCCGCGATATTGGTACCCGGAAATCCGAATAGCTTATTTATTTTATCGAAAGGGCGCGTATTTGTCAACTGTTTTCGTGAGAAATTCACAAAATATTTTTTCAGGGTAGGTTTTATAATGAAATGCGAAAAAGAAATTGGGTAGGAAACGATTGTGTTGAAAAATACGCACAAGAATTTTTAATTGTTATGCAGGATTGGCAGTTGTAGTTCCAAATTTAGGATAATGAATATGGATATCATCTGTGCACAACAAAAAGGAAGTGCATAAAAGATGAAAAACAGATTGCCCGGTTCTTTTAGGGTATACCCGCTCCGTAAGACGGCGGGCATCTTTTTCCAATCCAAATCGGCGTAAGCGAACAAACGCTTACGCCGATTTGGATTTCATTTACTCTATGTCGATTAGGTTTCCGCCCTTTTCCTGTTGGGGTTGAGCTTTCGGAACGGTCAAAGTCAAAATACCGTTCAGGAATTTAGCCTTTATCTGCTCCTGCGTAACGTCGTCGCCCACATAGTAACTTCTGGAAATGTTCTCGGAAATCTCCCTTCTGAGGTAACGTTTTTTGTCTTCTTCCTTTTCCCGTTTTGCCGCGCTTACGGTAAGATAGCCGTTTTCAAGCGAAACTTTGATTTCGTCCTTGCTGTAACCGGGCAGCGCGAGGTCAAGCTCGTAATCGTTTTCGTTTTCCTTGATGTCGGTCCGAAGTTCCCTTGTTTCGTCGTAGAACATCGGTTTGAAGAAGTCGTCGAATACGTCGAAGAGGTCGTAAGAGTCGTTGTTTCTTGTTTGTAAATAGTGTTTCATAATAAAATCTCCTTAAAATTATAAATTTTTATAACTTGGGGAAATTTCGGTATCGGTTTTCCGCGGTGCCTACCGTTTTCCTTTGTCCGATTATATTATACCCTGATATGGGATCGGTCAAACGCAGGAAGATAACAACTATAAAGATTTATCGTTTTTTGATTGGGTTGCACGCGCGGAGGCAATTTTATCTGCCCCGACGGGATTATATTCGCCTTTACCGATCGGAGTTTCGTTGTTTTCTTGCCTCGCCGATTTCTTTTTGAAGGGTATCCAATGCGGAGTCCAAATCTTCCGTTTTGTATTCCCCGAGAGCCAACATAGTCATAATATTATGCGCGCCAAGGATCATACTTTCTTTCACTTCTTCGCCGAAGCCCAAAATTTCCGCCGCGCCGTCTCCTTCGTTATTGAGGAGAACGAGATC
Source organism: uncultured Clostridia bacterium (assembly GCA_964387225.1). Classification (GTDB taxonomy): domain Bacteria; phylum Bacillota; class Clostridia; order Christensenellales; family Borkfalkiaceae; genus Gallimonas. Next base: position 119,349 of record CAYLVU010000001.1, on the reverse strand, counting down.
CGTCCGTCCGTCCGATTCATGGAAGTAGAGATCGAATTCTCCGTCCCCCGTCAAATCGACTGCCAACGTGTCGATATTGCCGTCGCCGGTAGAATCCATCAAAGCGATATCCGATTCGCCGTCTCCGTCCAAATCAATCAAAATTTCGTCTTTCGCGCTCCGTACCAATGCCTTTTTGAAATCTTTGTCCGTCTTCATTTTCAGTTTTGCTTTCTGCAATGTTTCCATGGAATTAACCTCTTTTATTAAAATATTTTTTATCAATTTCTTTTACCGTCTGCCGCCGCGTCCGCCCATAGGACCCCGCGGTCCGCCCATAGGCGGGGGACCTCCCATAGGTCCTCTGTACATAGGACGCCTGCGGTGAACGAGCCTGTGCGCAAGGGAATTTAACGCAGCCGCTCCGAGCACCACTCCGCCGACCGTAGCCGCCGTTTTCGCGGCGTTCGAAGCGGTACTACCCGTTGAAGCGCTTGATCCGCTTGCCGTTCCGCCGATAAGACTTGCGCCGCACTGCGGACAGTAACCGAAGCTGCCCGATACCTCTGCGCCGCAATTCGGACAATAATTCGCCATAAATACACCTCCGTTTGAAATTTATATTTTTTAAAAATCCGCTTTTGAATTGTTTATCGCAACCTTGCTTTTCCGATCTTCCGGCTCGGAAGAGCCGTGATTTACGGCTGCGTAGCCGGCGAGCCGTATTTTCGGAAGCGTCAGCCGTCTTTTTTCATATTTTTTTGCCGATTCCCCTTGATTAAAAAGAAAATACGCAAAATCGCCGCAAGCCGCCTGAAAAAGTTAAATTTTATTACGTTCCCGCATTTTTCCGTGTCCGGATAGAAGCGGTTTAAAACGCCTTTATAGCCGTTCAGCCACGGTTTGTTTTTTCCGTTGTAATGGATGATGACCGTTTTTTCCGCAACGTCCGTCATTCCGAATTTCTTACGATTGTGCCGATACGTGCGTTCGTCCAAATTGTATAACAATTCGTCCAACAACAACATTTTTTTGCCGAACAGAACGTTGCACAGATCTTGGTCTCCCATAAACAAAATGCGGGCTCTTTTCTTCATACAGGCGAATATGCGCTCCGCCGTAAAATCCTTGCGGATTTCTTCCAGATTCAGAAGCATGACGCCCGAATTGATATACCGCTCATGCGATAAAATTCCCAAACGAGCGTGATTGAAGAGATTGTTCAAGCCGTACACATGGCTTGCCGCCGCAAAATATTTGTCGGTCAATTCCGTTCGGTACATCGGAAGAAGCGACCGCCTGATAAGAATATCCGGATCGAGATACAAGCATCGCTTTATCTCTTTCGGCAGATATTCGAACGCCAAAATGCGGTAAAAGGATTCTGCGCCGAGCCGTTCCAGAACGGGTATAAACTGAAAGCGATTCTCGGTGACTCTTACGCTGTGAAGGGTGATTTTCGAACCGGAAACGCACTCCTTCAAAAAGGCAAAGTCTTCTTCCGTCAAAGAAGAATGAGCGACATATACGTCGGTACGAACGTCCGTATGCGTCTGTCTGTATGAACGGAGCATAACGCAAAGCGGATGCAAATAATTTTTATCTATCGTTACAAGCAGATTCAGCGATTCTTCCATTGTTTTGATTACAGGATCTCATTCTTCACAGAATCTCATTTTTCCGTTGCGGACCTCCGTCTTTTTCCCTTTGCCGCCGTTACACCGCCGCAAATTGGCTGTTGTAGAGTTCCGCGTAAAAGCCGCCCTTTTCCAAAAGCTGTTCGTGGTTGCCTTGTTCGATAATATCTCCGTCCTTGATTACGAGAATAACGTCTGCGTTCCGAATTGTAGAAAGGCGGTGCGCGATGACAAACGAGGTTCTTCCTTCGGTCAGTTTGTCCATTGCGTTCTGAATGACGAGTTCCGTCCTCGTATCAACGGACGAAGTCGCTTCGTCGAGAATCAAAAGGGGAGAGTCCTTTACCATCGCCCGCGCGATCGTCAGCTGCTGCTTTTGCCCCTCGGAAAGGTTGAGAGCCTCGTTGAGCATCGTATCGTAGCCCTGCGGCAAGCTCTTGATAAAGTGTCCCAGCCCGACCGCTTCGCAGATTTCGTCGAGCTTTTCGTCGCTTACTCCTTTTTGATTGAATACAAGGTTTTCGCGTATCGTTCCGCCGAACAGCCAGGTATCCTGCAAAATCATATCGAACAGTCCGTGAACTTCTTCCCGTTTCATATCTTTCGTAGAAACGCCGTCGATCGTAATATCGCCCTCGCATTCGTAAAAGCGCATCAGAAGATTGACTATCGTTGTTTTCCCCGCGCCCGTCGGACCGACGATCGCCACTTTTTGTCCCGCTTTCAGACTTGCGGAAAAATCGTGAATGATAATTTTGTCGGGAGTATAGCCGAATCGCACGTACTTGAATTCCACGTCGCCGCGGACGGCGGGAAGCGTTGCGGTTTTTTCGTCCTCGCGCTCCATTTCGGGCGCTCCGATAAATTCAAACACCCGTCTCGAAGCCGCAGACGCCTGTTGAAGCGAAGTCATAGACTGCGCAAAGGTAGAGAGCGGCTGCGAAAACAATCTCGCGTACAGAACAAACGCCATAATCGTGCCGAGCGTGACCGCCGTATTTCCGTTTACGATAAACGCCACGCCGACGATGAAGATGAGCGCATAGGAGAGATTTCCGACAAACCCCATGATAGGAGTCATCATGCCCGAAAGGAATTGGGACTTCGCATTGTCTACGAACAAATCTCCGTTTGTTTTGGAAAACTTTTTCAGCTCCGACGGTTTCCCGCAATAGGACGCGACAATATTATGGTTGGTATAAACCTCTTCGATTTGTCCCTCCATAATGCCGAGGTCAACCTGCTTGCGGTCGAAATATTTCTGCGAGCGCGAAAGAATGATGCCCATGCAAAGAAATCCGACGAGTGCGGTACCGATCGTGACGAGCGCGAGAATCCAATTGGTCTCGAACATTTTATAGATCACGCCGATGAAGAGCGCAAGCGCGCTGGTAAGATTTGCAATGCTCGATCCGAGCGTTTGGCTGATGATATCGACGTCGTTGGTGATACGGGAGAGGAGGTCGCCCTTCGTCGTCTTGTCAAAATAGTTGAGCGGGACCTTGTTGAGCTTTCCGTCGATTGACGAACGCAGCTTTCTGGAAGTGTACTGCGTTACGGTCGCCATAATAAATTGGCTCACGTACCCCGCCACGGCGCCGACGGCATAAATGATGACGAGGGTGATACAGATGTCCACGAAAGCGGAAAGATCTACGCCGTCCGGATTGGTCACGCCGTTTTCCAAAAGGTCCGTAAGCTTGTTGATCTTTTCGGGGCCGATGATCGTACAAATCGCTCCGCCGACCGCAAAGACGACGGCAATCAAAATGAAAGGAAGGTAACGTTTACAGAACGCCGCGAGCCGACCGAGGGACTTGAGGTCCGTTTTTTCTTTCGGCATATTGCCTTTTCTTCCCATAGCAGGCATATTATAATTCCTCCTTTGAAAGCTGCGAGAGCGCGATCTCCCGATAGACGGGACAGTTCTTCATCAAATCGTCGTGCTTTCCCAATCCGACGGCTCTTCCGCCGTCGAGAACGAGAATTTGGTCTGCGTTCTTAATCGTGCCGATACGCTGGGCAACGATAATGACGGTCGTATCCGAAAGCCGATTCTTAATTTCGCGCCTTACGAGCATATCCGTTTTATAGTCGAGCGCGGAGAAAGTGTCGTCGAAAATGATGATCTCGGAATCTTTGAACACCGCGCGGGCAATCGACAGCCTCTGTTTTTGTCCGCCCGAAAAATTTGTGCCGCCCTGCGCCACTTCCGCATGGACGCCCTGTTCGAGGTCGCTTACAAAATCGGCGTTTGCAACGGCAAGCGCGCGGGAAATGCGCGGATCGTCGTCCGGAATTTCCTCCTGCGCGCCGTAGGTAACGTTCGACTTCACGTCGCCTTTGAACAGCGCGGCTTTCTGCGGCGCGAGGGCAATCTTTCTTTGAAGCGTTTCCTTGGGATAGTCTTTCACGTTCACGCCGTCAATCAACATTTCTCCCTCCGTCACGTCGTAAAAACGTGGAATAAGGCTTATAAGCGTCGTCTTGCCCGCACCCGTCGCCCCGATGATAGCGAACGTTTCGCCTTTATTTACCTTGAAAGAAATATCGGCAATGCACTTCTCGCCGCCGTCCGCGTAGTCGAACGACACGTTGCGAAATTCAACTTCTCCTTTTCGTTCGACGTCGGGTTCGGTTTCGGAATATCGGATAGACGGAACGGTGTCGAGCACTTCGTTGATTCGCTTTGCGGAGACCATTGTTCTGGGCAGAACGATGAAGATCATGATGAGCATCATAAACGCACCGACGACTTGCAGGGCATACTGAAAAAACGCCGCCATATCGCCGAAAAGCTCAGCTCTTTCGGCAATCATTTCGGCCGTCGTCGCGCCCGAAATATCGTTTAGAAGCACGGCGGCGATCCAATTAATTGCAAGAGACAGACCGCTCATACAGAACGTCATCACGGGCATCAGAAATCCCATCGTCCGCGCCGTAAACAAATTGTTTTTGGTGACGGCGTTATTCACCTTTTCGAATTTCCCTTCCTGATAGCTCTCCGCATTGTAGGCGCGGATGACGCGCACGCCGCCGATATTTTCACGGGTAATATCGTTCAGATCGTCGGTGAGCTTCTGAATTTTTTTGAACTTGGGATAGCAAAGCCCTACGACGAGAGCAAGCATCACAATGATTGCAACGATGGTAATCACGACAGCCAACGTCCATTGCAAGTTCGTGGACGAAATTTTGCAAATCGCCCATACCGCCATAACGGGGGCTTTCACTATGACTTGCAACCCCATCGCCACAAGCATCTGCATTTGCACCACGTCGTTGGTTGTGCGCGTAATCAGGCTCGGCGTCGAAAACCGATCGATTTCCGCGCTTCCGAAGCTTGTAATTTTATTAAAAAGCTCTTCGCGCAACGTTTTGGCGAAATCCGCCGCGATATGCGCGACAAACCACCCGCATATAATGGCGGCGATCATACTTCCTGCGGCGCAGGCAATCATTAGCCCGCCGTTTTTCCACACTTCGCCCATCTCGATCGTGCCCGCCGATACGGCGGCGGCAAGTTTTTGCGTGTATTCCGGCATGGTCACTTCGAGCCATACCTGCAAAACGATCAGTCCTACGCAGAGAAGAATTCGCAGCCAATCCCTGCGTTTCAAATATTTTAGTATTTTACCCATTCCAAAGTTCCTTTTACTTTAATAGTTTTTTAATCCAACTCTTTTCTTGAACCGATACTTTCCCGTCAACCGCGCAAATCATCAGACAAACGAGAACGATATCGTTTTTCAATTCTTCGGACAGTTGTCCGAAAGCGTCAACCATATCGTCGACATATCTTTTCAGCTGTCTGCGCTCGCCACGCATCTTCCGCACGACGTCGTCGCAATCCCGATAGGAAATTCCCTCGCCGAAAAACGCCTTGAACAGCGGAAACGTAAGCGCGAATTCTTCTACGGAAAGCTCTCCGTCTGCGACCACCGCGCCGACGATAAAGGTTGCAAAGAGCGACAATCCTTCCTCGCCGTCCTCTGTGACGGCGCAAAGGGCGGGAATAATCTTTTTCGCCTTTTCCGCAAGGATGACGGAATAGGTTGCAGAATCCATCTCTTCGAACTCTTTGCATAGCTTGTTAAATTCTTTCATTGCATTTCTCCTAACGCTGTTAGATTTTTTATTAAAAAATAATACTGCAATATTACTCTGATGATACTGCCGTTTTACTCTTCTTTCTCTGTTATTTTCGCCGTAACGACGGCGTTTATTTCACTTGCGATTTGCAGAAACAGTTCCATGCGTTCCATTCCGATCCGTTCAACAATCTCCGCCATAAGTCCGATCAGTTCGTCCGTCATCATGCGATAGCTTTTTTGCCCCGTTTCCGACAAACCGATGCAGACTTTTCTCGCATCGGAACAATCGACGCTTCTGACAATCAGACCTTTTTCGGACATAGTGCGCAGAATCACCGCCACTCTTGCCGTGCTTACGTTCATGAAACGGCTGATTTCACCCGCCGATACGGGACGTCCGACTTCTTCGAGATAACGAAGAACCATACCGATCCCGATATTTGTCCTTTCTATCTTCGTCATCATCTTGCGCGGCATATTGCCGATAAACCGTTTTAACAAATCATTTACTTCTTCTCTCGTCTGCATACTCTCTCTCCGATTAGGTAACGCTGTTAGATAACATACATCGTATTATAACTCAAAATCAAGCAGATTAAACGTATTTTTTGTGAAATCTTTGCGAAAGCGTAAGAACTGCGTTCCGTATTTCATTATATGACCTGCAAAATGTATTCCGACCGCCCTAAAATCTTGAGAGAACGTTGCGGCTTAACCGCCCTCAAAAGGATACGCCGATACATATCGGCGTCTGTCTCGGCAAATGTATTATTCCGCGGCTACATTCTTCCGTGCAGAATATATTTTTGTACCGTCGGTGGGGGATATCGACTGCGCTTATTCGGGAATTATGTTCGACACCTTTCCGCCGCTCAGTTCCACGCGGAAATACCGTACGTCGAAGACGCGTTCTTTCCGCTCGTAGGCAAGCCCGACGCGGTCGCGCTCTCCCGTGAGCACGACGGAGCGGAAATCCCCCAAAAATTCTTTGAGCGAACCCGCCTTTTCCTGCAATTCGCCGCTCAGATAGGGAGAGCAGTCCGCGCCGATGAGGGCGCTTTCGAAGAGCGCGAGCGCGAAAGTCGCCTCTGTAGGCTCCCGCGAAGCGCGGAGTGTGCAGGAGACGAGAGCGCCCTGTTTCCAAACGCATACCGCCGTGTGCGACAGGCAGTCGCGAAAGGGGATTTCCGCTTTGAGGGCGCCCGCCCGTTCCAACACCTGCCCTTCGGAGAGAACGAGCTTTTCCCCCGTGCGGGAGAGGAGGGCAAACCAGCCCCCGCCTTCCAGCAGATAGCCGTCGTCGCGGGGAAAGAAGGTGCAGTTTTCAAGCGCGTCGGGAAGCTCCGCAATGTGGAATCCCGTCTCGTTTTCGAGATTGACAAAGAGCTTTCCCTGCGTGTAGAGGGTGAGAAGATCCCCGCCCAGCCGCTCCTGTCTGATTACGCGCATGGACTGGTCGGCACGGAGAAAACGGAAGGCGTAGACCGCGACGGCGTTTTCCGTAAAATACAGCTTAATCTGCGGAGGGGGCGAGAGCAGGAATTCTCCGTCCAAGCGGAAGCGCACGGGAAGAAATCCGCTTGGAAGGAGTTCGCAGAAAACGCCGTCTTCGGGGTCGATTTCCGCACTCCGTTCGAACCCGTCTACGATTCCCGAATAGAGCCCGTTTACGGTGAGGGCACACTGTTTTTCCGATAAAAAATAGACGCGCATAACCCTATATTTAATGTATATTCGGATAAAATTATGTCAACAATTTTTTCCGAGGTGAGTGTATGAATAAAATCAACGGCTATACGGAAGAGGAAGCGACCGATCTCATCGAATACATTTACTCGGGCAGAAACGCAGGGAAAACGCTCTCCTACCTCTTCGAGACGTACGGGAAGGAGCACAGCCGCGCTAAGGGAAGCGTGCGCAACTACTATTACGCCTTTTTGAAGAAAAGGGACGATATGCGCGTAAAACGCATTTTGGCGGGAAAAGATCTTAGCGCGGGCGAGATAAAACCGTTTACCGAGGAGGAGACGGACGAAATGCTTGAAAAGGTTCTCAAAGAGAGGAGCAAGGGGGTCTCCGTGCGGCGGGCGATCATCAACGTTTCGGGCGGGGACGGGCGGCTGATGCTCAGAATGCAGAACAAGTATCGCAATCTGCTCAAAAAACAGCCCGAGCGCGTTGCGCGGGCGGCGCAGGCGGCGGGAATTCCGGAGGGGAAGACCTTTTTACAGCGCAAGCTCGAAAAGGAAATCGACGCCCTCTACGCGCGGCTGGCGATAGGGCTCAGGGAGGAAAACGAGCGTCTGAAAGCGGAATTGGAAAAATTAAGAAACGAAAGAAGGGAATAAAGGCATGATACTTTCACAAACTGTTTGCGACGGAGGGAAATATGGAAAAGATGTTTTGCCTCGGTCTCATCATCGGCGCGATGGGCGGTGCGCTGCTCGTGGCAAACAGCTACAAGGCGCGTTCGCTCGTAAAGAAAAGCCAGTGCGAAGTCATGGAGAAAGTCAACGAAATGATGGACGAAAAGCTCGCCTCGAAGGGGACCGAAGAAACGGAGAAATCTTCAAAGGGCAAGTAAGAGCAAGGAAAAACGCGGGCATCGTCCGCGTTTTTCCTCCGTTTTTATAGGTTTTTCGGCGCGCGGCGCACAAAAAAGTGCCGCGAACAGTTTCAGACGGAATTTCTTGAAAACCGTTTACTTTTCCCGCGGAATGTGTTATAATCGGATCATGACAGCACAAATCGTCGCGTTCGACGTGGGAGACAGACGGGTCGGCGTCGCTTGGAGCGATCCTTTTTGCGAATACGCCGTTCCGGGAGAGACTTATTTCCGCACGGGCGATTTTTCGGGAGACGTAAAGTCGCTCGCCGCGATCGCCGCCAAAAGGGGCGCGGGGCTTATCGTGTGCGGACTTCCGCTCAACGCCGACGGTACGGAGAGCATCCAGACGGTCAAGACCCGCCGCTTTGTCGAAGCGCTGAAAAAGGAAACGGCGATACCCGTTCTCTTCGAGGATGAGCGCTACACGACGCGCGAAGCGCGGCGCGACCTCGTTTTCATGGGGATCAGCGTCCAAAAAGACAAGAAAAAAAAGAACGTGGATTCCCTCGCGGCAACCTATATCTTAGAGGGCTATCTGCAAAAACAAAAAAAGGAGAAGGGCATGAAAGAGGAAAGAGAAGAGTACGATGAGGAGAACAACATTGTAGAGCTTGTGGACGAGGACGGCAACTCTCAAAAATTCGAACACATTATGACCTTCGAATATAAGAACGAGTGGTACTGCGCTTTTACTCCCGCGGAGCCCGCCGAAGAGACGGACGAAGAGGAGGATGAAGTGGTGATTTTCCGTTTGGTCGGCGAGGACGACGAAGAGACGCTCGAACCGATCGAGGACGACGCTCTGCTCGACGAGGTGTTCGCCGAATTCTGCAACCAGTACGAGGATTTCGAGGACGCGGACGAAGCTGCCGAGCTCGAGCCGGACGAAGAGGAATAATTTTCCCGAGAGAAATTAAACGCGGAGGGTTGACAGCCCTCCGCGTTTATGCTATAATCTTATTAGGAATTAATCTTAGTAATTATGAAAGAACGGAACACAAAACAAAAACAGGCGGTCTACGAGGCGCTCTGCGCGCTGGGACACCCCACTGCGACGGAGGTGTACGACTGCGTACATCGTCGATATCCCACCATCAGCCGCGGAACGGTCTTTCGCGTGCTGGGCGGCTTTGCGGAAAACGGACGGGCGCAAAAGATTCGTTTTTCGGAGAACTGCGAGCGGTTCGACGCCACGACTTCCCCCCACTTCCACGTGCGGTGCAGATCGTGCGGTAAAATCGCCGACCTGTTTTCCTCCGTGCTTTTAAAGGCGCTCTCGGAAACGGATACGGGAGATTTTACGGCGGAGGGCTGTAACGTCGAATTTTCGGGAATCTGCGCGGAATGTAAAAAAATCGGCGACGCCGAAATAAGGAATAAATAGAGGATAAAACGATGAAAGATTTAAAGGGAAGCAAGACGGAACAGAATCTGATGGCTGCGTTCTCGGGAGAGTGCCGCGCCACCAACAAGTACGCCTACTATGCCTCTCAGGCAAGGAAGGACGGATTCCAGCAGATTGCGGAAATTTTCGAGGAGACCTCGCGGAACGAGCGCGAACACGCTAAAATGTGGTTCAGGCTCTTCCGCGGGATCGGCTCGACGGCGGAAAATTTAAAGGACGCGGCGGCGGGGGAAAACGACGAGTGGACGGATATGTATCCCGAATTTGCCCGCGTCGCGCGGGAAGAGGGGTACGACGCCGTTGCCGGAATGTTTGAGGCTGTGGCGGCGGTCGAAAAAGAGCATGAAGCGCGCTATCTCGCGCTCCTGAAAAACGTGGAAGAGGGCAGAGTGTTTATCAAGGACGGCGAGGTCTATTGGCAGTGTCTCAACTGCGGCGCGATCGTCAAAGCGAGCGAAGCGCCCGACGTCTGTCCCGTCTGCGCGCACCCGCAGTCCTATTTTCAGGTGAAGTCCGAAAATTATTGATCTGTACGCGCCCCTCGCTTTGAGGGGCCGTTGTTTCGATTTTCCCCTTTTCGGCGGAATTGAAAACGATCTTTTTCGCACTCTTTTGGTTGCGGTTCTGCGCTATGATGGAATCGCTTTCGTAAAAGCGTCGGCTTTTCCGTTGAAATCTGCTATCCATATGTCTTAACGAAGGACAAAGGTAGCCGCCCGTTTGATTTTTAACGGGGATTATAGGTTTTGAGAAGCGGACGAATAAATTATGACATACTGCGTTTCCGATATTCATGGTGAACACGAGCTGTTTCTACGATTGCTTGACAAAATAAACTTTTCCGATAGCGACAGACTTATCGTCTGCGGAGATATTATCGATAAAGGAAAAGATTCCATAAGACTTGCTCAATACATATTCGGTATGCCGAATGCAGAATGTATAGTCGGTAATCATGAGTATGCTTTTCTGAAATTCTACTGGGCATTGATGCAAAAGTCGTCTGATAATTTCGACGCGGTTCTGAAAAGATTGCAGGATTATTTCCCGGATGACGGCAAGTTATTGGATTGGGAAACGGTTGACATATTCGAAACGTTGCCTTTTTATCTTGAAGAGGAAGACTTTATCTGCGTTCACGCAGGGCTTCCGCTTGATAGAGAAGGCGCAATTCTGCCAATCGAAAAAGCTTCGAGAGAACAGCTCGTATACGACAGGGTGTTCAAAGATGAAAGAATTGTGCCCAAAGGCGGGAAATGCGTTTTGTTCGGACACACGCCCACAAGCTATATTTGCGGTGAAAGCAAAATCCTTGCTTATAAAAGGGAAGACGCGGCATATGACGGCAGGAATATAAAAGATTATTACAAAATACATCTTGATACGGGGACGTGGCTCGGCGGCGTTTTAGGCTGTTTCCGTATAGATGATTGCAGAGCGTTTTACGTTAATAAGAAAAACCCATGAAAGTTATAGGCGTTAAAATGATAGACGATACGGAAGTACCGACGACGGTTGAATGTGCAAGTAGGGAAATATCCGGACATTCCATTTCGGCTTGGGCGGGAAATTCGATTCGGATAATTGCGGAACCTTGATTATTTTAAGGTTCCGCACGAAAACAAAAGGAGCCAAAAAACAGAGCGAATAAAAAGCGTAAAGCTTCTTTTTATATCTTTTCGAAGAATTGATTTTTTATCCGATCCGTGATAGAATACAGGCATAATAGCGCCAATCGGACAGCGCGGCGGGAGATCGGCATGGAAAAATTACGCTACAACAGAAAAAAGAAAGAGGACAGACCCGTATTGGCGATCTGTTACGATTTCGACAAGACGCTGTCGCCCAACGATATGCAGGCGCAGGGATTTATTCAGTCGGTAGGTTGGGACGTTGAGAAATTTTGGACAGAGACCAACGAGCTTGCGGAAGAGCACTGCATGGACCAGAATCTCGCATATATGCTTCGTATGTTGAAAGAGGCGGAGGGGCGCGTTCTGTTTACGAAGGAGAATCTGGCGGAATACGGTGCAAAGCTCGAGCTGTTCCCGGGGGTGGAAGAGTGGTTTGACCGAATCAACGAATACGGCCGTCAACATGGCGTGATCGTAGAACACTACATCATTTCATCGGGGCTTACGGAGATGATAGAGGGGACGTCCGTCGCCAAACGGGGAGCGTTCGAGCGCATTTATGCGAATTCGTTCTATTATAACGAAAAGGGTGTCGCCGTTTGGCCGGCGCAAATCGTGAATTATACCAACAAGACGCAATTCCTGTTCCGAATCGAAAAAGGCGTCCTGGACGTGAACGACCCCGCGGTGAACGATTCCTTCTCTCCGGAAGAAATCCGCGTGCCCTTCGGCAACATGATCTACATCGGGGACAGCGACACGGATGTTCCGTGCATGAAACTCGTCAATATCAACGGCGGATATTCGATCGGGGTCTATAACGCGGTCACGGGAGATAAGACCAAAGTTTATAAAATGATGAGAGAGGGCAGGATCAAATACTACGTCCCCGCCGATTATTCGGAGGGGCAAAAGATCGATTTGCTCGTGAAGTCCATAATCGTCCAGACCGCCGAAAAGTTTGCAACCGAGAGCGCGTATTTTGCTTGTAAAAAAGAAACCGAGCAGTTCGATCGGGAGAAGAGCGAGGAGTGGAAACGGAAGATCGACTTCCTGAACGCGCTGGACAACAGCCGCTCTTTTGCGACGACGCATACCGTCATCGCAAATTTGAATCAGTTTACAACCTGGGCGCCCGAAGAAAGAGAGGCGCTGTTCTCCGTTGCGGTGAAAAACAGTCAGGTGTGGTGTATTCTCAAAGACAAGGACGTGAAACGCTTTTATGCGGATTTGCTGAGCGGTGCGGAAACGTTGAGCGAAAACGCCCTTGCCGTCAAGGCGGAAATCGAAAAGGCGGAATAACCGCTGTCGGACGCCGCGGGGAAGGGAACGCCCCGCGCGGACGGGAGGCTTTCCGCAAACATAAAAAGGACGGCGCAATTACCGTCCTGTAAGGAGCAGATATGGAACAAATTATCTTGGGCAAAATCCGCGTGCAGCTTTTGAGCGAGGATATTGTTCGGATCGAATATGCCGAAAAAGGTAAATTCTGCGACGATAGCACGTTTTTTATTCCGAACAGAACGGGCTTTGCGGGCGCCGCCTATACGGGGAACGAGGGCGTGATCTGTTTCGGGGAATACGAACTGTATTTGCCCGAAAGCGCAAAATCGCTTTCGGGCGTTCGGCTCGAAAAGAACGGCAAAAAGGTCTATACATACAAAAAACTTGCCAACAGCGGCGAGCTTCCGCCTCTCGATAAAACGCCCGAGGTGTTCGCGCTCTCCGATACTCCCCGCATACTCGTGCCCGAAGGCGGATATTCCGCCGCAAGAAAGGGCGAATATAAAATAGAGGAGAACGTACAGGACGTCTATCTGCTGCTTTGCGGAGGATGCGCGAAGAAGCTGAGAAAGCTCTATGTAGAGCTCACGGGCAGGAGCGAGCTTGTGCGTCTTTCCACGCTCGGCGGCTGGAACAGCAAGTATTACGCCTATACCGAGGAAGAGGCAAAACAGCTCATATCGGACTACGAAGCGCACGACGTGCCCTTGGACGTCATGGTGATCGATACGGACTGGCGTTCCTGCGAGAACGGCTGGGGATACGATATCAACGAGACACTCTTTCCCGATATGAAACGGTTTTTGGATTTTGCGCACGGACACGGGGTAGAAATCATGTTCAACGATCACCCCGAGCCCGTAGACGGCGCGCAGGTGTTCGCACCCGAGGAGATCGCCTACCGCGAGAAGAATTTGCAAGCCTTAATGGGAATGGGGCTTGATATTTGGTGGTACGATCGGAATTGGGGCACAAGTCTCGTTTCGCCCACGAAAAACGTGAGATGGGAAACCTTCGGTCTGTATCTCTTTCAGGAAATCACCCGCCGCTATTACCAAAAGCAGGCGGGGAGCGACATTTACCGCCGTCCCGTGGTGATGGGAAACGTGGTAAATATTGCAAACGGCTGTTATCAGGGGATCCTTGATTCGGCTTCGCACCGTTTCTCAATACAGTGGACGGGAGATATTGCGAGCGAACCCGAATCCCTCGCGCAGGAAGTCGCAAATATGATAAGGTGCGGCAATAACGGCATAGCCTATGCCAATGCGGACTGCGGCGGGCATTTGGGAAACCCCGATAAGGACGGGTTTATCCGCTGGATGCAGTTCGGAACGTTGTCGCCCGTATTCCGTCCGCATTGCTCCAACGCGGTGACGCGCACGCGGGAGCCGTGGGTGTTCGATGAAGAAACGGAGGACATCGTGCGCGAGTACGTCAAACTGCGCTATCGTCTGCTTCCCGTCATCTATAAAAACGCCTATGAAAGCTATGTCTCGGGTCAGCCCATCTTCAAATCGCTTGCGTACGAATATCCCGAAGATAAAAGGGCGGCGAAATTGAGCGACGAGTATATGCTGGGCAACGATATTTTGATAAAGCCCGTCGCCGGCGAAGCTCCGCGCATCATCGAAAAAAGGAACTTTACAAAACCCGTAAAGGCAACGTACTTTGACGGTACGGAGCTGAAGGGCGAACCGATTGCTAAGGCGGAATACGATGCGTTGGATATGTTCCTGAACCGCGAATCGCCCGAAAAGGGCGTGCCCGTATACAATTTCTCCGCAAGGTTTGAAGCGGAAATCAAATTCGAGAAGGACGTGGAATTGGTAATCCGCAGCGACGACGGGGCAACCGTCCGGATCGACGGAAAGAAGGTCCACGAGGACAAGACGCTGCACTCGGCAATGAATTTCCCCTTGCTCACGGTCGAAGGGGGGAAACCGCACAAAGTGGAGATCGAGTACTTCCAGGCGGGCGGAGACGCGGCGATTGCGCTGTGCTACTATGACAGGAAGCCGAACGATAATGGGACGGCGATATATCTGCCCGCGGGCAAGTGGTTGGACGTTTTCGACGGTAAAATTTATACGGGCGGCAGGACGGTCCGCAAAAAATACGGCTTGCGCGAAATGCCGCTGTTCGTAAGGTTGGGCGCGTTGATTCCGCTCGCATACGAGGCGCGCAATACCAAGGAGCAGAAGTGGGATAAACTCGTCTGCGATTTCTACCCCTGCAAGGAAGCGAGGGACGAAGGATACCTCTACGAAGACGATACGGAAACGACGGCGTACAAATCAGGAGAGTTCCGCAAGAGCGCGTACGAGGCGTATTACAGTGAAAGCGAAAATGCATTCGTCGTCAAGTTGCACGCGGCGGAGGGGAGCTTCGAGGGCGAAAGGCGGTTCGAAAAACGCGAAACCGTTTTGAAATATCACCTGTTAAAGGGCGCGGAGAGCGTGAAGAAAATCACGGTAAACGGCGAGGAGGTCGGCTATAAGAAGACGAAAAAGGACAAAACCGTATTCCCGTTGAACGCGGGAGAGACAGCTCCCGACGGCGGCACGGTTTCCGTTCCTCTCGAAACCGATATAATTCAGGACTATGAAATCAAAATTTATGTCTGATATTTTCCCGATATAAAGGGGACGGAATTGGTATGATAACATATTTATCCGAAACAAAAGGCTTTCTGTTAAACGGCAAAAATTACAGTTACGCGCTGTTTGTCAACAGCGCGGGCTTTTTGCAACACCTGTATTACGGCAAGAAGATAGAGGAAGGCGACCTTGCGTTTTTGGTAAAGGCGCAGGGCGAAAATCTTTCTCCCAACCCCGACGATTTTAACGCGGCAATGGCGACGGATAGTATGCCGTCGGAGTGCGGCTCTTTCGGGCGGGGCGATTTTCATTCGGCAACGGCTGTTATCAAGCGTGACGACGGTGCGGCGATGAGTTCCTTTAAGTATCTCCGTCACGCTATCGTCGGGGGTGTGCCGAAGCCGAACGGGCTCCCCTGCATCCGCAAGGCAGACCAAACGCTGACGGTAACGCTCAAGGACGACTTTTCGGAAACCGAGATCGATTTGAACTATTCCGCGTCCGACGGTTCGGACGTCTTAGTGCGCAATTTGGTTATCCGCAACGCGGGTAATGCGGCTTGCGATATCGTCAAGGCGTTTTCGTTCTGCACGGAGCTTCCCGATTCCTGCGGCACATATTCCGCGCTTCGGCTCGCGGGCGATTGGGCGAGCGAGAGAAAGCCCGTTGTAACCCCGCTTGCCGAGGGAACTTTGCGGTTAGAGTCCACGCGCGGCTATTCTTCCCACCGGATGAACCCGTTTATGGGGATATTGCGTGAAAACTGCAGCGAAACGCAGGGCGAGTGTTACGGTTTCAATTTGATATACAGCGGCAGTTTTGCGATCACGGCGGAAGTTTCAAGCAATAAAAGTATCAGAGTGCAGGGCGGGATCAACGACTATCTGTTCGGTTGGCGGCTCAATGGCGGCGAAGAATTTGTAACGCCGCAAGCGGCGCTCTGTTATTCGTGCGAGGGCTTGGGCGGTATGTCGCGGGCGTTCCACGACTTTTTCCGCGAGTACGTCATCAACCCCGATTACGTCAAGAAACGCCGTCCGATCCTCGTCAACAATTGGGAGGCTACCTATTTTCATTTCGACAACGAAAAACTGTTCGCCATCATCGACGAGGCGGCAAATCTGAATATCGATACCTTCGTCTTGGACGACGGCTGGTTCGGCAAACGCGACGACGAAAAGAGCGGATTGGGCGATTGGTTCGTCAACGATAAAAAATTAAAGGGCGGTCTGAAAGCCGTCATCGAGCGTTGCAAACAACACGGCTTGAAGTTCGGCTTGTGGTTCGAGCCTGAAATGATTTCCGAGGACAGCGACTTATACCGCGCCCACCCCGATTGGGCAATCAAGAAAGAGGGCGTAGAACCCGTCCGCGGCAGAAATCAATTGGTACTTGATTTTACAAAAAAGGAAGTCGTGGACTATATCTTTGAAAGCGTAAGTAAGATGTTAAAGGAAAACGAAATTTCCTACGTCAAGTGGGACAGGAATAGGGATATGACGGAGTTCTATTCGGACGGACTTCCCGCAGACAGACAGGGCGAGTTTGCCCACCGCTACACGCTCGGCTTTTACGATTTAGCCGAACGGCTGACAAGCGCGTTCCCCGAAGTGTTCTTCGAGGGCTGCGCGGGCGGCGGCGGACGGTTTGACGGCGGCGCGCTGTATTACTTCCCGCAGATTTGGACGAGCGACGACACGGACGGCTTGGAGCGCACAAAAATACAGTGGGGAACTTCGATTTGCTATCCGTTAAGTTCTATGAGCTGTCACGTTTCGGCTTGCCCTAACCACCAGACGCAGAGGATCACGCCCTTTGAAACGCGGGGAGCGATTGCCTCGCTCGGCGCGACGGGCTACGAGCTTGACTTAACAAAGTTGACAGACGAAGAGAAAGTACAAGTTAAAGAACAGATAGAAAACTTCAAGCAGATCGACGATCTTATTTTAACGGGCGATCTATACCGCCTTTCCGATCCGTTCGCCACCAACTACTTCTGCGAAATGGTGGTAAGCAAGGATAAGACAAGGGCATACATAGTGGGCGAGCGTTTCCGCGGCGACCCCTGCGACCACGACAGGATCTTAAAACTACAAGGTCTTGACGAAAATAAAATTTATACCGTAAAAGAATTGAATCTAACGGCAAGCGGCAGGGCGCTCATGAACGCGGGAATATTCTGTCCCCGACTCCCCGATTGCGGCAGTTGGACTTGGCATATAGAGGGAGTAAAATAAGAATCCAATATTTCGGCGCGGCGGCGACGCTCGTCGGGACGCTGTATGCAAAAACGGACGAACTTGAAATCACGCACAAAATTCCGAATCGGTCTTGCGGATCTTACGCCAAAAATTTTACGAGCGTGATTGCATACGGGAAGGAGTGACATTTTTGAGAAAATGCTTGACAAGATAGCGGTGACGGCATATAATAATGTCAATCGAATATTCTTTGGGGCGGAGTGAGATTCTCCACCGGCAGTAAAGTCTGCGAAGGGCGAAAGCCCCCGAACGGGTGTAATTCCCGTACCGACGGTATAGTCCGGATGAAAAAAGAAAAAAAGCGTATTTTCGCGCCCCGCAGTTTTGCGGGGCGTTTTTTGCAAAGAATACCCGAAATAGCGAAACGAGGAGTATTTTTTATGAGTAAAGAGCTGCAGGAGGAGCAGATTCCCGCCTCGGCGGAGGATCCGAACGGATTGATTAACGACTCCGCAGGGGGGGCGGACGCGCCGCAGCCCGCAGAAGAACGCGGGGAGAGCGTGCGCGCGGTTTCGAAACGGGAACGCGCGGGGGCGGCGCTCAGGGAGCATTTTTCCGCGCCGCGCATTGCGTACATGGCGATTTTTACGGCGCTCGCGTTCGTCGTTACCTTTCTCGAATTTCCCATCTTTCCGCAGGCGAGCTTTTTGAAATTCGATTTTGCAAACGTGTTTTTTCTCATCGAAGGATTTATCTTCGGACCCGTCGAGGCATTCGTCTCTATCGTCATCAAGGAGCTGCTCTGTTTTGCCAAATCTTCGACGGGCGGCGTAGGCGAAGTCGCCAACCTGGTTATGTCCGCGGCATACATCATCGTTCCCTCCGTCGCGTACCGTTTCAAGCGGGGCAAGGGGTGGGTATGTCTGTATCTCGTTTGCGCGTGCGTGCTTCAAACGGCGCTCAGCCTCGTTGTAAACCGTTACATCAACTTTCCCTTCTTCGCGGGCGAGGGGGGCGCGGAGCTGTTCGCGTCGCTTTGGATGTTCGTCCTCTATTTCAATCTCATCAAGAGCGTCGTCATCGGCGCCGTCGTCGTTCTCGTCTATAAGCCGCTGTCGCGCTTTATCAAGATGACGACGGATAAGTTTGACAAGCGCATGGCAAAGGCGCGGGGCGGGCACAAAGGAAAGCCAAAAGCGTAAATAGCATGACGGACGGACAGCCCGCTATCCTCGCAAGCGGAGGACGGCGGGGGGAGCGCATGGGGGTAAAGCCGTTAAAAAGGATGCTTCCGAAAAGGGGAAGGCGGAACGCCCAAAGACCCCCGTCGGTTTTCCTTGCGTTAAATCTTTATTCGTTTTATTCGCCCGGGGAAATTTTTTTCCTTTCCGCGCAATATTGCGGTTCGAATTTTTCAAAAGTCGAATCTTTGAGGTGCGAGCGGGCATGATTTTTCGAAAAAATGTCAAAAAAATTAAAAAATCCGAAAAAAAGTCCGTTTAAATTGTTGACATAGCCTTGACTTTATGGTAATATCATTAGGCTGCGCCATTGTGCATATCGCAAGCAGCAACGTTCGTAACGGGTTGAGGCGGGAAGTTACTGAAAAATCGGAGAAGAAAAGCCCTCCGGCAGATAATTTCCGCTGACAAAAGTGGGAGCTCGACTCCTGCGACTAACCGAGGCTTTTGCGAGGAGAACACCGCAAAGCGAGTGTTTTTTTGATGAAAAAGCCCCGACACGCACGGATGCGTTGACGCAGACAAAAGTTAGGATAAAGGAGTAAATCATGGCAGGACAGAAAATCAGAATCAAATTATCGGCATACGATCACGAGCTCGTCGATCAGGCGGCGCAGAGAATCGTGGAGACGATGCAGAAGGGCGGGGCGAAAATTTCGGGTCCCATTCCCCTTCCTACCGAACGCGAAATCGTGACGATCCTCAGAAGTCCCCACAAATACAAGGACTCGCGCGAGCAGTTCGAGCTTCGTACGCACAAGCGCATCATCGACATCTATTCGCCCAACGCGAAGCTTCTTGACAGCATTCACCTTCCCGCGGGCGTGGACATCAAAGTGAAACTCGGTTGATACTTTCACAAGGTATCGAGAGAAATATATTAAATTAGGTAAGGAGTGTGAACTTTAAGTGATTAAAGCAATCATCGGTCGCAAAGTCGGCATGACGCAGATCTTTGCGGAAGACGGGAGAGTGATCCCCGTCACGGTAGTGGAAGCGGGCCCCTGCCCCGTCGTACAGATAAAGACGGCGGAGAGCGACGGGTATGCCGCAATCAAGCTCGGTTTCGGCGAGGTGAAGGAAAAGAACCTCAACAAGCCCGATCTCGGTCAGTTTAAAAAGGCAAACGTGAAAGCCTGCAAGGTATTGAAGGAAGTCCGCCTCGACGACGTTTCCTCCTACAAGGTGGGGGACGAATTAAAGGCAGACCTGTTTGCGGCGGGCGACAAAGTTGACGTAAAGGGGATTACAAAGGGGCATGGCTATACCGGTGTTATCAAACGCTGGAACCAGCACCGCCTCAAAGAGACCCACGGCGTAGGGCCCGTGCACCGCGAACCCGGTTCGATGGGTGCGAACAGCTCCCCTTCGCGCGTATTCAAGCACAAAAACCTCGCAGGTCAGTACGGCGTCGAGAACGTAACGATTCAAAACCTCGAAGTCGTACGGGTTGACGCGGCGAGAAACGCGATCCTCATCAAGGGCGCTCTGCCCGGCAATAAGGGCGGCATTGTCGTCATCGGAAGCAGCGTCAAGGCGAAATAAGGAGAGAGACCATGGCAAACGTTAAGGTATACAACATGAAAGGCGAAGAGGTCGGTTCCGTCGATCTCCCCGAAAAGATTTTCGGCGCCGAATATAACGAACCTCTCATTCACCAGGCTGTCGTCACCTATCTTTGCAATCAGCGTCAGGGGACGAAATCGACGCTCACCCGCACGGAAGTGCGCGGCGGCGGCGCAAAGCCTTGGAGACAGAAAGGCACGGGCAGAGCGCGCCAGGGATCCATCCGCGCTCCCCAGTGGACGAAGGGCGGCGTAGTGTTCGCGCCCAAGAGCCGCGATTTTTCCAAGAAGATGAACAAGGAAGCGAAGAGGGGCGCGCTCTTCTCCGCTCTGTCGAGAAAGCTTTCCGACGGCGAGCTTATCGTGGTGGACGAGCTGAAGGTTTCCGCTCCCAAGACGAAGGAGATCGAGGCGTTCAGAAAGGCGTTGAAGCTGGATAAGCGCGCGGTCGTCGTCATGGACGAGACGAACGCGGACGTCGTTTTGGCGGCTCGCAACATTCCGACTCTCTCGACGCTCTCCGTAGACGAAATCAACACCTACGAAGTCGTGGCGAACGCGGTCGTCGTTCTTACGAAGGGCTCCGTGAAGAAACTCGAGGAGGTCTACTGCTAATGTACGAGGATATCATTATTAAGCCCGTTCTTACCGAGAAAGGGTACGACGGGATCGCGGACAAAAGATACACGTTCGTGGTTGCCCGCACCGCCAACAAGACCGAAATCAAGATCGCGGTCGAGAAAATGTTCGGCGTAAAGGTAAAAAGCGTAAACACCGTTACGCAGCGCGGCAAGCTCAAGAGAATGGGCAGAAACGAGGGATACACCCCCGTGACGAAAAAGGCGATCGTCACCCTTCGGGAGGACAGCAAGCCCATCGAATACTTCAATTCGCTGTCGTAAGTTTGGGAGGATAAGAAAATGGCATTAAAACGTTATAAACCAACGTCTTCCGCCCGCCGTCTCATGTCGGTACTCGACTATAAGGAGCTCAGCGGAGACAAACCCGAGCGCGCGCTCCTTGAGGATCAGCGCAAGTCGGGCGGCAGAAACAGCGCGGGACGCATCACCGTTCGCCACATCGGCGGCGGCAACAAGAGAAAATACCGTATCATCGACTTCAAGCGCAACAAGGACGGTATTCCCGCAACGGTGAAGAGTATTCAGTACGATCCCAACCGCAGCGCCAACATCGCGCTCCTCGCATATGCGGACGGCGAAAAGAGATATATTCTCGCTCCCGTCGGGCTCAACGCGGGAGACAAGGTGATGAGCGGCTCGGGTGCGGACATCAAAGTCGGCAACGCGCTGGCGCTTGCGGATATTCCCGTCGGTACTCTCGTGCACAACATCGAGATGAAGCCGGGACGCGGCGGACAGATCGCGCGCAGCGCGGGTATCTGCGCTCAGATCATGGCGAAAGAGGGTGCGTATGCGACCATCAAGATGCCCTCCGGCGAAATGAGACTCATTCCCGTCGGCTGCAAGGCGACGATCGGTCAGGTAGGCAATCTCGAACACGAGATCGTCCGCGTAGGGAAAGCGGGAAAGACCCGCCACCTCGGCATCCGTCCCACCGTCCGCGGTGCGGTCATGAACCCGAACGACCACCCTCACGGGGGAGGCGAAGGCAAGTCGCCCGTGGGTCATGCCGGTCCCGAGACCCCTTGGGGCAAGCCGGCGCTCGGTTACAAGACGAGAAAAAAGAAGAATCCGACAAGCAGATTCATCTTGAAGAGAATCAATTGAGGAGGGAGATAAGATGTCGAGAAGCGTTAAGAAAGGGCCTTACGTCGAAGCGAAGCTGTTTGCGCGCATCGAAGAGATGAACAAGGCAAACGAAAAGAAGGTACTCAAAACCTGGTCGAGAGCATCGACGATTTTCCCCCAGATGGTCGGGCACACGATTGCCGTTTACGACGGCAGAAAACACGTTCCCGTCTACATTACCGAGGATATGGTGGGCTGCAAGCTCGGCGAGTTCGCTCCCACGAGAACGTTCAAAGGTCACACGGCGAAGACCGCTTCGCCCGGGAAATAAGGAGATACGAAATGGCCGGTAACATGAAAAAGAAAGCGGAAAAAGTAGAGGAGATACGCGAAAAGCGCCCCTACGCAGTCGCAAAATACATCAGAATTTCTCCCTATAAGGTGAGAACCGTCCTCGACCTCATCAGGGGCAAGTCGGTTGCGGAAGCTCAGGCGATTCTCGAGCACAGCGTAAACGGCGGCGCGGTTCCCGCGAAGAAGGTTCTCATGAGCGCGGTTGCAAACGCGGAGCACAACCAGGGCATGGACAGAGGCGACCTTTACGTTGCGGAATGTTATGCAAACGGCGGGGCGACGCTCAAGAGAATGCAGCCCGTATCCAAGGGAAGAGGTCACGCGATTTTGAAGAGAACGAGTCACATTACCGTTATTTTGGATGTGAAAAAAGCGGAGGGAGAGATCTAACATGGGACAGAAAGTAAATCCTCACGGTTTGAGAGTCGGGGTCATTAAAGGCTGGGATACCCAATGGTATGCGGACAAGAAAGAGTTTTCGGTATATCTCAAAGAGGATCACACCATCCGTACCTTCATCAAAAAGAAGTACTATGCCGCGGCAATCTCCAAGATTCTCATTGAGAGAGCGGCGGGTAAGATCGTCGTCACCATCTATACGGGTCGTCCCGGCGTGCTCATCGGCAAAGCCGGTTCGGAGATCGAGGTCATCAAAAAGGATCTTGCAAAGCTCACGGGCGGCAAGCAGACGACCATCAACGTGACCGAAGTCAAGAAGATCGACGCGGACGCCCAGCTCGTTGCGGAAAGCGTCGCGGCGCAGCTGGAAAAGCGTATGTCCTTCCGCCGTGCGATGAAGCAGCAGATCGGCAAGACGATGCGCGCGGGCGTGAAGGGTGTGAAGATGCAGGTTTCGGGCCGTCTCGACGGACGCGAAATCGCCGGCACGGAGCACTATCACGAGGGGAGTATTCCCCTGCAGACCCTCCGCGCGGATATCGACTACGGCTTTGCGGAAGCGCACACGACGTTCGGCATGATCGGCGTCAAGTGCTGGATATACAAGGGCGAAGTCCTCAAATCCAAAAAGGCGTAAGGAGGCAGAAAAATGTTAATTCCCAAGAGAGTAAAGAGAAGGAAGCAGCACCGCGGCAGAATGAAGGGTGCGGCGCATAAGGGAAATATTGTCGCGTACGGAGAGTACGGGCTTGTCGCCGAAGAGGCGGGATGGATCAAATCCAACCAGATCGAGGCGGCGCGTATTGCAATGACCCGTTTCATCAAGCGCGGCGGACAGGTGTGGATCGACATTTTCCCTCACAAGCCCATTACCCGTCATCCCGCCGAAGCCCGTATGGGTTCCGGTAAAGGCGCGGTCGAATTTTGGGTTGCGGTCGTCAAACCGGGCAGAGTGCTGTTTGAAATGGCGGGCGTTCCCGAAAGCGTAGCGCACGAGGCTATGCGTCTTGCGGCGCACAAGCTCCCCATCAAGTGCAAGTTCGTCAAGAAAGAAGAGACGATTGCCGAGGAAAATACTTCGGAAGGCGGTGAAAGCTGATGAAAGCGAACGAATTTCACAATATGACCGACGCCGAGCTGGATAAAAAGCTCAAAGATTTAAAGAGCGAGCTCTTCAATCTCCGTTTCCGTCACGCTTCGGGACAGCTTGAAAATCCCGTTTCGATCAGAACGTGCAAGCGTGACATCGCGAGAGTGAATACGGAGATCCGCGCGCGTGCGAGCAAGGCGTAAAGGAGAAAACGGACATGGAAAGGAATCTTAGAAAAGAGCGGGTCGGCATCGTCGTCTCCGATAAAATGGATAAGACCGTCGTCGTGGCGGTAACGGATAAGAGCACGCACCCCGTTTACAAGAAAACGATCACGCGTACCCGCCGTTTTAAAGCGCACGACGAGGCGAACGAATGCGGAGTGGGCGATACCGTCCGCATCGTCGAGACGAGAAAGCTGAGCAAAGACAAGAACTGGCGCGTAGCCGAAATCGTCGAGAAGGCGAAATAATCAAAGGGAGGAGAAAAAATGATTCAACCGCAGACCAGATTGAAAGCGGCGGACAACTCGGGCGCGAAAGAGCTCATGTGCATCCGCGTGTTGGGCGGCTCCTTCCGCAGGAGCGGCAACATCGGGGACGTCATCGTTGCGTCCGTGAAGACCGCGACCCCCGGCGGCGCCGTGAAGAAGGGCGACGTCGTGAAGGCAGTCATCGTGAGAAGCGCGAAGGGTATCCGTCGTCCGGACGGCACTTACATCCGCTTCGACGAAAACGCGGCGGTCATCATCGACAGCCAAAAGCAGCCGAAGGGAACCCGTATCTTCGGGCCCATCGCAAGGGAGTTGAGAGAGAAGGATTACATGAGAATCATCTCCCTCGCGCCCGAGGTACTTTAAGGAGGCGCGGAGATGAACGTTAAGGTTAACGACACCGTGCTCGTCATTACGGGCAAATACAAAGGAAAGCAGGGAAAAGTTCTCGCGACCTTCCCCAAGGACGGAAGGATCGTCGTGGAGGGCGTAAACATCGTCCACAAGCACGAGAAGGCGAGAAAGGCAAACGATACGAGCCGTATCGTCACCGAGGAAGGCACGATCGACGTTTCCAACGTGGAAGTCGTCTGCGACAAATGCGGAAAGGCGACGAGAGTAGGGCACTCCTTGGCGGACGGCAAGAAGGTGCGTGTCTGCAAAAAGTGCGGCGCCGTGCTCGATAAGGCGTTTGTGAAGAAGAGCCGCAAGACTTCGGAAGAAGTTCAGGAGGAGGCTCCCAAGAAACGCACGAGAAAGCGCAGCAAGAAGGCGGAAGAGACCGCCGAAAGCGAAAGCAAAGAATAATCGGGCGGAGGTAGAGACATGGCAGTTAAGAAGACGGCGGAAAAGTCCGCCGAAAAAGAAACCAAACAGAATACGCCCGCATCCAAGAGCAGAGTCAAGGTGCAGTACGAAACGGAAGTTGTACCTTACCTAATGAAGAAGTTCGGCTATCAGACGGTGATGCAGGTTCCCAAAATCGAGAAGATCGTCATCAACACGGGTCTTGGGGACATTAAGGACAATCAGAAGTCCATGCAAATCATCGAAAACGAGCTCAAACTCATTACGGGACAGAAACCCATCTACCGCAAGGCGACGAAGTCGGTTGCAAACTTCAAAGTCCGCGAGGGCATGAACATCGGTTTGAAGGTTACCCTCCGCGGCAGAAGGATGTACGATTTTTACGACAAGCTCGTTTCCATCGCGCTGCCCCGCGTACGCGACTTCCGCGGCGTTTCGGACAAGGCGTTCGACGGCAGAGGAAATTACTCGATGGGGCTCAAAGAACAGCTCATCTTCCCTGAAATTACCTACGATCAGGTTGAAAAGATCCGCGGCATGGACGTCTGCATCGTTACGACGGCAAAGACGGACGAAGAAGCGAGAGAACTTTTGAGGGCGCTCGGAATGCCCTTCAAAAAGTAAGGAGAAAGCAAGATGGCAAAAAAGTCGATGATTAACAAACAGCAGAGGACGCCTAAGTTTTCCACGAGAGCGTACACCCGTTGCTCTATCTGCGGAAGACCGCACGCGGTTTTGAAAAAGTACGGAGTTTGCCGTATTTGCTTTAGGAACCTTGCGTATAAGGGACAGATTCCCGGCGTGAAAAAGTCGAGCTGGTAAGGAGAAAAGAAATGACAGATCCTATCGCAGATATGCTCACGAGAATCCGCAACGCCCTCATGGTGAAGAAGGAGACCGTAGAAGTTCCCGCTTCCAACATGAAGAAGGCAATTGCCGAGATTCTTTTAAACGAAGGCTACATCAAGGACGTCAAAACGGCTGAAAACGGCAACCTCGTTCTGACGCTCAAATACACGGAGACCCGTCAGTCGGTGATCGGCGGACTCGAGAGAGTTTCCAAGCCAGGTCTCAGACGGTACAGCGGCGCGCAGGAAATGCCCAAGGTTTTGGGCGGCTACGGCATCGCGATCGTCTCCACGAATAAAGGTATCATGACGGATAAGCAGGCAAAGGCGCAGAACGTCGGCGGCGAAGTGCTCTGCTACGTCTGGTGAGGAGGGAAGATATGTCGAGAATCGGTAAAATGGCGATCGCGCTTCCCGCAGGCGTAAGCGTTGATTTTGCAAACGGCGTCGTCACCGTCAAGGGGGGGAAGGGCACTCTTTCCCGCAAGATCGTCGGTGCGATCGACGTAAAGACCGAAGACGGTCATCTTCACGTCGTCGCGCTTGACGAAAAAGACGAGACGAACGCGCGCCACGGCTTATACCGCGCACTCATCGCCGGTATGATCAAGGGCGTTTCCGAGGGCTATACGAAGGGGCTCGAAGTAAAGGGCGTAGGTTGGAAGGCGCAGATGCAGGGCAACAAGCTCGTGTTGAACGTCGGTTTCTCCCACCCCGTCGAGTTCGTTGCTCCCGAAGGGATCAAGATCGAATGTCCCACTCAGACGGAGATCAGCGTAATCGGAATCGATAAGGAGCTCGTCGGGCAGGTTGCGGCGGATCTCCGCGCAATCCGCAAGCCTGAACCCTTCCACGGTTACGGAATCCGCTACAAGGGCGAGCACGTCGAGCACAAGGAAGGCAAGACTTCCGGTAAGGGAAAGAAGTAAAGGAGCGTAAGAGATGATAACGAAAATCGATAAAAACGCGGTAAGACAGCGCCGTCATAAGCGCGTCCGCAAAACTCTTTCGGGCACGGCGGAAATCCCCCGTCTGAGCGTTTACAGAAGCACGACGAACATCTACGTTCAGCTCATCGACGACGTAAACGGCGTTACGCTTACCTCCGCTTCCACCCTCGACAAGGCGGTGAAAGAGCAGGTTGCGGGCAAGACCAAGACGGAAGCCGCAAAGATCGTCGGCAAGACCGTAGGAGAGCGCGCAAAGGAAAAAGGCATCGAAGCGGTCGTTTTCGACAGAGGCGGTTACCTCTACACGGGACGCGTGCAGGCACTTGCGGACGGCGCGCGGGAAGCCGGACTGAAATTCTAAGAGGAGAGAGAAAATGGCTAGAGAAAACAGACCTCAGAGAAGACAGGAAGAAAACGACGGACTCATCAAAAAGCTCATCAAGATCAACCGCGTGAGCAAGACGGTGAAGGGCGGCAGAAATATGCGCTTTGCGGCGATCGTCGTCGTTGGCGACGGAAACGGAAAAGTCGGGCTCGGAACGGGCAAGGCGAAGGAAGTGCCCGAAGCAATCGAAAAGGCTACGCAAGCGGCGAAGAAGAACATGTTCACGGTTCCCATTGTGGACACGACGATCCCTCACGAGATCCTCGGCAAATTCGGCAAGGGCGCGGTGCTTATGATGCCCGCCACCGAAGGTACCGGCGTTATCGCGGGCGGTCCCGTGCGTGCCGTTATGGAAGCTGCGGGAGTCAAAAACATCAGAACCAAATCTCACGGTACCCAAAACGCGGGCAACTGCGTGAAGGCGACGCTTGCCGGATTGAAAATGCTCAAAACGGCGGAGGAAGTCGCCGCTCTGCGCGGAAAGACCGTCGAGGAAATTGTAGGTTAAGGGAGGACGGATATGGTAAAGGTTACGCTTGTCAAGAGCACCATCGGCGAAATCGAGTCGGTTAAGGCTACGGTCGAGGCGCTCGGGCTCAAAAAGATCCGTTCGGAAAAGACCTTTGAGGATACGCCCGCGCTCCGCGGACAGCTCAAAAAGGTTGCGCATCTCGTTAAGGTCGAGAACGTTTAAGGAGACATCCATGAGAGAAGATCACATGAGAGTTAATACCATTGCTCCCGCAGAGGGGGCCAGAACCTCCGCGAAGCGTTTGGGACGCGGCATCGGGTCGGGTCTCGGCAAGACGAGCGGCAAGGGTCACAAAGGTCAATGGGCGCGTTCGGGCGGCGGCGTTCGTCCCGGTTTCGAAGGCGGTCAAATGCCTCTTGCAAGAAGGATCCCCAAACGCGGATTCCACAACAAGTTCGGCAAGGATTACGTGATTGTAAATCTTGCCCGGCTCAGCGAACTTCCCGCAGGCACGGTCGTGGATTACGGCTATATTCTCGGGAACAAGCTCGCGAAAGAAGTCAAGAATAACGCGGGGCTCAAAGTGTTGGGAGCGGGTGAACTGAAAACCCCTCTTACCGTGCGCGCCGCGAAATTCTCCGCTTCCGCAAAGGCGGCGATCGAAGCCGCGGGCGGAACGGCGGAAATCGTCGAAAAGTGACGCAAGTTGCTGACGGCGGAATTAAGGAGTAAAAAATGATTGAAACCTTAAAAAACGCCTTCCGAAACAAGGACATTCGCAAGAAGCTTCTTTTGACCCTGCTCATACTGCTCATATTCCGCGCGGGATGCTATATTCCCGTTCCGGGACTTGTGAGAAGTCAATTCGAGACGGCGGTCACGGGAAACGATTTCTTGACGCTCATGAGCGGCATCACGGGCAGCGCGCTCTCCAACGGAACGCTGTTCGCGCTCGGAATCGGACCGTACATCAACGCTTCGATTATTGTCCAGCTTCTTACGGTGGGTATTCCCAGATTGGAAAGTTGGAGCAAACAGGGCGAAGAGGGCAAGAAGAAAATCAACAATCTCACGAGAGTGATTACGATTATTCTTGCCGTCGTACAGTCTGTTGGCATTATCGTTAACTTCGCAAGCTCGAGCGGCGCGATCAAAACCGATTTATTCTTCGATTCCGTTTGGGTCGCGGGCATTTACATGACGATTGTCTACACGGCGGGCGCTTTGCTCGTCATGTGGCTGGGCGAGCGCATCACCGACTACGGCGTAGGGAACGGCATATCGCTGATCATCTTTATCGGAATCCTCTCCACGGCGGGGACTACGATTCTCAACAAGTTTATCGCGATCAACTCCACGAATGTTGGAGAGACGTTGCTTGAAATCGGGATTTTCCTCGTTCTTGCAATCGTCATCTTCTTCCTCATCGTCTTCGTCGATCTCGCGGAGAGAAAAATTCCCGTCAACTATGCGAAGCAGGTACGCGGAACAAAGATGTACGGCGGTCAGTCCTCCGTCATTCCCATGAAGATCACGGGAAGCGGCGTCATGCCCCTCATCTTTGCGTATGCCATCGTATCCCTGCCCTCCATGATCATCAGCCTCTTCTTCCCCGATTCTTCGGCGGCTACGGGGCTTCAGGAATGGTTCTCGGGCTCCGCGACGGCGTGGTACGGTCAGGTTATCTATTCGGTCGTTCTGTGCATCCTCATCTTCGCGTTTGCGTTCTTCTATGCGCAGATCCAGTTCAACCCCGAGGACGTCTCCAAGAACATTCAGCAGAACGGCGGCTTTATTCAGGGTATTCGTCCCGGAAAGCCCACGGCGCAGTATTTGAAGAAAATCAACAACAGAATCACTCTGTTCGGCGCGATTTTCCTCACGCTCGTCGCGTTCGTGCCTTCCGTCGTATTCAGCTGGGCAAGCTACGATCTCGTGAGCGTATTCTCTACGACGGGTATCCTCATCGTCGTCTCGGTTGCGCTTGAATTTGACAAGCAGCTGCAATCTCAGATCATGATGAAGAACTACAGGGGCTTCTTGAAATAATCGACGCGGCGGTTTCCGTCTTAGGCGACAGAGTAAGGGGTAATAAAATGAATTTGATTTTACTCGGCGCGCCCGGCGCAGGCAAGGGCACGCAGGCAACCAAAATATCCGAACGCTACGGGCTCGTCCATATTTCCACGGGAGACATCTTCCGCGCGAATATCAAGAACGGGACGAAGATCGGACTTCTTGCCAAGTCGTATATCGACAAGGGCGAACTGGTTCCCGACGAAGTGACTTGCGAGATCGTCAAGGACCGCCTTACCTGGGAGGACTGCCGGAAGGGCTATCTTCTCGACGGTTTTCCCCGCAACATCTTTCAGGCGGAGGAGCTTGACAAATTCGCAAAGATCGACGGAGTTGTGAACATCAACATTGATTTCAAACTGCTTATGGACCGTCTTTGCGGCAGAAGGGTGTGCAAGGAGTGCGGCGAGAGCTATCACGTCTCCACCCTCGGCGGCAAGGTCCGCTGTTCCCGCTGCGGCGGCGAGCTTTATCAGCGCAAGGACGACAATCCCGAAACGGTGGAGAGCCGTCTCAGAGTATACAGCGAACAGACCGCGCCTCTCATCGACTTTTATACGAAGCAGGGCAAGATCCTCAACTTCACGGGGACGGAAGCCCCCGCAGAGGTTTTGTTCGAAGAGGTAAAGTCCGTGCTCGACGGGTTTGCAAAATAAGATGATTCACGTCAAGAGCGAAGAGGAAATCGCGCTCATGCGCGAACCGAACGCCATTGTGCGGGACTGCCTGTCATTCGTGGGAGAACGCATCGCGGCGGGAATGACGACGAAGGAAGTCGACGGTCTCGTATACCGTTTTATCAAGGCGAGCGGTGCGGAACCCTCCTGCCTCGGATATTACGGTTATCCCGCTTCGGCGTGCGTGTCCGTGAACGAAGTCGTCGTCCACGGAATCCCCGACGACAGGATCATCGAAGAGGGCGATATCGTCAGCGTAGACTTATGCGCCTATAAAAACGGCTTTCACGGCGACGGATGCAGAACGTTTTGCATCGGCGAGGTGTCGAACGAGCGGGAAAAGCTTGTCAAAGTGACCGAAGAATGTTTTTTTAAGGGCATCGAGGGATTAAAGGCGGGCGTTCCTCTCTACGATATCGGGTACAAGGTACAGCGCCATGCCGAGGAGAACGGATTTTCCGTGATCCGTGCCTATACGGGGCACGGCATCGGAAGAGAGATGCACGAGGATCCCTCCGTTCCCAATTTCGGGCGAAGAGGCACGGGCGTAAGATTGCAGGCGGGCACGGTGATATGCGTCGAGCCGATGATCGCGGCGGGCGGGTTTCGCGTAAAGGTATTGGACGACGGATGGACGGCGGTCACCTTAGACGGGAAAAGCGCGGCGCATTACGAGAACACCCTTGTCGTTCGCGAGGACGGCGTAGAAATTCTCACGTTGTAAGGAGATCAGAATGTCCAAAGACGACGTTATCGAAACGGAGGGAAGAGTAATCGAAGCCCTTCCCAACGCCACGTTCAAGGTGCGGCTTACCAACGGGCACGTCATTACGGCGTACATTTCCGGTAAGCTTCGCATGAACTATATCAGGATCATCGAGGGCGACTCGGTGAAGCTCGAAATGAGCCCCTACGATTTAACGAAGGGCAGGATCACTTGGCGGAGCAAGAGCTGAGTTTCCACCCATTTTAACGAAACAAGGAGATAGAAAAAATGAAAGTGCGTCCTTCCGTAAAACCCATGTGCGATAAATGCAAGGTCATCAAGAGAAACGGTAAAGTAATGGTGATCTGCTCCAAAAACAAGAGTCACAAGCAAAGACAGGGTTGAAAAACGATTGACAAGCCGACGCCCGCGTGATATAATGCTATTTGCGGTTTTCGGCAAAAGTCTTCAAAATCGTAAAAAAGCTGGGTTTCCGCACAAAAAAAGTGCGGAAAGTCAGCTTGTATTGCGCTAAACGGGCGCAGTTAAATTTGAAAACGACTGTTTTTTGCAAGGGAACATTTTCCACTGTTTCCGCGAAAAAACGGATGATATACAAAAAAATATATTTTTACCGATCAAACGGAGGTCAAAAGAATGGCTCGTATTGCCGGCGTCGATTTACCCAGAGAGAAGAGGGTTGAAATCGGGCTTACCTACATTTACGGAATCGGACTTACTTCGTCCAAAAAAATTCTTGCGGCGACGGGAATCAATCCCGATACGCGCGTAAAGGATCTCGACGAGAACGACGTTTCCAAACTGAGAGAATATATCGACCACCACTACACCGTGGAGGGCGAATTGCGCGGGGCTGTCAGCCTCAATATCAAGCGCCTGATGGAAATCGGGTGCTACCGTGGCGTGCGTCACAGAAAGGGGCTTCCCGTTCGCGGTCAGAGCACCAAGCGCAACGCGAGGACGAGAAAGGGTCCCCGCCGCACGGTTGCGAACAAAAAGAAGTAAGGAGAGGATACCATGGCTGAGAAAAAGAGAACGGTTGTATCCCGTAAGCGTAAAGAAATCAAAAAGATTGACCGAGGACAAGTTCACATTCAGTCTACCTTCAATAATACTCTGGTCACGATCACCGATATGAACGGAAACGCCATCTCCTGGTCGAGCGCAGGTGCGCTCGGCTTCAAGGGATCCAGAAAGGGCACCCCGTTTGCGGCGCAGATGGCTGCGGAGACCGCGGCGAAAGCGGCGAAGGAACACGGACTTCGTTTCGTCGAAGTTTACGTAAAGGGTCCCGGCGCGGGCAGGGAGTCCGCGATCCGCGCACTCGGCAACTGCGATTTGGAGGTTACGCTCATTTCCGACGTTTCCCCCATTCCCCACAACGGTTGCCGTCCGCCCAAGCGCAGAAGAGTATAACGAGGAGAGAAAAAAATAATGGCTATCAATAAATATCATAAACTGAAAAGGTGCAGATTCCTCGAACTCGATCCCGCTTCGGTCGGCTGCTACAAGAAGTCGATCCGTACGTCCGGAAGAAAGGGAAGGAAGATCAGCGAATACGGACTTCAGCTTCGCGAGAAGCAGAGAGCAAAGTTTATCTACTGTGTCAGCGAAAAGCAGTTCCGCCACTACTACGAGGTTGCGGACAGAATGAAGGGAATCACGGGTGAAAATATGCTCTCCCTTCTCGAGCGTCGGCTTGACAACGTGATTTACCGCATGGGAATCGGCGTTTCGCGTCAGCAGGCAAGGCAGCTTGTCAGTCACGCGCACTTCACCGTGAACGGAAAGAAGGTCAACATTCCTTCCTATATTGTTCAGGCAGGTGACGAGATCGCCGTAAAGGAAACGAGTAAAAACAATAAGTTCTTTGCGGAAATCAAGACGATGAAGGTTGCGAATATGCCCAAATGGCTGGAATTCGATCCCGAAAAGCTGGAGGGCAAAGTTTTGGATCTTCCTACCCGCGAGGACGTCGACACTCAGATTGCGGAACATATGATTGTCGAATTGTACTCCAAGTAATGGAAATATAAGGAGGTAGCTCATGATCGAAATGGATATGCCCAAAATCGAGGTTACGGAAAACGAAGAGAAATCGTACGCGAAGATCGTCGTTGAGCCGCTCGAAAAGGGCTTCGGTCTTACGATAGGCAACTGTCTCAGAAGAATTCTGCTCTCCGCACTCCCCGGCGCCGCGGCGCAAGGGATCAAATTTATGGACGGCAGCGTGAAGCACGAGTTTTCCGCGATTCCGGGTGTTAAAGAGGACGTCACTGAAATTATCCTCAACTTAAAACTTCTCGCCATCAAGACGAGAGTTACGGAGAAGAATTATACGAAGACCCTCCGCCTTACCAAAGAGGGTCCCTGCGTGATCACGGCTGCGGACATTTCGCAGGACGCCGAAGTAGAGATCATCAATTCCGACCAGTACATCTGCACGGTGGACGAGGGCGGAAAAATCGATATGGAGATTACGATCGGACGGGGCAGAGGCTATAAGTCCGCTAAGGAGAACAAGCAGCCCGTCATCGATTATATTCCCATCGACAGCATCTATACGCCCGTTCAAAAGGTCAACTACAACGTAGAGCCTGCGCGCGTAGGACAAAATATCGACTATGACAGACTTACGATCGAAGTGTGGACGGACGGAACCTTCTCCGGAAAAGAGATCGTCTCGCTCGCCGCGAAGATCATGCAGGATCACATCAGTCTGTTCGTCAACCTCTCGGATACCATTAAGGATATGGATATCCTCGTCAAGACGGACGACGACAAGCAGCAGCAGATTCTCTCCATGAAGATTGAGGATATGGACTTCTCCGTTCGTTCCTACAACTGTCTGAAGAGAGCGAACATTCATACCGTGGAAGATTTGTGCCGCAAGACGGAGGAAGAAATGCTCAAGGTGAGAAACCTCGGCAAGAAATCCCTCGACGAGGTCATGCAGAAGCTCGAAGCGTACGGTCTTTCGCTTGAAAAAAAGGAGGATTAAACCATGCCGGGTAAATTAGGCAGAACGACGAAACAGAGAATGGCGATTCTCAGAAATCAGGCTTCCCAGCTTCTTTGGTACGGGAAGATCGAAACGACTCAGGCGCGCGCGAAAGAACTTCGTCCCTATGTGGAAAAGCTCATCACGAAGGCGGTCAACACTTACGACGACGTGGTGGAGATCGAGGTCGTCAC
This sequence comes from uncultured Clostridia bacterium, assembly GCA_964387225.1. Taxonomy (GTDB): domain Bacteria; phylum Bacillota; class Clostridia; order Christensenellales; family Borkfalkiaceae; genus Gallimonas. Next base: position 84,919 of record CAYLVU010000001.1, on the reverse strand, counting down.
AAAGGACAAGAAGGGCAAAGAGATCAAAGCCAAGTCCTATAAGGACGGCGTGAGAAAACTTGCAGCCCGCCGCGCGATCATTGCTAAGACGTACGATTTGCAGGAGATCAAGGAATTTTCCGAAAAGAAGAGCGACTATAAAAAGCGCACGAAGCAGATCCAGCATCCGCTCGTCGAAAAGCTCTTCAACGAGATCGCTCCCAAGTACGCGCAGCGCAAGGAAGAGCTCGGTCAGGGCGGCGGTTATACGAGGATTTACCTGCTCGGTCAGCGCCGCGGCGACGGTGCGGAACAGGCAATCATCGAGCTTGTTTAATCAAACTTAAAAAACACGGCGGACAGCCGTGTTTTTTATCGGCTTTCAGAAAAACGGCGTCCCAAACCGTTGACAATTTCATGGAAAACGCATAAAATAATTAGAGTTCTAACTATTAGAGTTCTAATTATTTTTTTGGAGGCGAACATGAAGCCGATCGGACTGTTGCTCACCCGATTGTCGGGGCAGAGAAGAAGACTGATGGACGGAAATCTGAGGCGAAAGGGTCTGACCGGACCGCAGATACACGTTCTGGGTTATTTGGACAGAAAGCGGGAACAGGGCGAGTCCTGTACGCAGACGGACGTGCGCAGGGAATGCAGCAATACCCGTTCTTCGTCCGTAACGAGCCTGTTGCAGGGGCTGGAACGGGGAGGATATATTCGGCGCGAGACGGGCGCGGACGCCCGTCAAAAGATTGTGATTCTTACGGAAGAGGGGCTGCGGCTCGCGCAGGATTGCAAGGCATTTCTCGACAGCCTGGACAGGGCGATGACGCGGGGATTTTCGGCGGAAGATGAGGAGTGTTTTCTCCGATTGCTCAGCCGTGCGGGAGACAATCTCGAAGCTTTTTGCGGGGAGGAACAGCTATCGTGAAAAAGCTTTTGAAAAGCCTGCGTCAATATAAGAGGCGCGCGCTTCTTACGCCGCTCATTATGGTGGGAGAGGCGGCGATGGAAATTCTCATCCCTTTCGTCATGACCCTCCTTATCGGCGTGATCGAGAGCGCGGAGGAGAGCGGCGCGGGGCTCATCGCGGAGGATTTCAAGAGAATCGCCCTCTACGGCGGGCTCATGTTCGTGATGGCGTGTTTTTCCCTGTTCTGCGGCGTGATGGGCGGGAAGATGAGCGCTGAGGCGAGCGCGGGCTTTGCCGCAAATCTGCGCGCCGACGCCTTTTCCAAAATACAGACCTATTCCTTTGAAAATATCGACGGTTTTTCGGCTTCCTCTCTCATTACCCGTCTGACGACGGACGTGACCTCGGTGCAGAACGCCTTTCAGTTGATTATCCGTATGCTCGTGCGCGCGCCCATGCTCTTTCTGTTTGCGGCGATCATGTCCTTCGTGATTGCGCCCGATATCGCCTGGATCTTCCTCATTGCGGCGTTCGTTCTCGGCGTGCTTGTGGTGCTCATCACGGGAAGGGCGCAGCCGAGTTTCCGTAAGATGTTCGAAAAATACGATAAACTCAATTCGGTCGCGCAGGAAAATCTCACGGCGATCCGTGTTGTAAAGGCGTACGTGCTCGAAGAGGAGGAGATCCAAAAGTACGGCAAGGCGACGCAGGATGCGTACGAGTACACGGTGCGCGCGGAAAAGATCATGGTTCTTATGACGCCCTGCGTCCAGCTCGTCATGTACGCGACCATGATTATACTGCTTGCGGTGGGCGGACTGCGCATCGTCGGCGGGGGGTTAGAGGTCTCGACGCTTACGGGGCTGCTGTCCTATTCGACGCAGATTCTCTCGGGCGTCATGATGGTGGCAACCGCGCTTACGTTTATCGCCATGGCTAAGCCCGCGATCGACCGGATCGGAGAAGTGCTCTCCGAGGAGAGCACGGTAAAAAATCCCCAATCTCCCGTCTTCGAGGTCAAGGACGGCTGCGTCGATTTCGAAAACGCAGGGTTTTCGTACGGGGGCGCGGAGGGCAGAAAGGTGCTTTCCGATATCGCTCTTCACATTTCTTCGGGCGAAACGGTCGGGCTCATAGGGGGAACGGGTTCGGGGAAGAGCACCCTCGTATCCCTCATTCCCCGCCTCTACGATGTAAGCGAGGGCTGCGTGAAAGTGGGAGGGGTCAACGTGAAGGAGTACGATCTTGACGTGCTCCGTAATTCGGTGGCGGTCGTGCTGCAAAACAACGTTCTGTTTTCGGGCTCGGTAGCCGAAAATCTGCGTTGGGGCAAGGAGGACGCGACGCAGGAAGAGCTGGAATTTGCCGCAAAACAGGCGGGTGCGGCGGAGTTTATCGCCCGTCTCCCGGGCGGCTACGATTACGATTTGGGACAGGGCGGCGTGAACGTCTCGGGCGGACAGAAACAGCGCCTCTGCATTGCGCGCGCGCTCTTGAAAAACCCCAAAGTTCTCATTTTGGACGATTCGACTTCCGCCGTCGATACCCGCACGGACGCGCTGATTCGCGCGGCACTGCGCGAGCATGCGCCCGAAGTCACGAAAATCATCATCGCCCAGCGCGTCGCCTCCGTCATGGACTGCGACAGGATCATCGTACTGGACAAGGGACAGATCTCCGCCTTCGGGACGCACGCCGAGTTGATGGAGACGAGCGCGATTTACCGCAGCGTTTACGAATCCCAAATGAAGAAGGGAGAGGAAGAGGCTGCGGAGAAGACGGTACAATACGATAAGGAAGGAGGACGGGAAGATGGCGGTAATGCCGACTAAATCGGGCGGAGGACGGGCGCCAAAGCGCAAAGCAAGCCATAAGGGAAGCGGGAAAAAAATCATGCGGCGGCTTTTCCGCTATGTTTTCGGCGGGAACAAGGGAAAGCTGACCCTCGTCGTCCTGCTCATATTCGTCTCCGCCGTGGCGTCCGTAGGCGGTTCCGCCTTTCTCGGACTCTTCGTCGATACGTACGTTCTGCCCCTGCGCGGCGTTGCAAATCCCGACTATTCGGGATTCATCGGCGCGCTCTGCGTCATGGGGGCGATCTATCTTTGCGGCGCGCTCTCCAATTATGTCTATAACCGCATCATGATCACGGTATCCCAAGGGACGCTCAAAAGGATGCGCGAAGAGATGTTTTCGCATATGCAGAAGCTGCCGCTGCGCTACTTTGACGCGAACACGCACGGCAGTCTCATGAGCCTCTATACGAACGATATCGACGCAATGCGGCAAATGCTCTCGCAGACGATCCCCCAACTCATCAACTCGGTCATTACGGTCGTGGGGGTGTTTGCGATGATGGTCTTTTATTCGGTCACGCTCGCGCTCTCCGCGCTCGTCTTTGTCGGGGCGATGTTTATCCTGACGCAAAAAGTCGCCTCTAAGAGCGGAAAATACTTTCTGGGGCAGCAGAACGCCCTCGGAAAGGTCAACGGGTTTATCGAGGAGATGATGACGGGGCAGAAAGTCATAAAGGTGTTCTGTCACGAGGAACAGGCAAAGGCGCGTTTCTTCGAACTCAACGAGGATCTGCGCGCAAATGCCTCCAAGGCAAACGCCATGACGAACATTATAGGTCCCATCTCCAACAATTTCGGATACATTCAATATATTGTAATCGCTTTTATTGCGGCGCTGCTCGCCATGAGCGGCACTCGGGCGGCGATTTCTCCCTACGGTTGGGCGCAGGGACTGGGCGGCGCTCTCTCGCTCGGCGCGATCGTCTCCTTCCTCACGCTCGTGCGCTCCTTCAATATGCCCATTCAGCAGGTTACGCAGCAGTTCAATTCCATCGTGCAGGCGTTTGCGGGTGCGGAACGCATCTTCGATCTGATCGACGCGGAGGCGGAAGACGTCGGAGGAGACGTGACGCTCGTAAAGGTGACATTGACGGAGGACGGCTTTGCGGAGCGTCCGGACAGCGAAACGTGGGCGTGGAAAGTGCCCGGGGAGACGGGCTGCCGCTACGAGCTTTTGAAAGGGGATATCCGCTTTGAACACGTCACCTTCGGCTACACGGAGGATAAGGTCGTTCTTTCGGACGTTTCCCTCTATGCAAAGCCGGGGCAGAAGATCGCCTTCGTGGGCAGCACGGGAGCGGGCAAGACGACGATTACAAATCTCATCAATCGTTTTTACGATATTCAGGCGGGAAGGATCACCTACGACGGGATTGACGTAAGAGAGATCAAAAAGGACGATCTGCGCCGTTCACTCGGAACAGTGTTGCAGGATACGCACCTGTTTACGGGAACGGTTGCCGAAAATATCCGTTATTCCCGTCCGGACGCGACGGACGAGGAGGTGCGGGAGGCGGCAAGACTTGCCAACGCAGATTTCTTCATCAGTCATCTGCCCGAAGGGTACGATACCGTGATCACGGGGGACGGGGCGAATCTTTCGCAGGGACAGAGACAGCTTCTCTCCATTGCGCGGGCGATGGCGTCCAAATGTCCGGTTCTCGTTCTGGACGAGGCAACGTCCTCCATCGATACGCGCACGGAGGCGCTCATCGAACAGGGGCTCGACAAGCTCATGGAGGGCAGAACGGTGTTCGTGATCGCGCACAGGCTTTCCACCGTGCGCAACAGCCACGCAATCATGGTGCTCGAACACGGCAGGATCATCGAGCGCGGAAATCACGAACAGCTCATCGCCCAGCGGGGAAAATATTACGAGCTGTATACGGGAAAATTCGAACTTGACTGAGGAAAAAAGCAATTCCTCTGTTGCGGAATTGCTTTTTTCTTGCTTTTCTGCGCGGGCGGTGCTATAATGGAGGCGAAAAGATATCATATTACGGAGGCATGCCATGTCGGATAAAAGCAAAGGAAAAAAGAGACAGGAAGAGCTCTTCTATAAAAAGAAGAACTATTTTGAAACCGCTTCGAAGGAGGAGCGCAGGGAAATTTTCGCATACGCGGAGGGCTATATGACCTTCCTCGACGAAGCGAAGACGGAACGGGAGGCGTGCGCCTTTTCGGTGGCGGCGGCAAAAAAGGCGGGATTTACCGAATACCGCTTTGGGGATAAGCTTGCGGCGGGAGACAGAAAGTATTTCGTCAACCGCGGAAAGAGCGTGGTCGTTTTTCGCGTAGGCACGAAGAATATCGAGGAGGACGGACTGCGCATCATCGCTTCCCATATCGACGCCCCCCGCGTGGACGTTAAACAGGTACCCATGTACGAAGATTCGGGGATGTGTTTTCTGAAAACGCACTATTACGGCGGCATCAAAAAATATCAGTGGACGGCGATTCCGCTCTCCCTTCACGGCGCGATCGTGCTCAAGGACGGCAGCAAGGCGGAGATTCGCGTGGGAGAGGACAAAAAGGATCCCGTCTTCTATATCAACGACCTGCTTCCTCATCTGGGCGGGGAGCAGATGGCAAAGTCGGGCGGAAAGATCATCGACGGCGAACAGCTCAACGTGGTCGTGGGCGGACTTCCCTATGCGGACGAGGACGTAAGCGATAAAATCAAACTCAACGTACTGGATATTCTCAACAAAAAGTACGGCATCTGCGAAGAGGATTTCCTCTCCGCAGAGCTCTCTGCCGTACCTGCGATGCGTGCGCGGGACGTCGGGTTCGACCGCGCGCTGATCGGCGCGTACGGCCACGATGACAGGGTGTGCGCGTATCCCGCACTCACGGCGGTTCTCGACAACGAGAGCGAGCATACCGTGCTCGCGATGCTGGTGGATAAGGAGGAAATCGGCAGCGAAGGCACGACGGGTATTCAATGCAAGGTTTACGAGGACCTCATGGAGGAAATTTCCGCCGCGCTCGGCGCGAATTTCCGCAAAGTGCGTGCGGCAAGCAAATGTCTTTCTTCCGACGTTACCGCGGCGTACGACCCCAATTTTGCGGGCGTCTACGAGAAAATGAATTCCGCAATTTTGTCCTGCGGAACTTGCATGAGCAAGTTTACCGGCTCGCGCGGAAAGAGCGGCAGCAACGACGCGAGCGCCGAATTTGTAGGCGAAGTGAGAAAGATGTTTGCGGACGGGGGAGTGGTCTGGCAGACGGCGGAGCTTGGAAAAGTGGACGCAGGCGGCGGCGGAACGGTCGCAAAATTCCTTGCAAATCTGAACATCGACACGGTGGACCTCGGCGTTCCCGTCATATCGATGCACGCCCCGTGGGAACTGATCTCCAAGGCGGATTTGTACAGCAATTACAGGGCGTTTTTGGCGTTCATGAAATAACGATCGTTTTATCGTTCCCCCGTCCGCGGTCTTTCGGACGGGGGCGTTTCATCCGCTTTGCGTCGGACGGAAAATTGCGCGCTTTCGGGCGTTTTGAGGGGCGGCGCCGCGCCGCACTCCGAGAAAATCCCGCGCCTCATCTATCTTTCACGCAGAAACGGGTGAAATCACTTGACGAAACAAAAATTTCCGCGTAAAATAAAGATGTATCAGCAGGAGGTTTCCATGAAAAAGACCGTTCGCAGAACGCTTGCGCTCGCTTCCGTCGCCGTCGTCGGCATTGCCGCACTCGGTATATTTGCGGGCTGTACGACGAAGCGTCCCGAAATTACCATCACCTATACCTTCAACGGAAAGGACTATGCCGTGGACTATACGCTCTCGCGGAACGACGCGCCCCAAACCGTTCAGCACTTTATCGAGCTTGCCGACGCGGGATTCTACGACGGCATGGTGATTCACGACTATCAATCGTCGGGACTCTATACGGGCGGTTACTATTTGGACGAGGACGCGGACGGCGGTCTTAGAGAAGTGAATTATCTCGAAGCGGTCAAGGCGCTCGAAGAGGAGCAGGGAATCACGTTCACCCAGTCGGTTTGGACGACGGACGGCGAGCCGCTCTACGCTGTTTACGGCGAGTTCGAGAGCAACGGCGTCGTCACCGAATACAGTCGCGACAATTCCTATTCGCAGGGCGCGCTCGTCATGTACTACACGGATAAGGGAAACTTCAACGGCGATGTTAAGGTGGTCCGCGCCGACGACGGAAATGAACAGATTTCGCAGTATAAATACAACAGCGCGACCTCCCTCTTCTACACATATACGGGAAGCACGACGACCAATACCGACTATTGCGTATTCGGAAAGGCGAGCAACTATTCGGAGCAGATGTCGGGCGACGACGGGCTTCTCACCGCGATTTCGGAATATATCGCCGATCTCGAAGAGGAGGAGAGCTTCACCGAGACGGTCGAGACCTACCGTCTCAACCGCTACGATCCCTTTGTGGACGTTCGCAACGGAGACGTTACGGCGGATTATGCGTTTCCCCGCACTGCCCCCATCGTTATCAAGAGCATTGTCGTCAATAAATATTGACGGTTTCAACGCAAATCAGAGGAGGAAGGCAAGCTGCCTTCCTCTTTTACTACCGTCTGGCGGCGTTTATCTTCCAAGCAGTTTGAAAAGACTCTGCCGACAGATTGGCGTGCGGCGGCGGAAGCATGAAAGAGGGCGAAGCGCCATCGGTTGCGGGGATCAAAAATTCAGCCGTTCTTCTTTTTTATGGAAATAAGGTTGAATTTTGTCCGGGACAGATGTAAAATAGAGAGCGGAAGGAGGAGGAGCCGTGAAATCCATTCTGATTAAGGACACCACCCGCGAGGAGCGGGAAAAAATCGTTGCGCAGGCGCTTTCCGTCTGCGGGGGCGCATGCGACTTTTGCAGCGGTTGCGACAATCTCGGCGGCGGAAGCGCGGAGGACATCTACCGCCCTTATATCGACGGCGAAAAGGAAATCGCCGAAATCAACGCCGATTACCGAAGAGCCACGGTAAAGGGCTTTTGAATGTCGTTCAAACGGTACCGCCCGCGCCCTATTTCAGCGGGGGCGCAAAACAATACCGTATGAGCGCAAGAGACGGAAACGTTTGACAAATTCATTCGTCGGGCATATAATGGGTTTATTCCTAAGACGAAAGGGAAGCAGGGGCAAAGATGAAGATTGCCGAATTACAGAGTGAAATATTGCGCCTGAAACGGGAAAAGAACGTCACCGTTCTGGCGCATACCTATGTGGGGCGGGAAGTGACGGAGATCGCCGATTTTTCGGGGGACAGTTATGCCCTCGCCCGCAAGGCGCAGACCGTATCGGGAGACGTAATCATGTGCGGGGTGCGCTTTATGGCGGAGACGGTGAAGATTCTCTCTCCGCAAAAGCGGGTGTATCTTTCCAATCCCGACGCGGGATGTCCCATGGCGGAGCAGCTCGATCCGGAGCTTCTGGCGGCGCTGAAAGAGCAGTATCCCAACGCCGTTGTCGCGGCGTATATCAACACGACCGCCGCGCTCAAAACGCTCTGCGACGTGTGCGTGACCTCCTCTTCGGCGGAAAAGATTCTGTCGCGTCTGCCCCAAAAAGAGATTCTGTTTATTCCGGATATCAATTTGGGACGGTATATCGAGAGCCGCCTTCCCGATAAAACATTTCACTTCGTTCACGGCGGTTGCCCCACACACGTTCGCGCGGGTCCCGAGGACGTCAGGCGCGTCAAGGCGCTTCATCCGAACGCGCTCTTTCTCGTCCATCCCGAATGCCGTCCGGAGGTCGTCTCTTCGGCGGACTATGCAGGCTCGACGACGGGCATTATAGACTTTGCGGTGAAAAGCGAAGCAAAAGAATTTATCATCGGTACGGAGATCACGGTTTTGGAACACTTGCAGTACGAGTGTCCCGATAAGAAATTTTATCCGCTCAGCAAGGATCTCGTCTGTCACAATATGCACCTTACGACGCTTACCGACGTGCTTGCCTGTCTCCGCGGCGAGCGGGAGGAGGTCGAAATTCCCGAAGAGACCCGCCTTCAAGCAAAGAGATGTATCGACAGAATGATAGAGCTGGGCGGTTGAAAACGAAATTTTGCAAAAATAAAAGCTAAGAAACGGAATTTCTTAGCTTTTTTCAATTGATTCCGATTGCGCGGGCAATTTATATTCCCGCGCTATTCCGTTTTATTCATCATGTCGCACGCCCGTATGAGCGCGTTGGACACGGGGAACGCCGCGAGCAGGATGCAGACGATATACAGGATTTCCGTAAAGGTAAAGGTGACTTCGCTCCAATCGTCATAAATGATATTGCCGAGGGAGGGCACGCAGAGCACGAGAACGCAGGCGCCGAAAGAGACTGCGTACGTCGCGGCGCGCAGCAGATTGAAGGGCTGCATGATGCGGAAGAGCACGACGAGTCCGCCGAACGTGACTGCCAGAACCATGAGGGGCTTTTCGTTTGCGGTGAATCCTTCCGGTACGGGCAGATAGTTCGCGCCGATAAAGACCGCCAATACGCAGAAGAGAAGAGTAATTGCAGAGGGGATCGAGCGGGACAGCACGTACAGGATAAATTTCCCCTTTACGCGGTTGGTATTCGGTTGAAGAGAGATGACGAAGGAGGGCAGCGCCGCGATAAACATTTCAAACAGCAGCATATTGTTCGTCTTGAAGAAGTACTGCGTCGGCGTCGCAAAATTCACGAAGAAACAGATTACCGCGAGCAAGGTGGTAAAGAGCGTCTTCATAATGTACAGCGCGGCGCTGTTTTTGATGTTGTTGATGACCCTGCGCCCTTCGTACACGACCGAGGGCAGATTGAGGAAGTTGTTGTCCGTGAGTACGATGTGCGAAACGTTGCGCGCCGCTTCGCTGCCGGACGCCACGGAAACGGCGCAATCCGCTTCCTTCATGGCGAGAATATCGTTTACGCCGTCCCCCGTCATTGCAACGGTATTGCCGTGTTTTTTGATGGCTTTTACGAGGATCGCCTTCTGCTCGGGGGTGACGCGCCCGAATACGGTGTACTGCGAGGCGACGTTTTCCACCTCGGGATCGGTAAGTCCGTCGAGGGAGATATATCGTCCCGCGTTCTTGACCCCTACGCGGCGGGCGACCTCGGAGACCGTTACGGGATTGTCGCCCGATATGATCTTGATATCGACGTCGTTGTCGCGGAACCACTTGACGGTGTCGATCGCGTCGCTGCGGATATTGTCCGCAAGGGTGATGACGGCGCAGGGACGAAGGAGCGAGGGCAGCCGTTCGCCGTTCATCGGATTGGGAGAATAGGCGAGCGCGAGTACCCTCAGTCCCGAAGCCGCGTACTGTTTTACGATTTTACCGATTTTCGGCGGGAGAGGACGGAGCACGAACTCCGGCGCACCTATGACGAAGGTGCCCACTTCTCCGAACGTGACCGCCGAGAGCTTTCGTTTGCTTGAAAACGGAAGAATCTGCGTCGCTTGCAGGGCGTTGGAATGACCGTATCGGTTGTAGAGCGCAATCGAGGTCTGGTTGTTGTCGTCGAGCGCGGCGAGCATACTCCCCATGATGTCTTCAATCGGGTAATCGACATAGCTGTTGAGAATCATGCAGTCGTTCACCACCATTCTTCCGTCCGTGATCGTGCCCGTCTTATCGAGGCAGAGCACGTTGACGCGCGCGAGCATTTCGAGGGAGTACAGATCCTGCACGAGGGTGCGTTTTTTTGCGAGACGCCTCACCCCTATCGCCATGGCGAGGGAGGTAAGAAGGAGCAGTCCCGAGGGGATCATGCCTATGACGATTGCCGCCGTGGACTGAATGGTTGCGGAGACGTCGCCGCCCGTCGCCTCCCAGTTGACCCAGCACAGCGCCGCCGCAACGATGGGAATGAGACAGCCGATGACGCGGATAAAGAGGCGGATCGAATTTAAAATCTCGGAATGAGGTTTTTTGTACTTTTTCGCCTTGGCTGTGAGGGAGTTGAGGTAAGTTGCCTTGCCCACCTTTTCCGCGCGGACGCGGCAGTTGCCGCTTGCCACATAGCTTCCCGCATAGAGCAGATCGCCCTTTTGTTTTTTCACGGGGACGGACTCGCCCGTTAAAAGCGATTCGTTTACTTCTACGGTGCCGTCCGCAAGAACGCAGTCCGCGGGGATCTGCTGCCCCGCTTCCAGTAAAATCACGTCGTCCAAAACGATTTCACGAATGGGGATCTCGGTCTTGACGCCGCCGCGTACGACCTTTGCGGTTGAGGTGACGAGAACGGCGAGCCTGTCGATCTGCCGCTTTGCGAGCAGCTCCTGAATGATGCCGATGCCCGTGTTCAGCGCAAAAATTCCCACGAACAGGAACTGCGAGAGGGGAGCGCCCGCAACGATGAGCGCCGCCGCGACGAGCAGGCACAACAGGTTGAAAATCGTACAGAGGTTTCCAACGAAGATGCTTGCGTAGGACTTGGAATATTTTTTATTGACGTCGTTAAAGAGGAACTGTTGAAAGCGGGTCTCCACTTCGCTCTCGCTCAATCCCCTGTCGAGCGCGGGTGTAAAACGCTCCACGTCCGTTTCGGAGGGAACGTTCGCCTTCTTGAAGCGTTTCATCAGCCGTTTGTGTTCGGCTGTCCGGTCGGGTACGCCCCTGTCGAGCACGCGCGAAGAAAAACGCTGCGCGCCCGTTTTTTCTTCGCGCGTCGCGTCCGCGGGATCCTCTCCCGATTCTTCCGCCGCTTCCGCAGCGGCGATTTCCGTCTGTTGTTTCGTGCGTTTCAAGGTTTTGACTCCTTCCGTCGATAACGGGCGGTCTTATAAATCCATTATACTCCCGAATGAGGGAAAAGTCAAAAGTTCTATCCCGCCTTTTTCGTTTTTTCGTGCGAAAGCGCGCAAGACGGGGGGCAAAGCGTTGCATTTCGAGGAAAAAAGTTGTATAATTGAGAAAAAATTGCCATCGAGGTAAGGAATGATCGATATTGCACTTCTTCGCGCGCAGCCCGATCTTGTGCGCGAAAATATTAGAAAAAAGTTTCAGGAAAGGAAACTTCCCCTTGTGGACGAAGCGCTCGCGCTCGATACCAAAAAACGCGGCTTGCAGACGGAAGGCGACGCGCTGCGCGCCGAACGCAATACCCTCTCGAAGCAGATAGGGCTTCTGATGCGGGAGGGCAAAAAGGAGGAAGCGGAAGCCGTCAAGGCGCGGGTCGGAGCAAACGCGATCCGCTTGGAAGAGATCGAAAAAGAGGAGGCGGAAGCGGGAGAACAGCTCAAAAAGGTGATGATGGCGATTCCCAACATCATCTCCGCGGACACGCCTGTGGGCAGGGATGACAGCGAAAACGTAGAACGGGAGCGCTTTCTCGAACCCAAAGTTCCCGATTTTGAAATTCCGTACCATCTCGACATCTTGGAGGCGCTCAACGGCATCGACATAGACAGCGCGCGCCGCACGAGCGGACAGGGATTCTATTATCTCACGGGAGATATTGCCCGTCTCCACTCTGCGGTGCTCGCCTACGCGCGCGATTTTATGATAGGAAAGGGCTTTACCTACTGCATCCCCCCCTTCATGATCCGTTCGGACGTCGTATCGGGCGTCATGAGCTTCGAAGAGATGGACGGCATGATGTACAAGATCGAGGGAGAGGACCTCTATCTCATCGGAACGAGCGAACATTCCATGATCGGACGTTTTATGGGACAGACGCTCGACGAAAAAAAACTGCCCCTCATGCTCACGAGCTATTCCCCCTGTTTCCGCAAGGAAAAGGGCGCGCACGGAATCGAGGAGCGGGGCATCTACCGTATCCATCAATTCGAAAAGCAGGAGATGATCGTCATTTGCAAGCCGGAGGAGAGCGAGAGCTGGTACGAAAAGATGTGGCGGTACACGGTCGAGCTCTTCGTTTCCATGGGGATTCCCGTGAGAACGCTCGAGTGCTGCTCGGGCGATCTGGCGGATCTCAAATACAGGAGCGTAGACGTGGAGGCATGGTCTCCCCGTCAGAAGAAGTACTTCGAGGTGGGTTCGTGCTCCAATCTGACGGACGCGCAGGCACGCCGCCTCGGGATCCGCTATAAGGGCGAAAAGGGAACGGGGTATGCGCACACGCTCAACAACACGGTCGTCGCGCCTCCCCGCATGCTCATCGCTTTTGCGGAAAATCACCTTCTGGAAGACGGCAGTCTCGAAATTCCCGAAGTACTTCGTCCTTATATGGGCGGGCAGGATAAAATTGCAGCGAAGAAGGCATGAAGTACGTCTTTTTCGATATCGAGTGCGCGTGCGTTTTTAAAAACGTCGCCAAAATATGCGCTTTCGGCTACGTCGTGACGGACGAGGCATACCGCGTGCTTGCGCGCGAGGATATGCTCATCAATCCCCGGGGCAAGTTTCACCTGACCGACCGCAAGGGGAAAGAGGGGCTCGTTCTGCCGTATGCGTACGAGGACTTCAAAAAATATCCCGCCTTCCCCGCCGTTTACGACAGGATCAAGACGCTGCTCGAGGACGGGGAGAGCATCGTCTGCGGGCACGCGACGCTCAACGACGTCAACTACCTCAATCTGGAAACGAGACGATATAAGCTCCCTTCCTTTTCTTTCGACTATCACGACACGCAGTTTTTCTATATGAATACGGAAAACGACTACACCCGTCAATACGGGCTCGGGGTGATGGCGGAGGCGCTTGGCGTGGAGTTTATTCCTCACCGCGCCGCGGACGACGCTTATGCCACCATGCGCGTGTGCGAGGCGCTCTGCAGACGGGAGAAGACGGATCTTTGCGGGCTCATCGCCCGCTATCGGATCCGCGCGGGTTCGCTGAAAAATTATAAGATCACCGTTCCCTCTTCCGTGGGACAGCGCGCCTATTATCGCAACAAGGCGCGGGAGCGGGAAGAGCACATAAAGGCGCACGAGGCGTTTTACCGCGCGGTGAACAAATATATGAACCGCCGAAAAAAAGGCGGAAAGCTCGAAGGAAAAATTTACTGTTTTGCGCGGGATCTGGAGGACGACGTGGAGACCTCATCGCGGCTCGTTCGGGCGATTTTTGCCTCCGGCGGGCGGTACACGTCCCATCCCGCGGAGTGCAACGTCTATGTTGCGCGCAGCGAAGGCGGGCTCAGATATCAAAACGCGCTGAATAGCGGCGCTTCCTTCGTCCCGTTTGAAAGCATTGCGGAGGAATTGGAGGGCGTATGAACCTGCCCGAGGAGTTTTTAAAACGCATGAAAGAAAGGCTGGGAGAGGAATTCCCCGCCTTTTTGCGCTCTTACGAAGCGCCCGCCCAAAGGGGGCTGCGGGTGAACGCCCTCAAACTTTCGCGGGAGGAGTTTTTGCGCATTTCCCCCTTTTGTCTCGAACCCGTCCCGTGGGAGGACAACGGATTCTATCTGAACGGGGAACGGGCGGGCGCGCATCCCTACCATGCGGCGGGGCTCTATTACTTGCAGGAGCCTTCGGCAATGTGCGCCGTGCCCCTGCTCGGCGTTAAGCCGAACGAACGGGTGCTCGATCTGTGCGCCGCGCCGGGGGGCAAGGCGACGCAGATCGCGTCGGCAATGGAGGGGCGGGGGGTGTTCGTGGCAAACGAGTACGAATACGACCGCGCGAGGATCCTTTCGCAGAATTTCGAGCGGCTGGGAGTCAAAAACGCCGTCGTCACCTGTGCGGACGCGGCGCGGCTATCGGAGGAGTTTGAATCCTATTTCGATAAGATTCTGGTGGATGCGCCCTGTTCGGGTGAGGGAATGTTCAAAAAAGAGGAGAACGCCGTTCCCGAATGGAGCGTCGGGAATACGGAAAGATGCGCCGTCCGCCAAAGAATGATTTTGGACGAGGCGGCAAAGATGCTTGCCGCGGGCGGCAGGCTCGTATACTCTACCTGCACCTTCGCCGAGGAGGAGGACGAGCGGCAGACGGAAAGTTTTCTCCGCCGGCATCCCGGGTTCCGCCTGCTCTCCGAAGAGAAGCTCTATCCGCACAGGGTGCGCGGCGAGGGACACTACGCGGCGCTCCTTGAAAAGACGGAGGGGGAAAGAAGGGAGAAGAAGCCCTTCCCCGTCCGCCGCGATCAAAGAGCGCTCGCCGCCTTTTCCGATTTTGCCGCAGATTTTTTCCGCTCCGTTCCCAAGGGGGAGATCACGACGCTTCGTGACGGCAGAATGTTTCTGCTTCCCGCCCTTGCTCCCGCGACGGGGGCGCACATTCTGCGGGCGGGCGTGGAGCTGGGCTCGTTTGACGGGAAGATTTTCAAGCCCGCGCACGCGCTTGCCATGAGCATGAGGCGCGGGGAGGCGGCGCGCTTTCTGCCACTCGGCGCGGAAGAGGTCGAAGCGTATCTGCGCGGCGAAACCCTCTTAGCGGATGCGGAAAACGGCTGGTGTCTCGCGGGCGTGGACGGATACCCGCTCGGGCTTGCCAAGGCGGTCAACGGCACGCTGAAAAATCATCTGCCCAAGGGATTGAGAAGATAGTCGCTGCGGTCCTGTCTTTTCCCGGATAAAAAAGTCGGACGCCTTCTTGAAGGCGTCCGACTTTTTTATATAGCGTTTTTGTTCCGCGTTATTCGTTGTAAGGATCGTCCTGATCCGCGTGTTTTTCCGCTTCGGGCTGAGGTTCCGCTTCGGATCCTTCCTTGACGGGCTTCACGCGCTTTGTCTTTGTGCGTTTGACCTTCGTCTTTTTGCCGTACTTTTTGCGGAGTCTGCGCACGATGACCGCAACGATTGCAAAGAGGAGTACAAGGGCGAGCGCACCCGAGGAAATCGCAAGCCACACGTTCATATCGGTCTCGGTGTCGCTCGTCGTGTCGTCCGTGTCGCTTGAACTCGTGCTGTCCGGCGTGACGGTAACATCCGTTGCCGAATAGTCGAGGAAGATCGACATGGAGGGCGTTCCCGTCTGCGAGCCGCCCGCGTCGTTGTAGGCGAGATATACGAGCTTTTCCGAATATCCGGACTGCGTATAGGAAGCGTAGAGGTTGCCCGTCTCGTCCTCGTCCTCGTTTACGTCATAGCGCAGATAGGAGAGGGAATCGTAGAACGTGAAGGTGTAGTAGAGCGCATCTTTCAGATTGCTCGTAAGATCGTCGGCGTCCACGAGGTTATCCGGATCCGCCTTGAGGGCGTCTACCGCTTCGCTAAGCAGGCTGTCGTAGTTCGTGATCGTGGAGGAGGAGTAGTTGTCAAAGAAGACGTAGCCTTCCGCAGCGATTCCGTCCGTATCCGTTTCGCCGTCGTAGTCGCGCGAGCCCGCCCATACTTCCAGACGGTAGCTCTTGGATTCGTTCCCCGTATAGATATAGAAGGAGACGTCTACCCAGTCGCCCGTTCCTTCGACGACGATTTTGCTCTGCGGCATGGCGGATTCGGAATAATCGTAGCGCGTGATTACCGTATCGCCTTCCGTCTTGGGCAGACATACGACCTTCGTCGAATAGGTGTCCGTATCCTCGTCGTAATAGGCGTAATAGTCGCCGTCGTATCCGTAGAAGGCAACCGTGCCGTCCTTTGTCACGAGGTTGTCGCCGCTCTGTTCGTAGTTCCAAAGGTTTGCGTAATAGGTGCCGTCCGAGCTGTTCGCTTTGGTGTAAAGCCCGTTCTCTTCGAGGTAGTAGAGAATACCCGTTTTCTTTTTGTAGTCCTTGGCGGTAGGGTCGCTTGCACAAATATTTCCGTCGTCATCGTACCAATAGGTGACGGCGGGAAGATCGGGCGAGAGATAGCCCGCGCTCACGGCGCTCGACGTATCGACGAGATAGATGTACGCGTTCGTGCCTACGCTCGCCTTTACCCGCATCGAAATGCGCTGGTAGGTAGCGGAGGAAAGCGTAACCGAACTTGCAAGGAAGCCGTAAGAGGGCTGCGCGGAATCGCTCGTGTTCATAATCACGAGGGGCTGGCGCGCAACCTTTGCGCTGTACTCGGAGCCGAACGCCGTTTTCCACCAGTCGTCGCCACCGTCGCCGACGAGCGGCGTGACCCACGCCTCGCCAAGCGTCCTGTAACTATCCGCATATTTGACGTTGAGAAGTCCCGTGTAAATTCCGTATTGCTCGTTGAGAACGCTCTGGATGGGGTTATCCGTTTCGCTGCCCGCCAGAACATGTTTGCTTCCGCCCAGCACTCCCTGGAAGGAAGAGGGACGGGCGAGACCGTTTTCGATATTCGTCGTTGCCGATACGGAGTCGAATGCCGAAGTACCTTCGACCGATCCGGTCAAAGAGACGCTCACGGCGCGGTCTCCCGTGGATGCGTAGCTTACCTGAGCTTTGGTGAGGGAGCGGGTCTCGAAGTTCGTGAACGCCGCATAGCCCTGTCCGTATGCGCTCTTGCTCGTCCCTACGATCGCCGTGGGACCGTAGGAAAGCTCGAGGTGGAAGGTCATTTCCGTATCCTCGTCGTTGGTAACGAAGAAGAAGCACTGTACCCAGCCGTTGTAAATATCGGTATTGTCGTCGTCGATGTCCACCGTCGCGACCGTCGTCGAGTCGAAAGCGGCGATCGAGGTCTTGTTTTCGCCGTCCACAAGGGTGATGGCGGCGCCGCTCCTGCCCGTGATGATTTCGCTCGTCTTTACGAAGAAAGAGACGAGCATACGGCTGTTGGCTTCAAGCGTGACGGAGGGAAGGGTCGCGGTATAAGCTGCGCCGTTCGTGGAGAGCAGCATTACGATGTCGACGTCGTCGGGATTCTCTCCGCCGAAGGGGAACTTATCCTTAAAGTCGTTTTCGTAGATGGTTTTCAGATATCCGTTCTGCGTTGCCGCAAGCTCGGAAAGGTTCGTAACCGCCGTGATGCTGTCACGGTCGCCCTCGCCCCGATTATCCGCGAGGGAGCCGTCGATGTCGGCGGAGGTGTAGTCCTTGCTTCCGGAAGTTTCCGTCGTCAAATCGAAGACGGCGTCGTCAAGGTTGAGCGTTTCGTCGTTATCGCCCGCATAGAGGTCGAGCGCGTACGTTCTTGCCGTATAGCTTGCGTTTTCCGTGGCGTCGAACAGCTTTTCCTCCGCCTTGGAATCCACGGTGCAGCTGTAAGCGCTCATATCGCTGCCGACAGCCGCTTCGTAGTCGGCGTTGGAAAGAATCGTACATTCGAGATCATCGAAGAAGGCATAGCCGTCGACCTGCTCGTATCTGTCGTCCGAGCTGCCCTGTCCGAGACCCAAAACGATCGTAAAGGTGCTCGTCGCAAAGGTGTTCGCGCGGATATATACGGTATACTGCTCCCAGCCGTTGTTTTCGTCCGAGCCGGCGGAAGTGACCTCCGTGTTGATGTTTTTAATCTGCATTTGCGAGAGGGTCGTTCCGCCCACCGTATTGGTGACGCCGATATATGCGCCCGCGCGCTGCGTGACCGTCACGTCGTCGTCTGCGTAATAGTGGTAGAGATTCGACGTCTTTACCCAGACGGAGACCTTTGCGGAGGTGCCTGCGTCCAGCGTCACGGTCGTCGAGGAGGTGTAGTATTGGCTTGTCCCGCGGACGTTGTTCGAGGTGCGGGAGTTGTGAATCATGAGCACGCCCGTATTGCCGTTTTCGCGCTGCGCTTCGTTGTCGTGAAGAAGGATTTCTCCTCCCAGCTCTTCGTTGAGCGTCTCCACGTCCTCGAAGTCCACCGAATACACGTAGTCCGCAAATAGTTCCGCCGCTTCGGAGGAGGAGTCGAGATCGTCGATTTCGTCGTCGTAATGGTCGTAAAATTCGAGACGGTCGTAGAGGCTCGCCTCGTTCCAGTGCGCAACGGCGTAAGCAATCGCGTCGCTCGCCTCCGTATCGTCGGAGGAGATGAGGGAGAAGGAGGACTTCGCGATATAGTCGAACTCCGTAACGTCTACGAGCCCCGATTTCGTATCGGAAGTGGGAGTGTTCGAGGTCGAAGTCCAGCTGTTAGGGGTGTTGAGGAAGGCGCGCTTTTCGTCGATCTCGGTCTTCGTCATTTCGCTGTAAAATTCAAAGTCCCCGTTCTTGATCAGCTGGGTGTCCGTTCTTGCCGCTACGGTGTTGCTGTCATCCTCTTCTTCGTCGTCCGTCGTGCACGCCGCGAAAATTCCCATAGAGAGGGAGAGCGCAAGCGCGGCGGTAAGCCCCGCGGCAATCCTTCTCTTCCATTTGCCTTTTTGATCGAAATTAGCCATAAAACATCCTCGTTGGGCGCAAGAACTGCCGTTCTTTCGCCCGATTATTTTCCACGATATTCTCTATTTTAATATAAATCGCGGTAAGACGCAAGCAATTCCGCATGAAAACGCGCAAAAAAAGAAAAAATTTTCACGAAAGGTAACATACTTTTCAGGAAGCGGAGCGGTCTCCGCGGGGAGGAAAGCGTGAAAAACAACAAGCTGAGAACGTATCTTGCGGCGGGAGCTTTGACGGGAACCTTAAACGGGCTGTTCGGCGGCGGGGGCGGGATGATCGCGGTGCCCTTTCTCGAACGATCGTCTCTGTCCGTGCGCCGCGCTCATGCGTCCGCCATTGCCGTCGTCGCGCCCGCGTCCCTCGTGAGCGGGGCGCTCTACGCCGCCGCGGGGCTCGTCCCTCTCGGGGTTCTGCTGCCCGTCGCGCTCGGCGTGACCGCGGGAGGGTATCTCGGCGCGAAGCTGTTGGGAATACTGCCCGCCCGTATAACGGGTGCGCTCTTTGCCGTACTCATGCTGGCGGCGGGGCTCAGGATGGTGTTCTGATGTCTTTTTACGTCTTTTTTCTCTCGGGAATTCTCGGCGGGATCCTCGGCGGCATGGGCATGGGCGGGGGAACGGCGCTCATTCCTCTTCTCACGATCTTTTGCGGCGTGGAGCAGACGGCGGCGCAGGGGGTCAATCTGCTCTCCTTTTTGCCGATGTCTGCCGTCGCCCTGTCCGTGCACGCGAAAAACGGACTGCTCGAGAGCAAGGGACTGTTGCCTCTCATCGCGCCCGCGCTCGCGTTTTCCGCCCTCTTTTCCTTCGCCGCGACGCTGCTTCCGTCCGTGATTTTGGGGAAGGGATTCGGCGTCTTTCTCATCGTGCTCTCTTTTTTTCGCCTCGCCGCTCTTTTCCGGAAAAAAGAAGAGAAAAAATCGGAAAAAGAGTGAAAATTTTTTAAAAGGGTATGGACAAAAGCCCGTTCGTGTGCTAAAATAATTCAGAAAAAAATTTTAAAATAGGGAAATTAGCGGTTCTTTCTCTCACGGACAGGCAGTCCGCAATTCACTCTTTGGAGAGGTTTATGAGCAAAATAGGTATCATCGATATCGGTTCGAATTCCGCGCGGCTCGTGATTGTAGAGCTGTTCGACGTGCATTTTATGGTAGAAGACGAACTGAAAGAGAGTGTCCGGCTCGGTCAGGATATGGACAGGGACGGCTTTTTAAAGCCGCAGCGTGTCGCCGAAACAATCAAAACGTTAAAGATGTTCAAGCGTCTTTGCGATGCGCGCGGCGTGGAAAAAATCATCGCGGTGGCGACCGCGGCGGTTCGGCGCGCCAAAAACCAGCGTTCCTTCCTCGACGAGATACAGACCACCTGCGGGATTAAAGTGGACGTCCTTTCCGAAGAGGAGGAGGCGACGCTCGTCTACCGCGGGGTCATCAATTCGATGGATATTCCCAAAGGAATCATTCTCGAAATCGGCGGAGGAAGCACCAAAATCATCTATTACAACCGCCGCTGTATTTTAAACTACGCGACGCTCGCCTTCGGCGCGGTCACCCTCACCGATCTGTTCAGCGGCGACGGAACGCCCAAGGAACAGACGGAGAAGATCGAGGAATTTTTTACCGAGCAGTTCAAAAAAATCAAATGGCTTTCGGAGGTCGAGCCCGACACGCAGATGATCGGCGTGGGCGGTTCCTTCCGCAACCTCTATAAAATCAACAGAATCATCAGAAAATATCCGCTCAACACCGTGCACAACTATCAGTTCGCGACGGAGGATTTCCGCTCGGTCTACGAGATGGTGCGCGTTCTGGACGTGGAAAAGCGCAAGCGTATCCGCGGTCTCTCGCCCGCGCGGGCGGACATTATGCCCGCAGCGCTCGCCATCGTCAAAGCGTTTACCGACTATCTCCATATCGAAGCGTTTACGATCGGCGGATCTGGACTTCGGGAGGGGATCATGTTCAATCAGGCGGTGCCTATGACTGCGGAGCGCCCCCTTTCGGACGTGCTGAGCTATTCCCTCACGACTCTTGTCAAATATTACGGCTGCGACGAGAAGCACGTCGAACACGTCGTGCATCTTGCGATTCAGCTCTTTAAACAGCTTCGCGTGCTGCACAAGTTTCCCCGTCTCTATCTGAAGGTGCTCAAAATTGCGGCGAGCCTTCACGACTGCGGGCACAGGATCCGCTATTACAACAACCAGAAACATTCCCGCTATATGATCCTCAATTCGAGCATTTACGGTGCGACCCATCGCGAAGTGGTGCTTGCGGCGTTCGTCGCCGGCTGTTACCGCAAAGAGGATATTTCTCCCGCGGAGTGGGCGCAGTATAAGGATATCGTATACGAGGACGATCTCGACGTCGTGAAAAAACTGGGCGTGCTGCTGCGTATAGCCGAAAGTCTCGACAGGAGCGGCATGGGAATGGTCACGGGCATCAACTGCGACGTTTTGGGCGATTCCGTCATCATGAAGACGGAGCTTGCGGGCGACGCCGCGCTCGAAATCCGTCAGGCGACGGCGGCGGGCGGCGAGTTTAAACGCGCGTTCAAAAAGAATCTCGAAATTCTGTAAGGCGCGCTCATGCCCCGTTTGATACTGGCGAGCGCTTCGCCCCGCAGGCGGGAGCTCTTAAAGGAACTGTATGCCGATTTTCAAGTGGAGCCCTCTTCGTTCGAAGAAACCGCAAGGGGGCTTTCTGCGCGCGATACGGCGCTTAGCTTTGCGGAGGGTAAGGCGCGGGAGGTGTACGCGCGGTTTCCGTCTGCCGTCGTGCTCGGCGCCGATACCGTCGTTTCTCTGGACGGGGAGACGCTCGGCAAACCGGACTCGGCGGAACAGGCAAAACGGATGCTCCGCGCGCTCAGCGGCAGAACGCACTTCGTGTATACGGGGATTTGCCTGATCGGGAAAGGAATTTTCAGGCGGGAAGCGGTCGAAACGGAAGTGACGTTCGCTCCGCTTACGGACGGGTTTATCGATTCGTACGTCGCGGGCGGCTCGCCCATGGACAAGGCGGGCGGCTACGGAATACAGGACTGCGGATCGGTGATCACTTATAAAGGAAGTTATTCAAACGTCGTGGGGCTTCCCGTCGAGGAAGTTCGCGCGCTGTTGAAGGATGTGAATTTATGTTAAAACTTGCGATCGACTTCGGGACCTCCGTTACAAAAATTTATAAGCTCGGCAGCGGCATCGTGCTTGCCGAGGCGACTGCGGTTTCCGTGCAGAAGGAGACGGGGGAGATCCGCGCCTTCGGAGACGAGGCGAAAAAGCTCCTCGGCAAGACTGCCGAGCTTACCGATATCTGTTTTCCCGTCTATGAGGGCGAAATCGTAAACGAGCGGTATGCGGCGGCGCTCATCGAATATTTTCTGAAAAAAGTCACGGGGAGGAGCTTCTCGGTGGAGGCGCTCTTCTGCGTGCCGTGCGGCTGTACGCGGGAGGCGCGCGAAAGGTATTATCGCGTGGCGAAGTCGGCGGGAATTTCCCGCGTCAATTTTGCGGAAACGCCCTTCCTTTCCGTTCTGGGACAAAACGTACCCCTCTCCGAATCCAACCCCGTGTTTGCGATCGACGCGGGCGCAGGCAAGACGTCGGTTGCGGCGTTCTCGCTCGACGGGATCATTGCGGGACTCACCATGAACGTGGGCGGCAACAACATGGACATTCATATCATCGACCATATCGCCGAAACGTTCAATCTTAAAATCGGATCGCTCACGAGCGAAAAACTGAAAAACACCGTGGGAAGTCTCATTCCCAACGACAATCAGAGTACGATCATCAACGGAAGGGACGTCACCAGCGGAAAACCCCGTTCGGTCGCGGTCTCTTCGGAGGACATTCTCTTTCCCGTCCGCGTCTATGTGGATAAGATCGTGGAATATGCGGAGATGATTCTGCAAAAGCTCCCCGCGGAGGTCTCGGCGGCGATGTGCAAAAACGGGATTTATCTCGCGGGCGGGCTCGCGGAGCTCGCCGGCTACGCCGACTACATCGCGGAAAAGCTGCAGATGGAGACGCATACCTCCTCCGACGCGCAGATGGCGGTCGTGCTCGGCGGGGGCAGAGCGGTGGGGAACAGCTCCCTGCTCCAAAAAATCGCCATGGAATAAACCTACCCGTCTTTTTCGGGGATGAATTACCCCCGAAAATCGTTTGACAATCGCAAAAAAACAGCCTATAATGTTGCAAAAGGCAATGAAGCGGAAGAGACGCGCCTTCTTCGCCCTTTCCAGAGAGAGAGATCCGCAGGCTGAAAGATCTTTCACGGGAGAGAGCGCGGTATTCCCCCGCGAGCCGCCCCGCCGAACAGAACTTCAAGCGGAGCCGTTCTCCCGCGTTAAGGGACAACGAGGCGCGCTTTATGCGCGCGAATACAGGTGGTACCGCGGTCAAAAATCGCCCTGCACGCTCTTGCGTGCGGGATTTTTTATATTCAGGAGGAAGTATGGAACAGGAGACGGAACAGCTCGAAAAGCAGGCGCTCGAAGAGGCGGAAAAAGCGGAAGATTCCCGCGCCCTCTACGAGGTAAAAATGAAGTTTCTCGGCAGGGCGGGCATCGTGATCGCCCTTCTCAAAAAGATGCGCGAGATTCCCGCCGATATGCGTCCCGCGTTCGGCAAGCGGGTGAACGCGCTCAGGGAGAAGCTGGAAACGGAATTTGCGGTTTACGAGGACAGACTGAAAAAGAGGGAGCTCGAAAAAAAGCTTGCAAAGGAGAGTTTGGACGTCACCATGCCCGGGAAAAAGTGCGCGGTCGGCACCCTTCATCCCGTAACGCGGGTCAAAAACGAGCTTGTGGATATCTTTGCGGGAATGGGCTTCGAGATTTTCGAGGGACCGGAAATCGAGACGGATTATTATAATTTTACCGCGCTCAATACGCCCGCCGACCACCCCGCGCGGGATATGCAGGATACTTTCTATCTTTCGGAGGGATTTCTCCTTCGGACCCAGACGAGCGCGGGACAGATCCGCCTGATGGAACAAAAAAAACCGCCCATCAAAATGCTCTCGCCGGGGCGGGTGTTCCGTTCGGACGACGACGCGACCCACTCTCCTATGTTCCACCAGATGGAGGGACTTGTCGTGGATAAGGGGATAACCCTCTGCGACTTGCAGGGTATGCTCGACGAGTTTGCGCGCACCATGTTTTCCGCGACGAGCAAGACGCGTCTGCGCCCCTCCTACTTCCCTTTTACGGAGCCCTCCGTGGAGGTGGACGTAAGCTGCGCCGCCTGCGGCGGAAAGGGCTGTCCCCTGTGCAAAGGGACGGGCTGGATCGAGGTGCTCGGCGCGGGCATGGTCAACCGCCGCGTGCTCGAAAACTGCGGCGTGGACCCCGACGAGTATTCGGGATTCGCCTTCGGCATGGGCATCGAGCGCATCGCCATGCTGAAATACGGAATCAACAATATCAAGCTGCTTACGGAAAACGACGTGCGCTTCCTCGGGCAGTTCAAGGATTGAGGGGAGGTGGAATACAATGTTGGTGCCGCTTAGTTGGTTAAAAGATTACGTCGATATCGATATCTCCGCGGAGGAGTTGCGGGAAAAACTCTTTTCCTGCGGTTTCGAGGTGGAGGAACTCACCCGCCTCGGCAAGGACGTGACGGGAGTTTATGTAGGAGAAATTCTCGCAACGCGCAAGCATCCGGACGCCGACCGCCTCACCGTCTGCGAAGTGGACTGCGGGGAGCGCGGAAAAAAGCAGATCTGCACCGCCGCAACCAACGTGTTTGCGGGCGCGAGAGTGCCGTGCGCCCTCGACGGGGCGACCGTGCTTCACGAGGGAGGCGTTCGAAAGATCAAGACGGGCAAGCTGCGCGGGGAGCTCAGCGAGGGAATGTTCTGTTCGGGCGAGGAGCTGGGGATCAACGACGACTTCTACGAGGGAGCGGAAGTCAACGGGATCCTCATTCTCGACGCCTCCGCGCCGAAGGGCGCGGATATACGGCCGATCGTCGGGCTCGACGATTACCTGTTCGATATCGCGGTTACGGCAAACCGTCCCGACTGCCAGAGCATTCTCGGCATTGCGCGCGAAGTGGCGGCGGTCCTCAAAAAACCGCTCAAAATGCCCGCGCTCGACTATAAGACCGTGCCTACGGAGGTTAAAATATCCGTCCGCGTGGAGGATCCGGCGCTCTGCCCGCGCTATATCGGTCACTATGTGAAGGACGTGAAGATCGGGAAAGCGCCCCAATGGTTGCGCCGCCGTCTCGCCCTGTGCGGACTGCGTTCCGTTTCGGACGTCGTGGACATTACCAACTTCGTCCTGCTTGAAATCGGACAGCCGATGCACGCGTTCGACCGCAGCTTCCTGCGCGGAGACCAAATCGTCGTACGGCGCGCGCGGGAGGGGGAAAAAATCGTCACGCTCGACAAAAAGGAGTTTACGCTCACGCCCGAAAACCTGCTCGTCTGCGACGGCGAAAGGGGAGTCGCGCTTGCGGGGATCATGGGCGGGCTGGACAGCGAAATCAAGCCCGATACCGAGGAGGTGTTCTTCGAAGCCGCCAAATTTGCACGCGACAGCGTGAGAAAGACCTCCCGCACGCTCGGACAGAGGAGCGATTCCTCCGCCCGCTTCGAAAAGGGGATGGACGTGTTTACGCCCGAACTTGCGATGGCGCGCGCGCTGCACCTCGTAGAGGAGCTCGGCTGCGGAACGCCTACCGACTACCGCGCGGACGTGAAGGCGGAGGAGAAGGAGCCTAAGATCATCGTCACGTCGTACGAACAGATCAACGGATTGCTCGGCATCGAAGTTCCGCCCGGGGAAGCGGACGCGATTCTCACCCGCCTGCAATTCGCCGTGCACCGCGACCGGTCGCATGAAGGCGGGCTCGTCGTCGGCGTTCCTCTCTGGCGGGATGACGTGGACGGCTGGCCCGATCTCGCGGAGGAGATCATAAGAATGTACGGATACGATCATATCCGACCCACCTTCCTCAAAAACGCTTCCGTGACCTGCGGCGGCTGGACCCGCGCACAGAAACAGGAGCTCAAATTCAAGCGGACGCTCGCCGCGCAGGGTTTTATGGAGGCGTGCAACTACTCCTTCTATTCGCCCAAGGATTTCGACCTGCTCCGTCTTCCCGCCGACGCCCCCGAGCGCCGCGCGGTACGGATCATGAACCCCATCGGCGAGGACCTCTCGGTGATGAGAACGGTTCTTGCGCCCTCTTTGATCGCCGATATCGTGCGGAACGTGCGCCGCGGCAACGGCGAGGGGAGACTGTTCGAACTGGCGAACGTCTACCTTGCGGAAGAGCTTCCCTTAAAAGAGCTTCCCGCCGAGCGCAAAAAATGCGCGATGGGACTGTGGGGAGAGGGTGATTTCTTCGATCTCAAAGGCGCGGTCGAGGCGGTTTCCGAAGCGTTCGGTCTGTCGCTGACCTTTGAAAAAGCGGAGCTTTCCTATCTGCACCCCGGCATCACGGCGGCGGTCAAGCTCGGGTCGAAGACGGCGGGCTATCTGGGCGAACTCCACCCCGCGATCGCCGCGGAGCTCGCCCTCGATAAAAAAGTGTATCTTGCAGAGCTCGACTATGCGCTGCTCTCCGAAAAATTTGCGGACGACGTTATCTACCGCAATCCGCCCAAATTCCCCTGCGTACAGCGGGATATCGCCTTTACCGTGTCGGAAGAGGTGACGAGCGCGCAGGCGGAAGCATGTATTCTGCACGCCTGCAAGGCGGCGAAGCGGGCGGAGCTGTTCGACGTGTATCGCGCGTCCAGGCTCGGCGCGGGCAAAAAAAGCATGGCGTTTCGTATTACCTTCGAACCGGAGGAAAGCGCCGAAAAGCCCCTCTCGCCCGAAGCGGTGGACGGCTATTTCAAAAAAATTCTCGCAGGACTTGCGCGCAATCTCGGCGCGGAGCTCCGTTAAAAGAAAAAGGAGGGGGTATGTCCGCAATCGAGATCGAAAATCTGAAAAAAATTTACGGCAGCGGGGAGAATAGGATCGTCGCGCTCGACGGCGTTTCCTGTCGCATCGAAGAGGGGGAGTTCACCGTCGTTTTGGGACCGAGCGGCTCCGGAAAGAGCACTCTTTTGAACATTCTCGGCGGAATGGACCGCGCTTCGGACGGCAGCGTAACGGTGTTCGGGAAGGAACTTACCTCTCTGACCCCCAAGCAGTTTGTTTCCTATCGGCGCAGGGACATTGGATTTGTCTTTCAGTTTTACAATCTCATGCCCAATCTCACTGCCCGCGAAAATGTGGCGTTGGCGTGCTGCGAGGGCGGCATGTCCGCAAAAGAGGCGCTTGAAGGGGTCGGTCTTATCGATCGGGCGGGCAACTTTCCCTCTCGGCTTTCGGGCGGCGAGCAGCAGCGCGTCGCCATCGCCCGCGCCGTAGTCAAAAATCCGCGGCTGCTTCTCTGCGACGAACCGACGGGCGCGCTCGATTCCGGAACGGGGCAAAAAATTCTCGCCCTTCTGCGCAGTCTCAAAGAGCGGTACGGCACGACGGTCGTTGTTGTGACCCATAACGCCAAGCTCGCCGCGCTTGCCGACCGCGTAATCCGCCTTTCGGACGGACAAATCAGGGAGAACACGCTCAATCCTTCTCCCTTAGGGGCAGGTGATATCGAGTGGTAAACGGGCTTTTCATGCGGCTCACCCTGCGCGAGTTTAAAAAGAACTGGTTTCAGTATCTTTCCATGTTTCTCATCACCGTACTGGCGGTGACTCTCTTTTTGGGCTTTCTTTCCAACACGCTTACGCTGCGGCGGCGCGCGGAGCTCTATTTGGAAGCGACGAACGTCGCCGATCTCATCGTACAGACGAGCGGATTCGACGACGAGGACAGAGCCTTTCTCGCCGAAGATGCTCCGCAGTACCGCATCTATTCGGAGGGCTCCTTCCTCAAGAGCGGTTCGGAGAGCGAATCCGTAAAATTTTACGTTTCGGACGGCGACATCAACGTGCCCTATATCGTCGAGGGAGAGGAGGGCTTTCTCGTAGACGAGAGAGTGGCGGCGATCAGAGGCTATGCGGCGGGGGACGTCGTGACGGCGGAATTTGCTTCGTTCGAGAGCGCGTTCGCCGCGATGGGGCTATCCTGCACCTTCGAATTCGAGATCACGGGCGTCATGCACGCGATCGACGGGCTGAATATTTATTCGAGCTCCCCTGTGGTCATCTCTCCCGACCTCATGAAGGAAAAACTTGCGGACGCGGCGATGGAAAAGGAGGAATACGCCTCCCTCTTCACGCGCGAAGCCGTAGAAAAAATGATCGAGCTTATCTACCCGCAATTCGAAAACCAGGCGCTTATCCGATGCGACGATTCCGCGGCGCGGAAGTCGGAGATCCAAAGCTACTATGCGGATAAGGAGACCCTGCTCTTCGTATACGACCGCGATACCATGGAGGCGGTGGCGACTTTGGACAGCGAGGTGTCCCAGTCGCTCAACATGATCTACGTGTTTCCCGTCATATTCTTTCTCGTCGCGCTGCTCGTCATTCTCTCCACGGTATCGAGAATGATTCTGCGCGAGCGCATCAACATCGGGACCTTTAAGGCGCTGGGGATTTCCGACGGACGGATCGTCGTCCATTACGCGCTAACGGGCACCTTCGTGACTTTGCTCGGGTGTATCGCGGGGGCGGTGCTGGGACCCGTGATCGTGCCCAACGTAATGGGGATCAAGTACACGCTCATGTTCTCGATGCCCGCGCTTGCGGGCGTCAAGGTGAGCGTCCCGTATACGGTGGCAACCGTCCTGTTTGTGTGCCTGTGTGCGTTTTTGATCGGGGTGTGGGCTTCGCACTCGGTGATACGCGAAAATCCTGCGGAATGTATGCGTCCCAAGGCGGTCGTTTACCGTCCCCGCGCAAAGGAGCGCGGGCGGGACAGGCACATTTCCCGGGTGCGGCTCTCGCTTCGCATGGCGATGCGCAACGTGCGCATCAACTGGGGCAGGTCGCTTCTCACCGTGTTCGGAATTCTCGGATGCAGCGCTCTTCTCGTGACCAGCTTCGGGATCGGGGATACGCTCAATGCGTCCGTGACGAACGACATCGGCGGAAGATTCCGCTACGACGTATCCGCGGGCTATTCCTCCGCGCAGGAGGAGGAACTCTTCGCCGCGCTGGACGGGGCGGTGAGCGACGGCACCGCGGAGCGCTACGAGCGCGTAAAACAGTATCTCGTCACCGCGCACGGAGAGAAGACGGCGGAAATTTCCGTATGGGTGTTCGAGCCTTCCTCACAGATGGCGGACGTCCCTTCCTGCGGGCTCTCCGAAAGCACGGCGGAGGATCTGGGGCTGGGCGCGGGGGACGAAATCACGCTGACAATCGGCAATCAGTCCGTGTCGATGCGCGTGGAGACGCTCGTCGGCACATCCGTATGGAACGGTTTTTTCGTGACGGAAGACATCTTTGAGGAAGGCACGTTTTCGCAGAATTTCGTGTGGGTGAAGACGGGTTCTCCCGAGGAGGTTAAGCTCCTTCTCGACGAGACGAACGGCGCGGGCGCGGCGCAGACGCTGGACGAGCGGCTGGGGGAGATCAACAACCTGATTTCCTCCACGACGACGATGAAATACACGCTCATGGTGTTCGCCGTTCTGCTCTCCGTCGTCGTGCTCTACAATCTGTCTCTTCTCAACATGAAGGAGCGCGCGCGGGATATGGCGACGCTGAAAGTGCTCGGCTATACGAACTTCGAGATTGCGCTGTCTCTGATCGCGGAAATCATGCTGCTCACGGCGATCGGAACGGCGCTGGGAACACTGTGCGGTTTCCCGCTTCTGATGCTCGTCATGAAGATCAACGAAATCAGTATTCTCGCGTTCGCCGTGACGCTCTATCCCGTCTCTTACGTGTTGTCCGTCCTGATTTCCCTCGTCACGGGCGCGGTGATCAATCTTCTGTTTTCGTTGCATATCCGCCGCATCGACATGACGGAATCGCTGAAGAGCGTGGAATAAAGAAGCATAAAAAAAGCGGTCGCCGCGGCGACCGCTTTTTTGCGTCTTATTTTGACTGGTTGAGCTTCTGCAATACGGTATCGGGCGCCTGCTCGTAGCGGGCGAAGGATTCGGTGAATTTCCCGCGTCCCTGCGTCATGGAGCGCAGCGCCGTGGCGTATGTGAGAATCTCGTTTTTGGGCGCTTCCGCAGTCACAACTTGCAGTTCGCCGTCCGCCTCCATGCCGATAATCCGTCCGCGCCGCTTGTTGAGATCGCCCATCACGTCGCCTACGAATTGTTCCGGAACGGCGATTTTCAGTCGGGAGAGAGGCTCGAGCAGAACGGGGGAGGCGTTTTTCAAGCCCTCCTTGAAGGCGATTTCCGCCGCCGCTTTAAACGCCGCCTCGGACGAGTCCACTTCATGAAAGCTTCCGTCGTACAGCACCGCCTTTAAGCGGATCACGGGATATCCCGCAAGCACGCCGTGCGGCAGACATTCCGTAATGCCCTTTTCCACTGCGGGAATATACTGTTTTGGCACCGAGCCTCCCACGACCTCTTCGGCAAATTCGAAGTCGCGTTCGCAGGGTTCGAAGCGCATTTTGCAATGACCGTACTGTCCGTGTCCGCCCGTCTGTTTCTTATATTTCCCCTCCGCCGTTGCGACGGAACGGATCGTCTCTTTATAGGCGACCTGAGGAGTGCGGAATTCTGCGTCTGCGCCGAATTTCGTTTTGAGCTTTTTGCGGATAACGTCGAGATGAACTTCGCCCTGTCCGCCTACGAGGGTCTCTCCCGTGTCGGTATTTTTCTCGATGACGAAGCTTTTGTCCTCCTCGGCAAGGCGGTTGAGCCCCGTAAATACCTTGTCCTCCGTGCCGCGCACCGCTGCGTAGACCGCCATATACAGGACGGGCTTAGGGAAGAGAATGGGGTCGAATTTTACGGGCGCGTTCGGATCGCAGAGCGTGTCGCCCGTGCCCGTGTTCGAAAGCTTGGAGACCGCTCCGATGTCGCCCGCCCCCAGCTCTTCCGCCGCTTCGAGCTTCTTGCCGCGCACGAGGTAGACGGCGCTGATTCTCTCCTGCGTGTTCGTGTTGGGATTGTACACGGTCGTGCCCGCCTTGAGGGTGCCGCGGCAGACGCGCAGATAATTCATTTTGCCCACGAAGGGATCGACCGCAGTCTTAAAGACCTGCGCGCAGAAGGGACCGTCTTCGCTGCTCAAAATTCCCACCACGGTGTCCTTTACAAGGTCGGTTGCGGGCAGTTCGCCGCGCTCCGCCGCCTCGGGCATATACTTTACGATCTCGTTCATCAGGTTGATGACGCCCTTGTTTTGCAGCGCGCTGCCCGCCATGACGGGGATTACGCTGATGGAGTAGATGCCCTTGCGGATGCCGTGAATCGTGTCCTCGCGGGAAAGAAATCCGTCTTCGAAATATTTTTCCAGCAGAACCTCGTCGTTTTCGGCGGCGGTTTCCATCAGGGAGTGCTGCATCTCATCGAGGTCGCGCCCGTATTCTTCGGGTACGGGAATCTCTTCGGGACCCGTTCCCGTAAAGCGGTACGCCTTCCCCGTGAGGGCGTTTATGATGCCCGTCATCTTGTTCCCCTCCATCATGGGAATCTGGATCGGCGCGATTTTTCCCTTGTATTTTTCCTTGAACGCGCGCACCGTGCCGTGATAATCGGCGTTTTCCTTGTCCATGCCGTTGATAAAGACGATGAGGGGTTTTTTGCCTTTCAGACACAGGGAAATCGCCTTTTCCGCGCCTACCGTGACCTCGCCGCCCGCGCCCGTTACGACGAGCGCCGCGCCCGAGGCGCGCATCGCCTCGTTAAATTCGCCTTCGAAATCATAAAATCCGGGTACGTCGATGAGATTGAGCTTTACGCCCTTCCAATCGGTGTAGGCGCAGGAAAGGGATACGGAGATCTTGCGCGCGATTTCCTGTTCGTCGAAATCGGAGACGGTCGTGCCTGCGTCCGTTCTTCCCATACGCTCGATTGCGCCGCCGTTAAACAGCATTGCCTCCATCAAGGTTGTTTTTCCCTCGCCGCTGTGTCCGACGATGGCGATGTTGCGGATATTTTTTGCTGATACACTCATAAATTGTTCCCCTGAAAGCGATCGTTTTGCCGCGGTTTGGCGGCACGCTTTCTTTCATTATACATGAAATCGGGGAAAAATCAAGACCAATCCGAAAAATAGTTTGCGCGTTTGGAGGGTTTTTCCGTGCGGAAGGGAGAAAAAACTCGTTTTTCCGCCGAAAAAGGATATTGCATTCTTGCCCGCTCCGTGATAAAATGGAAAAAGAACATTGCGGAGGACGGACCATGAATATTTTTGTAGTCGGCAGTCTGAATATGGATCTGACGATGAAGGCGCCCCGCATCCCCAAGCGGGGAGAGACGGTTGCGGGCGGCGGCTTTATGACGACGGCGGGCGGAAAGG
The DNA here is from genome assembly GCA_964387225.1 of uncultured Clostridia bacterium. GTDB lineage: Bacteria > Bacillota > Clostridia > Christensenellales > Borkfalkiaceae > Gallimonas. The sequence continues at coordinate 52,684 of CAYLVU010000001.1, read as the reverse complement.
GCGGAAATCAGGCGGTCGCCGCCTCCAAACTCGGCGGAAAGGTCTATATGGCGGGGTGCGTCGGGGACGCCTTCGGGAACGAGCTTGTGTCGTCGCTTGAAAATGCGGGCGTCGATACCCGTTTTGTCGTGCGGGAGAAGGGCGTTTCCAGCGGGATTGCCGTGATCCTGGTGACGGAGGGCGACAACCGCATTCTTCTCGACAAGGGCGCGAACGGCAGAGTGACGAGAGAGATCGTGGACCGCGCGCTCGCGCGGGCGGAGGCGGGTGATTTTCTCGTCGTCCAGCTCGAAATCGAAATTTCCGTCGTCGAGTACGCGTTGAAGCGCGCGAAGGAGCTCGGCATGACGACCGTGCTCAATCCCGCGCCCGCGTCCGGAATTTCCGGAGAGGCGTTTGCTTACTGCGACTATATCACCCCCAACCAGACGGAAGCGGAGTTTTATACAGGCATCTATCCGGACGGCGAAGAGGGCGCGCGCGCCTGCGCGGAGATCTTCCTGCGCAAGGGGGTCAAAAACGTGCTCGTCACGTTGGGTTTGCAGGGTTCCGCCGCGCTGATCGGCGGGAAATGGGTTTCCGTGCCCGCCCTAAAAGTGAACGCCGTCGATACGACGGCGGCGGGCGACACCTATGTGGGCGCCTTCGTCGTGAAGCTTTCGGAGGGCGCGGAGGCGGAAGAGGCGATGCGGTTTGCTTCGGCGGCTTCGGCGGTCACCGTGACCCGACGGGGCGCGCAGGAGGCGATTCCCGTGCGCGCGGAGGCGGAAACCCTGCTTCGTTGAAGGGGGAATCCGATTTGCTTTTCACGGCGATAAATGCGCCGTGTTTCCCCTGAAAATACTTGCCAAAACGGGGAAAGCGTGCTATAATCCCAAGCGGGAAAAGGATCGCGGAGGAAATATGTACAATCCTGTTAAAATAAGCGAAGATCTCTATTACGTAGGGGGGAGCGACCGCCGCATTGCGCTGTTCGAAAGCGCGTTTCCCGTTCCCCGCGGCGTCTCTTATAACTCCTATCTGCTCCTTGACGAGAAGACCGTGCTCTTCGACGCCGTCGACCTGTCGGTTGCGGAGCTCTTTATGGAGAATGTCGCGCACGTGCTCGGCGGCAGACCGCTCGACTACCTTGTGATCGATCACATGGAGCCCGACCATTCGGCGAGCCTCATGCAGGTGATCGCCGCCTATCCGACCGTTACCGTCGTAGCAAACCAAAAGACGGCGGTCATGCTGGGAAACTATTTCGGCGCAAACGGAATCAAGCTTCAAATCGTGAAGGAGGGCGAAGCCCTCTGCATCGGGAAACATACCCTTCGGTTTGTGTTTGCCCCCATGGTGCACTGGCCCGAGGTCATGTTTACCTACGACGAGACGGATAAAGTTCTCTTCTCGGCAGACGCGTTCGGCACGTTCGGCGCGCTCGGCGGGAGTATTTATGCGGACGAAGTGCATTTCGAACGGGACTTCCTCGACGACGCGCGCAGGTATTATTTCAACATCGTCGGCAAGTACGGCGTACAGGTGCAAAACGCGCTCAAAAAAGCGGCGGCATTGGAAATTAAGACAATTTGCCCGCTGCACGGACCCGTTTGGAGAAAGAATCCGGGCTGGTATATCGGCAAGTATCTGCTTTGGAGCTCCTACGAGCCCGAAGAGAAGGGGACGGTCGTTTTTTACGCCTCCGTCTACGGGCACACCCAAAACGCCGCGGAAATTCTCGCTTCCTCGCTTGCCGAAGAGGGGGCGGGCGAAATCAAAGTATACGACGTCTCGGTGACGGATACGAGCGAGCTGCTGGCGGAGGCTTTCCGCTATTCCCACCTCGTATTCGCTTCCACGACTTACAATAACGGGATCTTCGTCAACATGGAGCGGCTGATCTCCGATTTGAAGGCGCATGCCTTCCAAAACAGGAAGTACGCCGTCGTGGAAAGCGGCTCGTGGGCGCCGCAGGCGGGCGGGCTCATGGACGCGGAACTTTCCGCCATGAAAAACATGGTCAGAATCGGCGAAAAGGTGACCGTTCTCTCCGCGGTGAAGGACGCGGCGCCCTTAAAGGCGCTTGCAAAGGCGATCGCGGAAGATATCGGGAGCGAATGAACGCGGGAAAATCCGCGTAAAATAAACCGAAAGGAGAAGAGTTATGAAATTTGTTTGCAGCGTTTGCGGTTATGTGTATGACGAAGAGACGGGCGATCCCGACAACGGGATCGCTCCCGGGACAAAGTGGGAAGAAGTGCCCGACGACTTCACCTGTCCTCTCTGCGGCGTGGGAAAAGAAGATTTTTCGGCGGAATAAACGAAAAGAAAGAGGAGGGAGGGAAGCCCTCCTCTTTCTTTTCGCGCTTCCCGTCCGCAGACGGGGAACGGCGCGCTCTTTTTGCGCGGTTTAAAAGCCTTTTCGGAAAATGTTTGAAAAGCCGCCGAAAGTGTGATATAATAGTAACCGCACCTTTGAGGAGGAATCCATATGCTGCCTTCTACGAAAATCCTGCCCGTTCTTCCCATGCGCACGCAGGTCGTATTTCCCAATACGAGCGTCGCGTTCGACGCGGGCCGCGAACTCTCTTTGACGGCGCTCGAACGGGCGTCGGAATGGGATAAATACGTCTTTATTACCCGTCAGACCGACCCTTCGGAGGAGACCCCTTCGGAGGACGGGCTCTGCCTTGTCGGAACGGTCGCGCGCGTGCGCCAGACGACCCGTCTTCCGGGCGGCAGGGTGCGCGTGTTTACCGAAGGGCTGTACCGTGCGCGCGCCCGCAGTTTCTGCGCCGAGGACGGTTATTTTACCGCGGTCACGGAAGAGCTCATCTCTTCGCACGGCGATCCCAATCTCGAGGAAGCCTATTTCCGTACGGCGAAGGAGCTTGTCAAAGATATCGTGTCTGGCGACGGCAAGATCTCCAAGGATCTCGAATCCTCGCTTTCGACCATCTCCGATATCGACGCGTATATCAATATCTGTACCAATTATCTGCGTCTGAAAGACGACGCCAAGCAGGAACTTCTCGAAGAGACGAGACTCGTCGAGCGGCTGAAACTCTTTGAAATGCGCCTGATGGACGAGCTGGAAATTACCCGCCTCGAACGGAAGATCGCGCAGGACGTGAGAACGAGCATCGACAAATCGCAAAAGGAATATTTTCTGCGCGAGCAGCTCAAAGCCATTCACAACGAACTGGGTGACGATATCGAAGAGAACATTAAATTAAAGGACAAGATCCTTGCAAAGGGATTGCCCGCCGAGGTGGAGGAAAAGGCGCTCGCCGAGCTTGCGCGCATGGACAAGATGCCGCCCTCCTCGCCCGAATACACGGTGCTGCGCAATTATGCGGACTGGCTCATCGACCTCCCCTGGCGGGAGGAGACGCAGGACACCGAAAAGCTGTCCGACGTGGAGAAGGTGCTCAACGCCGATCACTACGGGCTTGAAAAGATCAAGGAGCGCGTCGTGGAATATCTCGCCGTGCTCAAACTCACGGGGGAGCTCAAAGCGCCTATTCTTTGTCTTGTAGGTCCCCCCGGGGTGGGAAAAACGAGCATCGCCAAGAGCATTGCGCGCGCGCTGAAGAGAAAATTCGTGCGCATGAGCCTGGGCGGAGTCAAGGACGAGGCAGAGATCCGCGGACACCGCCGCACCTATATCGGAGCAATGCCGGGGCGAATTCTGTACGAGATGAAAAACGCGGGTTCCGTAAATCCCGTCTTCCTTCTCGACGAGGTGGACAAGATCTCCTCCGATATGCGCGGCGATCCCGCCAGCGCCCTTTTGGAAGTACTCGATTCCGAGCAGAATTCCACCTTCCGCGACAGATATCTCGAGGTGCCTTACAACCTTTCCAAGGTCATGTTTATCGCGACCGCCAACACCCTCGACACCATACCTTCCCCCCTAAGGGACCGCATGGAGATCATAGAACTTTCCGGCTATACGCCGCAGGAAAAAGAGGAGATCGCAAAGCGGTATCTCCTGCCAAAAAAACGCAGGGAAAACGGACTGAAAGACGAACTGCGCATCACGGACGGAGCCCTCTCCCGCATAATCGACGGCTATACAATGGAGGCGGGCGTGCGTTCGTTGGAACGCACGATCGGCACGGTGTGCAGGAAGGCGGCGGTGCGAATCGCGCGGGGAGACGAGAAGAAAATTACCGTCAACGCCAGAAATTTAGAGAGCTTTTTGGGCGCAAAGCGCTTTCTCCGCGAGACGGAGATGCGCGAAGAGAACGAGGTCGGCGCGGCGACGGGGCTTGCCTGGACGGCGGTCGGCGGGACGGCGCTCACGATCGAAGTTTCCGCCATGCAGGGCAAGGGAGATATTCTCTTGACGGGCAAGCTCGGCGACGTCATGAAGGAATCCGCGCGCGCCGCCATAAGCTATATCCGCGCGCACGCCGAAAAGTACGGAATACGGGAAGAGGATTTCGAAAAGAAGGATATTCACGTGCACGTTCCCGAGGGGGCGACCCCCAAGGACGGTCCCAGCGCGGGCATTACCATGGCAACCGCCATTTTGTCCGCCTTTACGGGGCGTCCCGTCCGCAGGGACGTCGCCATGACGGGGGAGATCACGCTGCGCGGGAAGGTACTTCCCATCGGCGGGCTCAAAGAAAAGGCGCTCGCCGCCAGCCGTATCGGCATACGCGACATAATCATTCCCGAAGAGAATCGGCGCGACGTGGACGACATCCCCGAGACGGTGCGCAAATCGCTCAATTTTATCTGCGTCTCGAACGTCGATCAGGTGTTCTCGGCGGCAGTCACGGGGTTATCATGATTGTCAAAGATGCAAAATTTATCACGTCGGCGGCAAGCGAGAGCCAATTTCTCAAACCGGAAAAGCCCATGATCGCCGTTTGCGGAAAGAGCAATTCGGGGAAGAGCACGCTCATCAATCTGCTTGCAAACCGTAAAAATCTCGCAAAGACGAGTTCTTCGCCGGGGAGAACGCGCCTCGTCAACTATTTCGATTTCGGCGAATTTTGGATTGCCGATCTGCCGGGGTACGGCTACGCCGCCGTTTCCAAGGGGGAACAGGCGAAATGGGGGGCAATGCTCGACCGGTTTTTCGCCCGAAAGGAGGACATCGCCCACGTTTTTCTCCTTTCGGATATCAGAAGGGATCCTTCCGCGGACGACTTGCGGATGATTTCTTTTCTCAACTACCATATCGTGCCCTTCACCGTGATCGCCACAAAGAGCGATAAGCTCTCCCGCATGAAGCAGCAGGAGAGATCGCGCGCGGTTGCGAACGCCTTCGGGCTGGGCGCGGACAACGTGATTCCCGTATCGGGATTTACGGGCGACGGCAAGGAAAAACTGCTTGCGAAGATCGGCGAAATCGTACAGAACGCTTAAACGAAAAAATTTCGGAGAGGTTTCTTCTTCGGAATTTTTTGTTTTTTGCGATTAAAAATCGCTTGCCAAGCGGGGCATAATATGGTAAAATACCATCGCTGTAAATACGCACCCTCGCCGTTGCGCCCTCCGTGTCCGTAAATCTTTTCTGCGGATAATCGGGCGATCAGGGACGGGAGGGGAGGTAAAACGGAGGAAATTATGGCAGTTATCACAATGAAGCAGCTCCTGGAAGCGGGCGTGCATTTCGGTCATCAGACGAGAAAGTGGAATCCCAAGATGAAAAAATACATCTTTGCGGCACGCCACGACATTCACATTATCGACCTTGAAATGACCGCAAAGCTCATCGAGGAAGCGTACGCGTTCGTCGTCGAACAGGTCAAGGCGGGCAAATCCGTTCTCTTCGTCGGCACGAAGAAGCAGGCGCAGGACGCCATCAAGGAAGAGGCGGAACGCTGCGGACAGTTCTACGTCAATTCCCGTTGGCTGGGCGGATGTCTCACCAACTTCAAAACCATCCGCGGCAGAATCGACTATCTCGAAAAGCTCGAAAGAATGGAGGAGAGCGGCGAGTTCGATCTGCTTCCCAAGAAGGAAGTTTTGGGACTCAAAAAAGAGATGGCGAAGCTTGAGGAAAATCTCGGCGGCATCAAAAAGATGCGTACCATGCCCGGGCTTATGTTCGTCGTGGACCCTCACAACGAGGATATCGCGGTCGCGGAAGCGCGCAAACTGAACATTCCCATCGTGGCGATTACCGATACCAACTGCGATCCCGATCTCATCGACTACGTGATTCCCGGGAACGACGACGCAATCCGCGCAATCAAGCTCATTTCGTCCGTCATTGCAAACGCCGTAATCGAGGCGAATCAGGGGGAAACGCCCGTTCCCGCCGTCGGGGAAGCGGCTCCCGCAACGGATATCGAAGAAGTTGTAGCGGCAGCAGAGGAAGCTGCGGAATAAATCATAAGAGGTGTAATCATGGCAGAATTTACGGCAAAGGACGTTATGGCGCTCCGCGAGCAGACGGGCGCAGGGATGATGGATTGCAAGCGCGCCCTTGTGGACGCGGACGGAGATATGGAGAAGGCGACGGACATTCTGCGCGAGCGCGGAATTGCAAAGGCGGCTAAGCGCGCCTCCAAGATCGCGGCGGAAGGCGTGGTTTACGCACTCGTCGAGGGCAAGACGGGCGTTCTTCTTGAAGTGAACTGCGAGAGCGATTTCGTTGCGAAGGGAGAAAAGTTCCGCGCGCTCGTCGAAGCCGTCGCAAAGCAAATCCTTTCCGTCAAGCCCGCTACCGTCGAAGAGCTTCTTGCTTCCGAGATGGACGGCAAGACGGTGGAGACCTTCGTGCAGGAGCAGATCGCGGTGATCGGAGAGAAGATCTCCGTGCGCCGTTTCACCGTGTACGAGAGCGAAGGATTTGTCGAGACCTATATTCACATGGGCGGCACGATGGGCGTTATGCTCGATTTCGCCTGCCCCGAGAGCGAGATCGCCAAGGATCTTGCGCACAATATCGCCCTTCACACGGCGTTTTCCAAGCCTCGGTATATGACGGCGGCGGAAGTCCCCGCAGAGACGGTCGAGAAGGAAAAGGCGATCATGAAGCAGGAAGTGATCAACGAGGGCAAGCCCGAGGCGATCGCGGAAAAAATCGTGCTCGGAAAGATCCAGAAATTCTACGAAGAGAACTGCCTCATGGACCAGAAGTTCGTCAAAGACGACAAGATTACAATTTCCCGGCTCATCGCGGAAGCGAGCAAGAAGGCGGGCGTTCCCGTCGAACTCAAAGCGTTCTGCTTCTATGTCATGGGTCAGGGGCTGGAAAAGAAGAACGAAGACCTCAGCGAGGAAGTCGCGAAGCAGGTCGAAGCGATGAAGAAATAAGGGAAAAGCAAGCGGCAATTTAAAACGTTGGATTTTTCTGATTTTTGTATCAAAGGACATGCAGGGAAACCGTGATACGGTCGCTTCCCGATTTACAAAGAAAAACACTCTACGAATTCGTAGAGTGTTTTTTACGAAAAAAATTTCTTGCGTGCCGACGGAAGCGAGTCCGCATAGCCATGCGGACTCCGTGTTTTACTTTTTTAAACTCAGATAGATGATCAATACGGCGATATCGGCGGGATTGACGCCGGATATGCGCTCGGCTTGCCCCAGATTTAAGGGGCGTATTCTCTGCAATTTTTCCCGTGCTTCCAGTCTGAGCCCTTCGATCGCCCGATAGTCGAGATCGGGCGGGAGGGGTTTTCCCTCCATTTTTTTTGCCTTTTCGATCTGCTCCTTGCCCGCTTTCAGATAACCCGCGTAGCGGATTTCCGTTTCGCAGCTGTCTTTAATGTCGCGGGGAATGCCGTCAAGCACCGAAAAAGCGCTTTCGACGGCGGTGAGCGGAATGCCCCGTCTCAACAGGTCGGCGTAGGTGACGCCCCCCGTGAGTGCGGGAAAGCCGTATCGGCGGACGAGCCCGTCCGCGATCCCTTGCTCCGCGCGCCCGTTTAAAAACGCGAGCGTCTCCTCCCGCAGTTTTTTGCGCGACAGAAATTTTTTCCAGCGTTTCTGCGTCACGAGCCCGCATTCGCGTCCGATCGGGGTGAGCCGCAGATCGGCGTTATCCTGCCTGAGGGACAGGCGGAATTCCGCGCGCGAGGTCATCATGCGGTAGGGTTCGTCCGTTCCCTTGGTGACGAGATCGTCGATGAGAACGCCGATATACGCCTGATCGCGGCGCAGAACAAGGGGAGGAAGTCCGCGCAGTTTGAGCGAGGCGTTCAAACCCGCGACAATCCCCTGCGCCGCCGCCTCCTCGTAGCCGCTGGTTCCGTTCACCTGTCCCGCCGTGTAGAGACCGGATACCTTTTTGAATTCGAGGGTGGGCAGAACGTCCAGCGTATCGATGCAGTCGTATTCGATGGCGTATGCGTACCGTACGATTTCGCAGTTTTCGAGCCCCGCGACGGTGCGGTACATCTGCTTTTGCAGATCGTGCGGCAAAGAGGTGGAGAGCCCCTGTACGTATACCTCCGTCGTGTCGGCGCCCTCCGGTTCGAGAAAGAGCTGATGGCGCTCCTTGTCCCGAAAGCGTACGACTTTCGTCTCGATCGAGGGGCAGTATCGGGGACCTGCCGAGGAGATTGCGCCGTTGTAGAGAGGGGCGCGGTCGAGATTTTCCAGAATCACCGCGTGCGTATCCGCGTTCGTGTAGGCGAGATAGCACGGGGTCTGCGTCTTGGGAACGCGCGTGTTCATGAAGGAGAAGGGGTACACGTCTTCGCCGTTTTGCACTTCGAGACGGGTATAGTCCACCGTTCTTCCGTCCAGCCGCGCGGGCGTGCCCGTCTTGAAGCGGCGCACGCGGTAGCCGAGGTTGACGAGGCTCTTTGTGAGCAGCGCGGCGTTTTGAAAGCCGTTCGGCCCGCTGTCTTTTACGATTTCGCCCGTGATCGTCCGCGAATTGAGATACACTCCCGTCGCGACGACGGCGGCACGGCAGTAAAAAACGCCTCCGTATGCCGTTTTTACCCCCGTAACCCGTCCGTTTTCGGTTAAAATTTCGGCGGCTTCCCCCTGTACGATCCGCAAATTTTCCGTGTGTTCGAGCACCCGTTTCATCTCGCGGTGATAGGCGTTTTTATCCGTCTGCGCGCGCAGGGATTGCACGGCGGCGCCCTTTCCGCGGTTGAGCATCCGCATTTGAAGGGAGCATCGATCGGCGCACAGCCCCATTTCGCCGCCCAGAGCGTCGATTTCGCGTACCAAATGCCCCTTCGCCGTGCCGCCGACGGAGGGGTTGCAGGGCATGAAGCCGATCGAATCAAGGTTGAGGGTAAGCACGACCGTCTTTTGACCGGTGCGGGCGAGCGCAAGCGCGGCTTCGCAGCCGGCGTGTCCCGCTCCGATCACAACGGCGTCGTAGGTCCCCTCCGAAAAAAAGTTCATCTGTTACTGTTTCAGAACGGCGCTTCTCACGTCGTTTACTTCCTTTGCCACGGCGTCGTTCACGCGGATGAGCTCCCCGATCTTGTCCCGCGAATAGATGATTGTCGTATGGTCTCTGCCTCCCATCTCCTTGCCGATGGAGACGAGGGGAAGGGAGAGCATATCGCACATGAGATAGGCGCAGATCTGTCTTGCGCGTACGATCTCCTGCCGCTTGTTTTTTCCGATAAGCTCCGCCTTCGTGATCGAAAAGTAAGAACAAGTCGCGCGGATAATCGCGTCCGGATTGATCTCCTCCTGTTCTTCGACATTGATCGCCTCCTGCAGGGCGGTCGCGGCGAGCTTTAAAGAGATGGGCTCTTCGTGAAGCTTGCTTGCAAAGATTACGGTATTGAGCCTTCCCTCGAGCGTGCGCACGTTATTATCCGTGTTTTTGACGAGAAAGGCGAGCACGTCGTCCGGCACCGCGTATTTTTTCTCGAGCGCCTTGCGCTTGAGAATCGCGATTTTCGTCTCGATATCGGGCGGCTGGATATCCGCGATCAACCCGCCCTCGAAGCGTGTCCGCAAACGCTCTTCCAGCGTGGTAAGCTCCTTTGCGGGGCAGTCGGACGTGATAACGATTTGCTTGTGCTGGGTAAAAAGCTCGTTGAAAGTGTGGAAAAACGCCTCCTGCACGCCGTATTTTCCCGCCCAGAACTGAATATCGTCGATGAGCAGAACGTCGACGTTGCGGTAACGGTTGCGGAAACGGGATTCCGCGTCCCTGCCCGCGCCCTTTTTGTTGTACATACTGTCCACGTATTCGTTCAGGAACTTTTCGCTCGTCGTGTAAATAACCTTCAAAGAGGGCTTTTTAACGGCGATCTCGTTGGCAATCGCCTGTAAAAGATGGGTTTTGCCCAGTCCCGTTCCCCCGTAAATATAGAGGGGGTTAAAGTTCTCCCCGGGGGCTTCGGCGACGGATTTTGCGGCGGCGTAGACGAATTTGTTGGAGGAACCGACCACGAAGGAATCGAACGTGTAACGCTTATCGACGGCCACCGTCGATTCCTCCACGGCGTCGGGCGCTTCGCGGAGCGTGTACTCCTCGCTGCCCTCCACGACGATGATAAAATCGTAAAGTCCAACGTCTGCGGCGGCAATCGCTTCCCGCAGCTTTTCGGCGTGGCTTGTCGATACAAGTTTTGCCGTGAGCTCGGTTTCCGCCTGCAATACGATCTTGCGGTTTACGACGTCTACCGGCACGAGATTTTCGATGAAGGTAGAGTAGGAGATGGAATTGACGAGCGGTTTGAGCCGCTCCTTGATCTTGTCCCACAAAAATTCGAATTGCGTCTTTTCTGTCATTTTTCCCTCTGAAACGCTTCCACTTTTTCGGTTTATTTGATATAATAAGACCGTCGGTGCTTTTTTTCGATTATACTACGAAACCGCGCAAAAAGAAAGTGTTTTCGGGCAATACGAAGCAAAAATGGTCATAAAAAAATTAACGCTGCGCAATTTCAGAAATTATGAAGAGGAGACTTTTCCGTTCTCGGAGGGGCTCAATGTCCTCACGGGCAAAAACGCGCAGGGAAAGACAAACTGCGCGGAGGCGGTTTTTTATCTGTGTACGGGCGTCCCGCTGCGCATCCGTAACGAGCGGCAGCTCATAAGAAGGGGGGAGACGGTCGCCTATCTTGCCGCCGAAGCGGAGACGCGCTTCGGCTCCGTCCTTCTGGAAGCGGACATTTTCGAAAACAGACGGGAACTCAAAGTCAACGGAAACAGGGTGAGCCGCGCGGTTGATTTTATCGGGAATATGAACGGGGTGTTTTTTTCTCCGGGCGAGCTTCGTCTCATTCAGGACGGTCCCGACGAACGCAGGCGGTTTTTGAATCTCTCCATCTCCCAGACGTCGCGCGTCTACGCCGCGGCGTTGCAGCGTTTTCAAAAGATTCTCGATCAGCGGAACGATCTCTTGAAAGAGCGGGATACGGGGCTCATCTTCGAAACGCTTCCCGTCTGGGATGAACAATTCGCCCTCTATGCCGCGCGCGTCGTCTATTACAGGCGGGAATTTTTGCGCGAGCTCTCTCCCTTGGCGGCGCAGTCGCACGCCTTTCTGACGGACGGCGCCGAACAGCTCTCCGTTTCTGCGGAGGGGGACTATCCCGAAGGGGAGGAGGAGATACGGGCAAAGCTCGTCCGCCGTCTCGAGGACGCTTACGAACGGGACGTCCGTCTCGGTTTTACGACGGTCGGACCTCATCGCGACGATATCCGGATCCTGATCGACGGAGCGGACGCGCGGGGGTACTGCTCGCAGGGGCAGGCGCGCACGGCAGCTCTCTCTTTAAAGCTTGCCGAAGTGGAGATCTTCCGTAAAATTTCGGGCGAATCCCCCGTGCTCATTCTCGACGACGTGCTCAGCGAGCTCGATCCCGCGCGGCGCAAAAAGCTCGTTGAGCGCACACAGGGGTTGCAGTGTATTCTCACCTGCACGCACGCGGAGCGGGCGTTGAGCGGACGGGAGAGCAATAAGATAAAAATCAGGGAGGGAAAGATCGTACGATGAGGGCGGATCTGCACCTACACACCGTCTATTCGGACGGCGCGCTGCCGCCCGAGGAGGTCGCGCAAATGGAAGCGCGGGCGGGCGTCAGGCTCATCGCCTTTACCGACCACGACAGCATGGAGGGAGCCAAGGAGAAGCGTGCGGCGGCGGAACGGTACGGCCTTCTCTCCGTTTCGGGCTGGGAGGTGTCCTCCTATTCCCCGCAGAAAGTGCACGTTCTGGGCTATTGCTGCACGGCGGGAGAAGCCTACCGAACGTTCCTCGAAGAGCGGCGGCGCGGCGCGATCGTGCGGGCGGAGGACTCGATTGCAAAGGCGAACGAGTGCTTTTCGCTCTCCGTCACGTTGGACGATGCGGAGCGGTTTCATCTCAAAAAAAGCGCCCCTCTGCATACCATGCACGTCGTAAGGGCGTTTGCCGAAGCGCTCGGGGAAGATCCCGAGTCGCTGTATCGGCGGTATTTTTCCGAGGGGAAGTGCGCGTATTCGGGACTTTGCCGTCCCACGCCCGAGGACGCGATCGAGGTAATCCATGCCTCGGGAGGGATCGCCGTTTTGGCGCATCCCGCCCGCATTGCCCTGCCCGAAGAGGCGCGGACGGCGCTCATCGAGGGGCTCGCGGAAAGGGGGCTCGACGGGATAGAATGTTATCATTCGACGCATACTGCTGCGGAGACGGAAACGTTTTTGCGGTTTGCGCGTTCGCGCGGACTGCTCGTCACGGGCGGCTCCGATTTTCACGCGGAGGGCGCGGGAAGAGTTGCGGGACTTCCCGAATTTCATGCGGACGGGCGTCTTTTGGAAGCGCTCCGCATTCCGTCTTAAAGGCGGAGGATGAGACATACGAAAGAAATTGCGGCGCTCCTCCTTGCGGGGAGCCTTTTTTTCTGCCTCGGCGCGGGGGGAAGGGTGAAAAAAGACGTGACCGTCGAGGGCGTCGAAGTGGGGGGCATGACCTACGGCGAGGCGGCGGAAGCGGTGCGCGAACAGATTGCAAAGACGCTTCCGCCCCTAAAAATTCTGTCTCCCGCAGGGGAGTTTACCTTTTCGGACGAGCTGTCGTTTACCGATAACGCGGTCTCTCTTCTGCGCAGGGCAAAGAGCGGAGACAGTCTGCGCGTGCGCGTGACGCGGACATGGGCGGATGCGGAGGCGGCGCTTCAGGCGATCTGTGAAAAGAACGCCCTTCCCGCGCGCGATGCGGAATTTACCTTTTCGGACGCGGGCTTCGAATACACGGCGGAAGAGATAGGAAGGTCGTGCGACTACGGCACGCTGTTGAGGGAGGTTACGGCGGCGCTTTCCGACGGCGGGACGGAGGTACGTCTCAGGACGGAGGAGGTCTTGCCCGCGGTGACGGAGCGCGATTTGCGCGAACGCACAAAAAAACTTGCCTCGTTTACGACCCGCTTCGACGGCGACAACCTTCCGCGCAGCCGCAACATCGCGCTCGCGGCGCAAAAGATATCCGGCGCCGTCTTAGAGGCGGGGGAGAGTTTTTCTTTTAACGGTACGGTTGGCAGGCGCACCGAAGAGAACGGTTTCGAAACGGCGAAGGTCATCTTCGAGGGGCAGTTCGTGGACGGCGTGGGCGGGGGCGTCTGTCAGGCGAGCACGACCCTCTTCGGGGCGGCTTTGCGCGCGGGATTGAAGATCACGGAAAGCCGTCCCCATTCGCTCTCCGTCTCCTACGTTCCGCCCTCCCTCGACGCGATGGTTTCCGAATACAGCGATCTGAAATTCGAAAACCCCTATGATTTTCCCGTCTATATTCTGGCGCGCACGGGCAAAAATTCGGTCACGTTTGAAATTTTCGGAAAACCGAACGGGCTGGTTTATCGGACGGAGAGCGTCGTCCTGTTCCGTCTGCCGCCCCCGCCCGCCATTGTCACGGAGGGCGAAGAGGAGGAGACCGTCCGCGCCGAAAAGGAGGGGGTCGGCAGCGAGAGCTGGCTGCTCGTCTATCAGGACGGACAACTGCTGTCGCGTACGCTCATACGAAGGGATACTTACGCGGTCGTGCAGGGGATCTACGTCAAAAAGGCGCCTCCCGAAGTTCCTTCCGAGGCGCAAAATTCGCCGCCGAGCGTAAAAATTTTTTAAATCACGGGCAAAATGAGTTGATTTTTCTTTTGGTTTGCTTTATAATAGCGCTTGACTTCGGGCGGTCCTCTGCCGAACATTCGGGAATGAACGCCGCGTATTACAGGAGGTAAAGTCAAATGGGACTCATCGAGCAAATCGAAGCCGAAGGCATGAAGGAAAGCCTTCCTCAGTTCAACGTCGGCGACACCGTTAAAGTGGGCTACCGTATCATCGAGGGCGGCAAGGAGAGAATCCAGAACTTCGAAGGCGTCGTAATCGCCAAGAAGAACGGCGGGATTCGCGAGACCTTCACCGTGAGAAGAATTTCGTTCGGGGTCGGCGTGGAGCGTTGCTTCCCCCTTCATTCCCCCAAAGTCGCCTACGTCACCGTGGTTCGCACGGGAAAGGTGCGCAGAGCGAAGCTCTATTATTTAAGAGGGCTCACGGGAAAAGCGGCGAAAATCAAAGAGAAGAAGTAAACCGTTTCGGAGCGCAGCTTGCCAAAGGTCATGGCAGGCTGCGTTTTCTATTGACGGCAATCTTCGCGCGCGTCCCGTTCTTTTTCGCCGCGGGCAGGGAGAGAGCGGACGGTGCGCAAAATTCTTTTCGAAATTCATGAAAAACCGTTTACAAATTCCATAGAATCGGTTAGAATAAATAGGAATCTATTATAATAGGGAAAAGACTATATGAAAAACACATCCACGAAACGCAAAAGACACTCCGGTTTTCTGATTGCTTTTCTTGCGCTTGCGCTCGCGTTTCTCGCCGTGGCGTTAGGAACGATCGGTACCGACCGTTCCACGGGGAATTTTTACGAGCTGCAATATCAGACTGCCGCGGACGCGAAAGAGCCCAACGTGATCTTCAAACTCTCCGCACCCAAGGACAAGGACGGAAATACGCTCACCGTGCGCCTGAGTCAGGTATACTTGAACGTCGGAACGATTTATTCGGATAACGCCGCCGTGACTTTGCGCATGAACCGCGCGTCTACCGCGACGAGCACCTCCTTTTCGAGTTCGAAGAGCGTGACGATCGCCGATCCCTCGCGCACCGAGCTTCCCGACGGCGCGGTTGCGGGCGGCGACTTTAACTGGATTGCGCCCTTCGATACCACGTCCTGGTCGGGTACGAATCTTACGACTTACCCCTATTACAAGCTCGCGGTGTACGCCTCGTCGAGCTCGTCCAAGATCGCGAACGTGCTCATCAGCGAAGTCGTCTTTGAGGGGGAGGTGTACGAGGACGGCGAGGGAACGGGCGAATACGTCCTTATTCCCGCCGAGATCTCTCCCAATTCCGAGCTTCCCTACGATGAGTCGAAGGGAGAAACGCAGGAGGACGCCTACAACAAGGCGTGCGCGCTCGTGGACAGTCAGTATATTCCCACTCTGTCCCAGTCCTCCTTCTTCCGCTACGGAAAGGAGGAGGCGGAAATGCTCTCGACCGTTGCGGAAGTGCGTATCGGCGCAACCTACGTCTCGGGCGACGTATATTACGGGAATACGGCTTACAATTCCCTCGGTCTGGACCTTCTCGCGCTCTCCACGCTCATCTTCGGCGTCAGTCCCTTTTCGATGCGCTTCTTCTCCGTGCTCGCCTCCTTCGGCGTGCTTATCGTCGGCTTCTTCCTCGTGAAGAGGCTCGCAAAGAGCGAGAAAGCGGCGCTGGTATTCGCCGTATTGTATGCGCTGTGCGGACTGTCGATGAGCTTTGCCCATTTGGGAACGCCGCTCATGATCGGCGTATTCTTCCTCGTGAGCGCGCTGTCGTGCTGTCATAAATTTTACGCGGAGGGGATGAAAAAAGCCTCCTCCTCTGCGGCTGTTCCCCTCGTCGGCGCGGGAATACTGTCCGCGCTCGCCGTGCTCGTAAACGGCGCGTTCCTCATCCCCGTAATCGGCGTTGCCGGTCTGTTTGCGGCCGGAATGGTGCGCCAGCAGAAGGCGAGAAGGCACTATCTCGATCTCGCCATTGCGGAGGCGGAAGCGGAAGAGGAGACCGCGGCGGAAGTGCCCGAAGAGGAACGCACTGTTTCGGAGGGCAGAAAGAAGGTTGCAGCCGTGCTGAGCGAATACCGCTATAAAAACGCCGTCGCCGCCCTTTCGTTTGCGGGCGCGTTTCTTGCGGGACTCTTTGTGCTCTCCCTCGTCTTGATGCTTCCGGCGTCCTATGCCTATGTGAAGCTTTTCCACGATCCGTCCGCGCAGATCGGAATTCTCCTGCTCGGCTGGAAGGCGTTTGCGGGCGGATTTACCGCGGGCGCTTCGGGCGCGTTCAGTCCCTTCCTGCGTAACTTTATCGGCACGGGAGAGCAGTACGCCGTGACTGCGGCTGTCGTCAATCCCGTCGCCCTGATCGCGGCGCTCTTCGGAATCGTCTTCGCGGTGTACCGCATCATCTCTCTGATTGCGGGAAAGAACTTCGGCAGAGAGACCCGCGTTCAGCTTCGCACGCTCGCCGTTCCCCTTGCGGGCGTCGTCCTTTCGCTGATCACCGCGTCCTTTGCGGGAGCGGCGTTCGTTTTCGCGGCATATTGCTTTGCGTTCGTTCTGGCGGCAATCGGACTGAAAACGCTCGGAGAGTCGGGAGATAAAGGCAGACTTGCGGTGAAAATCATTCTGATTGCGGGGCTCGCGCTGCTCATTCTCTGCTTCCTTCTCTTTGGCGTGTTCACCTTCTCGATCCCCCTGCCGCAGTCGTTTATCGCACAGTTCGCCGCATAAGGGGGGAGAGATATGATCGCAAAAATCATCTGTTATGCACTCAACGGTCTCGACGGCGTGCCCGTCGAGGTGGAGACGGACGTAAATAAGGGAGTTCCCGCCTATGAAATGGTGGGGCTTCCCGATACCGCCGTAAAAGAGAGCAAGGAACGGGTGCGTTCGGCGTTGAAAAACAGCGGACTGCTCTTTCCCATGAACAAGATTACCGTGAACTTCGCCCCCGCAGATATCCGGAAGGAGGGCGCTTCCTTTGACCTTGCGATTGCGGTTTCTCTGCTCAAAGCGAGCGAACAGCTCGTGGGGGCGGACGTGAGCGGCACCGTATTTTTGGGCGAGCTTGCCCTCAACGGCGATCTGCGCCCCATCAGCGGACTTCTTCCCATTCTCATTGCCGCGAAGGGGCAGGGGTTCGATAAATTCATCATTCCCGCGGGCAATGCCCGCGAGGCGCGTTTTTTGGGCGGTGCGGAAATTTATCCCGCGCGCTCTCTTGCCCAAGTCGTCCGTCATCTCCTCGGGACGCAGCCCATTGTGCCGCTCGAAACGGCGGAGTTCGTCGTCTGCGCGCACAGGGAGGGATCTGCGGATCTGCGTTTCGTCAAGGGACAGCCCGTGGCGCGGCGCGCGCTCGAAATCGCGGTAGCGGGCGGGCACAATCTGCTCATGATAGGGCCTCCCGGAACGGGCAAGACCATGCTTGCGCGCTGTCTTCCCACCGTCATGCCCGATCTGACCTTTGAGGAGGCTCTCGAAATCACCAAAATTCACTCCGTCGCGGGAATCCTCGGCGAAGAGGGGATCGTATCCGAGCGTCCCTTCCGTACTCCGCACCATACGGCGACCACCGTCTCCATGTGCGGCGGAGGAAACCGCGTCATACATCCGGGGGAAATTTCTCTCGCGCACGGCGGCGTACTTTTTTTAGACGAATTGCCCGAATACAAGCGTTCCACTCTCGAAGCGCTGCGCCAGCCGCTCGAAGACGGGGTCATTACCGTCTCCCGTGCGGGCGGAACGGTCACCTATCCCGCGCGCTTTATGCTCTGCGCGAGTATGAACCCATGTCCCTGCGGAAACTACGGCTCGAAGAATCTCGTCTGTTCGTGCTCGCCGGCGGAGATCAGGCGGTACCGCGCGAAGGTTTCGGGACCGCTGCTGGACAGAATCGATTTGCAGGTGGAAGTGGACAACGTTACCTACGACGATCTGACCTCCGGACAGGAGGGGGAGTGCTCTTCCGCCGTCAAAGAGAGGGTCAACGGCGCCCGCAGAATCCAGCAGGAGCGGTTTGCGGGAACGGGGATCGTGATGAATGCGGAGATGGGTGAACGGGAGATCGCGGGCTGCTGTGCTCTCTCCGCGGAGAGCGACGGGATCCTGCGCGCGGCGTTTGAACGGATGAACCTTTCCGCGCGGGCGAGAGCGAGAATCTTGAAGGTGGCGCGCACGATCGCCGATCTCGACGAAAGCGCGTCCGTCCTTCCCAAGCACGTTTACGAGGCGGTATCTTACCGCATATACGACAAAATGGTATAAAAGTATGGCTTATTCGGCGGAAGAAAAGAGTATGATATGGCTGTGCGCCTGTACGCCGTTCGACGAGCGGGAGCGCACGGCGCTTCTTCGCGCCGCGCGCGATCCCGCCCTTCTTCTTCCCGAATTTGAAAAAATTTTCGCCGCCGCGTTTCCGAACGGCTGCGGGCGGGTATATAACAGCGACCGCACCGTTCGGGAGCGGGAGGCGGATCAACTGATCGATTCACTCGAAAAAAAGGGATATTTCGCCCTCACCTGTCTCGACGAAGATTATCCCGAGGAACTCAGACACATCTCCGCGCCCCCTCTCGTGCTCTACGGCGCCGGCAAGCGAGAATTGCTCTCGACGGATAAATTCTGTATTGTGGGCGCCCGATTACTGCCGCCCTGGGCGGAAAAGCAGTGCAGGCTCTTTTCGGAGGCGATTTCCAAGCGTTTCACCGTAGTCACGGGACTTGCCGAAGGGGGAGACCGCGCCGCGATCGAAGGCGCGCTGGGGAGCGGAAATCTCATCTCGGTTTTGCCCAACGGACTGGATTTATGCTATCCCGCCGCGCACGCCGATTTGAAGGAAAGAGTGAGGAGAGTGGGGCTGCTGTTGAGCGAATATCCGCCGCGGGAGGGCGTCAAAAAGTACTCTTTTTACGCCCGCAACCGTCTGCTTGCGGGACTTTCGAAGGGCGTTCTCGTCGTTGCCGCGGGCAAACGGAGCGGGACTTCCATCACGGCGAATTATGCGCTCGAGTACGGGCGCGAAGTGTTCGCCTTTCCGCACAACCTCGGCGTTAAACAGGGCGAGGGCTGCAACGAACTCATCAAAAAGGGCGCTTACCTTGCCGCCGAGCCTGCGGACATTCTCTCCGTGTTCGGCGCGGAAGCGGAAGACGCCGCTCCCTGCGAGCTTTCCGCCGAGGAGAAAAAAATCGTCGGCGTGCTGAGCGGAGAGGGAGAATTGCACATCGCCGAAATCGCCGAGCGCGCGGGCGTTCCCGTATACGAAGCCGCGGCGATTCTCGCCGCGCTCGAAATGAAAAACGTCGTTTTAAAATCGGGCGGAAACCGATATGCGATTGTGTAAAAAGGAGTTTGTATGGACCTTATCATCGTAGAGTCGCCCTCCAAGGCGAAGACCATTTCCAAATATCTCAAAGGGAAGTACCGCGTGGACGCGTCGGGCGGGCACGTCCGCGACCTGCCGCTCAAACGCTTAGGCGTGGCGGTAAAAAACAATTTCGAGCCGGAATACGTCGTGACGCCGGGGAAGGAGGAAACGGTAAAGAGGCTTTCCGATCTCGCCAAGAAGGCGGATAAAATTTATCTTGCAACCGACCCCGACCGCGAGGGGGAAGCGATTTCATGGCATTTGCAGACCGTTCTCGGACTTCCCGAGCACGCGAAAAACCGCATCGAATTCAACGAAATTTCTCCCCGTGCCGTGGAGCACGCGCTCCAAAATCCGCGCGAGATCGACTACAATCTGGTGGACGCGCAACAGGCGCGCCGCGTGCTCGACAGGCTCGTCGGCTACAAGCTCTCGCCCCTTCTCAACAACAAAATTCAAAGCGGGCTCTCGGCGGGACGGGTGCAGTCGGTTGCGTTGCGCCTCGTCGTCGAACGCGAGCGGGAGATTGAGGCGTTCAAGCCGGAAGAATATTGGAGCATTACCGCCGAGCTTCAGGACGTGGAACGGAAGTATTCGCCCTTCCGTGCCGCGCCGGAAAAATATCGGGACAAGAAGCTGAAAATCGGCAGCAAGGAGGAGGCGGACAGGGTGATTGCGGCGTTGAACGCGGGCAGTTACACCGTTGCCTCCGTCAAAAAATCGGTCACAAAGTCACATGCGCCCGCGCCCTTTACGACGAGCACGCTTCAACAGGACGCCTCCAATAAGCTCGGGCTCTCCGCACCCGAGACCATGCTGATGGCGCAGCACCTCTACGAGGGAATCGACGTGGAGGGGGAGGGGCATATCGCCTTCGTCACCTATATCAGAACGGACTCCACCCGCGTTTCCGAGGAGGCGCAGGCGGCGGCGAGGGAATATATCGCAGAGCAGTACGGCGCGGAATACTGTCCCGAAAAGCCCAACGTTTACGTCTCCAAGAAGGGAGCGCAGGACGCGCACGAGGCAATTCGTCCCATCGACCTTTCCCGCACGCCCAAATCGGTGAAAAAACTGCTCGATAAGAAGCATTTTAACGTATATAAACTCATTTACGAGCGGTATATCGCCTCCCAGATGAGCGAGGCGCTTTACGACTCCATGCAAATCGCGATTGCAAACGGGGACTACGGTTTGAAGGCGAGCGGGAGAACGCTCCGCTTCAAGGGCTATACCGCCGTGTATCAGGATTTCAAAAAGGAGGACGAGGAGGAACCTTCCGCAAAGCTCCTTCCGCCGCTCAAAGAGGGAGACCTTTTGGACTGTCTCTCCCTCAAAGGGGATCAGAAGTTTACAAAGCCGCCCGTACGCTACACCGACGCGTCGCTCGTAAAAGCCATGGAGGATAAGGGGATCGGACGCCCGTCTACGTACGCTTCGATTATTTCCGTGCTCAACAAGCGCAAATATGTGGAAAAAGACGGAAAGTTTATGAAGCCCACCGAGGTTGCTTACCGCATGACCGATATGCTCGTGCAGTATTTTAAGGAGATTATGGACGTGGGATTCACCGCCGCCATGGAAGAAAAGCTCGACGACATCGAGGGGGGCGGCAAGGACTGGCGCGCGATCGTGGCGGATTTTTACCCGTCCTTCGAGGCACAGTTGAAATTTGCGGGCGCGGACGGCGACGAGACGACGGATATTCTCTGTGAAAAATGCGGACATCCCATGGTGCGCAAGACGAACAAATACGGGAAATATCTCGCCTGTTCCAACTATCCCGCCTGTTCCAATATCGTAAGCGAAAGTCGGGCGGAGATCTCTTCGACGAAGTGCCCCAGCTGCGGCGTCAACATGATCGTGCGTTCGGGCAGATACGGCAAATTCCTCGCCTGCCCGAATTATCCGAAGTGCAAGACGACGATGCCCTACGGCGAAACGAAGGACGCGATTGCGGGGATTTGTCCCGACTGCGGAAAACCCGCGAAAAAGCTTCGCTCCAAGGCGGGCAAGATTTATTACGGCTGCACGGGATATCCCGCCTGTAAATTCATGAGCTGGGACGAACCCACGGGAAAGAAATGTCCCGTGTGCGGCGGCGCGCTTGTAAAGGGCGCCAAAGCGATAAAATGCGCAAACCGCGAGTGCTCGTATCGGGAAGCGCTTCCCGAGGACGGCGAATGACTACGGTCATAGGGGCGGGGCTTGCCGGCTGCGAGGCTGCCTATTTTCTCGCCTCGCACGGGGTGGACGTCTGCCTCGTCGATATGAAGCCGAACCGATATACGCCCGCCCATTCGAGTCCTCTTTTTTCCGAGCTCGTGTGCTCCAACTCTTTCAAGAGCAACGACGTCTGGTCGAACGCCTGCGGGCTTTTAAAGGAGGAGCTGCGGCGGCTCGGCTCGGTTACGATGGAGGCGGCGGACAGGACGAGTGTTCCCGCGGGCGCCGCGCTCGCGGTGGACAGGGAAAAATTTTCCGCTTACGTAACGGAAAAGATAGAGGCATGTCCGAAGATCCGCATTCAGTCGCGGGAAGAGACCGCCCTTCCCGGGCAGGGGATCGTCGCAACGGGACCGCTTACGTCGGGCGCGCTGGCGGCGGCAATCGAAGCCCGTTTCGGCGGTTCGCTGCATTTTTACGACGCGTCCGCGCCCATCGTCTCGGCGGAGAGCGTGGACCCCGAATTTTCGTTTTCGGCGGACCGTTACGGAAGAGGCACGGGAGACTATTTGAACTGTCCGCTCGGCAAAGAGGAGTACGAACTCTTCGTTTCCGAGCTGGTGGCGGCGGAGAAAGCGACGCTGCACGGGTTTGAAAAGGGAGAAATCTTCGAGGGCTGTATGCCCGTGGAGGCCATGGCGGCGCGCGGGAAGGATACCCTTCGGTTCGGCCCCTTCAAACCGGTGGGGCTCGAATGGCGTGGTGCGCGTCCCTATGCGGTTTTGCAGCTTCGCAGGGAAAACGCGGCGGGCAATTCCTACGGGCTCGTCGGCTGTCAGACCAATTTGAAGTTCGGAGAGCAAAAGAGGGTATTTTCCCTGATTCCCGCGCTCAGAAACGCCGAATTCGAGCGGTACGGCGTGATGCACCGCAACACGTATTTGCAGTCGCCCGCCGTTTTGAACGCCGACTTTTCGGTTAAGGATCAGCCGACGCTCTTTTTCGCGGGGCAGATCACGGGCGTAGAGGGATATGTGGAGAGCGCCATGAGCGGACTGCTGGCGGCAATCCATCTGTATGCGCGCTTAAAGGGGCGCAGCCCCGTTGTACCGGAGGATACGTCCGTGTGCGGAGCGCTGTCACGCTATATCGCCGCGCCGAACGGAGATTTTCAGCCGATGAACGCAAACTACGGAATTATGCGTCCCATATCGGTGAAGGATAAAAAAGACAAAAAAAGAAAAATGGGCGAGCGCGCTCTTGAAGAGATCGAACGGTTCAAATGCGCGGCGTTTCTGTAAAAAAGGAGACACAGTATGGAATTTCGCGGAACAACCATTTGCGCCGTCAAGCGGGGCGGGATCACCGCCATTGCGGGCGACGGTCAGGTGACGATGGGAGAATCGGTCGTGTTTAAGAACACGGCGATCAAGGTGAGAAGGATTTACGGCGGCAAGGTGATTTTGGGCTTTGCGGGATCGGTCACGGACGCGTTTTCGCTCTCCGAACGGTTCGAGGGGATGCTCAACAAGTTTGCGGGCAACCTGATGCGTTCGGCGGTGGAGCTTGCCGATTTGTGGCGCTCGGACAAGATCGGCAGAAAGCTGGACGCGATGATGATTACGGCGGACAAGGATACGCTGCTCATTCTCTCGGGCACGGGCGAAGTCATCGAGCCGGACGAGGGGATCTGCGCCATAGGAAGCGGGGGCAACTATGCGCTGGCGGCGGCGCGCGCACTTGCGCAGAACACCGATTTTTCGGCGGAGGAGATTGCCCGCAAGGCTTTGAAGATCGCAAGCGAGATCTGCGTTTACACGAACGACCATATCATTTGCGAGACGGTGTAACCATGGAGGATTTTAAAATGAACTTGTCACCCAAACAAATCGTAAACGAGCTCAATAAGCACATTATCGGTCAGGACGAGGCAAAAAAAGCAGTTGCGATCGCTCTGCGCAACCGTTACAGAAGGGCGCAGCTCTCGCAGGAGCTGCGCGACGAAATCACGCCCAAGAACATCATTATGAAGGGACCCACGGGCGTGGGCAAGACGGAGATCGCGCGGCGGCTCGCAAAGCTCGTAAAGGCGCCCTTTATCAAAGTAGAGGCGACGAAGTATACCGAGGTTGGCTATGTGGGCAAGGACGTCGAGGGCATGGTGCGCGATCTGGTGGAATGTGCTTTCCGCCTCGTCAAGGACGAAAAGACCGCCGAAGTTTCGTTGAAAGCGACCGAGACCGCAGAAAAAAAGATGGTTAAAATTCTTGCGGAGGTCAAAAAAGCGGACAGGGGGGAGACGGCGCGCGAGGTTTTCGAGGCGAATCTTCTTGATTCGCTCCGCAAAGGCGTATTCGACCAGCTCGTGATCGAGACGGAGGTCAACGACGAACCCAAGAATATGGAGCTCGTTCCGGGAGGGGCGGCGATCAACCTCGGCTCTATTTTCGGGGAGATTCTTCCGCAAAAAAAGAAGAAGCGCAAAATTTCCGTGAAGGAAGCCATGCGCATCTTTATCGACGAAGAGGCGGAAAAGCTCATCGACGACGACGCCGTGAAAGAGGAGGCGCTGCGCCGCGCCGAAAACGACGGAATCATTTTTATCGACGAGATCGATAAAATCGCGGGAAAGGGCAATTCGTCGGGCGCGGACGTCTCGCGCGAGGGCGTGCAGCGGGACATTCTTCCCATCGTGGAGGGAAGCACCGTAATGACCAAGTACGGCGCCGTCAAAACGGACTATATGCTCTTCATCGCGGCGGGTGCTTTTCACGTCGCCAAGGTGGAGGATCTCATTCCCGAACTTCAGGGAAGATTCCCCGTTTCGGTGGAGCTCGCCTCCCTCACGAAGGAGGATTTCGTAAATATTCTCACGAATACCGAGCATTCCCTTACCCAACAGTACGCCGTGCTGCTCGCCGTGGATAATATCGATTTGCACTTTACGCCCGACGCAATCGAGGCGATCGCCGAAATTTCCGAGGAAATCAATCTTACGAGCGAGGATATCGGCGCGAGACGGCTGCATACCGTCATGGAATATCTGTTGGAGGACATCTCTTTCAACGCGGGCGGCGGGGACTATCCCGTGATTCCCGTAGAGATCAACCGCACTTACGTCGAGGAGCATCTCTCCAAAATCACCAGGGACAGGGATCTGAAAAAGTACGTTCTGTGAAAAGGGCGCCTGCCGGCGGCGAAGCCGCGTTTGCGCCGCGGAAGAAAAAACACGGACGTTTCGTTCACGGAACGGACGGGAGGAAACTATGTTGGTAAAACCCAAGGGGACGAAGGACGTATTGCCTTCGCAGGTCTATTTATGGCAGCACGTCGAGCGTACGGCGCGGGAGACGGCAAGGCGGTACTCCTTTCGGGAGATAAGAACGCCCGTCTTCGAACATACCGAGCTGTTTGCGCGCGGCGTGGGCGACACGACCGATATCGTCAATAAGGAGATGTATACCTTTCTCGACAAGGGCGGCCGCTCGGTCACTCTCCGTCCGGAGGGTACGGCGGGCGTGGCGCGCGCCTTTATCGAAAACGGGCTTTCGGGCGGGACGATGCCCTTCAAGGCATACTATTTGATCTCCGCCTTTCGCTATGAGCGTCCGCAGGCGGGACGGCTCAGAGAATTTCACCAGTTCGGCGCGGAGCTGTACGGGGCGGAATCCCCCTTTGCCGATGCGGAGATTATCTCTTTTGCCGACGGGTTTTTAAAAGAACTCGGGCTCAGAGAGGTCGGACTGCAAATCAATTCGATCGGGTGCGGAAACTGCCGCGCCGCCTATCACAGGGCGCTCAGAGAATATTTTTCTCCCCATATCGGCTGCATGTGCGCGGACTGTAACGCGCGGTTCGAAAAAAATCCCATGCGGATTCTCGACTGCAAGGAGGAGGGCTGCAAAAAGATCACGGCGGGCGCGCCGCAGATACTCGGTTTTTTGTGCGAGGACTGCCGCGCGCACTTCGAAGCGGTCAAATCTTTATTGGACGGCGCGGGCATTTCCTACACCGTAAATCCTTCCATCGTGCGCGGTCTTGACTATTACAGCCGTACCGTGTTCGAGTTCACCTCCTCGGCGGCGGGTGCGCAGGGGACTGTGCTCGGCGGCGGCAGATACGATAAGCTGCTCGAACAGATGGGAGAAAAACCGGTGCCTGCGGTCGGCTTTGCGGCAGGCATGGAGCGGCTCTTGATGGTCATGGAGGCAGAGGGTGTCTCCGTGCCCGAACACGGAGGGGCGGACTGTTATCTCGCGGGACTCGACGACGCGTCGCGGGCGAAGGCGCTTGCTCTGTCGGGCGAGCTCCGGCGCGCAGGCATATCCTGCGAGACCGATCTTATGAATCGCTCCGTCAAGGCGCAGTTCAAATATGCGGACAAGAGCGGCGCGCGGTTTGTCGTTGCAATCGGCGGACGGGAGTTGCAGGAGGGTGCCGCAGAGGTGAAGGATATGAAAAATTCAACCTCCGAACGGGTTGAATTTACAAAACTTGTGCAATACTTAAAGAGAAAAGGAGAAGAAAAATGTCTGAGAACGTAAAAGAAATCAACGGGGAACGGTTACAGGAGCTTCTGGACGAAGGCAAGACGGTCGTATGCGATTTTTGGGCGGCATGGTGTTCTCCCTGCCGTATGCTCGCGCCCGTGATGGATTCGCTCGCCGCCGAGCTCGGCGACAGAGCGGAGTTTGTAAAAATCGATATCGACGCAGAGGGCGAAACGGCGGTCAGATACGGGATCATGTCCATCCCCGCCGTGTTTGTTCTGAAAGGGGAGGAGATCGTCGCCCGCAACATCGGTTACGAACCCGAATCGCAGATGCGCGCGTTCCTCTTGGAACACCTTTCGTAAAAGTTTTTTTGTGACGGAAAAGACCTCCTGCGGCAATTACCGCAGGAGGTCTCGTTTGCTTTCTATTCTGCTTGAACCTTTTTCAATCAGAAACTGCTGTCTTTTTCGATGAAAGAAACGTACTTGCTGTAATTCATTTTTCCTTCCGCAAGGTCAACAAGCTTGTCGTTGAAATTATCCACCGTATTCGCCGTAATCTCGATCATGTAACAAACGATTTTTTCGTTCAATGCCTTGCCGCGATAAGATTGTACGATGCGGAACATCATTTTGCCGTTTTTCACGTCGAAATCAAAAGTGCCGTTAAGCATCTGCCAGTTGGCGAGGTGGGCAGCATAGGCGCCGACAGGGATCTTGTCTGAGGAGAACGTGAGGGGAAGGTACGAATAAACGCACAGGATATCGTGTTGGTCGTCCACCTTGACCGTCATGGGGATAGAGAGATCGTCCCCTTTAAAACTCGTTATAAGGGTGAGCTTTTCGCTGTCTGCCCGATACTTCCACCCCTTTTGATCGAATGCGCGACACACAATGTCAAAAGCCCAAAGCGCGTCGGCGGAATAATTTGCCATTTTTGTTGCCTCCGTTACATTTTTTTATATTATAGCATACAAATGTTAAGATTGCAATACATTTCGAAAAAAATCGGTCATTTTCTTGCCTTACCCGATGAAAAATGATATAATAACGAAAAAAAGCAGGAGATATTTATGATCGATTTAAGCAGCATCAGAAGCAGCGACCCCGAACTTTGCGAAGCGATGGAAAAGGAGCTTGCCCGTCAGCGGGGCAATCTCGAGCTCATTGCAAGCGAGAACATTGTTTCTCCTGCGGTCATGGCGGCAATGGGAAGTCATCTCACCAACAAATATGCGGAGGGATATCCCGGAAAGCGCTATTACGGCGGCTGCGAGTTTGTCGACGTCGCGGAAAACCTTGCCCGCGAGCGGTTAAAAGAGCTGTTCGGCTGCGAGCACTGCAACGTACAGCCGCACAGCGGCGCGCAGGCGAATTTTGCCGTCTATTTTGCTATGCTGAAGCCGGGCGACACCATTATGGGAATGAACCTCTCGCACGGCGGGCATCTCACGCACGGATCCCCCGTGAACGTTTCGGGCTCCTATTTCAATATCGTTCCTTACGGCGTCGGCGCAGAAACGGAGACCATCGATTACGACGAGATGGAAAAGATCGCGCTCGGCTGCAAACCGAAGCTCATCGTTTCGGGCGCGAGCGCCTATCCCCGCATCATCGATTTTAAGCGCATCCGCGAGATTTGCGACCGGGTGGGCGCGCTCATGATGGTGGATATCGCCCACATTGCGGGACTTGTCGCGGCGGGTCTGCATCCCTCTCCGGTGCCCTATGCGGATTTTGTGACGACGACCACTCACAAGACGCTGCGCGGACCGAGAGGGGGCGCGATTATGTGCAAGGAGCAGTATGCAAAGGCGATCGACAAGGCGATTTTCCCCGGTACGCAGGGCGGTCCTCTCATGCACGTAATCGCCGCAAAAGCGGTCGCGTTCCGTGAGGCCCTCTCTCCCGAATTCAAAGTCTATCAAACGCAGATCGTAAAGAACGCGGCGGCGATGGCGGGACGTTTCATCGAGAACGGCATCAGGCTCGTCTCCGGCGGTACGGACAATCACCTGATGCTCGTCGATCTGAGAAAGGAAAACATGACGGGGAAGGAGCTGGAAGCGCTGTTGGATGCGGCGCACATCACGGCAAACAAAAACACGATTCCCTTCGAGACGACCTCCCCCTTTGTGACGAGCGGCGTCCGCATCGGGACGCCCGCGATCACTTCCCGCGGAATGAAGGAGGAAGAGGCGGTCGCGATCGCCGATTTCGTGACCGAGATCATTCGGGGCAGAGAGGACGCCGTGGCGTCCGTGGCGGAAAAAGTGACGGCTCTGTGCGAGAAATTCCCCATCTATGCAGACGATATCCTGTAAAAAAACGCCCCGCGTGGCGCGGCGTTAAAACAATCAAACAGCCCGCCGCACTTTTCACGAAGTGCGGCGGGCAAATTTTTTCGCGGAGGCGTTTGACCGACGGCGCGCTTTAAGTTCCCTTTGAGAGGAAGTCCTTCAAACGGTCGCCGCGGGGGCTCCGAAAATTTCTGCGGACGTTCCTTGTTCCGCGATTTTGCCGCTTGATTTTTCAAAAATCCGGAAGACTGTTTTATCTAATCGGTTTTTTGACGGGAGAAACTACTATATTTTGTATTTATATTTTTTATAAAACACAATATTTAGTGATAATCGGAAAAATTTTCACGAAAACTTGCGATTTTTGCTTGACAAGAGAATTACGGTATGCTATGATAGTGCCAACTTTAAGGGATACGGCGACTGACGAGAATGCGGAGCACCGCAAGGAAGCCGTATCTGTGCGTTCGCCGTTCGTCTGGGCAGTTTTTATCGGAGATAGAAACTGCCCATTCTTGACCTTTTCCGGGCGGGCGGCAAAGAGGCGGGAGCAGACATGGGCAGAATCCATTCTTACGAATCGTTCGGCACGGTGGACGGACCGGGAATCCGCTTCGTCGTCTTTTTTCAGGGCTGTCCCATGCGCTGCGCCTACTGCCATAATCCCGACACCTGGGATGCTTCGGGCGGGCGGGAGGTCTCGGCGGAGGAGGTCTGCGCCGAAGCGCTTCGCTATAAGAGCTATTTCGGCGAAAAGGGAGGCGTGACCGTCTCGGGCGGGGAGCCGCTGTTGCAGATCGATTTTCTCATCGAACTTTTCTCGCGCCTCAAAGAGCGGGGAATCAACACCTGCGTCGATACTTCGGGAATCTGTTTTCGGGAGGACGACGCCCGCTATCGGACTCTTCTTCCGCTCACCGATCTGTTTCTTCTCGATATCAAGCATATCGACGAAGAGGCGCACAGGCGGCTCACGGGCTGTTCGGGGGAGGCGCCCAAGCGGTTTGCAAGGTATTTGAGCGCGCAGGGAAAGAGAATGTGGATAAGGCACGTTCTCGTACCCGGGATCACGGACGACGACGGCGCGCTGAAGAGGACGGCAGAATGGATTCGCACTCTGCGCGGCGTGGAAAAGATAGAGGTGCTTCCCTATCATACGATGGGCGAAGTCAAGTACGAGAAGCTGGGGATGGAGTATCCCTTAAAGGGGACGCTGCCGCCCGCGAAAGAGCGCGTCGGGAACGCGAAAAAAATTTTAACGGAAGAGACATCCTGAAGGGAGAAACATGCGGATAGAGATTGTGGAAGTCAGCGGCGAGGGCTGCGCGAACTGTTTGACCCTGCTGCCCGTTTTGAGGGAGCTTGCGTCGCGGCGCGGAATGGCGCTCCGTCATATCGAGGCGGCGCCCGAAAACAGAGATAAGCTCGAAAAATGGAAGATTGAGCGCGTGCCGACCGTGCTTCTCACGGCGGACGGAGAGCCCTTCGCCCGCTGCACGGGATACCAACCCGAGGAGATCTTGGAGGCATGGCTGGACGCGATGACGGAAAAGCTGCGGGAGAGAAAGGCATGAACGGAAAAGCGTGGCGAGATTTTACGCCCGGGAAATGGACAGACGAGATTGACGTGCGCGATTTTATCCAGCGCAACTATACGCCCTACGAGGGGGACGGCTCCTTTCTCGCATCGGCGACCGAGGCGACGCGGCGGCTCTGGGAACAGGTGCTCTCGCTCAGCGCAAAGGAGCGCGAGCGCGGCGGCGTTTACGACGCGGATACCAAAATTGTGTCCCGTATCAACAGTCACAGGGCGGGATATCTGAACAAAGAGCTGGAAAAGATCGTCGGGTTACAGACGGACGAGCCCTTCAAGCGCGCGCTGCAACCCTTCGGCGGGATCCGCATGGCGGAGGAAGCCCTCAACATGTATGGGTATCGGCTCGACGGGGAAGTGAAGGAAATCTTCACGAAGTACCGCAAGACGCATAACGAGGGCGTCTTCGATGCATACACGCCCGAAATGCGTCTCGCCCGTCACGCGCACATTCTCACGGGTCTGCCCGACACTTACGGTCGGGGGCGCATCGTGGGGGATTACCGCAGGGTCGCCCTCTACGGCGTAGACTTTCTCATTGCCAAGAAGGAGGAGGACAAGCGGAACATGGGCGGGGATATGTTCCCCGAAAAGATTCGTGACCGCGAGGAGCTCTCCGAGCAGATCAAGGCGTTGAAGGCGCTCAAAGAGATGGCGGCGGAGTACGGCTTCGATATTTCCCGCCCCGCAGAGAACGCGCGCGAGGCGGTGCAATGGCTCTATTTCGGCTATTTGGCGGCGGTCAAAGACCAGAACGGCGCCGCGATGAGCATCGGCAGAAACTCCACCTTTCTCGATATCTATTTCGAACGGGATCTGCGCGAGGGCACGCTCACCGAGACGGAGGCGCAGGAGATTGTCGATCACTTCGTGATGAAGCTGCGCGTCGTCAAATTTATGCGCATTAAGGAGTACAACGAGCTGTTCAGCGGCGATCCCACCTGGGTCACGGAGAGCATCGGCGGCATGGGAACGGACGGCAGGACGCTCGTAACCAAAAACAGCTTCCGTATTCTTCATACCCTCGTCAATCTGGGACCCGCTCCGGAGCCCAATCTTACCGTTTTGTGGAGCAAAAATCTTCCCGCGGGCTTCAAAAAATTCTGCGCGGAGATCTCCATTAAGACTTCGGCAATCCAGTACGAGAGCGACGATCTCATGCGCCCCGAAATGGGCGACGACTACTGTATCGCGTGCTGTGTTTCGAGTATGCGGGTGGGGAAAGACATGCAGTTCTTCGGCGCGCGCGCCAATCTTGCCAAGTGCCTTCTGTACGCGATCAACGGCGGAAAGGACGAGCTTTGCAAGGATAAAGAGGGGAGACCCCTGCAGGTGTCGCCCGAATTTGCGCCCGTCACGGGAGACGGTCCCCTCGACTACGGCGAAGTGAAGCATAAATACGAGCAGATGATGAAGTGGCTGGCGGGGCTCTATGTGAATACGCTCAACGTCATTCACTTTATGCACGATAAATATTCCTACGAGGCGCTCGAAATGGCGCTTCACGATACGAACGTGCGCAGATTCTTCGCAACGGGAATCGCGGGACTCTCCTGCGCGGCGGACAGTCTTTCCGCAATCCGTTACGCCAAGGTCTATCCCGTGCGCGACGCCGACGGTCTTGCAACAGACTTCCGCATCGAGGGGGATTATCCCAAGTACGGAAACAACGACGATCGGGCGGACGAGATTGCCGTGTGGCTCGTAAAGTATTTCATGAACGAGATCAAGAGTCACACGACCTACCGCGAATCCGTCCCCACGATGAGCATTCTCACCATCACGTCCAACGTGGTTTACGGAAAGAAGACGGGCAATACGCCGGACGGAAGGAGGGAGGGCGAACCGCTCGCTCCGGGCGCAAACCCCATGCACGGACGGGACCGAAAGGGGGCGCTCGCTTCGCTCGAATCGGTTGCAAAGCTGCCGTACGATCATGCGCGCGACGGGATTTCGAATACCTTTTCGATCACGCCGCAGTCGCTTGGAAGAGACGATTAAAATGAAAGGAGTAATATCATGTCCAATCAGCAAGTAGAAAATCTCGTCACCATGCTCGACGCATACGTCGGGAACGGGGGACATCATCTCAACGTAAACGTGTTCAACCGCGATACCCTGCTGGATGCGCAGGCGCATCCCGAAAAATATCCCCAGCTCACCATTCGCGTGAGCGGATATGCGGTCAACTTCAATAAGCTCACGCGCGAGCAGCAGGACGACGTGATTTCCCGTACCATACACGAGACGATGTGACTATGAGCCGCGAAGAGAAAGAACGCAAAGACGCCGAAAAGGAAGAGGAGCGCAGAAAAAAACGGCAGGAGCGCCTGCAAAAGCACGTCGTCGTCTGTCCGCATTGCGGCGAGGGCGCGCTCGACCATATGACGAAGTGTCCGCACTGCGGGGGAGAATTGATTCCCGCCGGTTACCGTCCCATGAGCGACGAGAAGAGCAAGCGGGTGCACCGTATCTGCATGATCGCGGGCGTGGCGCTCACCGTCGCGGTGTTCGTTGCGATCATTGTACTGAAAGCGGAGGGAATTTTATAAACGCTCAACCGCCGGTTGGGCGTTTTTCAAGGCGGTTCGGTTGCGGTCTACCCAAAAAAACACCCGCTCTACTCCCGGTAGAGCGGGTGTTTTTTTGGGTAGACCGCCGTTTTTTTCGATGGAACGGGCGTTTTTTTTGCGAGAACGGGGCAAAACAGAAGTAGCGGGGCGGGAACGGGAAGTAGGTATCTTTTTTTCGCCGTCTGCGCTATCCTCAAAGAAAAACGCGGGAGGCGGAAAGATGGAAGCGGCAGTCAAGACGGGCAAGAGAGGATTTTGTTCTTTTTATTCGAAGGGGGAGGAGATTTTTAACGCGGTATCCCATATCGTCGGCGGGGGACTCGGCGTCGTCTTTTGGGCGGTGCTTTTGGGGTTTGCCGGCGGAACGCCCTCGTCCGTTGCGGCGGTGTCCCTCTTCGGGGCGGGCGCGGTGTTGCTCTATACCATGAGCGCGCTCTATCATTTTCTGCCGAACGGGAGAGCGAAGGCGGTCTTCCGCATTTTCGATCATTGCACGATCTTTGTTCTGATCGCGGGAACCTACACGCCCTACTGCGCGGTCGTGCTCGGCGGAACGGCGGTCGGCACCGCCGTCCTGATCGCGGAATGGACGCTCGCCGCGGCGGGAGTCGTCATGAACGCGGTCGCCATGAACAACAAGATCGTAAAGGGTATTTCGATGGCGCTCTATGTGGCGATGGGCTGGATGGCGCTCGTTCTGGCGCGTCCGCTGCTCGCAGCCGTTCCGTCCGTCTGCTTTTGGCTGCTCCTTGCGGGAGGAATCGTCTATACCTTGGGCATCGTCTTTTTCGCGTTCGGGAAAAAGGTGCGCTACTTTCACAGCGTCTGGCATCTGTTCGTTATTTTCGGAACGGCGCTGCATTTTGCAAGCATTCTCGTTGCGGTGATATGAAAAACTCTTGCAAAATTCCGTAAATTATGGTAAAATAATACGGATTTTCAAGGGAGTACGCTATGCAGAATTTTGCACGAAAGCTTGCCGCGGAGCTCGGCAAAAAAGAGGAACACGTTCAGGCAGTCATCACCCTTCTCGACGAGGGAAATACCGTGCCCTTTATCGCGCGTTACCGCAAGGAGATGCACGGAACGATGGACGATCAGACGATCCGCACCCTCTCCGAACGGCTTACCTATCTCCGCGGGCTGGAGGATCGCAAGGCGGAGGTGACGGAGTCCGTCGGGAATCAGGGAAAAATGACGGAGGAGCTTGCGTTCGCCATAGAATCGGCGAAGACGCTCGCCGAGGTGGAGGATCTGTACCGTCCCTATAAGCAAAAGCGGCGCACGCGCGCCACCGTCGCAAAAGAAAAGGGGCTCGAGCCGCTCGCGCTTCTCCTGTTTGCGCAGGAGGCGGACTGTCCCGATCCCGCCGCGGCGGCGCTCGGCTATGTCGATTCCGAAAAGGGAGTTGCTTCCTGCGAGGAGGCGCTCGCGGGCGCCGGCGATATTGTCGCCGAGATGATTTCCGACGACGCGGAGATCCGCAAGGCGCTGCGCGCCCTGTGCTTCGAGCGGGCGGACATCCGTTCTGCGGCGGCAAAGAAGAATCCGGAAGACACCGTGTACCGTAACTATTACGAATTTTCCTCTCCGGTGGGCAAGGTGCAGGGGCATCAGATCCTCGCCATGAACCGCGGCGAGCGGGAAGAAATCTTAAAGGTCTCGATCGATCTCAACCGCGAGGTCGCCGTGGGAGAGGTCTGCCGCAGGGCGGTCAAATCGCCCGCCTGCGCCTCCTCTTCGTTCGTGCGCCAAAGCGCCGAGGACGCGTACGACCGCCTCATTGCGCCTTCCATCGAGCGGGAGGTGCGCGCCATGCTCACGGACGGCGCGAACGAGGGCGCAATCGGACAGTTCGCGCTCAATCTCCGCCCCCTGCTCATGCAGCCCCCCGTCAAGGGCTTTGTCACCATGGGGCTCGATCCCGGATACCGCATGGGCTGCAAGGTCGCCGTTGTGGACGGCACGGGCAAGGTTTTGGATACGGCGGTCGTCTATCCGACCTACGGCGAGCGGCAGAAGAGGGAGTGTATCGAAAAGCTCGCGGCGCTCATCCGCAAGGACCGCGTAAAGCATATCGCCATAGGAAACGGCACGGCAAGCCGCGAGACGGAGCAGATGACGGTGGAGCTGATCTCCTCTTTGGGGCGGGACGCCGACGTGTCGTATATGATCGTGAACGAGGCGGGCGCTTCCGTGTATTCGGCGTCTCCGCTCGCCGCGAAGGAATTTCCCGAATTCGACGTCAATCTCCGTTCGGCGGTGTCCATTGCGCGCCGTATGCAGGACCCCCTTGCCGAGCTCGTCAAGATCGATCCCAAGAGCATCGGCGTGGGACAGTACCAGCACGATATGCCCGAGAAGAAACTTTCGGAGGCGCTCGACGGCGTAGTGGAGGACTGCGTCAACGCGGTCGGCGTCGATTTAAACACCGCGTCCGCTCCTCTCCTTGCGCGCGTTTCGGGACTGAACGCGGGAACGGCTGCCGGTATCGTAAAATACCGCGAAGAGAACGGCGCGTTCGTCTCGCGCAGACAGATTTTGAAGGTGCCTAAAATCGGCGCGAAGGCGTTCGAACAGTGCGCGGGATTTCTGCGCGTGCCCGAGAGCAAAGAGCTTTTGGACAACACCGCCGTGCATCCCGAATCCTACGCCGCCGCAGAGAACCTTCTGAAAATATGCGGCTACACGGCGGAGGACGTCCGCGCGGGCAGGCTGACCTCGCTCATGTCCCGCCTGAACGCCTACGGCGAGGAAAGGGCGGCGCGGGAATGCGGCGTGGGGCTTCCCACCCTCTTCGATATCTGCGCGGAACTCAAAAAACCGGGGCGCGATCCCCGCGACGAGCTTCCTCCTCCCGTTCTGCGCAAGGACGTGTTCGACATCAAGGATCTCAAACGCGGAATGGAGCTCAAGGGCACGGTGCGCAACGTCATCGATTTCGGCGCGTTTGTCGATATCGGCGTGCATCAGGACGGTCTCGTGCACATTTCGCAGATATGCGACCGTTTTATACGGCATCCGTCCGAGGTGCTCTCCGTGGGGGACGTCGTCACCGTTTGGGTGCTGGAAGCGGACGAAGCGAAGAAACGCATTTCCCTCACCATGCGCAAGGACAAACTCAAACAGAGCTGAAAGCGTAAAATGCGGATATAGATTGAGAAACGCGGCACAGCGCCGCGTTTTTTCTGCGTTTTTCCCAAAAATCTGTCATATATTTTTGTTACAGGGTTGACACGCGGCGCAAATTTATTATATAATCGTAAGGTATATTTACAAAAACAAACACGGAGAAGAGAATATGGTAACGGTGGCAATGACGGGTGTAAGCGGCAACATGGGAAGGGAAGCGCTTGCGCAGATTATGGAGATGGAAGAGATATCGCTTGCGCGCGTACTGCTTTCGGAGAAAAAGAAAAACGGCAAACTGGCGAAAAAGCTCAAAAAGAGATACGGCGCCCGCATCGAGATCGTCCGCGGGAATATCGCGCGGGAAGAAATCTGCGAAAAGCTTGTCGCGGGCGCGGATTACGTCTTGCATATGGCGGCGGTCATTCCGCCCGCTTCGGACGCAGATCCCGCAGCAAGCCGCGCCTGCAATAAGGAGGGAGCCGTCTCCCTTGTGAACGCCGTAAAAAAACAGGAGAAACAGCCCAAGTACGTTCATATCTCCACGGTCGCCCTCTACGGAAACCGCAACCAAATCCATCCCTGGGGGCGGGTCGGGGATCCGCTGCTCGTCAGTCCTTTCGACCCCTATTCCAAGGATAAGCTGTTCGGGGAGCGTTACGTGCTCGAAGCGGGGCTTTCCTGCTGGGTCGTTCTCCGCCAGACGGCGATGCTCCACCCCAATATGTTAAACGACAACGTGAGCGACGGGCTCATGTTCCATACCGCCCTCAATGCGCCGCTCGAGTGGGTGAGCTCGCGGGACAGCGGATATCTCATGAAGCGCATCATAGAGCGCGATCTCAAGGGCGAAATTCCCGAATTCTGGAAGAAAATTTACAATATCGGCGCGGGAGTCAAGGGCAGAGAGACGGGGTACGATACGTTCAACGACGGGTTTTCCATCATAGGCGGTTCGGCGGAAAAATTTTTCCGACCCGAATGGTTCGCCTCCCGCAACTTTCACGGGCTCTGGTTTGCGGACGCAAACGAACTCGAGGAACTGTTTCACTATCAGCGGGACGGCGTGCACGGATACTGGCGGGAGATTGCGAACAAACATAAAATTTTCGCGCTGGGGAAGATCGTGCCCAAAAAGCTCATCTATCTCTTTCTCTTCCGTCGGCTGCTCGGTCATCCCAACTCGCCCCGCCGCTGGATCAAAGACGGCAATCGGGCGCGGGTACAGGCGTACTTCGGGGGAGAAAAGGGCGTGGCGGCGCTTCCCGTGAACTGGAACGACGTGAAACTGATCGCGCGGGGCGACTACGGCGACTACGACGAAATGCGCAGGGACGAAAGCGCGAAGAGATACGAGCTCTCGCACGGCTACGACGAGACGAAGCCGCAGTCCGAGTGGTCGGCGGAGGACATGAGAAGCGCCGCCGCTTTCCGGGGCGGGGAGTTCGTCTCGGGAGAGATGAAGAAGGGGGAGGCTTACGAAAAGCGGGTCTGGCGCTGTCACGACGGGCACGAATTCGAAATGACGCCCTATGCCGTGTTGCGCGGAGGGCACTGGTGCCCCAAATGCTGCCAGCCCTCCCCCTGGGACTTCGACCGTCTTGCCAAGGACAATCCGTTCTTCGCGCAGGTGTGGTACGACTCTCACGAAAGGGACGAGAATATACGCTATGAATTGGACGAGAGCGGGAAAGAGCGCATCGTCCGTTACGGAGAAGGGAAATGAACGCGGTTTTTTATGTGTTTTCCGGCACGGGAAACACCGCGCGCGTGTGCGAGAGGGTGATGGCGGAATGGCGCGCTGCGGGAAACGAGGCGACGCTTTGCAGAATCCGCGCGGACGAGCCTGCGGTCGATCCCGACGGCTTCGATCTGATCGTCGTAGGATATCCCGTGCACGCCTTCAATACCCCCGCGTCCGTCCTCGGCTTTTTGAAAAAATTTCCCAAACGGAAGGGGGAAAAGCCCGCCTATCTGCTGCGTACTTCGGGCGAGCCGCTCGGGCTGAACGACGCTTCCGGCATCACGCCCGCGCGGATTCTTGCAAGGCGCGGTTTCCGCGTAAAGGGCGAATTTTCGTTCGTCATGCCCTACAATATCATTTTCCGTCACTCCGATAAGATGGCGGCAAGAATGTGGCAGGCGGGCGAGGGAAAGTCTTCCGACGCCGTTCGCGTCATGGCGGCGGGGGAGGGGAAGCGTCCCTCTGTCAACCCGTTTAAGCGCGCGGTCTCCTTCGTGCTCCGTATCGAGCATGCCGCCATGCCCCTGCTCGGCAGAACCTTTCGCGCAAAAAAGAAGTCCTGCATCGGATGCGGGAAGTGCGCCAAAGTCTGTCCGCAGGGGAATATTACGATGTCCGACGGAAAACCCAAATTCGGCGGCTCCTGCGTGGGCTGCATGGGCTGCGCCTTTACCTGTCCCAAGGACGCCGTGCGCATTTCCCTGCTCAACGCATGGCGGGTAAACGGGGCGTATACCTTTTCGGGAGAGCCCGCCTCGGACCAAGAGGTGTGCCGCTATTGCCGCCGCGCGTATCTGCGGTATTTCCGCAGAGCGGAAAAGAGCGGACAGAGAGAAATCCGCCATAGCGATTGAAGTCCCGCACGAACGGGGCAACGCAAGGCGCAATCGGTTCCGGACGCCGTTCGGGAAACCGATCGGGAGAAACGGGTTGGTCCCCGTTTTTTTTCGCGGGAACGGGCGTTCCGCTGCCTTTCTTTTATGCAAATTTATGCGCAAATCACGCATAAATGAATAGAGTTTACCACTATAAGGGGGTCTTATAGGTGAAATAAATTTCATTTATGCGGGCGGCGGCGTTTTTTATTTGACAAAGAACGCGCGTTGGGATATAATGTGATTTTGATAAACACTGCGGCAGAATGCGGTACGGCGCCCTCGCGTCGTCCGTAAGGGAGGCACAGGTGCCCGAAAATTTTAACAAACTGAAAAAAACGATCCGCAGACACGCCGTCATCAAGAGCGCCGTGTTCGGAGCAGCGCTTGCGTTGATTCTCGTCGGCGCCCTTTTGCTTGCGGTGAAGCTTGGAGATCTCCTTGCGGATGCGAGCGTCGGCGCGGTTGCGGGAATTTTGGCGGCGGCGGGAATTGTTGCGGCATCTCTGGCGGGCGGGCTCCTCTATCTTATAATCCGTCCCGTTGACCTTGCGGTAGCAAAGAGGCTCGACGGAGAATTTTCGCTCGGCGAGCGCGTGCAGACCATGGTCGAGTATGCGGGACGGGAGAGCGCCATGCTCACTTTGCAGAGGGAGGACGCGGAGACCCGTCTTTCCGCAATCGGACCCAAGCAGATCAAATACAAGCGAATCTGGCTCTCCGTTGCGGCGGGTGTCTTATCGGTCGCCCTCTTTTTAACGGGCGTGCTGCTTCCCTCGGCGCGGACGTCGGCTCAGGCAGATTCTCCCTTTACGCCCTCGTCCGTTCAGCGGGTCGGGCTCACTTCGCTGATCGCCGAAGTACAGGCGTCCGAAATGGAGTCCGCTCCGAAACAGACGACGGTTTCCCGTTTGGAATGGCTTTTGGAACAGCTCCCCGAGGACGGAGAGGAGATGTACACGAGCGAGCTGCACAGCCTCGTCATCGCGGTCATCGTGGACGTGGACGAGGCGGTGGACGGCGCGAATTCGTATGAGATTGTATCCGCGGAGCTTTTGAAGAGCGGAAACGCGGCGGCGAAAAAGCTGGGAGAGTCGATCGCGAAACTCAACGCCGAAACCCTTCCCTCCGAGGTGTCGGGGCTTGCGGACGGGCTCGGCGGCAGTACGGAAATCGGGGAATTTGCCTCCGCTCTTTCTTCGCTTACTTCGGGCAGCGACGGGCTGCGCACCTGTCTTTTTGCGATGGCTTCCGCCCTATCGGAGATCGCACAGAGCGGGGAGAGTCCCGCTTCGACGCTGGACACCTACGCCGCGGCGCTCTCGATCGCGATCGCCCGGCAATATACCAACAAGTCGGTGGGGATACGGGTGATCACCCGTCTCATGGAGCTGTTCGGCGTCACGGCGGACGAACTGCCCGATTCGGTGGAGCTTACGATGCCGGAAGGCTCTTCGGACGGAGATCGGGAGATGCCGGACGACAAGGGCGGCGGAGGCGGCGTCGGCGACGGCGGGCTGGACGTCGGCAGCGAAGACACGATTTACGATCCCGACGAGGGCTATGTAAAGTATGCCGACGTTCTCGGCAAATACAACGCTTTGGCGACGGAGCTTCTCGCTTCGGGGAACTATTCCGAGGAAGAGGTCAAACTCATTCTCAACTACTATGCGGTTTTGTTCGGCTTGCAGAGCGAGACGGACGGTGAATAAAAAGCACGAAAGGAAGGAGAACATGGAAAGCAACAACCAAACTATTTTGCAAAGCGACGAGCGCGTAAAGCGTTTCAGCGAAAGCATTGCGAAGATCAAAGAGGAGATCAAAAAGGACGTCGTAGGACAGGAAGAGATCGTCGATAACGTGATCGTTGCGATTATTGCGGGCGGCAACGTGCTGCTGGAAGGCGTTCCCGGGGTAGGAAAGACCCGTCTCGTGCGGTCGTTGAGCAAGACGCTCAGTCTTTCGTTCTCGCGGATTCAGTTCACGCCCGACCTCATGCCTTCGGACGTAACGGGAACGAACGTCATCGAAAAGACGGCGGACGGCAGAATGAACGCCGTATTTCAGCGCGGTCCCATTTTCGCGAATCTCATTCTTGCGGACGAGATCAACCGCGCCACGCCGAAAACGCAGTCTGCCATGCTCGAGGTCATGCAGGAGCACAAGGTGACGGTTGCCAAGACGACGTACGCAATGGCGGAGCCCTTTTTCGTGCTCGCGACGGAGAACCCCGTGGAACAGGACGGCACCTATCCCCTTCCCGAAGCGCAGATGGACCGCTTCATGTTCAAGCTTGTAATGTCCTTTCCAAAGGTGGAAGAGCTTAAAGAAATCGTCAACATGACGCAGATCACGATGGAAGAGACCGCTACTGCGGTGGTGGACGGCGCGGCGATTCTCGAAATGCGCGCGCTTGCCAAGACCGTACCCGTGATCGACGGGGTGCTCGGTTACGCGATGGATCTTGTCGCGGCAACCCATTCCGAGCTTCCTTCCGCTCCCGACGCCGCGAAGAAGTACGTGAAATACGGCGCTTCCCCCCGTGCCGCGCAGGCGCTCATCACCTGCGCCAAGGTGCGCGCCCTCAT
Organism: uncultured Clostridia bacterium; assembly: GCA_964387225.1. Classification (GTDB taxonomy): domain Bacteria; phylum Bacillota; class Clostridia; order Christensenellales; family Borkfalkiaceae; genus Gallimonas. The sequence goes on along the minus strand of CAYLVU010000001.1, from coordinate 11,894 downwards.
GAACGGAAGATATAACGTCTCCTATGCGGATATCGACGCGCTCGCGCTTCCCGTCCTCCGTCACAGAATCAAAATCAACTACGCCGCCGTCAACGATAAGCTCTCCGTAGACGACGTCGTGACCCTTCTTTTGAAATCGATCAAGCACGCTTAAATCATGAAATACGCAATCGACGAAGCCTTTTTGGGGCAGGTCGAGGCGTTGCAGATGCTCATTCGCAACAACGTTGCGGGGCAGTTCGGCGGAAGTCATAAGGCAAAGACCTTCGGCTCCTCCTGCGAGTTTGCGGATTACCGCGACTATCTGCCCGGCGACGATATCGCGAAAATCGACTGGAACGCCTACGCCCGCTTTGAAAAGCTCTACCTCAAACTTTATCTCGACGAACGTCAGATGCACACGCGCATCTATATCGACGCGAGCCGTTCCATGGACTACGGAAGGGGCGGAAAGGCGGAACAGGCGTTAAAGCTTGCCGCCGTGTTCGCCTATCTTTCCGTATGCGATTCGGACAGGGTGTCCATCTATGTGATCCGCGGCGGCAGGGCGGAAGAAATCGTGACCAGAATGGGGGGGAGAGAGAGCTTTTTCGAGGAGATCGGCAAGCTCAACGAGATCGAATTCGACGGAGAATCCCGCATCAGCGACGCGATTCTCTCCTCCGTCGTCGGGTACGGAGACGGAATGTCCGTGATTATTTCCGACTTTCTTACGGAGAACAATTTCGAGGACGCAATCGACTATCTCGCGGGGAAAAAGCGGGATATTCTCTGCGTGCAGGTGCTCTCGAAGGAGGAGCTTCACCCTCTGATCCGCGGCAAACAGCATCTCTACGATTCGGAGGACGCGAAGAAATTTTACAGAAAACGGATCGATCGGGAGATCATTGCCGCCTACAAAGCGGCGCTCGAATATACCGTAAACAGAATACGGCAGTACTGCGCGGCGCGCGGAGCGGAATACCTGCTTGTCTCCGCCGCGGAGGACGCGGGAGAGATTCTGTTCGATAAGCTCGTCTCGCAGGGGGTGCTCAAATGACGCTGCTCTATCCTCTGGGACTGTTGGGGCTCATCGGGATTCCCGTTCTCATTCTCATCTATATCATCAAAAACAAGTACACCGAACAGACGGTCTCTTCCACGTATCTGTGGACGCTCAGCGAGAGATTTCTCAAAAAGAAGAATCCGCTCAACAGAATTACGGGCATCATCAGTCTGATTTTGCAGATTCTCGCGGTAATTCTGCTCTCCTTCGGGCTCGCGCACCCGCTGTTCGTCGTAACGGGCGGCGCAAACGAATACTGTTTCGTTCTCGACGCTTCCGCCAGCATGAACATGAAGGCGGGCGACGATACCCGTTTCGAGCTTGCGAAAAAGGAGATTTCCTCCCTTCTCAACGGCGCCGTGGACGGCAGCAGCTTCACCCTCGTCTATGCGGGGGGACAGACGAGCGTCATCTTCGAACAGGTATCCTCCAAGTCGCGCGCGCAGCAGATGCTGGATTCGCTCGAGCCCTCCTATACGGCGTCCGGCTTTACCGAAGCGCTCTCCAAGGCGCAGGAATATTTTGACAAAAATCCCTCCGCGCTCACCTATCTCGTAACGGATAAGAGCGTTTTAGAAGCGGAAAACGTCACCGTCGTCGATGTTTCGGGCGGGGAAGTCAATTACGCCCTCTCCGATTTGGGCTATTCGATCTCCTACGCGGATTCGAACGTGACGGTCAAGGGGAAGGTTGTTTCCTATACGAGCGACGCCTCGCTTACGGTAAACGTCTATTTCGACGGCGGGGAGGAGATCGCGGGAAGCGCGGAGGTTGCGGCGGAGGCCGGAACAGAGACCTCCTTCGAAGTCGTTCTCGACCGCACGGAATTTTCCTCGGTGCGGGCGGTAATCGCGCAGGAGGACGCCCTCGCGCTCGACAATGAAAGCATCGTCTACAATTACCGCTTTGAAAACGCCTACAAAATTTTGCTCGTCAGCCGCAACCCGTTCTTTTTGAGCACGATCATGGAGACGGTTTCGGGGACCAAGCCCGAAGTGCTCTCTCCCGACGATTATGACGGTCAGACGGGCTACACGCTGTACATCTTCGACGCGTATTCTCCCTCTTCGCTGCCTACGGACGGCGCCGTTTGGCTGTTCGGCGCGACCGACTCCATCGAGGGATCGGGTTTCAGCTCGCAGGGAGAAGTCGAGCTTGCCGCGGGCGAAAAGCTCGTCTATTCCTCATCGAGCGCTTCCGCCGTGCAGACCCTGCTCGACGGGGTACCCAAGAGCGACATCTATGTAAAGCGATATGCGAAGTACGGGCTGTACCAAACCTTTTCGGTGCTGCTCACGCTAAACGGGTCTCCCGCAGTGTTTGCGGGGCTCAACGATACGGGCAACCGCGAAGTCGTCTTTTCGTTCAGCCTCAACGATTCGAACCTGCCCGCGCTCTTTGCCGATTTCACCATTCTCATGCGCAACTTCCTCGACTATTCCTTTCCCGCGCTCATTACGGAGACGAGCTATCTCAGCGGGGAAGAGGCGCAGATCAACGTCGTTTCGGGTTGCACGGGATTGCGCGCGGAAAGTCCGCTCGGCAGCGTGACCTATCTGGATACGGGCGGAGCGACAAGCTCGCTGCCGCTGAGCGAAGTGGGCACGTACACGATTACCGCAACCGTTTCGGGGGAGCTGCGCACTTTCCGCATCTATTCCTCCCTCGCGTTGGAGGAGCGCTCGCCCGTGGCGGTCGAAGAGTCCTTCTCGCTCTCGGGAACGCAGGAATACAACGGGACGGACGGTCAGTACGATCCCATCCTTATCGTTTTGATTTTGCTTGCGGCGGTATTTTTGGCAGATTGGGGGGTATATTGCTATGAGCAGCGTCAGCTTCGATAACGTTTGGCTTCTCCTGATTCTGATACCGGCGCTTGCCGCGCTCGTCGTTCCGTTCGCCCTCGCGGTGGGAAAGGAGAACGCGGGCGTGCAGAACGTCGTCTCCTTTGTCGCGCATATTCTGATTGCGGTACTGGTCGTCATGGCGATCGCCGGCATGAAGGTGACCGCGGTCGTGACGGAGACGGAGGTGTACGTGGTTGCCGACGTCTCCTACTCCGCAAACAGAAATCTCGACAAGGTGGACGAATACGTTTTAAACGTGAAAAACGCGCTGCCCCGCAATTCGAAGTTAGGGCTGGTATGCTTTGCAAAGGACGCGCAGCTTCTCGCGGAGGCGGGCGGCGAGCTTGCGAGCGTGCGTACCGCCGACGTGGACACGAGCGCGACGGACATCGCGGGCGCGCTCGAATACACGGCAGATCTCTTCACCGAGGACGCAATCAAGCGCATTGTGCTCGTCACGGACGGAAAGCAGACGGGAACGAACTCCTCCGTCCGCGCCGCCGTCGAGGGCTTGAACGCGCGCGGCATCTATGTAGACGCGCTCTTTTTGGACGACAATCTCAAGGACGGAGACAGGGAAGCGGAGATCACGGGCGTCGAATTCAGCGACAAGGTGTATCTCAATCATCAGGCGTCTGTCTCCGTGCAGATCCGTTCGAGCTTCGAAACGCAGGCGGTCGTGCGGCTCTACCGCAACGGAGAGGAAGTCGCGGCGACCGTGCCCGAGCCCTGCGTCTCCAAGGGGATCACGCTCGTAGAATTCGAGCTTGACACCTCCCTTTCCGGCACCTACGACTACGAAGTGAAGATAGAGGCGGAAGGGGACGAATCCCCCTATAACAACAGTTACTCGTTCACGCAGCAGGTGACGGGGTTGTTGAACGTGATGCTTGTGACGTCTTCTGCGGCGGACGCGGAGGCGATCGAGGAGCTCTACGGTCCGAGCGCGACGGTCGCGGTATACGATATTACCAAGACGAGCAGTGTTCCCTGTACGCTCGAAGAGATATGCCGTTTCGACGAAATCATGCTTGCCGACGTAGACGTGCGGGAGATCCCCAACGCGACTTCCTTTATCGACGCGGTGGAGACGGCGGTATCCAAATTCGGCAAGAGCCTCGTGACCTTCGGCGATTTAAAGATTCAGAATCGGACGGACGACGCGCTTTCGGCGCTCGAAGACATGCTTCCCGTCAGCTTCGGCAACAACGATCAGGATCCCAAGCTGCTTGCGCTCGTCATCGACAATTCGCACAGTATGAATCAGGCGTCCCGCCTTGCGATCGCGAAGGCGTCGGCAAAGGAGCTTGTAAGCCAGCTTTCCCTTTCGGACTACGTGGCGATTTACGCCTTTTCGGGCAGCGTCGAACCCGTATTCACCTCGCTCGTGCCCATCGGCAGCGAAGAGAACCGCGAGGCGATCATGCGGGCGATCGACAATATGGATCACAGACACGGTACCGTAATCAGCTCCGGGCTCGAAGAGATGTACAAGCTCATCAAGGACAACGCCGCGGTGAGCTCCAAGCAGGTCATGCTCATAAGCGACGGGCGGGCTTCGTCCGATGAGGATATTTACGCCTCGATAGAGATTGCCGCAGAGATGTATGCGGACGACGGAATCGTGACCTCCGTCATCAACGCCGCGTACGCCGTGGAGGAAAGCGCGGTTTCAACGCTGCAAAATATCGCCGACGCGGGAAAAGGCAAATACTATCTCGTGACCGACGAGGATCAGGTAGAGGTTACGCTCGAAGAAGTGAAGGACGATATTTCGGAAGCGGTCATCGAAGGCGAATCGGCGGTGACGATCAAGCGCGCGGGCGACGACGCGGTCGAGGGCGTTACGGGTCTTTCCGCAATTTACGGCTATGTCTACGGAAAGGCAGAGCTGAGCGCGACCACGGTGATAACCGCCGCCTACGTAAAGGAGAGCGGCAGTACGGTAGACGCGCCCGTATACAGCTATTGGAATTACGGAAACGGCAGAGTTGCGGTATTCACGAGCGCGGTGACGGGCGACTGGATCAAGGATTGGGGGAGCATGGGCAATCGGCTGTTCCGCAATCTTCTCATTTCGAACACCCCCTCCGAGCGGACGGACACGCCCTTTCTGCTCTCGCTGAGCGGAGACGGGACGGCGGCGGAGATTATGGTGACGCCTGCGGAGGTGACGGCATACGGAACTGCGGAAGCGACGGTCACCCTTCCCAACGGAGAGACGGTAACGCGGCAGATTCCGCTCAACGAAGATAAAAACTACGCCGCGTTCGAAACGCCGCTGACGGGCAGATATCAGGTCGTCGTGCGCTACGAGGGCGAGACGGGCACGTTTACGGCGACGAGATATCTCAACGTATCCTATGCGGAGGAATACGACTCGTTTGTCACTTACGATGCCTCCGCTCTGAGCGGCGCCCTGCCCAACGGCACCGTATGGGAAGACGGCGCGGTCGTGCTCGAAAACGACGCCGCCGAGGTGGCGACTTACGAATATTATTTCACCCTTCCCTTCCTCATTGCGGCGGTCGCGCTGTTCGTTGCCGACGTCGTGGTGAGAAAGCTCAGGTGGAGAGATATCAAGAGTCTGTTCGGAAAAAAAGGATAGAGGAGGGAGAAAGATGAAAGGGAAATTATACGCGGCAGCGGCGGTATTCGCCGCCGCGCTCATCGCTCTTTCGGGCTGCGGCACGGAAAGCCCCGCGACGCAGGCGCCGGGGAGCGGCGCCGGCAATCCCTCGCAGCCGACGCCCTCCGTCCCGTCGGGAGAGGACGCGCCCTATACGGTCACGCTCGAATACGCGGGAAGCGGCTCGTTCGACGCGACGCGGCTCACCGCGGTATGGAGCGGCGAGGGCGGCGTATACGCGGCGGCGTTCAACGGCGACGGCGTGGCGTCTTACAGCGGGTTGGACGGCGACTACACGGTGACCGTAAACGGCTTTTCCGATTTAGAGGGCGATTTCGCCTACGACACGGCAGGATACGCGGCGACCTCCTATAAGCGGGACGTCTCAATTGCCGTGTACGACGTCACCCCTCTTACGAAGGGCTCGGACTGGTACGATAACGTCAACAAAATCACGAAGACGGGCTTTTACAAGGTGACGGTGCCTTCGGCAGGCTACGAGGTCCGTCTCATGTTCGTGCCCCCCCAAAGCGGAACGTACGTGATCAAAAGCTGGTGCGACGCGGTTGAAAACAGCATAAATCCCACCCTGTACGCCTATAACGGCTCGTCGAATTTCGTCAATCCTACGCCCTACGGCATTTACGACGACGGCGGATCTTCGGGCACCTACACCAAGAATTTCGAATTCAGGGCGTATTGGGATCAATCGAACGTGGGCGGCGCCAAGCCCTTTTCGGTTGCGGCGACTTCCAAATCGGGCGATTACCCCGTAGAGGTCGTCATTGCGATTCTGCGCGAGAGCGACTACTCCTACGGCACCTACGAAACGGTGATCGTGCGTCCCGCGTGGGATTTTGAGACCCCCTTCCCCCAATACAACGCGGCGGGAACGCTCACTTTCGTCACCGAAACGGCGGGCGGAAAGCAGGTGTTCAGCGACGATTATTGCAGACTCTTCGAGGACGGATTCTGGTATGTGGACGCAAACGGCGTATACGACGCATCGAACGACGAAAGCTATTTAAGCGCGGCGTGCGACTGGAAGCCGCTGTTCGCCTATATCGGCGCCGCGAGCGATGCATACGGAACGGCGCTCTATTATGTAGAGGCGGCGAGCAACAACGCGCTCACGATCATCGATGCCGCCGCGAACGTCAAATACTGCTATAAATACTTTATACGGGGCACGAATGCGTCCCTTCTCACGGGCAGTTCGGTAGAATATCCGCTCTGTCCGGACGACTGGCTGGCGGAGGGCGGCAAAGGCTATTACGACTACTGCAATTCGGACGGAATGGCGCCCGTTACGGACGAACTGAAGGAATTTTTACAGGCGTTCAGCGTGGCGCAGGCGCTCTTTTACGACGGGCTGGGCTGGATCGACGGCGGGGGGCGTTACGACGCCTACGAGGATTCGCAGTGGCTCTTCGCGTGCGCCTACTACGCGTAAGCCGGCGGTGCAATACAATAAGATATCGGGAGGGGCGGCGCCCCTCCCTTTTTCTGCGGAAAAAGGAACCGCAGGGAACGAAACCGGTAAAATATAACGTTTTTTTATAGATTATATGCAAAATACTTTTATATATGCGGAAAATACCGAAAAATATACAAAAAAATATCCGTAAGGGGGCATAAATATGTTTGACAAATTGATAATCGCGTGAGATAATATAAATAAGTTACTAAGGAAGTATTTCCGTATAACATTACGGAAATAAGCTCCCGCGGGAGCTTATTTGTTGCAAAGCAACAAATAAAAAAACTTAGTGGAAAGCTTAAGGAGGCTTTTTATGAAAAAGAAGTGGCTTATTGCAGGGCTTGCGCTCGCTTCGGCGCTCACGGCTTCGGTCGGGCTTGCCGCGTGCGGACACACCCACGATTTTTCGGGCGAATGGAAAGACGATGAAAATTACCATTGGCACGAATGTGCGGAGGACGGCGAAATCGACGAAAAGGAGGCGCACGTCGACGAGAACAGCGACGGCGTCTGCGACGTGTGCGGCCGCGAAGGGTTAAGCAGCGGCGACGACGGAAGCGGAAGCGGCGACGACGGAAGCGGAAGCGGCGACGACGGAAGCGGAAGCGGCGACGACGGTAACGAAGAAGAGCCCGAACCTGTTGTGCAAAACAAGACGGTTCCCTACTCGTATCTTCCCGCCTGGGGCAGCACGCTCGATTTTTACGAGCTTTCCCCGGGCGAGACGATCACGCTTACAGGCACCATTTCCTATAAATCGGCTGACGTTTATGCCGGCGTTGTTGCGCAGATCATTCCCGTAGGCGGGGACGAGTGCTGGTATTTCCTCCGTCCCGATTGCCCCGCGTCCTATGGCAACGAGTGGACATTTTGGGACACCGCCCGCTTTACCTGGGACGTTTCCCAATTTGTTGAAGCGTCCTACAATGCTGTCACGGCGGGCAGCGTGGAAATCACGGTGGCGCTCAGCGCAGAGGGCAAACTCACCTATACCCTTCACTTCACGGGGACAGCCGAGGAAGGCGAAGAGCCTTACGAATATACCAACGTATATTCCGTGACCAATACAATGGAGAGCGCGACGGTAGGCTTTGCGCAGGACGCGGCGTCTACGTATAACGTGACCCTCTCCGTTCCCAAGCTGATCGAGACGGCGGCAGCTCCTTTGACGTCCGACGACAGCTACAACGGTACCACCTACTTCAGTACCGACACTGCGAAGTATTCCGACAACACGGTTTACTACACCTTTACGCCCGAAGAGAGCGGAATTTACACGGTCAGCACGTCCGAGTATTATTCCTACGGCTATACCGCATACGTCACCGTGAAGAACGGGGATACGGTCGTTGCGCAGACGCTTAAAGAGGACGATACGACCGACATCTCCGTCAATGTGACGCTGACGGAGGGTACCGCCTATACGGTCATTGTAGCGCCTTACAAGCCGGCGGACAACACCTACGCATCCGCCGTGATCTGCGTTGCGCAGGGTTCCAGCACATCCAGCCCTTACTATGTATACGGCTACAAAGCAACGGAAACGCTTACTCTGTTCAGCGGCACCGCGTACTGTACAACGGACTACGATGCGGTCATCGTAACCTCCATTTCCGAGGGCGCGACCTTGACGGTCGGCGAAGATTCCTACACGAGCGGCACATTGCCCGACGGCGGCGTGCAGATCGCGGGTTATACGGCGTTCACCGTCACTTCCTCTACCCTGACCGAGGTCACGTTGGGAACGGAAATTTACTACGCGCCCGGCACCGAAAATAATCCCTATGTCCTTTCTTCTTCGGATCTTCCCTCTACGACGGAAGCCTCGGCTTACACAGGCACCGTTACTTTGGGGGTAAGAGATTACGGCTACGCCGAACCGACCTACTACACCGTTACGGCGAGCGGTCAGTACAAGATTTCCACTTCCGCTTCGGGTTCGGGCGTGAATATCGTCGTTGACTGGTCGCCCACGTCGCTCGGTTCGGAGGGTTATACGTTCAATGTGCCCGTCGGCGCGTCGTTTAGCTTCTCGCTCGAACTTGACGACAGCAATTCCGATGGGACGCTTACGGCGAAGGAGATCACCTTTACGATCGCGTACGTCGGCGAGGCGTTGGCAACTCCCGTATACGTCGGCGAGACCTCGTTCTCTGAATACAGTTCCCAAATCCTCGGTACGACGGAGCAGGAGTTCAAGTTCACGGCGGAAACGGCGGGCGAGTACACCTTCTATCTTGTGGAGCTCTCGGGCTATGGGAGTTGGGATGATGATACTTATCAATGGAACTCCTTGACCGATACAAGCAATTTGGTCTTCAAGGTAGACAGCACCGCAGTTACTCAAACGGGTACCACCGACGGCAGCAAGACTCTGTACTACTACGACGACAAGCCCATGCTGTACACCACTTTGACGCTTACAGCGGACCAAACCGTGTCAATCAAGCTGGCTGTTAACAGTCTCACTTCCAACGGCAACACTTTGAGCTTATCCCAAAGCCTCATCATTGCGAAGGCCGAAGATCACGAGGGCACGGAAATCACCGTCGGAAGTACTTTCGTCCAGACGGCGCTGAAGAACGGCGACGATGCGGCCGCGTACTGGTTTACTGGAAGCGCGAATACCGAATATACGGTTACGCTTGACGGAAACAGCTTGGATGCGTCGGATTGGCAGGTTCAGGTTAACGGCGGAACCGCCGAAACCCTTACGTCGCTCACGTTTACCGTCACAACGGACGCAGACGGTATCGGCACGTTCTCGGTTGCCTATATCGGCTCTGTCACCGACGGCTGTGCATTTACGGTTACGGTTTCCGCGCAGGATTCTCAGTCGTAACAAAACAAACGGGAAAAAAAGACTTCGCTTCTTGCGAAGTCTTTTTTTCGTTGCAAATCGAAGCAAACCGTGGTATACTTACCCTATGGATCTGTTTTCCCTCCAACCGTATGCGGGTAAAAAAATCTGCGTCGCGCTCTCGGGCGGCGTCGATTCGGTCGTGCTGCTGCACTGTTTCAACAAAAACGCCGCGGCGCAGAAAATCACGCTCACGGCGCTCACCTGCGAACACGGGATAAGAGGGGAGGAATCGCTCCTTGACCTCGCCTTCGTGCAGGAGCTCTGCGCGCGGTGGGGGGTGCCGCTTACCGTCTACCGCGAGGACGTGCCCGCGCTCGCAAAGAGGGAAAAGACGGGCGTCGAGGAGGCGGGGCGCCTCTTCCGCTGCCGCTGTTACCGCGCGCAGGGGGAGGACGTGCTCGTCGCGACCGCGCACCACAGGGACGATTTTGCGGAGACCGTGCTCTTCCGTCTCGCGCGGGGAACTTCGCTCGGCGGGCTGGACGCCTTTCCGCCGCAGGCGAACCTCGTCCGTCCCCTGCTCGGCGTGTCCCGCGCTCAAATCGAGGAGTACGCAAGGGAGTACGGGCTGGAATATCGGGTGGATTCGAGCAACTTCGACGAGGCGTACACCCGCAACCGTCTGCGCCGCACCGTTCTGCCCGCCCTCGAAGAGGCGGTCGGCGGCGCGGGGGAGCACCTCGTCTCCTTTGCCCTGCGCGCAGCCGAGGACGAGCGCTATCTTTCCTCCCTCGCCGCGCGTGAGATGAAAACAACGCTCGGGGGATACGCCGTTCCCGCAAATCTGCCCCCGCCCCTCTTTCGCCGCGCCGTCCTCATCGCCCTGAAAAAACTGGGGGTCGAACGGGACTACACGGAGGCGAATTTCAAGACGGCGGAGAGGCTTACGGCGCTGCAAAGCGGAAAGACGGCGTGCCTCTTGCAGGGCGTATCCGCAAGCCGCGAATACGACCGAATCGTCATCTACCGTCCCTCGTCGCCCGCGCTTAGGGTGTTTGAGGGGGAAATCCCCTTCGCGTACGGCGAATTTACGATGGGCGCTTATCTCGCGGGCGTTTGCGGGGAGGAGCGCGAGGGAGCGCTCAGAGCGGATGCGGACGCCTTTCCGCAGGGCTGCGTTCTGCGCACGCGGCGGGAAGGGGACTTTATTCTTCCCTTCGGCGGCGGGCGCAAAAGTTTGAAAAAATTCATGACGGATAAAAAAATTCCCGCGCGGCTGGGGCGGCTGCTTCCCGTCGCGGCGAAGGGAAGAGAGGTGTTCGCCGTGTTCGGCACGGAAATTTCGGAGACCGTGAAGGTGCGCGAACACACAAAGCGGGTCGTCTATTTAACCGCCCGCGCCCGATTCGATACCCAATAAAAAATTTTTTACGGAGGAACAGTATGAGCGAAATGGACAAGGACTGTGAGCGCATTCTCTTCACGCAGGAGGAGCTTCACGAAAAGGTGTTGGAGGCGGCGGCATGGCTCGACAGGCGCTACGAGGGCTCCGTTCCCTATGCGGTGAGCGTCTTGAAGGGGAGCGTTATCTTCTTCTGCGATCTCGTGCGCGCCATGAAGACGCCCGTGCAGATGGATTTTATGACCGTCTCTTCGTACGGGAACGGGTCGGAGAGCTCGGGCGTGCCCAAGATCGTCATGGACCTCGCCGCACCCGTAGAGGGCAGGGACGTGCTGCTTGTGGAGGATATCGTGGACTCCGGGCACTCCCTCGCAAAGATGAAGAGCCTGCTCGAAGGGCGCGGGGCGAAGTCCTTTACCGTCGTCACCCTGCTCGATAAACCCTCCCGCCGTCAGGTGCCCGTCAAAGCCGATTATTCCTGCTTCGAGGTCGGGAACGAATTTATCGTCGGCTACGGGCTCGATTACGCCCAAAGATATCGGAATTTGCCCTATATCGGCGTTCTTAAACGGGAAATTTACGAAAAATAAGCGTTTGAACGGAAAAGGAAGTCCGCCCCCTTCCGTCGCCTGCGGCGCCACCTTCCCCCGTAGACGGGGGCAGGCAGACCCCGCTGTCCCCCATCCAT